>CAMMVF010000009.1 GCA_946500295.1 uncultured Clostridia bacterium | reverse complement strand
ATCAGATTCATTAAAATCTGTCCAAAAAAGTGTCTTAATTTATGAGACCATTATATTAAATCACACCTTTGAGATGACGCAAAAGCCTAAAGATATTATTTCTGATAAATTTATGTATAGTTCCGATGAAAGTGAAACAATGCCACCTACTACAAGTGCACTCTCACTTGACAAAAGATTTGCAAAAGCAAAGATTGGTGATATTGTTACTTTTGGCGAATATGAAATCGACAATGAAGACGGTATATATTATACTGAGAACAAGCCAACCGCTCCTATTGAATGGGGTGTTGTAGATAAAAATGATAAGGCTGTACTTTTAATTAGCAAAAATGCTATTGATGATCGTAAATTTTGTGAGGAAGAAGATCCTGAAAAAACAAACAGCTGCACTTGGATAAATAGCAGTATCAGAAGTTGGTTAAATAATGATTTTTATAACAATTCATTCAGCCACCAAGAAAAAGTTTACATCTTGCAGACAAAACTTGATAACAACAGTTATTCAATTCAAGCCGATGACGCAAAAAGTACATATGATTATGTCTTTTTGCTTAATGTTCCTGAAGCCGAAAAATATTGGGGTTCAACTTGCACAGGTCTTTTTGAAAAAAATTCTCCTGGAAAATGGCTTCGTTCCTCCGGAACTGAACAATATGCACCTGCTAATATAGATTCAAGAAATAATATAGATTATAATGGATCATTTAACAGCTATTCAATGGATATTTATCCTTGTATGTGGGTAAAAATCAGTGATGATAATTCATTAACTGAATATGATTTTGAATATGATGTTGCTCCACCTGAAAATGTTCCTGAATATAAGAGCGGAAACTGCGGTGACGGCGGAATTAATGTTAAATGGACTCTTGATGAGCGTGGTACCTTGCGTATAACAGGAATTGGAAAAATGAACAATTATCAAGAATATATGAGTGTCAATCTCCAACCGTGGAATGAATACTTAAGCCGAATACATACAGTGATTATAGAAGACGGTGTAAAATATATTGGCAAAGAAACTCTTAGTTGTGCATCCTCATTGCGTGAAGTTTATTGTAAAGGTACAGATTATCAAATAGGTCCAAGTGCTTTTTTAGGTTGTAAATCATTAAAAAAGGTTGAACTTTCGGATGGATTGACTACAATTATGGATTATGCCTTTGAAGGCTGTTCTTCATTGACTGAATTAAATCTTCCTGACAGTGCAACTACATTTGGATTACAATTTATTGATAGATGTGATGAATTAAAGACGGTGAACGGAATTAATGTAGATGAATGGAAAACACAGCATAATTACGATTCGTTACCTCGTATAGATTATGAATAAATTTTTCAAAAAAATTGTTGGAAAAATGAGCCTTTTTATCTTTTGATGTGTCTAATATATAGGAACGCAAAAAATCTACAATAAGGAGGAAACCTTGTGAAAGAAATTAAAGAGCTTGTTTCAGGAGCAAAAAACGGAAGTCAAAAAGCGTTCAATAAACTTTATGATTTAACTAAAAATGATATGTGGTTTACTTGCCTTTCTTTGCTTAAAAATGAAGAAAATGCAAAGGACATTATGCAGGAACCTATATTACAGCTTTTTTGAAACTTGACACACTCAAAGATAAAGAAAAGTTTTGCGGTTGGCTCACAACAATAGCCGTAAACAAATGCAAAAATAAATTGAAAGAAAAGTCGGAATATCAGATAGACGATGATGTCTTGAGTACAGAAGCAGAAACAGACGAGTTAATGCTCCCTGAGGAGTACAGCTCAGGCAGGCGAGCTTACCCTGCAGTCTGACGGCACTTACAGATCAAAGGACTTTACCATTACAGCTGACGCTATCGGCACGGGCAAAAACTTTGGCTACAAGGTTATTGAGGACGCTGTTGACTCAGGGCAGAACAGAACCTTTTATCTTACAAATCTTCCTGAAGGAACAGAATCTATAAACATTTATTTTACCTATAATCCCCAATTAAATGAAACTCATGTTTTTCCGGTTGATTCTTCTATGACAGAATGTGTCATTGACGGTGTTAAAAATATCGAATTTTACAGTATCCTCGGCTCCAGAGGGCTCACCGGACTTGATTTTGAGTGGGACAATAACGGACTCGATGCAGATGAAGCACAACAAAAAGCGCCTAGACTGCAAGGTCGAACGGCAGCTGGCGGAACAACGGAATATACTTATACCTGGCAAGAACTGCCTGCAGGCGAATACAGCTTTAAGGTTGTCGGCGATGGTCTGTTTTCCTCAGGTGTTGACTACGGCGCAAACGACGGCAGCGGAGACTACAACTTTGAAATAAGTGAAGCTTCAACTGTAACAATCACCTTCACCCCTCCGTCCAACGATGATAGCGCCTATATTAAGCTTGAGGCTGTAAATTCCGAAGGAGCAAGTACGCTGGTGAGAGACAGATATGTTGTCTCAGGAAATGAGCAAATTGCAGGCGTTGGCAATGGTTGGAACCCGTCGTCCGAAGCTAATGAAATGTATTATGATGACCGTACCGGAATTTACACCAAAACATACGATAATGTTCCTAATGATCGTGACTTGATTTACGCTTTTAAGGTCGTTGAATTCGGCAAAGACAACACCAATCATAACATTTCCTTCAGTCTGCAAGAGCTTGACGAAAATGGAGAAAAGATAGATTACTCCGGTTATAAGCTTGTGGTATCATACTACCCCAACACAAGGCAAACCGTCTATCACCTGCTTGACGGCAACGGTAACCGCCGCGATGAATATATGGTTAAACCGAAGATTACCACCTATTATGTCCTCGGCGATGCAAACCTGACCGGCAATGAATGGTCCTCGGCTGATGGGCGAGGTCAAATGTCTGACGACGACGGTGACGGCATTTATGAGGTTACTTTTGACAATGTAAAAGTAAGCCCTACTCCGAACACCCTTTCGTTCAAGGTTGTTCCAAATGCCGGAATTGAGGGTCAAAACGACTGGTATGCCGGTATAAGCTACGGCGATATGCTCGGCGGCAATTACAAAATTGTCCTTGGTTCGGAGAGCGCAACCTCCTGTAGCGTCAAGATATCCTTTGATACTAATACGGAGACTATTTCCGTTGAAACAACTCCCGATTACCTAACCACTATTGATGAAAGTCAATTTGAATGGTTTATCTGCGGCGACGCCGACCTGGTTTCCTCCGACGCTTACATGGCAGAGAAAACGGTTTACGACACGGTGCGTGATATCACGTCTCCGTTTGAGTTTACTGCTTTTAAGAACATGACGTGGTTAAACGACACCTCAGATAACCTCTCAAACCGCAACAGCGACAACAACTACTATAGTTATCTCGGCGGAAATGAGGGTGATACAGGCTTTGACATCCACTACACAGTTGACGGCAAAAATGTATCGGGCAACTTCAACACTCCGGTAATTAAAATCACCGAAACTCAGGTTGGTGATGGTGCTGAGAAAATTACGAAGTACAGTTGCGAAAACTTTATGCCCGGCAGGCGATGGGTTACGGTCAAAGCTGCCTATGATGATACTATCGTCGGAAACCGCAATATACGCCTGATTCCGACCACCTACCTTGAGGCTGGCGTTGATTCGCAAATTCAGGTCTTGAGCTCCGGCAGTGATTCAAATAACATTTATAATGTTGTTACTTATAATAATCAGGGGGGTGTGGATTGATAAAGATTTTCACGGAAAGTACGATAACGGCGAATCAACTGTTGAGGGCGTTAGCGTTACGCTTTATAAAGGTGATACCGAAGTTAAATCTGTCGTAACCGAAAATGACGGCTCATACAGCTTTGATGATATCTATTCTTCTGATGATAATTACAGCGGTTATTATACAAAGTTCTCTTGTCCGTCAAATACCGTTACAATTATTGATTCTGACGGCAAAGAGGAAGAAATGAATTTTAATGATTTATTCATCTCAAGAACTCTATCTCAATTTTATGTTGATGGTAAGGTTGGCTCAAGAAATGTTGCTGTGAAAGACTCAAGTGAAACAGAGAATAACTGCTATTTAATCACAGATCAGCAGCTGCCGAATGCAGAGGAAGTTTACAAGGGAAACTTTAACAGGATGTATTATGGCATGGTCAATAATTATTATTATTATTATTCAAAGCCGAATCAGAACCTCGCTCTGGCAAGGCAGAATTATAATACGATCAAGACCAGTCTGAAAATTCATAAAGTAGATGCTGATACTGACAAACCGCTTGAGGGCGTCGGCTTTATGCTTGAGTATCGCGAGAGCGAAGACTACAGCTACAGTGCGATTTACTGCAAATTTGATGACGCAACCGGCGAATATAAATATGCGCTCAGCACCGACGACGGCGCTGAACAAGCGACCAATGTAACGACCAACGCAAAAGGCGACATACAATTCACCGACCTTCCCGTTGGGCAGTACCGCATCACAGAGGTAAAAGCCCTGGACGGCTATAATTTAATTCCGAGCTCTGTCGAGTTTAACCTGCCATATATAATTGAAGAAGGCGATACTGACGGCGCTGTCACAGGTAATGATGAAGATCCACAGGACGGAGTATATTATGACATCACCTACACTGTCAAAAACGCAAAGCTCCCGTCCTTGCCGCTGACAGGCGTTGTCAACAACAACTTTATGTTTGTAGCTCTTGCCCTCGGCTTGCTTGCGGTAAGCGTGGTATTGACCCTGATTTACAGACGTAAATACGGTAAAAGGCAACAGGGCTGATTGCTGCTTCTCTAAGAGAGTGTGTGGATAATCAATCCTTGATTATGTCAAATGCTCGGTTAAAAACGCCGAACTTCCCGATGAAACAAAAGTCAATCGGGGAGTTCGGCGATGTGCAAAAGCGTTATTTTAAGCAGAAACCAAGTCGCCGATGTCCCTCACCTGAGTAGGCGGCGGGTTCCATTCGGTTTTTCGGTGAGGTTTAATCCCCCAAACCTGAGGGGTAAAGCCCCCGGCGACGGTTGCAATCATCGCAGGCGTGATCAAACGAGCTTGTCACGCTTTGCTACGATTTAAAGGTGTGTTGAGGTGATCACATAATGCAAAAAGGAAATTAGTTGAGAGCTGAAGCTGTGAAAAAACTTTCTGAAATCCTCAATTTTTTCGCTCAAAGCTATTGACCTGTCAGCTGAATAATGGTATAATGTCGAACAGACGTGTTAAAGCTGAGGGGTTAGCTCGGTTTTGCACCACAATTTAATCTTGCTGGTATAGCTCAGTAGGCAGAGCGCATCCTTGGTAAGGATGAGGTCAGCAGTTCGAATCTGCTTATCAGCTCCAAAGAAAACCGCATTAAAAGCCGCTTTGGTTCTTTAGTGCGGTTTGTGTTATTACTTATACGATGTGAGAGAGGAAAAATCAAATGGACTCTTCACGCATTAAAACGGATTAGGGAAAGGGGTATAAAGTCCTCTGATGTGCTTGAGTGTATTAAACACGGCGAAATTATAGAGGATTATCCCCATGACAGACCACTGCACAGTTGTTTAATATATGGGATTGCAGGCGCAAAGCATTTACACTCTGTAGTAAGCCGCGACGGAGAGACGTTATATATTATCACGGCATATATACCAAACTTGAACGAATGGGAAAACGACTACAAGACGAGAAAGGAGCGGGAATAATGAGCTGTACATTTTGCGGCGGAAATGTAAAACAAGATAAGACCGAATATATTGAAAAGCAGGGCAATTATATTGTAGTAATTAAAAATGTTCCCTGCGAAAAGTGCGAGCAGTGCGGAGAGGTGTATTTTTCAAATGAAGTTGTGCAGGTGATTGAAAAAATACTCGATACAATTCAGTATATTTCGAGTGAATTAACCGTTACCGTAATAGACTATGCAAATAATAAAGTGGCTTAATATGTTAAAAATAACCGCCTTGTAGTTGCGTACAGGGCGGTTAAGCTGTTTTTACCGGAGGTTTTGCTGAGCTAAAGCATGGTATTTCGGCTGTTTGTCAATAGTCTGGGCAGAATTGAAAAGACGGTAAGGCGGAAACAAAATTGAGAAACGAGCTAAATCAGTAATCGCTGGTTTCTTTTGTTCGCTTGCCTCAACTTTTATTTTTTAGAGCCTAAGTCCGGTCGGGTATTAATTTTTAAGCGACTGGAGGACGTCGGCTACTACCTCTCTCTCGTCGAGGTGGTGCTTGACGCCGCGTATTTCCTGATAATCCTCGTGTCCCTTTCCCGCCAAGACGATAATGTCGCCGCCTTCGGCGTTTTCGATGCACCAGCGGATCGCTTCCCGTCTGTCGGGAATGACGATGTAATTGCCATCGGTTTTCTTTATGCCTGTCAGTATGTCGTTTATTATGTCCATCGGCTCTTCAAACCTTGGGTTATCCGTGGTGATTACGGATAAATCCGAAAGCCTGCCGCTCACCTCGCCCATCTCGTAGCGGCGAACCTTGGGTCGGTTTCCGCCTGCGCCGAACATCGTGATGAGGCGGTGGGGGTGGTATTCTCTCAATGTTTTGAGTACGTTTTCCATGCTCACGGCATTGTGCGCGTAGTCGATGAGCAGGGTGTAATTGCCCGGAACGCTTACGCTCTCGACCCTGCCCTTGACGGTCGCTTTGCGAAGTCCCTCTATCATGGCGTTGGTGCTGATATCGAAATGGCGGCAGACGCTGAGAGCTGCAAGTGCGTTATAGACATTGAAGTGACCGGGAATCGGCACATCTGCGCTCAATTCGAGCTTACCGCCCGTGTTGAAGTGAACGCCCAAAAAGGGCTTTGAGATGAGCTTGTCGCCGCAGGCGTAAATGTCGCAGCCCCTGTCAAAGCCGAAGCTTTCAATCTCGCAGGTAGCGTTTGCAGTGATTTTATCGGCGCTTTTGTCATCGGTGTTTATCAGCCCGAGCTTACACTGCTTAAATAGCAGCGCCTTGCAGCTTAAGTATTCCGCCAAATCCTTGTGCTCCGCCCCGCCTATATGGTCGTCGGAGAAGTTTGTAAATACGCCGTAATCGAAGTCGATAGCGTCGGTGCGGTGCCATTTCAGACCGAGGGATGAGGCTTCGATTACCATACAGCCGCAGCCTTGATCGACCATCTTTCTCATTGCCTGCTGGATTTCATAGGATTCGGGGGTGGTGTTGTTGGTTTTTGTGATTTCATCTCCTATAACTATACCGACCGTGCCGATTGTGCCTGTCTTAATTCCGCCGCACTGCAAAATAGAGCGTATCATGCCCACCGTAGTGGTTTTGCCCTTTGTGCCGGTTACCGCCACGGTTTTTAAATGGGTTGCCGGGTAGTCAAAGTAGGCGGCGCTCATATAAGCCAGAGCGACGCGGGTGTTTTCCACCTTAATAATAGTCACGTTTTCGGGCAAGCTAATATCGTCCTCAGCTATAACGGCGGCGGCGCCCAGCTGCGCTGCCTTGGGGGCGAAGGAGTGTCCGTCTGAATTGTAGCCTTTTAAGCAGACGAATACACTGCCTTTTTCGGCTTTCCTCGAATCATAGACGAGGGTTGTCACGTCGATATTTTCGTTGCCCTGAACAACGGTGTAGGCGATTTTTTCCAGCAGTTTAATGAGCTTCATGGTTATACCTCCGAAAAATGAAGAGTTAAAATATTTAAAGCTGTGTTGCGAGGTCTGTATATTCAAATTATAGTTTAGCTTTAATGGGTTTTATTGTCAAGAAATACAGGTAAGCTTCGGCAGTATTGAGCTTTTGAATATTGTACTCAGGGGAAGCTGGAAATATGCGGCGAACATCTTAAACAAAATGTTAACAAAAAATGAACCCCTAAATGCGGCTGTGGCACTGACGGGATAAGGGGAGAGCAAGAGTTACAAAATCTAAAAATAGGGTTATATTTTTGGTTAAATATTACTAAGGAGACTTTGTGATAATAACGAAAATTGGGTCGATTTCGGGGTTTGATTTAAAACACAGGGAAAAATCCTGTGCATAGTGCACAAAATCGGAAGCGACATATATAAACATTGATAAAAATGAATAAAGAGTGTTGCATTTATTAAGCGGATATGATATCATTTAGACAAGCGATGGGGGCGCACAGGCTCTAATTATGTTTGTTTTTATGGTTGAACAGTACAGAGCACTTTCGCTACCCGGCAGAAAAGCACACGGCTAAGCCGTGAAAACTATAAACTCTCAGAAAGAAAGGGAATCAGAATGTACAAGTACACAAAGAGAATTCTCTGCGCAAGCCTTGCTTCATTGATGGCAATTTCAGCTTTCGCAGGCTGCGGAGACAGCTCAACCGAAAGTTCATCACAGGGCAGCTCATCACAGGGCAGCTCAGGAACAGGAAGCACAGCGGAGGTTCAGCAGTACACTGTTGATCAAATGATGGCCGACGCTCAGATAGCTATGGGCGACGAGGACAACGTAACACTTAAGGTTTGGGGTCCTCAGGCTTCAATCGAGCTTTTGCAGAAGCAGTGCGATGCCTTTGTTCAGAATTTCAAGGATCTCGGCAGAACAATCACAATCGAGTGCGTAGCTCAGGGTGAGTCTGATGCGGCTGCAAACGTTAAGACAGACCCGTCTGCTGCAGCTGACGTATTCGCTTTTGCATCTGACCAGGGACTCGATTTGTTCAATGGCGGTTATGTACAGCAGGTAAGACTTAACTATAGAGAAGACCTTGAGAGCAAGAGTATTTCCGAGGCTTATGATACAGTTAAGTTCCAGGGCGCTGACGACGCTGAAGAGGGAATTTACGCTTATCCCGAGACCGGCGACAACTCTTATGTTCTCTTCTATGACAAGAGAGTTCTCTCTGACGAGGACGTTAAGACCATGGAAGGCATCATGAAGGTTTGCAACGAGGAGAAAAAGTACTTTGCTTTCAACCTCGGCGACGGCTTCTACGGTTGCGTAGTTCCGTTCACAGCAGGCGGCACACTTTCACTGTCTGAAGACCTTCAAACTCAGGTTCTCAACTACGACTATGATCAGGTTAACGCTGTAGCTAAGGCTTTTGTTGACCTTTGCTCAACCAGTGATTACTTCAAGAGCGAGGACGTTAACCAGACTCTCGTTTCAGGCTTTAAAAACGGAACCTATGCTTGCGGTGTAGTTGGTTCATGGCAGATTGCAAACATCGAGGTAGCTCTCGGTGAAAACATGGGCGCTGTAAAGCTTCCGACAATCAATGTTAACGGCGAAGACAAGCAGCTCATCTCAATGTACGGCTACAAGCACCTCGGTGTAAACGCTCAGACAAAGTATCCTATGACTGCTCAGGCTCTTGCTTTCTACCTCACAGGTGAGGAGTGCCAGACACAGAGATGCAAGGAGCTCGGATGGGGTCCGTCAATCCAGTCTTTGGTAGATAGCGACCTCGTACAGGACAACATTGCTTTGAGCGCTATCTATGCTCAGCGCGAGTTCTCAATTCCGCAGGCTAATATCCGTACAGCTTTCTTTAACCCGACAGGCGCTTACGGCGGCTACCTTGTTGACCCGACCAAGGATCACAGCGACGCTGAAATGAAAGCCCAGTATGACAATATGGTAGAGAATATCACAGTGTCATAATAATCCGTAAAAAATAAATAACCTTATCTGTCAAGCAGCCTGTACTCAGGCTGCTTGACACACGAGGACGCTTTATTGATTTGATACTTTAAAAATTGATGGAAAAGGAGTGAAACCATGGATTTTATCTCTTACGCTCAGATGAACGGCTTCCAAAAGTTTTTTTACAACTTAGGGCAGTTCTTTGTACACCTTCCGCACAATATTGTAAGACTTTTAAAGTTCATAGGAAGGGCTATTGTCGGATTCTTCGTAGGAATAGGCAGAGCGTTTAAATTTTATGGTTTAAGCTTCGTTAAGGGTGATTGGTCTACTAAGATATCGTATCTCATCATGGGCTTCGGCATAATGGTGAAGGGGCAGATAGTCAAGGGCTTGGTGTTCTTGGCTGTAGAGGCGGCGTATTTTGCATTTATGATCGGCTTTGCCTGGCAGTATCTTTCAAAATTCTTGACTCTTGGCGATGTAATTTCAGCGGGTGGAATGGACCCGGTGACAGGTATGCCGGTTGTCGCACAGCAGGACGACTCGATGCTTATCCTGCTTTACAGCGTAATGGCTCTCTTTGTTACGGTTCTGTTTTTAATGCTATATATTTTGAACATTAAGGTTAATGTTGCTCTTCAGGAGAGAAGGAAAAACGGAGAGAAAATAAACAGCTTGAGAGAAGATTTGAGCACGCTGCTTGACCAGCGCTATCATGTAACTATGCTCTCTCTCCCGACTATCCTCATCTGCCTGTTCACGGTTCTGCCGATGATATTTATGATACTTATTGCCTTTACAAACTTCGACCGTTTCCACCCGATGGGCGGACTGTTCGACTGGATAGGCTTTGGTAACTTTGCGGACGTATTCTTTAATAACCCCAAAAAGGCGTTTACTTTCCAAACTCTCGTTGGATGGACGTTGTGCTGGGCGATTATAGCTACTATATCCTGTTACATAGTCGGAGTCATCTTTGCACTGATGATCAACAAAAAGGGAATCAAGGGCAAGTCGATTTTCAGAACAATGTTTGTTATGACTGTCGCTGTTCCTCAGTTCGTTACCCTTTTGTTGATGTCGCAGATTCTCAGCGATAATGTAAACGGCGTAGCTAATATACTGCTCAGGAGCATAGGCGTGATAGGTGAAGGGGACTTTGTCAAGTTCCTAACTGACCCGTGGCTTGCAAAGATTTTTGTTCTTATCGTCAATCTTTGGATAGGTGTACCGTTTACGATTTTGTCTGCAAGCGGTATTTTGATGAATATTCCCGAGGAACTGTACGAATCCGCCAAAATCGACGGAGCGGGTCCTGTGACCACCTTTGTTAAAATCACAATGCCCTATATGCTCTTTGTCATGACTCCGGCGCTGATTCAGCAGTTTATCGGAAATATAAACAACTTCAACGTAATCTACTTCCTCACGGCCGGTGGTCCTAATAACCCGGAACTTTACAATGCGGGAGACACAGACCTGCTTGTAACTTGGTTGTTTAACCTTACAACAAGCTACAACGACTACTCTCTTGCGGCTACTATTGGTATCTTGGTATTTATTTTCTGTGCTACGCTTTCGCTTATCACATTTAATATGACCAAGTCTTCCAAGAACGAGGAGGAGTTCTCATGATAAAAAGCTACAAATTAAGAAGAAATATTTCAAACGCCATAATTTACGTGCTGCTTACGGTTTTGTGTATTATCTGGATTCTCCCTCTTGTTTGGCTTATTATGACCTCGTTTAGAGGAGAGGACGTAGTTTATCTGAACAACTATATAATTCCTCACGAGTGGACGTTTGATAACTACATAAAACTGTTTACCGATACAACCGTAGTTAACTATCCGAGATGGTTTTTGAACACCTTTATCGTAGCTTGCTTCGCATGCGTAATTTCTACAATTTCTGTGCTGATGGTCAGCTACACCTTCTCAAGACTTCGCTTCAAGTCACGTAAGAAGTTCATCAACATCGGCTTTATTCTCGGAATGTTCCCGGGCTTCCTTACCATGGTAGCTATCTACTATGTTTTGAAGGCTATGAACCTTACCCAGAATCTGATAGCTTTGATTATCGTATATTCCGCAGGTGCGGGACTGAACTTTGCGATATCGAAGGGCTTCTTCGATACTATCCCAAGAGCTCTTGACGAGGCTGCGACGATTGACGGCGCTACGAAAAACCAGATATTCTGGAGGATTATTTTGCCTATGTCAAAGCCAATAGTAGTATATACGGTTTTGACCTCGTTCACAGGTCCTTGGGCAGACTTTATTCTCGCCAAAATTATCATGGGCGACGCAAGAGACAACTACACCATTGCGCTTGGACTTTGGCAGATGCTGCAAAAGGAGTATATCAACGACTACTTCCTGATGTTCTGCGCAGGCGCTGTGCTGGTTGCGGTGCCGATTACAGCTCTCTTCCTAAAGATGCAGAAGTATTATGTAGAGGGTGTAACAGGCGGCGCTGTAAAGGGCTAAGCTCAATTTTATATTCAATCACAGGCTATGGCGGCGGGTTATCCCGCCGCCTTATGTTTATAACCAGGTCGCCGACGTCCACGCCGCTATGGCGGCGGAGGACATTCAGTCTTTCGTTGAGGTTTAATCCCTCACCGAAAGACTGAGGAGCAAAGCTTCCCTGCGGCGGCTGCGATCGTCGCAGGCGTGATCAAACGAGCTTGTCGCGCAGGCGAAGCTTTAAATGCGAGTGAAGGGTTATGCGCTCAGATATGGCAGTTTTATGTCTGCTGCCGGTATCGGCTCAGTCTGTAGCCTTAAAATTACAGATATAGCTGCGGGATAGGTTATATGCCTGATGGTTAAAGGCGGATTTGGCGGTTAGCTTCACAGCAACCGTGTAATAAAGCAGGCGGTTGATTTCCGCTTGGATTCTAATATACAAATTTAAGGGGGATAATTTATGCTTAAAAAGCTGATTTGCCTGGCGCTCACGCTTTGCGTCCTGACTGGCGCAGTGATGACAGGCTGTTCAAACGAGCAGGAGGCGCAGCCTGTTGCTTCTACCGATAATTACAGAAACTTCTATGAGATTTTCGTTTACTCGTTTTACGACAGCGACGGTGACGGAATAGGCGACTTAAACGGAGTAACTGAGAAGCTCGACTACCTCAACGACGGAGACCCGGCGGGCGGAGACGACCTTGGTATTGACGGAATCTGGCTCATGCCGATTATGGCGTCGGGGTCTTATCATCACTATGATGTTGACGATTACTACAAGGTTGCCGATGATTACGGCACAAACGACGATTTTAAAAAGCTGTGCGAGGAGGCTCACAAGAGAGGCATTAAGGTTATTATCGACCTCGTTTTAAACCACACCTCTACCCAAAACGAGTGGTATAAAAAGGCTGTTGAGGAGATAGATGAGGGCAATACGGACGGCTACGCTCAGTACTACCAGATAGCAGACGCCGATAACTTTGACTCCAATGCCGCTTACTCGCAGATGGGCGGCTCAGGCGGTGTGCTGGTAGAGTCGAATTTCTCAAGCGAGATGCCCGAGCTTAATTTGAGCAATGAGGACGTGAGAGCCGAAATTAAAAAAATTATGGAGTTTTGGATTGATCTCGGCTGCGACGGCTTCCGTCTGGACGCTGTAAAGTACTTTGACTCGGCTACAACCGACGGCAATGAGTTTCTTGAGTGGCTGATGACAACGGCTAAGGGCATTAAAGATGATGTGTATATAGTCGGCGAAGAGTGGAGCGGCAGCAGTGAGATTTCGATGCGCTATGATTCGGGCGTCAGCTCATTGTTTAACTTCCCGTATTCAAACAAGGGCAATGGTAATATTTTGACAGCAGTTTCGGGTCGTGACGCAGCAGCCTTTTGGCGGGGCATACAGGGCTGGAACGAGATTATAAAGGGACATAATGAAGATGCTATAGACGCTGCCTTCCTTTCAAACCACGATATGCCCAGGAGCGCTCTCGCATTTTCGGGAGATAAAACAAAAGAAAAGACTGCCGCCATGCTGTATATGACAATGCCGGGCAACTCCTTCATATATTACGGAGAAGAGGTCGGGCTGAAGGGCGGCTCGCAGAATGACGGCACCTTCCGCTCGCGTATGCCGTGGAGCTACACCGACGAGACGGGAATGGTGACGGAGACCACTCCGGGAGTGCCTGATTTTGAGTCCGAGGAATACAAGCCCGAGCAGAGCGTGGAGGAGCAGGTCGCTGACAAGAACTCGCTGTTTAATTTCTACAAGCAGATTATAGACCTTAAAAATACCTACCCTGCAATCGCCAGAGGTACGATTTCCGAAATAGTGGAGACGGATATTAGATCCGTTGCGGGATATGTGACAGAGTACGATGGCGAAAAGCTGATGGTTATTTACTCGCTTAGCGATGATGAGCAGACGGTCGATATTTCTAAGGACAGCCTTGACTATTCGGGTATAGCGGCTCAGCTTTGCGTTCAGGACAGCGATGCAGACGGAAATGTGCCGCAGGCTTCCCTGAATGGCACAACACTCACTATTCCGGCGGGAAGCTTGGTAGTGCTGAAGTAAAGCGCCAAATGCCGCTTTTATCCCACGTTCGCCTGCACAACTTTCTTTTACTCCTTTTCAATCTAAAGCTCACCTCTATTTTATCTAATTAACAATATAACCAAATCGCCTGCGTGATCAAACGAGCTTGTCACGCAGGCGAAGATTTAAACGAGCGAAAAGTAATGGAAGGACGGAGGGTATAGATTGGCACAAATTTAAACTACAGCAGTGCAGGCGCACGTAGGACGAAAAAGCCGCCGCAGATATCTGCGGCGGCTGTGTCATACCGTTATTAAATCCGATATTTTAAATTACTTGTTGAGCTTCCAGAGCTCGTCAGCATACTGGAGGATAGTTCTGTCTGATGAGAACTTACCTGCGTTAGCTGTGTTGATCAGGCACTTTCTGCCGAAGGCAATGCGGTCGGAGTAGTCGCTGTTGCAGCGGATCTTAGCCTCAACATAAAGCGGGAGATCGTGGAGGATATAGTAGTGATCCGGTGCATGCCAGCTTGCGCCCTTGAGCAGTGAGGAGTGGAGCTCTGCAAAGCTGCCCTCGCCCGTTGCGCCGCCGTCGTCGAATGTACCGTCGATAAGGGTGTCGATAACCTTCTTGATCTCGTGGTTAGCGTTGTAGATAGCCTCCGGATCATAGCCCTCAGCAGCGAGCTTCTCGATATCCTCAACTCTTGCGCCGAAGATGTACTCGTTCTCCTCGCCAGCCTCCTGGCTTATCTCTACGTTAGCTCCGTCGTAGGTGCCGAGTGTAACTGCACCGTTGAGCATGAACTTCATGTTACCAGTACCGGAAGCCTCTGTGCCTGCGGTTGAAATTTGCTCTGATACGTCGGCAGCAACTACGATCTTCTCAGCGTAGGATACGTTGTAGTTAGCTACGAATACAACCTTGAGCTTGTCATTTACATCGGGGTCGTTGTTTACGAGCTTTGCAATCTCGTTGATATATTTGATGATAGCCTTTGCTCTTGCATATCCGGGAGCTGCCTTAGCGCCGAAGATGAAGGCGGTCGGGTTCCAGTTGGGGAGCTCGCCGTTTTTGAGCTTGAAGTAGATGTCAACGATTGAGAAAGCGTTGAGAAGCTGTCTCTTGTACTCGTGGAGTCTCTTAACCTGAATGTCGAAGATGAAGCTCGGGTCGATCTTAACGCTGTCGTGCTTCTCTATATACTCGGAAAGCTGAGCCTTCTTCTTGTCCTTAATAGCGTTGAACTCTTTGATTGTCATCTCATCGATGCAGCCCTCGAGCTTCTTGAGCTTTGAAAGGTCGCGAAGCCAGCCGTCGCCAACTCTGTCTGTGATGAAGGCGGAAAGCTCCGGGTTGCAAAGTCCGAGCCAACGGCGCTGTGTAATACCGTTTGTCTTGTTCTGGAAGCGCTCGGGATAGAGCTTGTACCAGTCGTTGAGAACGTCGTTTTTGAGAATTTCTGTGTGGATAGCGGCAACGCCGTTTGTGTAGCTGGAAGCATAGATAGCAAGCCAAGCCATCTTGACAACTCCGCCGTCGATAATTCTCATCTCGTCAAGCTTTGTTCTGACGGGCTTCGGCTCTTCCTTCTCTTTCTCTTCATCTTCCTCGGCGTCCTCGTCAGCCTTTGCTGTCTCTTCCTCAGTCTCCTTTGTTTCCTCTACCAGAGGTACGTTGAGACCCTTCTCGGTGAACTCTGATACGAGTCTCTCGTCGATTTTCTCGATGATAGCGTAAATCTCGGGGATAACGCTCTTCATAAGGTCGATGCTCCACTTCTCAAGAGCCTCGCTCATTACTGTGTGGTTTGTATATGCAAATGTCTTCTGTGCAATTTCAAAAGCCTGATCAAAGCTCAGACCGTCGTTTTCGAGAAGACGGATAAGCTCGGGAATAGCGCATACCGGGTGGGTGTCGTTGAGCTGGATAGCGCAGTGCTCGGCAAAGTGGCTGTAGTCGCTGCCGTACTTAGCCTTGTATCTCTTGATGATATCCTGCAAGGAAGCGCTGCAGAAGAAATACTGCTGCTTCAAACGGAGAACCTTGCCCTCGTAGCTGTTGTCGTTCGGATACAGAACCTTTGAGATGTTCTCGGCTGAGTTTTTGTCCTTAACAGCGGCGTCATAGTGGCAGTTGTTGAACTCGAGGAAGTCAAACTCCTCTACTGCCTCTGCCTGCCACAGACGAAGTGTGTTTATATTATCTGTGCCGTAGCCGATAACAGCCATGTCATAGGGAACAGCCTTAACAGTCTCGTCTGAGAAGCTTACGAGTACAGTGTCCTCGTCGCGGCGAACGCTCCACGGATCGCCGAAGCGCTGCCAATCGTCAGCAACCTCTACCTGGAAGCCGTTTTCGATAAGCTGCTTAAACAGACCGTACTTGTAGCGGATTCCGTAGCCGTCGAGCGGTACGTCCTGAGTAGCGGCGCTGTCGAGGAAGCAGGCTGCGAGTCTGCCGAGACCGCCGTTTCCCAAAGCTGCATCGTCGATGTCCTCAAATACGTTGATGTCAACGCCCTTGTCGGCGAGAAGCTGCTTAACGTCCTCGAGAATTCCAAGACAGAAGAGGTTGTTGTACATCATTCTGCCCATCAAGAACTCCGCTGAGAAGTAGTAGGCTCTTCTGTGGTTTGCATGAACATTCTTGCTCTTGTTCCAGCGGTCTGCAATCTCGCCCATGATTGTCTTACCGAGGGCCATGTGCAGCTGTGCCGGGGTCAAATCCTCTACGTTTTTGCAGTATTCGGATTTGGCGTTCTCTACAAGAGCGTCCATAAGTTTGTTCTGATTCATCGGTAAATCTTCCTCCAGTCGACCATAAGTCTTTGCTAGTTTTCTTAATTTATATGCCAACGCCTTGGTGGCTGCGGTGGATTTCATCCTCCATACCCAGTTGCCGCCTAAGGTGGATGGTATATTCATTCTCGCTTCGCTTCCAAGCCCGAGCACGTCCTGCATCTGAATAATGGCGTAGTCGCTCACGCTTGAGTAAGCTGTGCGAATTATGCCCCAGTTGAACGGCTCGTCGTCGTGCATATGGCAATAAAGCCTTGCAAAGGCGACGTCCTCAGGCTTAGCGGTGCTCTCCCACCCAATTATCGTGTCGTTGTCGTGAGTACCGGAGTATACAACGCTGTTGGATGTATAGTTATGCGGGAGATAGTTGTTTTCCTCGCCGCTGTCAAAGGCAAATTCAAGCACCTTCATTCCGGGGTAGCCGGAGTCCTTCAAAAGCTTTATGACGCTGTCGGTCAAAAAGCCCAGATCCTCAGCTACAATGGGAACGTCGCCGAGCTTTTTCTTCATAGTCTCGAAGAATTTGATTCCCGGCCCCTCCAGCCACTCACCGTTCACGGCGTTTTCGGCAGGGTAGGGAATGGCATAGTAGGAATCAAAGCCGCGGAAGTGGTCTATACGGGTGATGTCGAACATCTTCGACACGCCGGCGATTCTCTTCATCCACCAGTCGTACTTGGTTTTCTTTAAATAATCCCAGTTGTAAAGCGGGTTTCCCCAAAGCTGACCGGTAGCCGAGAAGTAATCTGGCGGGCAGCCTGCAACGCAAACGGGGTTTAAGTCCCTGTCAAGCCAGAAAACCTCGGGATTTGCCCAGGTGTCCGCACTGTCCATGGCGACGTAAATCGGAATGTCGCCCATCATAAGCACGCCCTTGTCGTTTACATAGCTTTTCAGTGCGTTCCACTGCTTGAAGAAAAGATACTGTACAAACTCCCAGTAGCGGATGTCGTAGCTGTATTTCTCCGTGTATGCGGCTATTGCCTTTGGACGGCGCATCTTGATATCGTTATCGGGCCACTCGACCCACGACTTCATTCCGAAGCCCTTTTTGACAGCCATATACAGCGCATAGTCGCAAAGCCAGGACTTGTTCTCCTCTACAAATTTGTTAAACTCGTCAAAGTCCCCTGCCTGCTCAAACTTGTCAAAGGCGGTGTAGAGAACATCGAAACGGGCGTTGTAGATTTTTTCGTAATCCACCTTTTCACGATCGCTGCCCCAGTCTCGATCCTTTACATCGTTTTCGCACAAAAGCCCGTCGGCTATGAGCATATCCAAATCAATCAAATACGGGTTGCCCGCAAAGATTGAAAAGGACTGGTAGGGGGAGTCGCCGTAGCTGGTCGGTCCCAGCGGAAGCAGCTGCCAGATCTTCTGTCCGGCTGTGCTGAGGAAGTCGGCGAACTTGTACGCCTCCTTGCCCATTGTGCCGATTCCGTACTGAGACGGTAAAGAGGTTATGGACATTAAAATGCCCGCACATCTTGCCATAGTTTCAACTCCTGTCATATTTAATTTTAATAGTATTAATATTACGCCTCGGGGTAACCCGAAATATTGTCAAATTTACAGCGCAAAAACCATGAAAAATGGGAATGTTATGCCTTTTTGGACATAAGCCGAGTTGACCCCACTCAGTGTAAAAGTGTACCATATATTGCAGATTATTGCAACAGCTTTGTTATAATAAAGGCGAATATCGGTGTTATAGTCTTTTTATTTTGCCACAGTGACCGCATTATTTGTCTAAAATGCTTTTGTATGCCACCAATATAGCGGCTGCCGCCGCAAGTGAGCGAACCTCGTCCCTTGTAATGGTTACGTCCCACAGCTCCAGGCGCACGCAGCCGTTGCCTCGGTTGTCTGTGTAGCCGATATAGACAAGACCCACGGGCTTGTCATCGCTGCCGCCGCTGGGACCCGCTATGCCGGTGGTCGAAAGTCCTATGTCGGCGCCCGACAGCTTTTTCACCCCGGCTGACATTTGGATTGCGGTTTCCATCGAGACGGCTCCCTGCTGCTCCAAAACCTCGTGCTCGACCCCGAGTATGCTTTCCTTAATCTCGTTAGAGTAGGAGCAAACGCCGCAGCCGAAGACCTTGCTCGCACCGGCAATGTCGGTAATCTGCTTTGATATCATTCCCCCGGTGCAGCTTTCCGCTGTGGCTATGGTGATGTGCTTCTCCTTGAGCAGATCTACCAGAGCCTTGGCGGGGGTGTGACGGTTGTCCCTGAAAATTCTGAGATGAGAGTACAGCTCTCTGCCGCTCATTGTCTCCATTTTGTATCCTCCCTTATGTTTTGATTTGTTTGGTTATATATTCAGCCGACTTGCTCTTTGCTGTTTTGGTGTGATGCTCGAGAGCATAAGTGTATAGGTCAAGTCGGATTGGAAAGTCATTGCCCTTTTTTAGCTGTTCTGATAAAATAGTTTATGTGGACAAAAACAGACAGCAATCTATTAAATTCGTCTATTTTTTTACTATTATAACATATTTTTTTAAGGAAGTGTAGCAATGGCGTGGTTTTTTTCTGAAATTGAGCCGACAAATTTTTTCACAATTACCGGCGAGCAGGCCAAGCATATCTCGCTGTCGCTGAGAATGAGAGAGGGCGAGGAGCTGACATTATGCTGCGGGGAGTACGTCTATCCCTGTGTCATAGATAAAACAGGTAAGGGCGAAGTTAAAGTTAGGGTGCTCGGCAAGCAGCTGTGCGACAGCGAGCCGAGCGTTGAGCTTGTGCTGTTCCAGGCTCTGCCCAAGGGCGACAAGATGGACTATATTGTCAGAAAATCCGTGGAGCTCGGGGTAAAGAGGATAGTTCCGTTTTTAAGCTCTCGCTGCGTATCCAGACCTGATTTAAAGACTATAGAGAAAAAGACCGCGCGCTGGCAGAAAATCGCCCTGAGCGCCGCCGAGCAATCGAGGCGGGGAATGATACCGACAGTGGAGCAGGCTGTGAGCTTTGAAACCGCTGTGAAGATGGCTGGCGGGCTTGAAAATACGGTGGTGTTTTACGAGTGCGGAGGAGAGAACCCTGGAAAGGTGCTTTCGCCCCAAACAAGAGAGCTGGGGATATTCATAGGCAGCGAGGGCGGCTTTGCGCCGGAGGAGATTGAAACGCTCAAGGAAAACGGGGCGAAGGTCGCGACTCTGGGCAAGAGGATACTCAGAGCCGAGACTGCGCCCGTAGCGGCGATATCGGTGATAATGTATATTACGGGAAATATGGGCTGAGGAGGAAGAAAAATGACGGGAATAATCTGCGCTTTAAAGGTAGAGGTAGATGATATAATCAAGGTGATGGAGAATGTTAAGGTAGAGGAAAAGACCGGTATGCGCTTTTACAGCGGAAAAATCTTCGGCAGAGAGGTTGCGGCGGTCGAGTGCGGAGTGGGCAAGGTCAACGCCGCAATGTGCACTCAGGTGATGATAGACCTTTACTCCCCTGACGAGATAATCAACAGCGGCATAGCCGGAGCTTTGAGCGAGGATACAGAGATAGGCGATGTGGTGATTTGCACCGACGTGGTTCAGCACGATATGGATACAACCGAGCTTGGCGAGCCGCTGGGCATGCTGCAATTCAACGATTGCAGGGTTATGAGCATAGAAGCCGACTGCGAAATTATAAGCAAGCTTGAAGCCGCCTGCAAGGCTGTGCCCAATACAAAGTACGAAACAGGTAGGGTAGCCACGGGCGACAAGTTTGTTTCCCGCCGTGATGAGCGCAGGAGGATAAATGAAGTCTTTTCCGCTATAGCCTGCGAGATGGAGGGCGGAGCGATAGCTCAGGTTTGCTTCAGAAATAAAGTTCCCTTTGGAATTATCAGGGCTATCTCCGACAGCGTGAGGGAGAACGAGGGAATGGACTTTTTCAAATTCAGAGACATGGCAGCGAGCCGCTCGGTGCAGATTATCTCCGAGTACCTGAGAGGCTAAACGCTTGCGCAGTTTTGGAGAAGGTAGGCTTAATGCGCTTCGAGCGGCTGCCCTCGGTTTTCGGTCAAGCCCAGCGGTTCGAGTCGAGAGAAACTGCGGATTTACAGCGGCTTGATATTCGTTCCTTTATTCTAAGGGTGAGATATTTGCACAAAAGAGGTCGCTCGGGGCGGCGCTTCTGCGTTAAAAAATGCAGCGACAAAATATCCCATTATTCCCATGACAATGGGGATTTTACTGGTAAATTTAATAAATTAAATTGCGGTAAAAACCCTTTTATTGTATGACAAACAGAAAAACGGGATTTAGTTTGACACAGGATAAAAATGAGCATATAATAGTTTACATAGTCGGTTTGACAAGCTTATTTATTAGCTTTTGAAAGGAAGGTACTTAACCATGGCAATAAGGAAGACAGCTGCCGCAGCAAAGGCTGAGGAGACAAAGGCAACTGCTGTAAAGACAGAGGAAAAGGCAGAGACTGCGGACAAGACAGCAACAAAGGCAGCTCCAAAGACAACAGCCGCTAAGACAACTACTGCAAAGACAACTGCAACTAAGACAGCAGCCAAAACAGCAACAAAGGCAGCCGCTGCCAAGACAGAGGAAAAGGCTGCTCCTGCAAAGAAGACAGCGACAAAGACAGCTGCTAAGAAGGCTGCAAAGGAGACAGTTACCAAGGTATATATCGAGTACAACGGAGCTAAGGTTTCGGTTGATGAAATGATAGAGAACGTAAAGCTTACATACAAGGGCAACGGCTCAAACGCCGACATCGAAACCCTTGAGGTATATGTAAAGCCCGAGGAGAATGCAGCTTACTTCGTAGTAAACGGCGAGCTTGAAGGCAACAAGATGGACGTATATTTCTGCTAATTAAATATTTGTGTTTCGGTACATTGAGTAATAATTATGACCGACACGGAGCTGCTTGCTATGGCGGGCAGCTCTTTTCGATTTATAAAGGGCAATTTGTGAGCAAGGTGTGAAAGGCTGTGCCTGAAACTTCTGATAATTATATGTAAAATTCTTGATTTTTTATTTGCCCTGTGTTACAATAATCTTTGTCAGTTCGCCGGTGTGGTGGAATAGGCAGACACAAGGGACTTAAAATCCCTCGGACGAATAATCCGTACCGGTTCAAGTCCGGTCACCGGCACCAGGAAAAAAGCGCCTTAGGGCGCTTTTTTCAATGATATCCGTTTTTGCAAACGGGTGATATACCTTGGGTATGATAACCACCTTCGGTGGATGATATATGCCTGCGGCATATTTGGAAACGGATATTATATCATAATTGCAAAGCAATTATATTATTGCGGCGATTGCGGCGCAAAGGATTGAACGGTGAGAAGTTATGGGTTTATCTATGCGTAAGCATTATATTGACAATTTAAGATGGATTACTCTTTTGATACTTATACCATTTCATATTTCTATGGCATGGAATGTTTGGGGTGAACCAAACTACATTTTTTTTGAAGGAAACAGATTAATTAGCAGTATAGTCATTTTCTTTAGCCCATACTTTATGCCATTGCTATTTGTGTTGGCGGGGATAAGTACAAGGTTTGCACTTGAAAAGCGGACAATTAAGGAATATCTTATTGAAAGAGTGAAAAGATTATTTGTTCCGCTTGTCTTTGGAATATTAGCTCTTATGCCGATAATGTCATATATAGGCGATAGATTTAATTACTCTTATGATGGTGGATTTTTTGAGCATTATGTAGTGTTTTTTACAAGGTTTACTGATTTAACAGGCGCTGACGGCGGATTTTCTCCGGGACAATTTTGGTTTATATTATATCTTCTGATTATTTCGGTTGTGAGTGTTGGGGTATTATCGCTTATAAAAAAAGTGAATTTTAAACCTCAAAAATCAATTCCGTTTTGGCTGGTTTTTGTGTTAGGCTTACCTTTACCGCTGTTAAGTGAATGTCTTTCGATAGGCGGGAAAAGTCTTGCTGAATATACATATCTTTTCCTGCTTGGTTATTTTGTGTTTACAGATGAAAAAATAGTGAGCAAAGCAGAGAAGAATAGCCGGTTATTGCTTTGTATTGGATTAGCGGCAACTATTCTCAATGTGTATCTTTTTATTTGGGTGGATAAAGAATATTTTTTATTAAATAATATCGCCAACTATTCATCAGAGTGGATTATGGTAATAGCTTTAATAGGCTTAGCAAAACGTTATTTTAATTTTAACGGAAAAGTATCAAATTACATGAAAACGAGGTCATTTCTCTTTTATATCTATCATTTTATTTGGGTGGTTTTGTTTCAGTACCTGCTATATGAAATATGCGGGAATCATGCCTTAATTATATTTGCAGGAACATTAATTTTGTCATATTTCATGACCTTTGTTTGTTGCGAAATAAGCATGAGAATACCGTTTTTACGTTTTGTCACGGGGACAAAGTACACCCCGAACAAGTGAATAATCAGAACGCAAGCTTTAAATTATACAACTATACAACAGCTTCTTTTAGCCTCGGTTGATAATATCGGCGCTATTTTTAGGACTCCAATTTGTGAGCTGTTTGGCGTGTAAAACATACATAACGAGTTAAGGGAGAAAAAAGAAAAATTTTCAAATTTTTGAATGGATTATTCCTTGCCAATCGTATTAATAGTGAAGTCGGAAATGACTATCAATAATATGTATTGGAGGAATAGTTATGAAAAGGGTATTGGTCGGTATTATGGCAGCTCTGGTTTTAGCTGCCGGGACAACAAGTTCATTTGCATTGAACTCGGAAACGATGACCACGGAAATCGGGCAGAATTTTGCAGATGCAGACGGCGACGGTGTTTGCGACAATACTGTAAGTTCTCTCCGATATATTGATGCAAATGGCGACGGCGTATGTGACAACTTGGGTACATACCAAAGAAGCGGAGCGAACGGCAATAGCGGAAATTCTGCCAATAGCAATGGCGGCTCGGGAAGTGGACGGAATTATACAGATGCTGACGGCGACGGTGTTTGCGACAATGCCGTAACTTCTCTCCGATATGTTGATACGGACGGGGACGGCGTATGTGACAACTTGGGTACATATCAAAGAAGCGGAGCGAACGGCAATGGCGGAAATTCTGTAAACAACAATGCAAGCTCGGGAAACGGGCAAGGAGGAAATTCTGCCAATAGCAATGCTGGCTCGAGAAGCGGACGGAATTATACAGACGCGGACGGAGACGGCGTATGCGATTATTACAACGGCTGTCATGGCGCAGGACGAGGAAACGGTTTTCAACACGGACGCAACAGGTAGTATAAAATAGGGTAAGGTAAAATGCGGAGCGAACAAGAGGTAAACAGAGCAATCGAACTGTATTCAAATACGATTCGACGGCTTTGCATGATACATTTAAAGAATTATGCTGATACCGAGGACATATTTCAAACGGTGTTTTTGAAGTATGTCCTTAGCTCCGTATCGTTTGAAAGCGAAGAACACGAGAAAGCGTGGTTTATTCGGGTTACAATTAATGCTTGTAAAGATTTGCTCAAAAGCTTTTTCCGAA
The DNA here is from genome assembly GCA_946500295.1 of uncultured Clostridia bacterium. Taxonomy (GTDB): domain Bacteria; phylum Bacillota; class Clostridia; order Oscillospirales; family Acutalibacteraceae; genus UBA7067. Next base: position 52,043 of record CAMMVF010000009.1, on the reverse strand, counting down.
ATCACACCGTATCCTTAGATGAAATAATTAATCAGTCGGCAGACTTGCCTGACGACAACAGAGAGGTTTTGGAAGCCGTGCTTTCGCTTCCGCAGAAATACAGGCAGGTGGTATATCTGCATTACTATGAGGGTTATACCGCTGTGGAAATCGGGGAGATTTTGGGTAAAAATGTAAATACGGTTTATACTCTCCTAACTCGTTCCAGGCAAATGCTTCGGAAAAAGCTGGAGGGTGACGGATATGGTGATGAATATGAATGATAAGCTAAATGAAAAGCTAAAGGACGTTTTCGACCGGGTACAAGCAGAGGAAGATTTAAAGGAAAAAACCAGGGCTTTTCTTGCTCGGAAAACACGGGGATATACAAAAGCCCGGACTGTAAAATATAAATATCTCATACCTGCTGCGGCGTGTTTAATATTTGTGCTGTTCGCCTTCGGGGGATACTGGCTTTACTTTACTCCGACAGCGGATATCAGCGTGGATATTAACCCGTCGATTGAGCTGGGTATCAATCGCTTTGATAAGGTGGTTTCAGTCAGCAGCTACAATGACGACGGGCAGGACTTGCTCGATTCAATAAATATAAAGTATATGGACTATACCGAAGCGGTCGATCAGATATTGGCAAGTGAAAATATTGCGGCTTTGTTGGATAATGATGCAGTAATGACAATCACTGTCGTCGGCTCAGACGGGTCGCAGTCCGCCAGGCTTCTGTCCGGTGTTGAATCGTGCACTGAAGGTCAAAAAAATACCCACTGCTACTGCGCAGATTCAGACGAGGTTTCGCAGGCTCATCATCTTGGCCTTTCGTACGGAAAGTACCGAGCCTATTTAGAGCTTCAGGCTTTTGACCCCGATATTACTCCTGAGGAAATACAGGGAATGACAATGAGAGAAATACGGGATTTGATTGATAGATTGTCGGACGATGATGAAGCCGAAACACAGACGGAGAGTAACGGATACCATAAAAACGGCAACGGGCACGGGCACGGCAATCAAAGCAATAGCGGTGCAGGCGGTAGTGGCGGCAATAATAGTGCCAATACTAATACCGGCAATAACGGCAGTAATAATGGCAACTCTCATGCCGGCAACAATAGAGGCAATGCTAATACCGGCAACAGCGGAAGTAATGGCAATAACGCCCATAACGCTCATACAGGCAATAATGGCAACAGGGCTCGGCAAAATAGAGAGTAACAGAGCTATCGGTGAAAAATGCTATATACCAAACCGGCAAAAGAAAATAAACTAACTCGGTGACAGTAAAAACTCAAACGGGAGAATAGTTAAAAGGGTTATTTAGCCCTAAAAAGGGAGCGAGCTAGGGCTAAGGTACAAAAGACAGAAAACTCTTTATTGGCACAGGTGTATACTAAAGCAGTGCAGGCGAACCAGAACAAAAAATCCACCATAGACAGCTACATTAAAGCTGTGCTATGGTGGATTTTTATTTAACAGATAATCAAGCTTGCCGTCTTGTGGGTGGCTTTAGCGGGCTTTAATAATTACAATCGACTGCGGAGCAAGGGTGATTGTGCCGTTTGAGATTTCGCTTTCGCCGATTTCAAATACCTTTTCGCCGTCAAAGGCAAACGGAGCGTCTGCTGAGTCTCCCTTGGGGTTTACGGCTATTACAAAGCTTCCTCTTTTGTAGATGAAGGGGTACTTGCTTTTCTCGGCGTAAACTACCTCGAAATCGCCGTCGGGTCCGAGATCTTCGTTAGCCCTTCTCAGGCGGATTACCTCCTTGACCGTCTCGTAAATCGAGCCGTCCGCTCCGCTCTGGTTTTCTACCGTGGGAGCGTCCTCGCTCGGGTCAACGGGGAGGTAGAGCTTGTCGCTGTCGGCGGTGGAGAAGCCGAGGTTTTTGCCGCCGCTCCACTGCATTGGGGTTCTCGCACCCGTGCGGTGGTAGCCGCCCTCCTTGCTCGGAAGTCCCTCGATATATCTCATGCCGATTTCGTCTCCGTAGTAGATAAACGGCACTCCGGGCAGGGTCAGTATTGTGGTGTAGGCAAGGCGGATAGCACGGTTGTCGAGGTTTTTAGTCATTCTCGGTACGTCGTGGTTGCCAGTTATAAAGCTGATGTAGCCGTTGCCCTTGGTCTTTTTGAGGCTTTTGCTGTATTCCTCGGTGAATACGGTGATGTCGCCGCAGCCGTTTTTGCTGTAGTAGCTCTCGTCAACGCCCGTTTCCTCATTTACATAGCGGAACATCGTGGAGTAGCCGTTTCCTCTGTGGTCGAGATAAAAGTCGCAGTGGAAGCCGCCGTCGTTGATGGCTCGCTCGGGGTTGCACCACTCAGACACCATTGCCGCCTCGGGGTATTCCTTATCGAGCATCTCCCTGATTCCTCGCCAGATTTTGGCTGTGGGGCGCTTGTCGTCATCGTTTTTAACCAGACTGTCCGCCATGTCAACTCTGAAGCCGTCGCAGCCCATATCGAGCCAGAAGCGCATGACGTCCTTGATTGCCTCTACGGTCTTTTGACAGTCGGGGTGGTCGGTCGGGAGCTGCCACTTGGGGTGGGTTATCTTAGCAAAGCCGTAGTTTAAAGCCGGCTGAGAGCTGAAGAAGTTTGTGAGGTAATTGCCGTCTCTCTCGCTTATGCCGCACATCAGTCGGTACTCGGGCGGCGCCTCCCAGACGCTGTCCGTCCAGATGTAGCGGTTTGAATATTCGTTTTTCTCGTGACGGCGGCTTTGTACAAACCACTCGCACTGGTCCGAGGTGTGACCGGGAACGAGGTCTAGGATTATCCTCATGCCCTTTTCGTGAGCCGTCTTAAACAGCTCGGCTAAGTCCTCGTTGGTGCCGTAGCGAGGAGCTACCTTTTTGTAATCCCTTACGTCATAGCCTGCGTCCATAAACGGCGAGTCATACACCGGGTTGAGCCAGATGGCGTTGCAGCCCAGCTTCCTGATATAATCGAGCTTTTGGATAATTCCCTGAATGTCTCCGATTCCGTCTCCGTTTGAGTCGTAGAAGCTTTGGGGGTAAATCTCATAAAAAATTGCATCTTTCAGCCACTGCGGCATAAATATTCCTCCTGCCTTATTTTAAATTTTCAGCCCTGTTTGCCGGGCGAATAGCTTACGTGTATTTTATAATAAAAGCTTTGGCTTGTAAACGCACAAAAGGCAAGTCGGAGATATTTTCATATTATTTAGAGCCTTTTATCTTAATTTAAATCTTCGCCCGCATGACAAGCTCGTTTGATCACGCCGCCTACAGAGGCGGGGACATCGCCGACTTGGTTATTTAAGCAGCGCCTCGGCGTTTTCGCTGAATATCCTCTCGTAAAGTCGGTCGGGGAGCTTGAGCAATAAGAGCTTTTGAGCGGAGAGGGCTTGATCCTCCCACGGAGAGTCCGTGCCGAAGAGAATGTGGGTGGGGTCGAATTGAAGGTATATTTCTCTAATTTTTTCACTGTCCATTCCGGGATGGCCGAGGGAGTAGCTTGTATCTATATATATTTCCTCGTGACCGACGAGATATTCAAGCACCTCGTCGTTGTAGCGGTAGCCGCCGGAGTGGGCGCAGATGATTTTGCCGCCGTGAAGCTCGGGCAAAACTCTATGCAGTCGCTTGGGAGTTGAGCGGTGAACGTCGGGATAGGAGGGATCCATCCCGCAGTGTATCATCACGATAAGACCCAGCTGTGCGCATAGCTGCATTACGGCTACGGTTTCGGGGTCGTCGATGAATACCCCCTGAAAGTCGGGGTGGAGCTTTATGCCTTTTAGTCCTGCTTTTTTAATTCGCTCAAGTTCTTCTAATATGTTGTCGTCGTGCGGGTGAACTGAGCCGAAGGAGTGCAGGGAGGGGATTTTGTCGTTTTCTATGGCGCAGGTGTTTATTGTGTGGCTGTTGCCCTTTTTTACGGCTATCGGCATCAGCACGCTCTGACTTACGCCGCAGCGCTGCATCGAGCTTAAAAGGCTCTCGTTTGTGCCGTTTAGCGCCGCCTTGCTCCCGCTCGTGCGTTCAAGTGAGGATATTGCTCCTTTAGCCAGTTTTTCGGGGAAGGTGTGGGTGTGGAAATCTATTATTTTCATCTTATCGTCTCCTCGTATAATATATTTCAGATGCAGAAACGCACCCTTGATAGCTTAACAAAATTTGTTAAACAGGCTTGGTCATGCCTATGGTAAATTTAACATCAGGTAAATTGCGGTTTCCAGTAAAACTTTCTTGCACACTTCCTGTCTTGATAATATTATAATATTAGGCGGATTGGTTCGTCTGTGAAGGAGGTAGATTATGAATATCCGGCAGCTTAGCTCTTCACGGTTTATTATAATATTATCAAAAGAGGACATGGGGGCGTTTAACCTCAGCATTGAGAAGATACACTCGCAGGACAGGGAGTTTCAGGCGGTGATGCGCAGGTTGATTGCCATTGCGGGGGACAGGGTCAGCTTTTCGCTTAAAAACAAGGGAATGTATATAGAAACTCTGCACCGCGCCGAGGGGTGTATGCTCGTTGTCAGCGTTTATCCAAAGCGCAGTCTGGGCAGGAGAAGGTATAAAATCAAAGAGAGCGGCTCGGTGATGTTTACGATTGACAGCGCTGACGCACTGACCGACTGTATGGCTCAACTGTATAAAAACGGCTTTGGAGGTCTCAGGGGCGAGATTATGTACATTGACGGGAGGTACTGTGTGATTGTCAGTCCGGGCGGTCAGCGTGCTCATCTGGCGCTTAATGTTTTGTCGGAGTATTCTGTAGATAGAACAAAGGAAAAAATCAAGATTGCGGCGGCAAGAGAACATGGCGCCGTGGTGGCGGCGGGATTTCCCGTTATGAGGATAGGCAGATGTTTTGCTTGACTTTGCCTGGTCGCCTTGGTGCGGCGGGTGAAAGCAGCGCCCCACCGTGCGGTGGGGCGCAAGTGCGGGCGAGCGCAAATTTCTAATTGCGACAGCCGCATCTTAATTAAGGCAAACGGACAGAATATAAATCAGTACAAATATGCGCTATAGCAGAGAAGTAAAACGTAGGATAAAAGTGCCTCCGGCACAGGGGGAAGCCTCTCTTGCAGGCTTCCCCCTCTTGTTCGTCACAGCCGAACAATTCACCCCCTGCCGAGCGCTTGAACAAAGGGAATTTCGCCACCTGCGGGTGGCGACCAAAGGCTCTGCCTTTGGAATCCGCAAGCCCTTAAAAAGGCTTGACCTAAACTGTTATTCCCTACGTGCGCCTGCACTGCTATCGTTTGCATTTGTGCCATTCTTAAATAAGAGGGCTTAAAAAAGCACTGACAACACTTTGTTATTTAGGGGGATTATCAATAATCCGAGCAGGCTTTTTTCATCTGCTCTATCGCCTGTTTCGCATCGTCGGCTTTGAACACGGCTGTGCCTGCAACGCAGATGTCGCCGCCCGCCTTTGCCGCCTCAATTACGGTTTCATTGTTGATTCCGCCATCAAGCTCAAGCAGGATATCCGCTCCCTGTCTCTTAGCTTCGTCCCTTATCGCCTCGAGCTTCGGGAGCATGTCCGCCATGAACGACTGACCGCCGAAGCCCGGCTCTACAGTCATAACCAGCACCATGTATATATCCTTCAGGTAAGGAAATACAGCCTCGGGCGGGGTTTTCGGCTTTATAACAAGCCCGGGCTTGACGCCGGCAGACTTGATTTTTTCTATTGTCAGAGGTATGTCCGACCTGCTCTCAACGTGGAAGGTTATTATGTCCGCCCCTGCGTCGGCGAAGTCGTCGATATAGTCGTAGGGGTTTTCTATCATCAAATGTACGTCAAACGGCAGTGAGGAGCACGGGCGAATACACTTAATCACGGGTGCTCCGAAGGTGAGGTTCGGCACAAAATGACCGTCCATAACGTCCAGGTGCAGCAGATCGGCTCCTGCTTCCTCCATTCGTTTGGCTTCCTTACCCATAACCGAGAAGTCACAGGACAACATTGAAGGAGCTATCTTCATCGCTATCAATCCTTTCGCTTTTGTTTTTAAATCGTCGCCGGGGAGCTTTGCTCCTCAGGGTTGGGGGATTATACCCCCACCGAAAGACTGAATGTCCCACGCCGCAGACATCGGCGACTTGGGTTTAAAGCTACGCCTTTTGTATCAGCGGCGCTATTATTGTTGCGACCGTCCAGAACAGAACATACAGCAGCAAATCAACACCGCTCAGGCCGTTAAGTCCCGAAAACAGGGAGACTGCACCGGCTATCAGCACGCCGAGCGCTACGCCGATAATCTGGATTACAATGCTGATAAAAAAGTTGCTGCGGATTTTGATACAGCCGCCGAGCGCCCTTGCGAGGGAGTGCAGTTTGCCCTCTGTGGCAAGCAGGGCTTTTGAGCTTTCGTCCCTGCGGGACATCTCGTCCTTGCAGATGTTTCCGAGCACGGTGGGTAATATCTTTATGCTGCGCATATAAATGCGGTAATCCTTAGCCACTTTGAGCTGTGAGACGTTGGGGTCGGCTGTCCTGATGAGAATTGTAACGCCGTTGTCCTCTAGCCTTTTCAGCTCGGCAGCCAGCCGCTTGTCAGGCTGATAATCCGTGACGAGCATGGCGACAAGCTGGCCTGCGTTTGCAAGGTAGGTTATGCAGTTTGTACGGCTTTTCACCGAGGCTTCCTCGAAGTCGAGGCTCGGCAGGTTGATGGAGTACTTGGTCATGAGATCTCGGTTTCCGAGCAGCAGTCGCTCTCCGCCTACCCAGCTGACAAGTCCTTTGCCGTCCTCGTATTTTACGCTTTCTACCTCCGGCAGCTGCTCGCCTTTTTCGCTTATGACGTCCTCGAACATATAGGTCATCGGGGTGTTTGCTATTTTCATCACGGCGGCTGCGTTGAGCAGCGCCTTGTCGATGTTGTAGGTGTTAAAGGTTTTGACGCTGAGAAGCTCGACCTTGCCTCTGGGGTACAGCTCCCTGCTGTCTACCATTACGGCTCTGGTGTCCGAGAAGTGCTTAACAGCCGGGTAGCCGACTATCATAGCGCGGTTTTTCAGGGCGTTGTCACACAGCTTTTTCATCGGAATATTGATTGCCAGCAGGCAGCACATAGGCACGCTCATGCAGGCGACTATCGAGAATGAGGAGACTGCGCCTGCTGCGGAGCCTGTGGAGATTCCGCAGATGATGGCGATTAAAACGGCGATTACCGTGGTTATCGGCGCCATGATGGAGGCTGCTCTCTCGCTCGGGTCGGGCATATATGAAAATCTTAAAAAGCCCTTTAAAAATCTTGTCCTGCTTTGCAGTGCCACTACGGGATTGCCGGCTTCGGTTTTTGATATCATCTCTTTTGAGATTTCTTCATCGTCAAAGATTCTGGCGGAGTACTTTCTGTTGGGGGAGGAGACAAACCTGAAGTTGTCCCTTATCCTTTGTACTATGCACATCTTGCCGAGGCTGTTTAGCAGCAGGGCGGCAATAGCCAAAATTGAGTACAGATGCATACCGCCGCTGAAGAAGGACTGCGGGTCAAAGAAGGAGACTGCTCCCTGAATTATGCAGCCTGCCACGGCGACTGCCGCTGCAGTGTCTGAATTGCCCTTGAAGGTGAGCAGTGGCTTCAGTCCGCCGAGTACGGTGCTGTGACAGAGCACGGCGCTGACAAGAAGTAAAATCATACTCAAAAGACAGGTCATTATGTCGGCGTTGGGAATGTTGTCGGTGAGCAAGGTCGGGAAGTAACGCTGGATTATGAAAAGCACGAGCGTGATTAGGAAGATTGCCGTAAGAGCTATGCAGCGGAAGCTGATTTTGCGGTTGTCGTAGTTTATCTCGGCTCTTACAGCTCTGGCGTCGGAGGGCTTGTCGTAGTCCTCTATAACCTGCTCAGTTTGGCGGCTTTGGTTTGTTTGGGCTCTGAACTCGGAAAAGTCCGCGCTGTTTTCAACCTCTCCAAACAGGATATCCTTGAGGGAGCGGCGTGGGCGTTTTTCTTCGTGTTTTTCTTCATTTCGCTCCTGTTTTGCCCTTTCGGCTGAGCGTTCGAGCTTCTGCTGTGCCTTCTCTCTTGCCGCTTCGGGGTTTCTCATCTCCTCCTTGACGGCTCTGGAGACCTCGGAGTTTACCTCGGGAGCGACGATTTCACTTGCCTTTGGCTTGTACTTTGCCTGCTTTATATATTCCTCGTACTCTCGGCGCACTACCATGGCGAGGTTTTCGTTAGTAAGGTTGATTTTTTCAACCCGGTCTTCATGGGTGTAGTCGGGGATTACCTTGCCATCTACCACCTGCTTGCCGTCCAGATTGTCAACTACGGTCTTGTCCTGAGCTATATCGTCAAAGGTCGGAACCTCGGGGCCGCTTTTGAGCTGCTCGGATTCGGACGGGATTGGCTGTTGCTCGGGTTTTTCGACCGTGGCTGCGGGCTCTGATTCTGCTTCGGTTTGAGGATTTTCTTCGGCTTTTGGGGTTTCGGGTTTCGTGGTGTTGACGTCGGAGCTCTCTGTCGGTGGTTGTGAGCTTGGCTCGTCACTGCGCTGTGAAAGCTGCTCGTCCTCTATCGCATGCTGAGCTCCCGCCCTGACCTTGGCTGCCAGCTTTTGTTTTTCCTCTGAAAGAGCGGGCGTCGGCTTGTCCTTTTCGTTGGCTGCGCTCCAGAGCTTTTTCAGCTTGCTGAATATATTTTTCCTGGCTCTGTGAGAGGGGGCGGAGTAGACGTCGTCGGGAGCGTCGGGACCCTCGGCTATAATCTCATCTTCGTCCTCTGAGCTGATGTCAGCCGAGCTTGCCGCAACAGCCGCAGCTTGGCTCGGCGTGGTTTCATGCTGAGCGGAAGTCGCAGACTGAGATGGGCTGTCCTGCGCATCGTCCTCACTTTCGACCTCGGGTTTCTCATCGGGTTTATTATCGGCTTCTTCATCCTGCTTGTCATAGGGGTGTATTACCTTTAATACGGGTTTGGAGACAGGCGCAGTCTGTTTGTCGGAAAAGTCTGCATCTACAGGTTCTTCGTCCTCGTCCTCGTCGTCCTCATCAGCATAATCGCCGTCGTCGTCCTCATCAGCATAATCGCCGTCGTCGTTCCAGAAGTTTTTGAAGTGGTCGATTGGCGAGGGCTTGGACGCCTTTACGGGTTTTATTTCGTCTTGTTCAACTTCTCCTGTTTCGTTGACGGAGGAGCTGTATTCAGTATCCTCGGTTTTTTCGAGGTTATCTTCGTCAGTGCTGTCGGCTATGGTCGGGTCGAGTATTGTCTTGAATTTTGCCTTGACAGTATCCTTTACAGTATCAATAATACTTCTTCTCGGCCTCTCCTCAAGCGCTAATTCGTTTTCCTCTTCGTCCAGCAGGCTGTCCTCGTCAAGCTGTGTTTCGCTGCTGCTTGAGTGGGATTTTGGCGCATACTCTGACAGGTCGTCGTAGGAGAGGTTGGACTTTCCCCACTGAGATTTATCATCTTCACCGGCTGCGTGGAAGTCATCATCTGTATCTTCCTCGTCAATCTCCTCATTGAAGCGGTCGCCGCTTAAATCATCTCCCTGCCACAAGGCTTTGAGCTTGCCGAAAAGCGACATTTTCTTTACCTGAGGCTTTTGCTCAGTCTCGTATTCGGCGTCTTCCGCATACTCGTCGTACTCATCTTCGTACTCGTCCTGCTCGTACTCGGCTTCAGCTATTGGCTCAATCTCCTCGTCGGTTTCGGGGAGACTATCGCCTTCGGTATCTTCGTTTTCAGTGGCAGCGGAGCGGTGTTCCTCGGCAGCTTCATCATCTTCTGTATACTCGTCGTCATACTCGTAATCGTACTCATCTTCGTACTCGTCCTGCTCGTACTCAGCTTCCGCTATTGGCTCAACTTCAATCTCCTCGGCGGTTTCTGAGAAGCTATCGTCTTCGGTATCTTCGTTTCCAGTGGCAGCGGAGGGTTGTTCCTCAGCAGCTTCATCATCTTCTGCGTACTCGTCGTCATACTCGTCGTCGTATTCATCTTCGTACTCGTCCTGCTCGTATTCGATGTACCTATCGTCCTCAGCGGTCTGTGCAGAGTCATTTTCCGGCTGTGCATCGGGTATGTCGCTTTCGGCTTCGTTTTCAACCGCCGCTTGCTCAGAGGTATTGCTTGGCTCGTCCTCGTCAAAAACAGAGGGGTCGAAGTCGTCGTCGAACTTTTCCTCGAAGTCCTCGGAGGTTGTCCAGAACGCCTTGAGCTTTTGAAGGAGAGGGTGCTTTGGAGTGCTTTTTTCGTAGCCGGGGTCTTGCTCGTGATTTAACTCATAGGGATAAGGCTCGTCCTCGGGTTTCTCGTAGTCCTGGTAGCCGTTGGTTACGTCGTCAATCCGGCTGTGGTCGGGCTGAGGCTGTGCCGCCTCGGCGTCAGGGGAGGGGGGATCCGAAGTTCCTTCACCTTCTTCGTCCTCATACTCGTAGCCGTCGTCTATATCCTCATAGTCGTCATAGTTGTCATAGTCGTCGGCAGTTTTCTGCTCGTCCTCTGCGTCAGGATAGGTATTGTCGTCGTAATTATCGTCCTCGGCTGTTTCCTGCTCGGCTTGCGGCGGCTTGCTCGGAGCTTCGTCGTGTGTATCCGAGTCGAGAACCTCTTCCTCGAAAAACTCGTAATCCTCGTCGGACGGCGGTTCGGAGGAGAAAAGTCCGAAGCCGCGTTTACCCTTTTTATCTTTTTTTGTTTTTTCCTTTTTGGGTTTTGGCGGCTTTTCAGCTTTTGAGCCCTTGGTGCTTTGAGGCATCGGCTCGGTGTCAATTAGAAGGCTTTCTATCAGTCGGGCTACCTTTTTTCCCTCCTCACTTTCTGCGGGTGTGTGAGGGGGTGCGGTGGAAAACTGAGATATATCGACGGTTTCTTCCCCGTCGTTAATCTCGTCATCGACAATCTCGCCGCCGAGTGCGGCTGTGTCAGTCTCCTCCGATTCCGTGTACCCGATATTCATTTTATCGTTAAAAGTGTCGTTTTTTCGGCTCATTTTATCATCCCTTTCCTTCGGCCTTTTAGCCGTTTCTCTGCCGCATAAATTCATACATCAATATCCCCGCCGCCACGGAGGCGTTGAGGGAGCTGATTTTCCCTCTCATCGGCAGCGAGAGGATACAGTCGCATTTATCCCTGACAAGCCTTGAAAGTCCCTTGCCCTCGTTTCCTATTACCAATGCGGCGGCGCCGCTAAGGTCTGCCGAGGTGTAGTTTTCGCCGTTCATGTCCGCACCGTAAACCCAAAGTCCTCTTTGCTTTAGCTCGTCTATGGTTGTGGGTAGATTTACGACTCTCGCAACCGGCAGGTACTCCAAAGCGCCCGCCGAGGTTTTATCTACTATATGGCTCAGCCCTGCGCTGCGGCGCTTGGGGATAATCACCCCGTGGGCTCCGGCACATTCGGCGGTTCTTATTATGGCTCCCAGATTATGGGGGTCTTCAATTCCGTCTAAAATTATGATAAAGGGCGGTTCGTCTCGGCTTTGCGCCAGCTCGAATATACTGTCTATGCTTGCGTACTGTTTGGCTGCGGCGAAGGCGACCACTCCCTGGTGGTTAGCTCCCGAGCAAAGCGAGTCCAGCTTGCGGGAGTCAACCTCTTTGATAACTGCTCCGGATTTTTTTGCCTGAGCAATAATAGAGACCAGAGAGCCTCCCGCTCCCTTGGAAACGAACAGACGGTCAATGGGTCTGCCGCTTTTCAAGGCTTCCGTCACGCAGTTTCGCCCGACTATCAGCTCGCTGTCATTTTTACGGTTTGTTTCCATATCTTACCCCCGGGTAATTCATATAAAATATCGTTTTATACTCGGCTTTACTTTAAAAAACCGCATAAGAACACAATTATTATCTATTATACCACAACCATACAGAAAAGTAACCACCTTTTTTCCCTACGTTCTGCTGCACTGCTGTCGTTTGTCTTTGTGCCATTTTATAATTCATTTCCTTTAGGGGCTTTTTTTCCTACGTTCTGCTGCATCGCTGTCGTTTAGCTTTATGGCGTTTTTAGGGGTTTCAAATTGGGTTTTGGGAGTGTATAATAGACAAAAATAGTTTAAATCGGGGGACAAAATGATAAGAGAGATAGATGAAAGAAGAAGTATAAGAAAGTTTTTGAGCAAGCCTTTGCCCGAAAGCGAGATTAGGGAGATAATCGCAAGTGGGATTAAAGCTCCGTCGTCAAAAAACAGGCAGCCGTGGAGGTTTATTGTAATTACAGGTAGGTCTAAGAAGGAAATGCTTGAGGCGTTTCGCAGGGGGATATATCGGGAGGAGCATGGAGAAGCCCTGCTTCCAGAGAGCAAAAAGCATATGGCGGCGGCGAAATACACGGTGGAAATATTGGAGCAGGCTCCTGTAGTAATCTTCGCTGTTAATAGCTTGGGACAGGGAATTTTTAAAGATATGACGAAGGAAGAGAAAATATATGAGATTTGTAATATCCAGTCGATAAGCGCGGCTATACAGAATATGCTTTTAGCCGCCGAAGAAAAGGGAATAGGAAGTTTGTGGGTGTGCGATATCTACTTTGCGTATAAGGAGCTGTGCGAGTGGCTCGGCGATGAGGGCGAGCTGATAGCCGCTGTGGCGCTGGGATATCCCGATGAGGCTCCGTCGCAGCGACCGAGAAAGAAGTTTGACGAGGTTGTACAGTGGAGGGACTGACACGATGGTTTTAAGTCTTATATATAAATACGCCCCTGCGATTTCGCAAGGGCGTAATTCTTAGAAGATAATTTATTTATCGAATTCAGTGTTGTGTTTTCGGTTAGTTTAATCAACTCGCATTGATTCATTAAGTATGAAATGTTTTTTATGCTTACCCCTCCTTTTATAAGGAGAATTTTAAAACAATCAAACAATTTGGATAAACAGTGTTTCGTAAATTTTCTGCCTAGGATTTTGAGTCATCCTCATCCAGTCTCGCACCGCAATTATGGCAAATGCTTTGCGATGACCAGAGAAAATTTAATAATTTTTTACAATGCGGACACCGTAGGAATATGAATCCCAAAATAAGTCCGCCTATCGCAAGTAAGGCTACACAGGCAACTATTTCCTTACGGATAAAATTTAAGGGTGGGATATTTGCTAATAAAACTACGCATAGTCCCACTGAAGTAATTATGTTTAGTATTTTTCGACATGTTTTTGGTTTCATAAAACTCTCCGGCTTTCTATAACTTGTTTTTTATATAATACTCTTTGCTTGTAAAAACAACCGATATTATGGCGTAAAACATTTGTAAATACTTATAAATATATATTATAAAATTATAAAGCTTGAAAAATCGCCCCTGCGATTTCGCAGGGGCGTATATGTTTAGAAAAATTCGTTTTAAAAAGATTTAAATCGGCGACTTGGTTATAGCGCTTAAGCTCTCGGCTTGCCGCAGTTTTGGCAGAAGCGTCCGCTGTTGTCCGTGCCGCAGTCGGGGCACTTCCAAGGACCTGTCTGTGGCTTCGGTTTGCCACAGTTTTGGCAGAAACGTCCGCTGTTTTGTGCACCACATTCGCAAGTCCACTCAGCGCTAGGCTGAGGCTGGGGCTTGGGCTTGCCGCAGTTTTGGCAGAAACGCCCTGTGTTTTGCGCTCCGCACTCGCATTTCCAGGTTGAGCTTTCAGCAGCGGCTGCACCTGCTGCGCCCGCTGCTGCCGCTGTGGCGGCTGTCTGTTGGGGCTGAGGGGGTTGAGGTGATTGCGGCGGCTGTGGTGATTGTGGGGATTGCGGTGCTTGAGGTGGTTGCGGAGACTGGGGCTGATTTGCCATCTGCTGTTGATATCCGCTGAGGATATTTGAGCCCTGGTTCATCGCCATTCCGAGCCCCAAAAAGCCCTGCATGGCTCCCGCCTCGTTAGCTCCTGCGTTTTCCATGGCTCTGCCTGCGGCGGTAGCCAGATATGCCGCCTGAGCCTGTGGGGTTGCCACTGCTGAGGCTTGCATGGCAATATCGTTTCGTTTGTCGATGAGCTTTTGCGACTGCTCGTCGTAGCTCGGCGTGGAGACTGCGACGGAGAACAGGTCGATACCTCTGGATTTCACCCACAAATCGTCCAGAGCGGTCTGCATATACTGGTTGAGTATTGCTCCCTTTGAGGTGATGAAGCGCACGCTCTCTCCGGCGGCTGTATATTGACCAATGGCGGAGCCGAGCACTGAGACGAACTCAGCCTTGAACTGGCTTTCAATATCGCTGAAGTCGAGACGTCTGTTTTGGGTGACATATTCCTTTGGAACTACATTTTCATAAAACAGCAGGGGGTTGGTGATAACTATGGAGAACACGCCGTGTATCTTGATTCTCAGCTCGGCGTTGTAGAAGGCGTCGTAGTAGTTTATCGGGTTCGGGGTGCCGAAGCGGATTCCCTTTATCTCCTGCAAATTTATGTAATAGGCTCGCTGGGTTTGCGGGGTAGTGCCGCCGAATTTGATTCTTGTCCACACGTCCTTGAAGCTGTCCTTAAACTGGCCGTTGAGCATGGAGGGCATGGAGGAATTATCTACCTTGAAATAGCCCGGCTCGGCGGTGTAGTCAACCACTCTTCCGCCGTCAACGAGTATCATCATCTGACCGTCGTATACCTGAATTATAGAGCCGTTGCTTATAATTCCGTCGGTGCTTGAGTGCTGGTTGTTGCCGGTGTGCGGCGCTACAGCCGGGGCAAATACGGTGGTCTCGCCCATTGCCGAGGGCTGGTAGGCTTCAAGCAGTTGGTCCGATACGGCTCCGCCTATGGAGTCCTTGAGTATTTTAATTAATCCCATTTCACATTATCCTTCCTGCGTATTGCGTAAACTGAATTATTTTACCGGCTTGAGCATGGCAGCGCCGATTACTCCTGCGTCGTTGCCGAGGGTAGCGGCGCAGATGACGGTTTGCTTTGAGTTGTGCTTGGTGTATCTTTCCTTTTCCACATAGGCTCTCAGAGGAGCAAGCAGCGTCTCGCCCTCCTTGCTGATTCCTCCGCCTATGCTGAGTATATCGGGCTGGAAGATGTTGATGGCGTTTACTATGCCGCAGCCGAGGTATTTGATGTATTTCTCTACAACGGCGGCTCCTGTGGAGTCACCGTCACGCATTGCGTTAAAGGCGGTTATTCCGCTGACCTTGGTAATATCTCCGCCGAGCTCCTTGAGCATATAGGAGCTGTCGGCTCTCTCGCCGAGGATTGCCTCCTTGGTCATGTTTATAAGTCCTGTTGCGCTGGCATAGGTTTCCCAGCATCCGCGTCTGCCGCAGTTGCACTCTCGTCCGTCCATGACGATTACCATGTGACCCATCTCGGCTCCTGCGTAGTTTGAGCCGCTGTAGATTTTTCCGTCTATGATGATGCCTGCTCCGATGCCTGTTCCGAGGGTAATGGTTATCGAGTTCTTAGCGCCCTTGGCTGAGCCTGCCAAAAACTCGCCGTAGGCGGCGGCGTTGGCGTCGTTTTCAATTATAATTTTTTTACCGGTTCTCTCCTCCATCATCCTGCCAAGCTCCCAGTTGTGGAAAAAGAGGTTTGCCGAGTACTCTACGATTCCGGTTTCAGGGTTTACAGCACCGGGAACGCCGATGCCGATTTCCTTTATATCGTCCATCTTTATTCCGGCTTTTTTGACGACCTCCTTGCAAAGAGCCGCCATAGAGTCGCAGATTTCGCTTTCGGGTCTCGGCACGGCTGTCTTGCAGCTTACCTTGGCTATAATTTCATTTTTACCATTTACTATCCCGGCTACAATATTTGTTCCGCCGAGGTCTATGCCCAAATGATACATATTAACAGTCCTTTCTCTGCACCTACTTATAATATGCAAATTACGTGCAGCAGTATTCTACAAAATTATAGCATAATCACAAATTATAATAAAGGCGGTAAAATAAAAAATCACACCTTTGTTGAATATATATAAATTGTTTATTTTGTATTTGTGCACTGTTATGGCGTGTGCACTGTTATGGCGAGAGATAAATTGCATGGGTGAGCCGCCAAGCTGTTTAGCGGCATTGCCGCCCCTTGTTTTTTTTCTGAGTATAGAGTATAATGCTTATATAAATTAGGGTAATATACCCTTTCGGAGGTTAAGCTATGCTTTTTGACGCTATTTCGGGCAAGCTCACACTGGGGAGCGCCATTGTATCCATACTCGCCTGCCTGGTTATTATTTTCCTTATTTTACCTTTACATGAATGGGCGCACGGTTTTACGGCAAACCTACTGGGGGATCGCACTGCAAAATACAGCGGCAGACTCACCTTGAACCCCATATCTCATGTTGACCTTTTCGGCTCGATCTGCCTTTTGCTGTTCGGTTTTGGCTGGGCGAAGCCCGTACCCGTAAATCCGAACAACTTTAAGCACCCGAAAATCGGCATGGCGATAACCGCCGCAGCGGGACCGATTTCTAACCTGCTAGCGGCAATAGTGGGAGGAATTATCTTAAACTTCGTGGCTGTGGTTTTCCCCCAGAGTTATACCATGGCTATGATTACCGGCGAGGGCATAATATACTATCTGATTTTGTTTCTCGTAAACTTTATCAGCATCAACGTGGTGCTCGCCGCCTTCAACCTGATTCCGATTCCCCCGCTCGACGGCTCGAAGGTGCTGTTTGTCTGCCTGCCGTCTAGGATAACAAACGTAATCTACCGCTATGAGCAGTACTTTATCTTAGCTATCTATGCTCTGCTGCTTTTGGGCGTGCTGTCGGGTCCGCTGCGCATAATTCAAAATGCTCTAAATACGGCGGTAATGTGGGTGGCAGGCTTGCCGTTTCTGCCCTTTACCTAAGGTGACAGGATGCACCAGGAAACTAAGCTGCAGTACAAGCTCGAGGTCTTTGAGGGACCTTTGGACTTGCTGCTGACATTGATAGCAAAGCACAAGCTGAATATTTACGACATACAGATATCCGTGCTGCTCGACCAGTACATGGAGCAGATAAGCGCCATGCAGGAAAACCAGATGGACATAGCCAGCGAGTTTTTGGAGATGGCGTCCCGACTGGTTTACATCAAGTCAGTCATGCTGCTGCCAAAGCACGAAGAAGCCGAGGAGCTGAAAAAAGAGCTCGAGGGGCAGCTGCTGGATTACCAAATCTGCCGAGAGACTGCGAAAAGCTTCTCAACCATGGTCTGCTTCGACAAATATACCCGACCGCCGTCAAAGATAGAATACGACATGACTTACACAAGGGTACATTCTCCCGACGTACTGTCCGCCGCCTATATTTCCGCAGCAGGCAGAGGGCGCAGAAGGCTGCCGCCGCCTGCTGAAGCTTTCTCCGGAATAGTCAGCAGGAAGGTGGTCTCGGTCAATTCGAGAATCGTGTACATTATGAAGTCGCTCAGAGAGAGCGACGACCTTCGCTTTAAGTCGCTGTTTCCAAACGGAAGTGAAAAGTCCGAGCTGGTCGCCACATTTTTGGCTCTGCTTGAGCTTATCAAGGACAGAAGGGTGAGGGTCGAGGGCGACGACGACAACGCCCGAGTGATTATGCTAAAGGAGGATGAGAGCCTTGACGAACAGTGAGATTAAAGCCGCCTGCGAGGCGGTGCTGTTCGCCTGCGGCGAGAGCGTAAACGCCAAGAGAATAGCCAGGGCTTTGGAAATTGACGAAAAGCCCGTGGAGGAGCAGCTTGAAAAGCTCGTGGAGGAATATTCCGACGACAGCAGGGGAGTTTCAGTACTTAAGCTTAACGACAGCTATCTGATGTGTAACAAAAGGGCTCACGGCGAGACCATCCGAAAGGTTATGGACATGAAGAAAAACTCGCCGCTTTCTCAGGCGGCGCTGGAGGTGCTGGCGGTTATCGCCTACAACCAGCCCGTCACGAAGGCGTTTGTGGAGCAGGTCAGGGGAGTTGACTGCTCCGGCGTTATAGGCAGCCTTGTGACTAAAAATCTCGTAGAGGAAAAGGGCAGGCTGGAGCTTCCGGGGCGACCGCTGCTGTACGGCACTACCGAGAATTTCTTAAAGTGCTTCCAGCTTGAAAGCCTCGAGCAGCTTCCGCCCCTGCCTCAGCCCGAGGAAAGCAAGGACGAGGGCGAAAGTACGGAGGACAAGGGCGGAGAAACCGCCGAGGCTGCGGCGGAGAAGGCGAACAAGGCGGGAATTTGACAGCTTAACGGAGGGAGAAAGATGACGGCGCTCATTGTGATACTTGCAATAGTCCTGTTTTTGCTTCTCCTTATGCTGCTGCCGCTCACGCTTTATATCAGCTTTGAGGACAAGCTTTGCTTAAAGCTTGGGTATCTGTTTATTAAAATCCGGCTCTTCCCCCTAAAGCCGAAAAAGCCAAAAAGGAGACGAACCAAAAAGCCCTCGCAAAAGGTAAAAAAAGCTCCAAAACCCGACAAGCCCAAGCCCGAGGAGGAAAACAAGCTCAAGGAAATACTCGACAAGACGGGAGTTTCGGGATTTATCGAGATTATCTCGGAAATTGCGAGGATAGTTGGCGCAGGGGCGATGGGGATAGTCCGCCATGCGGTTATCAAAAGATTAAAGCTCGACGTTGACTGCGGCGGCGAGGACGCCGCCGACGCAGCGATAAGCTGCGGCTATATCTCGGCTGCGGTTTATCCCGCTCTCGGCATAATTTTAAGCGCAGTAAAAGATTATAAAAACACGCAGATAAATATAAACCCCGACTACGACAGCGAGGAAAAGAAAGTAAAACTTGATTGCGCAGTCAGAGTAAAGCCGTGGTGGCTGATAGTCTCGGCGGTAAAGACCGCAGTAGGGCTTATAAAAGAAGCCTTAAAGCTCAAGCGGCAGGAGATAATATAAAAGCTGTGCTTTGCTTATGCTGTGAAAATAATAATTTGAGCTTGGCGGTTAATCCTAAACAATGATATCGCACGGGGGCAACCCCTAATATATAAATTTTCAGACAAAAATTACAAAGGCGGTGCTTTTTATGAGCGAACAGCAAAATCATCCGATTCAGGGCTTGATGGACACCACAATGGAGAAGATAAGACAGATGGTGGACGTCAACACTATAGTCGGAACTCCGATAACGACTCCGGACGGCACTACGATAGTGCCAGTGTCGAAGGTGAGCTACGGCTTTGCCTCGGGCGGCAGCGACATCCCATCGAAAAATGCCATTAATAAGCAGGTTTTTGGCGGCGGCAGTGGTGCGGGAGTTTCAATCACTCCGATAGCCTTCATAGCCGTGCACGAGGGTCAGGTTCAGCTTTTGAGCATAGACGGAAACCCTGCGGCAGCGGACAAGGTAATAGCGGCTGTTCCGCAGCTTATTGATAAAATTACCGAGCTTTTCAAGAAGGATAAAAAAGAAAAAAGCGAGAAAAAGTCAAGGCTTGACGAGGACAAGGGCGAGGAATAATAACCGCTTTTAAAACATAATTATAGCTGTATCATGCACAGGGAGGGGTAGCCTTGTCAAAAAGGATAGCGGCTGTAATTATCTCGATTTCGATGTTGTTTTTTTCGGCGACGGCTCGGGCGGTAGGAGAAGATGAGCAGGCGGGTATATATACGGCGGCTCAGGCGGCGGCGCTTTACTGCGCCGATACAGGCGAGTTTTTGTATGTGAAAAACCCGGATGAGAAGCTCCCGATGGCGAGCACTACTAAAATAATGACCTCTCTGCTTGCGCTTGAGCAGGCTGAAGTTGATGATAAGGTAGTTGTTTTTCAAAAGAGTATGACAGCCGAAGGCTCGTCGATGGGACTGAAATACGGCGACAAGCTCAGGCTTTCGGACTTGGCGGCGGGTATGATGACGGTGTCTGGCAATGACGCCGCAAACGCCGCCGCCATAGGAATATCGGGGAGCTTTGAGGAGTTTGCAAGGCTTATGAACCAAAGGGCTAAGGCGCTGGGGCTTGATAACACCAATTTTGTCACGCCCTCGGGGCTTGACGACGAGGAGCACTACTCAAGCGCCGGGGATATGGCGAAGCTGATGGAGGCGGCGATGGAAAACGACGACTTTCGCAGCCTTGTAAAGGAAAAAAGCGTTCAGGTTGACTTTATTTACCCCGAGGATAAGAGCGTAAGCTACCAAAGCCACAACAAGCTGTTGAAACTATACGAATACTGCACGGGCGGAAAGACAGGCTACACCAGCGAGGCGGGAAGATGCCTTGTGACCTCTGCCGAGCGTGACGGCAAGCATTTGATAGCCGTCACGTTGCACTCGAGCGACGACTGGAACGACCATATAAGGATGTACGACTACGGCTTTTCACAGCTTGAGAGGGTGCATTATGACGACACCGTGTTCAGCGGGGTGATTCCCGCAGTCGGCGGAGTTGTCGATAATATAACGGTCGGCGGCTGTTCCTCGTTTGACAGTATAGTAAAAAAGGGGGAAAGTGATAAGGTCGTCAGAACCGTGGAGCTTCCGCATTTTGTTTACGCCCCGATAAGGCAGGGCGACACCGTAGGGAGGATAGTTTACACGCTTGACGGAAAGGTCATAGCCGTAAACGATATCATAGCCGAGGACGATTGTCCCTATTTTGAAAAGAGCTTTTCGCTTTGGGAGAGCATAGGGCGGTTTTTCGGCTTCGGATAGTATAGAAAATTGACATATAAAGTGTAAGGATAAGGATGAGTAAATGGCTAAACATGAGAAGGTAAGGCTTCAAAAGCTGATGGCGGACTGCGGGATTGCCTCGAGGAGAAAGAGCGAGGAGCTGATAGCCGCAGGAGCGGTAAAGGTCAATGGATCAGTTGCAAAAATAGGCGATAAGGTGGACCCTATGACCGACAAGGTGCTGGTAAACGGGAAGAGGATTTCGGCGGGCTTTAAGCCGAAGCATTACTACATAATGCTGCACAAGCCTAGAGGCTATGTGACGACTATGAGCGACGAGCTGGGCAGGAAGTGCGTAGCGGAGCTTGTAAAGGACGTTCCTGCGAGGGTATATCCCGTAGGTCGGCTTGACCGTGACAGCGAGGGGTTGCTGCTGATGACAAACGACGGCGACTTTGCCAATAAGGTAACCCACCCTGCAAAGCACGTTTACAAGGTGTACAGGGTTACGGTAAGACCCGGAATAACCGAGGAGCAGATAACTCAGATGTGCGTCGGCATGATGATAGACGGCAGAAAAACCGCCCCGGCAGAGGTCAGAGTGGTGAAGAGAGAGCCGGGCAGATGCGTGCTCGAGGTTATACTGCGCGAGGGCAGAAACCGCCAGATAAGGAAGATGTGCGAGCAGCTGGGGCTTGAGGTGCCGAGGCTCAAGAGAGTGGCTATAGGTCAGGTGAAGCTCGGCATGCTAAAGCCCGGAAGCTGGAGAGAGCTCAGCTCAGACGAGGTAAGGCGGCTGACCGCCGAACCCAACACAACGGTGAGATAAGATGTTTTTACCTGTAAATAAAGAGGATATGAAAAGCCGGGGCTGGGACAGACCCGACTTTGTGTATATAACGGGGGATGCGTATGTTGACCACCCGAGCTTCGGCGTGTCGATAATATCGAGGGTGCTTGAGGCGAGGGGCTACAAGGTGGCGATACTCTCTCAGCCGCAAAACGACGGCGATTTTAAGAGGTTTGGGCAGCCGAGGCTCGGCTTTTTGATTACCTCGGGAAATATAGACAGCATGGTAGCGCACTACACGGCGGCGAGAAAAAAGCGCAGCGACGACGCTTACTCGCCCGGAGGTAAGGCGGGTAAACGCCCAGACAGGGCTGTGATAGTCTATACCAGGGCGGTAAAGCGGCTGTATCCCGAAAGCTTCGTGATGATAGGCGGGCTTGAGGCGAGCCTGAGAAGGTTTGCCCACTACGATTACTGGGACGATGAGGTGCGCCCCTCTATACTCATAGACAGCGGAGCGGACGTGCTGACCTTCGGCATGGGGGAAAAGCAGGTGACCGAGATAGCGGACAAGCTCAATGACGGCTGTGCGATTGAACAGCTTTACTCTATCAGAGGGCTTTGCTACGCTGTGCCGACTAAGGACTATACGCCGATGAGCGTGACCGAGTGCCCGTCGTTTGAAAGGGTGAGGGAGTCCAAGGAGGAATACGCCACAGCCACCCGCCGACAGATGGAGCAGCAGGACGCAGTGAGGGGAAAGACGATAATCCAGCGACACGGGGATAAAATCCTTGTGCAGACCCCTCCTATGCCGCCGCTTACGACGGAGGAGCTTGACTTTGTGTATTCCCTGCCGTATGAGAGGTACTACCACCCGATGTACGAGCCTCAGGGCGGAGTGCCGGGAATACAGGAGGTGGAGTTTTCGATTACACACAACCGCGGCTGCTTCGGAGCGTGCAATTTCTGCTCGATCGCCTTTCATCAGGGCAGGGCGATTACGGTGCGCAGCCGTGAGTCCGTGATAAACGAGGCGAAGGCTTTAACGAAAAATCCGCATTTTAAGGGCTATATTCACGATGTGGGCGGACCTACGGCTAATTTCCGCCTGCCGTCGTGTAAGATTCAGGAGAAGGCGGGGCTGTGTAAAAACAGGAAATGCCTTGCTCCAACCCCATGCAAGAGCTTGCAGGTTGACCACAGCGAGTACCTCTGTATTTTGCGTGAGATGAGGAAGCTGCCCGGAGTCAAGAAGGTGTTTATCCGCTCGGGCATAAGGTTTGATTACCTGATGGAGGATAAGGACAAGGAGTTTTTCCGTGAGCTTGTGGAGTATCATGTTAGCGGACAGCTCAAGGTAGCGCCCGAGCATTGCTCGGCGGCGGTGCTCGATAAAATGGGTAAGCCGCATATCGAGAGCTACCTGCGCTTTGCCCGTGAATTTTACAAGACTACCAAGGAGGTGGGGAAGGAGCAGTATCTGGTGCCCTACCTGATGTCCTCCCACCCCGGTTCTACGCTGAAGGACGCAGTGGAGCTGGCGCTGTTTTTAAAGCGGGAGAAGATAAGACCCGAGCAGGTTCAGGACTTTTACCCGACCCCGGGGACGGTATCGACCTGTATGTTTTACACGGGAATTGACCCGCTGACAATGGAAAAGGTCTATGTGCCGAAAACGCCAAAGGAAAAGGCAATGCAGAGGGCGCTGCTCCAGTATTTCAACCCTCAAAACAGGGACAAGGTGATTGATGCGCTCATAGCGGCGCACAGGGAGGATTTGATAGGAACCTCTCCAAGCTGCCTTGTGCCGCCAAACCCGAGATACAGGCTTTTGCAGCAGCAAAGGGCGAAAAACGCTAAGGGCGGAAAAGGAGCTAAGTCAAAGGCTTCTGCTCGTGGCGGAAAGACGAGAAAGAACGCGGGGAAAAATGCGGGTAAAAAGAGGTAGGCTGATAGCCGCCTTGTGCATAGCGGCGGCAGTAATCTCGCTTATTATGACAATCCTTGGGGCTTGGGAGAGGATATTTGAGCTTTTTGGCTACAAGGAGGATTTGAACTCCCCAAGCTCGGCTACCGTGAGCTTTTTGAGCGTCAAAGCGGCTGACTGCTGTATTTTGAGCAGCGCAGGGCGGCATATGATGATAGACTGCGGCGGCGATGAAACTAGCGGCACGGCTGTAAAATACATGGACTTAAACGGTGTAGAGAGGCTTGATATCCTCTTTATCACGCATTTTGATTCTGACCACAGTGAGCTTCTGCCGCAGATAGCCGAAAATGTCGAGATTGGAAAAATCGTGACGGCTCAGCCCTTTGAAGACAGCGGAGAGGAGCTGATAGCCTGCGCAGAGCAAAACGGTATTGAGGTGGAGTTTGCCGAGGCGGGGGAGGAGTATCGGCTTGGCGGGCTTAGCGCAGTGGCGCTCTCCCCGTCTTATGTGCATGATAACGACAACGACAATTCTCTTGTACTGCGGCTTGAGGCGTTTGGAAAGAAAATGCTCTTTACCGGGGACATATCCGACGAGGTGGAGAGGGAGCTTTTGAGCTTGGAAGCCGAGCTTGACTGCGATATTTTAAAGGTCGCCCACCACGGCAGCCGCCACAGCTCGAGCGACGAGTTTTTATCGGCTGTAAGCGCCGAATATGCGGTGGTGTCGGTGGGGGATAACAGCTACGGGCTGCCTTCGCTCGAGGCGTTAAACAGAATCGAGCAAAGCGGAGCCAGGGTTCTGAGAACTGACCGCTTAGGCAGTGTGAGCTTTACGCTTACTGAGAGTGAAATAACGGTGAAAACCGAGTATTAACGGAGGAAATATGAGGACGTTAAAAATAGACAGCTTTGACAAGGGCTTTGCAATCTGCACCGACAAGGAGAAGTCCTACTTTGCCATAGAGCTGGGCGAGCTTCCGAAGGGAGTGAAGAAGGGCGATATAATCGAGATTGACGACAACGGAAAAATGAAGATTAAAAATTCAAAGAGTCGATAAATACCCGAATGGGAATAATATAAAAAGTAAAAGAGGTAATAATATGTCAAAAAATCCTATAGTAAGCTTTACAATGGAAAACGGCAAGAGCTTTAAAGCCGAGCTGTACCCCGAGATTGCGCCGAACACGGTGAACAATTTTATTTCGCTGGTAAACAAGGGCTATTACAACGGACTTACCTTCCACCGTGTAATCTACGGCTTTATGATTCAGGGCGGCTGCCCAAACGGCACAGGTACGGGCGGTCCGGGTTACAATATAAAGGGCGAGTTCAGCTCAAACGGCTTTGAAAACAACTTAAAGCACACCGAGGGGGTGCTGTCAATGGCTCGCTCTATGATGCCCGACAGCGCAGGCTCGCAGTTTTTCGTCATGCACAAGGCAGCTCCCCACTTGGACGGGCAGTACGCCGCCTTCGGCAAGGTTATAGAGGGGATGGAGACTGTAAACGAGATAGCCGAGTGCGACACCGATTTTGCCGACAAGCCGCTCGACCCACAGGTTATGAAGGTCGTCACGGTCGAGACCTTCGGCGAAAGCTACCCGGAACCCGAAAAGGCGTAAAAGCGTGAACAAAAATAGGCTGAAGCAAATGATAAATTTGCTTCAGCCTATTTTTTAATATATTCAATTTAATTTACGCTCACTGTCACGATAAAGCCGTCAACATTGTTGCCGCTTATCTCATATTCGCAGCCATCGGGGACGGGCACCTCTGTCGTTCCGTTCTCGGCGGGTACATAGTAGATGCTCCAGCGGTTCATTTCAACGTCCTGGTATTCAAGCGGATTTTCCACACTGTACTCCTTCAAAAGATCGATATACTCCTCCAGACAGAGATTATTCTGCTGCATATAGTAGGCGTGAGCCGTGCCGACATAGCGAAGATGCCAGGGCTCGTGGTAAATCCCCGTGATATCAGTCTTATCCTCGGGATAGCGGATAATAAAGCCGTAGTGAGCGCAGTTTTCGGCTATCCAGCCATACTTGCCCTCTCCGTCAAACTCGGTGATGATTCCGTTGTCGTCCATCAGTGACAAATCAAAGGCGTAGCCGCTTTGGTGTTCGCTGCACCCGGGCTGAGTTACCCAGCGTGAGCCTTCCTCCTCGCCTTTTTCAGCTATTTCCTCGTCGTACAGTTCCTGCTGGAGAGAGCGGCTTCTGTAACAGCAGGATATCATCACATCATTATCTCCGACTGCCGCATGAAAATCCCCAAACATCAAATTCATCTGATTCAGGGTTGTTTCATTTGCCTCCATTATGAGGTTTGAAAGCAGATAAGTGCCGTTGGAGCTTTCACTCATATTTACAAGGTCGATTCCATCGTGCTCGCAGGGATAGCTGTTGCCTATCAGCAGTAAAAAGCCGTCGTGCAAGTCGGACTGCTGCATGGCTACTGTGGTGAAGTTCTCGGGGTAGAGCGGTTTTTCCAGTACGTTTTGGGCGGTGGTGGCCTCCTCGGCCGCTTGTATATTTATCCCCAAATCCTTGCTGAACACAAAGAGCATGGCGATGGCGGTGGCATAGACGGTCACCGTGATTGCCGCCAAAAAGGCTCGGGTTTTAAAAAATCCGACCCTTGAGCTTTTGGCCGAGCTGTGGTGATGATGCTGGTGCTGCTCGTTGTTGTGCGCTACTCGCCGACGGTGGCGGGCTTCGTATTCGTCAAGCTCCATATATTTGTCATATTCTCCCATAACGACACCCCTTTGGCTTTTATTTTACTGCGGTTTGTTCACGGTTGTCGCATTGCTCTATGACTGAGGTGCAGTGCGGACAGCGAGTGGCTTTGATGTTGATTTCCGTGAAGCAGTACGGGCAGGTTTTGGTGGCGGGCGCTTCTTCCTCTTCTTCTTTCTTAATCAAGCGGCGGCTCAGCTGCGAAAGCTTGTTTACTCCCTTGATGATGAAGAAGATGACAAGCGCCATAATCAGAAAGTTGATAACGGCGGTGATGAACGAGCCGTATTTTATCTGCACACCGTTGACGTTTAAAACAAATTCCTTAAAATCGACGTTGCCGAAAATCCCGATTATCGGGGAAATGATGTCGTTAACCATCGAATTTATAATGCTTTGGAAAGCGGCGCCTATGATAACCGCTACGGCAAGGTCGAGCACGTTGCCCCTCATAATGAAGTCTCGGAATTCACCCAAAAGCTTTTTCACTTTGTCTCTCCTTCCTGCCGTAGCAGTTGCGCAATTTAAATCGGCGACTTGGTTATAATGTAATTTTAATGAAGGATTTTTTGCCCTTCTTTATTACAACAAAGCCCTTTTCCTCAATGTCGGATTTTTTGATTACCGCCTTGGGGTCGGTGATTTTTTGGTCGTCAACGCTGACGCCTCCCTGAGTCACAAGCCTTCTTGCCTCGCTTTTTGACGGGGTGAGCTTTGCTTTTACCATAGCGTCCAAAAGTAAGATTTCTCCGTCGGTGAAATCCTCGTCTGACAGTGCAAATTCGGGCATATTGTCGCTGCCCTTAGCGCCGAAAATCGAGCGTGCGGCGCTCTGAGCCTTGTCCGCCTCGTCCTGACCGTGAATGAGCTTTGTCACCTCGTATGCTAAAATTTCCTTAGCCTTGTTTATCTCGCTGCCCTCAAGACGGGAAAGCTCGTCTATTTGCTCAAGCGACAAAAACGTGAGCATCTTGAGGCAGAAGATGACGTCTGCGTCATCGACGTTTCTCCAGTACTGGTAGAAGTCGTAAGGACTTGTTTTATCCGGGTCGAGCCAAACGGCTCCGCCCTCGGTCTTGCCCATCTTCTTGCCCTCGCTGGTTGTCAGCAGGTTGAAGGTCATGCCGTAGGCCTCGCTGTTTTGGGACTTGCCCTCACCCCTTGCCTCTTTTTGAGCGGCAATTCGTCTGATAAGCTCTACTCCGCCGATAATATTGCTCCACTGGTCGTCTCCGCCAAGCTCAAGTCGGCAGCCGTATTTTTGGTTGAGGTAGTAGAAGTCGTAGCTCTGCATGAGCATATAGTTCATCTCAAAGAAGGTCAGTCCGCCGCGCTCCAGTCTCTGCTTATAGCACTCGGCTGCGAGCATCTTGTTTACAGTGAAGTGAACTCCGATTTCACGGATAAATTCAATGTATTTTAAATCGAGCAGCCAGTCGGCATTGTTGACCATTATTGCCTTTCCTTCGGAAAAGTCAACCAGTCTGCTCATCTGCTTTTTAAAGCAGTCTATGTTGTGGTCGATGTCCTCTCTGGTGAGCATTTTTCTCATATCTGTCTTACCCGAGGGGTCGCCTATCATTCCCGTGCCGCCGCCGAATAGGGCGATGGGCATGTGACCTGCCTTTTGCAGGTGGGACATTACCATAGCCTGAACGAAGTGTCCTACGTGCAGGCTGTCTGCTGTCGGGTCAAAGCCTATGTAGAAAGAGGTCTTGCCCTCGTTCAAAAGCTTCCTTACCTGCTCTTCGTTTGTCACCTGAGCTATCATGCCCCTTGCTTTGAGTTCATCGTAAACGCCCATTTTACTTCCTCCTGAGATAAATTAATATTTTCAGAGGACGATATTATAAAAGCCGTCCTCAGTACAGAGGACGGCTAAGCCGTGGTACCACCTCAATTTATCTGAGCCTCGCAGCGCAGACCTCGGGTGTAAATATTTTGGATAAGGCGGCGCAGATGATTGACGCCGAAAGCTTAACCGCAAATACCTACACGCTCCGATAACGGGGAGAACCGTCTCAACCTACTTTTTTCGCAGGTAATGCGAGTGTTCAGCCGAGCAGCTCCGAGATGTACTTCAGCTTCAAAACGCTCCTGCTTGCACCGTGCGCAGTCTCTCTGTACCGTTCTTTCGGCCTACTCTTCTCTTCACAGCCTTTGGATAATTATAGTATAAGTATAATTTGGCTCCCGGTTTTTGTCAACCTTTATTTTTAAATCTTCTCCTGCGTGACAAGCTCGGTTGATTATGTCGGCGGATTGGGTTTATAAGGCGGATAAATCGGCAGCGTTATTTCAGTTTATACAGCGCCATGTTTCCGCTGGAGTTGATAAGCTGGTAATCGTCGCCCATAAAGTCCGCCAGTCCGTCTGTGTTTTGGCTTACATCTACCGAGCTTACGAGCAGGTACTCGGTTTGCTTGCTTTCCGCATAGTAGTTGGGATACTGGTAGAGATTTTTAAAGTAGTACATATGCGGTATGAAAAAGCCGTTTGCGGTTATCTCAGCGTCCTCGGGGATTTGTGAGATAAGCTCGTTATAGCCTGAGGTTGTATCTGCGCTTCTTTCGTTGCAGCCGGCGTAGTAAACGGCTCTTGGCACAAACAGCGAAAAGCTCATGACTATGCACATCGACAGGCTGAAAAGCAGCAGGCTGTTTTTTGCTTTTGAGTTCTTTGCGGCTACTGTGACAATCAGCATAAATACAATCAAAGCCGCCGAGCCGTAGGTGTACTGGTAGCTTATGTTGTACTGATACTGCCAGTTGGACATGAGGTTTACAACCGCCATCGGAATCAGCAGCACCAAAAGCGACTTATTGCGGCTTAAAAACGGTGCGAAGCCGACAGGCAGCAACATCCACACGACGAACATGAGCTTTTCGGCGGTGAACACCTGCGACAGCAGATAGCCTATGTTTCCGAAGCAGGTCTTTATTACCGCTCCAAAGCCCGACTCTCCCGCAGCCATGTAATTTTCAAGTCTCGAGGTCATTACCCCGTCGCCAAACGTAGCGACCATTGATGCGGCAAAGACGAAGTAAACAACCGCCCCTGCCAAAATTCCCCCGCCGAGGAGGTATTTTTTCTGCGAGAGTATGATATACAGAGCTATCGCCATTATGTATATCGCTGCATCCTCCTTGACGGTGAGGGTGAGAGCGCAGAAAACTATTGTGCCTATTGTGTTTTCTTTGACTATAAAGTACAGCGCCCACATTATCAGCACGGTCAGAAATTTATTCTCGTGGAAGTCGTACAGACAGCCGTTTGCAAGGGCGGGGAAGAAGATGTATATCAATGCGCAGGCGGACTGGGCGGTCGGGCTGAGGCCTAGCCTGCGGCAAATCAGAATTACGGGCACTACCCCTGCCGCAACAAACAGCGCCTGCAATACAAGCAAAGTCTCCGGGCGGGGACAGATTGCGTAAAACGGCAGAAGAACATAGTAAAACGGGCTGAAATGCACCCCGAAGTGCGACATAAGCACGTTTCTCTCGACCGTGGTGTCCGGCAGACCCGTGGTGCGCATATTTTCAAACATCTGGGTGAAAATTCCAAAATCAAAGTTGTGCGCCATGTAAGCGCTGTAGCGGCTGATTGAGGCTACTGACACAAAGACGACAAACAGCACAAGCCCCACGCCGCCGGCAAACCAGGCGGTGTTTTTCGGGAGGCTTAATCGTTTGAGATTCAGCTTGTCGCCCTTGGCTATCCAGGCGACAATCAAAAACATGATAAAGGCGATTGCTATGTTCATATATATGTTTTTGCTGCTCTCTTCACCTAAGGAGCTGCCATTATAGCTCAGGGCGCAGCCGAGCAGGAGCGCGCAGCTGAGCAGGGCGATGGGGATGGTTGGCTTGAATTTACTTATATACACCGCCGCCAGTAAAGCCGCTGTGATTACGATGACGGTCGCTGCAAACACAGGCAGGCTGACCGAAAGGATAAAGCTGACGTCGGTGTAGCTCAAATCGTTTGTGAGCAGCGTGATAAAGCTCGAAAGGCAAAACGCCGCGCAGAAAGCCGCAAAAATGTAGTCGAGCGGAATTAAGTTTAAGAATTTGCCGACTGCGCCTGAACTCGTCGGCTTTTGATGCTTTGACATAGTTTCCCTCCTGATTTTTAGGTTTTGTATGTACAATTTTATACCGCCGCAATAGCGTTTGCAACGCAGCCCTGCCTTAATGTGAAGGCGCACAGCGGCGAACGATAACCCGTATTATCCCTTGCAGCCGTCGAATTTTGTCGCGACTGCCGCACTGTAAAAGTATATACTAAGACCCTGATACTGTCAATTATAAACACGGTCGTATTTGCCGAAAAAAAGCCGCTTTAAATCTTCGCCTGCGTGACAAGCTCGTTTGATCACGCCTGCGACGATTGCAGCCGTCGCCGTGGAGCTTTGCTCCTCAGGATTCCGGTGGGGATTAAACCTCACCGAAACTCGGAATGTCCCCTGCCGCCTACTCAGGCGGGGGACATCGGCGGCTTAGTTATACGCCGTTTAATAAAAAACCTCCCGTGCAAGGGAGGCTAAAATTATTTTTCGTCCTTGAGTCTTTCTTGTCTTTCCCTGCGCCGCTCGATTTGCTCACGGCGCTGGCTTGCAAGAGTTTGCATCTGCGCCCGTTCCCTTTCGTCGTAAAGCTTAAACGGCATCTCGGGGATTACCTCGTCCGTGGGTACGAAGCCTGAGGTGACAAACCGCCATATTGACTTCCAGCCGGAGACTATTCCCGACAGGATATGCTTTAAAAAGTCATTCGGGTTTTTGTCGAGAATGTAGGCGCGTATGATGTTTGCAGGCATACCGAAGCACATAATAAAGCCTAGCCAGTAAAGCTGGGGACGGTATTTTTTGTAGCAGTGGCGGCGCTCAAAGAAGTTTCGTAAAACTCCCAGAGCCAGCACGTAATCGCTCATTTTCTTTATGTCCAAATGAGAGACTATGCTGCCCTTTCGCTTGGTGTAGTAATACAGACATTTGTCAACCACCACAACCTTGTCGGCATAGTACATCAGCCTTGGGGTGGTGGCTAGATCCTCGAAGTACATTTTGGGGAAGCGGATTTTGTCCTCCCCCTCAAAAAGCTCCCTTTTGTACAGCTTGTTCCACACATAAGAGCGGCTGCGGAAGTCCCTGATGGTGAGCTTCATTATCTTTTTACCCGTGGTTACTCCGGGAAGGGGCTTGCGGACGTTTATGCTCTTGTGGGTTCCCTTCTCCTGCTTGTAAATTGCGTAGTTGCAGTAGGAGATGTCGCAGTGGTTTCTCTCTGCGGCATAGTAGAGCACCGCAAGGTAGCTCGGGTCGAGGTAATCGTCGCTGTCTACAAAGGCGAGATACCGCCCTGTGGCGACCTCTATACCTGCGTTTCGGGCGTCGGACAGACCGCCGTTTTTCTTGTGGATTACCCTGATGCGGCTGTCAAAACGAGCGTAGTTGTCGCAGATTTGGGGGCTTTTGTCGAGAGAGCCGTCGTTGACGAGGATAATCTCGGTATCTGAAAATATTTGGTTTATTATGCTGTCAATACACCGATTGAGGTATTTATCTACGTTATATATCGGCACTATAACGCTGATTTCCGGGCGCTTTTTCGCCGTCGGCGCTGATTGCTCTTTCATTTCTGATTGATTCATATACTCACCACTGTATTTGTATGCTCTTGTGCTTAGTCGCCGTTGTAATCCTCGTCAAACATCTCGCTGTGAACTCCGCTTATCAGGCGGTCGTCGATGCTCTTTTTGTTGCCGTGCTTATCCTTGCCCGCCGTAAAGCGTGAAAACGGAGCCGTGCAGACGATGACGGCGTAGTAGGTGATAAACCTCCAGATGAGAATGGCGGATTTGAGCGTGCCGCCGGTGAAGTAGGGCGCCATAAACAGGTTGTAGGCAACTTCGGCGATTCCCGATGAGCCAGGCAGGGGGATGAGGCTTGAGGTGAGGTTTACATACGCCTGAGAGCAAATCATGTCTATCGGACTTACGCCGCTGAAGCCGAAGGATTTGTAAAGGAAAAACGGACAGCTGAGGATGAAGATTACCTGGAAGAAAACCAGAACGTAGTAGCCTACCAGACGTTTTTTGTCCTTAAAGGTCATCTTGTTTGCCTCATGGAAGCTCTTTATCTGTGTTTCAAAGGCTTCCGCCTTGGCGTCAGGGTCTTTGACAAATTTCAATTTGTGCATTATCCTGCTCACAAGATTTAAAAGCTTTCTCGACAGACCCTTGCTGAAGGAAATAACGAGCAGCAGCAGGGTTATGCCTATCTGGGAGATAAAGCCCAAAACGACCAGTCCCCATTTGTAGGGGGTGTCCATTGTGTTGACGAAGTAATCAAAGCGCAGGAATATGGCGAAAACGCTTATCGCCGTGGAGGTCAGCTGATAGACGATAAACTTTTGGGTCATGCACGAGGTGGAAAATCCTGCGTTTATGCCCATTTTTGACATCAGGTAAACCTGCATCGGCTGGCCTCCCGTGGAGGAGGGGGTGATTGCGCTGAAAAACTGTCCGACGCAGCTTGTCTTGACGGCGTCCCACATTGTAAACTTTTTAAACTCGGGGTGGACGAAGAGGTAGGTCACGAACACGTCCATTACTATATTCATAGCATAAGCCAAAAAGGCAGCCAGTACCCACAGCCAGTTGATGGAGCTGGGGGAGTTTTTGAGCAAATCCATCAATCCCTCGGGCGAGATAAAAAAGTAGATCACGAGGGCGACCGACATTATAATGACGAATATGTTAAGGAGCAGGCTGAAGCTGACTCTTCTTTTCTTTTTTATTGATGAAGTTTCCAAAGATGTCCTCCTAGAAGAATAATTATAACCAAGTCGCCGATGACCCCGCCTTTGTGGGCGGCGGATTCCGTTCAGTCTTTCGGTGAGGTTTAATCCTTCACCGAAACCCTGAGGAGCAAAGCTCCACGGCGAAGATTTAAAATCGTTTGTGAATTTTATCAGATTAAATTAAATTATACCTTTTTAGCGCAGTAAAATCAACTGACATTTTATTCCGTAATAGAGGAATAAGCTCAACTTTTATGTTGGTTTTTACCGCACACCTCGCAAATCAGCTTGTATATCGTGTCAACCGCCTCTCCCTTAAAGAACTCGGAGCAGGAATTTTTCATGGACTTTAGCTTTTGCGGGTCGGACAGCAGTCGGGCGAGTACGGGGGCGCATTTGCTGCCCTTTGGCAGCTTTACAGCCAGATTGTTCCTGATTAAAAAGTCCTCGTTGTCCGCTTCCTGACCGGGGAAGGCCTTGAATATTGCCATCGGCAGGCAGGAGGCTATCGCCTCGGTCACGGTAAGGCCGCCGGGCTTGGTTATTAAAAGGTCGCTTGCGTGCATATATTTGTAAACGTCATCTACAAAGTAGCGCAGCAGGGTTTTCTTTCCGCCGTCGCCGAAGCGGTCAAGACGCTGTTCAAATTCGTTGTAGAGCTTTTGATTTTTGCCGGTTATGATGATAATCTGCAGCGGCTGCTCCACCGAGATTATGCCCTCGTAAATATCAAAAACATCAGAAACT
Organism: uncultured Clostridia bacterium; assembly: GCA_946500295.1. GTDB lineage: Bacteria > Bacillota > Clostridia > Oscillospirales > Acutalibacteraceae > UBA7067. The sequence goes on along the minus strand of CAMMVF010000009.1, from coordinate 18,588 downwards.
CCGAAGCTGCCCGCCATCATAAGCACAGTGGTCACACCGGGCTCAAGCCCCAGCTCGCCAAGCAGCTGCGACTTGTCAGTATGGGCGTAAAACACCGGGTCAACCGGGATGCCGAGCGGGCGTATGCGATTGGAATCAACTCCGAGGTTTTCGAGCTGATATACCATTTCACGGCTTGAGACTATGTAGTAGTCCACCCCGGGCTGAATGTAGGTTTTGTGCGGGGCAAAGTCGGTGACAATGGAAATAAGCGGGGTGCTGACATTATATTTTTCCTTCAAAGCCGATACCATCTCGGCTGCAAAGGGGTGGGTGGTGACGATTACGTCGGGATTAAAATCATAAATCACGGGGCGCAGCCGAGTGGAGGCGGTGCCGGTGACGTTGTTTACAAGCGAGTTCAGCGAGGTGTCCTTGTCAGAAACACGGTACATTTTCCCATATACCCTCGGGGCGTGCTTTGCCAAAAACACATATCCGCCGCTTATCATTTTATCGAACGCCTTGCCAACGGTCTTGAGTGCATCGACCGTTTTGACAGTGATACAGGGATCCTTTTCCTTTATATAATTTTCCAGTGCAGCGGAGGCTTTTTTGTGTCCTCCTCCGGTTGAGGCGGTGAGGATTAAAACTCTCATGCTATCCTTCCTTTCACAAGCGTGGGCGGATGAATTAAACCTGCGCAAAATACGGCATTTAAATCTTCGCCTGCGTGACAAGCTGGTTTGATCACGCCTAAAGAGGCGGGGGACACCGGCGGCTTGGTTATATCCCATACGATTATATCAAATCAGGGCAAATTTGCAAGCCCAACCTAATAAGGTTTTCAACGAAAAATGAACCCGAGATGAACCCAAAATTAAGTATGAATCATGGATACAAAATTACTTTTTTTAATAAATATATATTTGTTTGATTTTTTAAAATTTTTCCTTTGCTTTTAAAGGGTAAATGTAGTATGCTATAAATAGCTGTAAGAAAAGACAAAGCCGAGGTAAGGTTTGCCTTACGGCGCAGTTACTACGGAGGTAGATTTAATTGAGTAATGACAACAAGAACAAGGACATAAACGCTCAAATTGATGAAATAATAAATGAAGTCAGGCGCAGCAGCCAGGGTGATCAGAATAAGCCGACGGCTGCTGATACAAATTCTCAGGCGGAATCAAAGCCCGAGGAGGAGTTCATAGATATAAGCGGGGCTGTCGGCAGTATGTCGCAGGATAGCTCGGGCAGCGCAAGCCCCAAAAGCGAAAAGGAGCTGAAAAAGGAGCAAAAGCAGGCTGAGAAGAAGGCGCAAAAGGAGAAAAAGCTTGCAAACAAGCAGGAGACCCGGCAGCCGGCTCAAAAGGAAGCTTCTGTACAAAACGGCGTCGAAGCCGTTGCCAGCAGCACAAACGGGGAGAAAATCACGGACGAGGTGGATAAAATCATCTCACAGATTCGCGACGAGTTTCAGCAAAATGGTTCATCGGTCGGCGCAACATCTGAACCGACAGCAAAACAGACGGCGGCAGGAAAGAAGAGCGGAATGAAACGCGGACTGCTCGTCGCCGGAGTCGTCGGCGCGGTGGCTCTTTTGGGCGGCAGCTTCGCCGCAGCATTGGCGTTAAATCCGCAGGCGGTGCCGACGGCTGCTCCGATTCCGCAGGTGGCTGCGGTTTCAAACGGTGAGCCCACCGAGTTTGTATTTGCCAAGGGGATTTCCATTGAAGGGATAGATATCGGCGGAAAGAACCAAAAAGAGGCAAAGGCGCTTATAAAAGTCAAAGAGAGCGACTTCAAGGACGAGTTTTCCGTAAACGTAAATTATGGCGACGGCGAGAAGCTGACCTTTACGCAGGATGATTTTTCTTATACATACAACACCGACGAGGTGTTTGAGCAGGCTATGCAGTACAGCAGGGACGTTACCTCGGCAATACTCGACGGCACGATAGATGAGCTCGCCGCGCCGCAGGGGAGCAACGTAACTGTTGATAATGAAAACGGAATTGTTGATTTTTCGGTTTCCTGCATTGTAGGCGATTCGGCGATTGAGAAGGTTGTAAACCGCAGCGCAGGGGAGCTGGACAAGGAAGCGGTCGAGCCCCACGCCACAGAGTACAACCCAGACGCAGACAGCTTTGAGAAGATGTTCACCTGGGCAGAGGGCGAAAACGGGACGGTAGTAGATCGAGACGCTCTTACAGCCGACCTCAAGGAGCTGTTTAAAGACGGCGCTGTCAGCGGAGACGTCACGGTTCAAACCGTAACTCAAAAGCCGAAGCACACAATGGACGAGGTGAAAAACAACGTCCAGCTAATAGGCAGATTCAGCACAGTGTCCACCAATACCGCCAATGCAACGTCTAACATGGCGACGGCTTTTGCGGCTATTGACGGTTTGATAGTTGATCCGGGAGATAATTTCTCGTTTAACGAGTGTACCGGCGACAGCAACCTTACTGAGAACGGTTATCTGCCGGCAAGCGTAATTGAGAATGAGCAGTATGTTTCGGGAATCGGCGGAGGAATCTGCCAGGCATCGACCACTATATACAACGCCGGTATAATGGCGGGTATGGAGATAGTCGAGAGGTACAATCATTTCTACACATCTATATATGTTTACGGTGGTTTGGACGCTACCATTGATTATGGAAATCTCGATTTGAAGATGAAAAACACCACCGACTACCAGATATTCTTCCACACATGGATGGAGGGAGTTACACTTTACTGCGAGATATACGGCTGGCAGTCGCCTGAGTGGGACGAGGTTCGCACCGAGACCGAGTGCTCCTGGGTAGGAGACGAAAGCTTTGGCTTCGAGGCAGAGAGGGTTTATTACAAAGACGGCAAGGAAGTTAAGAGAGAGGAGCTTCCGAGCTCTGTATACAGCCTGAAAAACGGTCACTACGTAGTTGCGGGCGACCCGGGCGACGAGTCCACCAAGATAGAAAACCCCAAGGCTAATTTGAAGCTGAACACGAAGTCAAACGACAATAAAAATCAAAGCTCATCGAGCAGCTCGCAGTAACGAGCGGTAAATAAAAATAGTTATTAAGCAGGGCGCTGTACAGCAAAAGTACAGCGCCTTTTAAATACCTGAATTTCCGGCGGAGAGTTTTTTGGGGGTTACATAAAAGTCATAAAACAGGGTTGTTTTATAAAGAGTTAGCAATGCCTAATCGTGATAGATACACAAATACTTTCCCGAATTATGAACAATATGCTCAAAAGCTGTGAAAATTAAGTAAATTCAATTAAAATTAAATCTGCGTATACTTTACATTTAGTGCAAAAGATGATAAAATTACAATAGATACGGCTGCACAGCCGTAGCACTAAAAAGACCGTTAAGGCCTGCATGGCAGGTCATTATTAAGGAGGAGATTACCAATGTCCAGAAAAATGAAAACGATGGACGGTAACAGCGCAGCAGCTCACGTGTCATACGCCTTTACAGACGTTGCCGCTATTTACCCCATCACTCCGTCATCGGTAATGGCGGACGAGTCAGACAAGTACGCAGCAGCCGGACGTAAAAACCTGTTCGGCAGAGAGGTTCAGGTTACCGAAATGCAGTCCGAGGCAGGCGCGGCAGGCGCAGTTCACGGTTCGCTTGCAGCAGGCGCTCTGACTACAACCTACACTGCTTCTCAGGGTCTGCTTTTGATGATTCCGAATATGTATAAAATCGCCGGCGAGCTTTTGCCGAGCGTTATCCATGTTTCAGCCCGTGCTCTGGCAAGCCACGCGCTGTCTATTTTCGGAGACCACTCCGATATTTACGCCTGCCGCCAGACAGGCTACGCTATGCTGTGCTCAAACAGCCCGCAGGAGGTTATGGACCTCGCCGCCGTTGCCCATTTGTCGGCAATTAAGGGCAGAGTTCCCTTCCTCCACTTCTTCGACGGCTTCCGCACCTCCCACGAGATCCAGAAGATTGAGACCTGGGATTATGACGAGCTCGCAGAGATGCTCGACTGGGACGCTGTTGACCGCTTCCGCAGAAACAGCTTAAACCCCGAGCACCCGGTTATGAGAGGTACAGCTCAGAACGACGATATCTTCTTCCAGGCAAGAGAGGCATGTAACAAGTACTACGACGAGATTCCGAATGTCGTAGTAGAGTACATGAACAAGGTAAACGAGAAGTGCGGCACAGACTACAAGCCGTTTAACTACTACGGAGCTCCCGACGCTGAGAGAGTTATCATCGCAATGGGCAGCGTCTGCGACTGTATTGAAGAGGTTGTAGATTACTTGAACGCCGCAGGCGACAAGGTAGGTCTTATCAAGGTAAGACTTTACAGACCCTTTGTTAAGGAGTATCTGCTCAGCCAGATTCCGAAAACAGTAAAGACCATCTCTGTTTTGGACAGAACAAAGGAGCCGGGTTCAATCGGCGAGCCGCTCTACCTCGACGTTTTGGCGGCTATCAATGATTCTGACTTTGCAGATGTTAAGGTTTACACAGGCCGCTACGGTCTCAGCTCTAAGGACACAACTCCGGGAGATATCGTAGCTGTTTATCGCAACATGGAGACAGACGCTCCGAAGAAGAGATTTACCATTGGCATTGTCGATGATGTTACAAATCTTTCCCTCGAAATTAAAGAAAATCCCGACACAACCCCCTCATGCACAAAGTCATGTAAGTTCTGGGGTCTCGGTGCTGACGGTACAGTCGGAGCTAACAAAAACTCAATTAAAATCATCGGCGACCACACCGATATGTACGCTCAGGGTTACTTTGCCTATGACTCCAAGAAGTCGGGCGGACTTACAGTATCTCACCTGCGTTTCGGTTCACAGCCGATCAAGTCAACATATTATATCAGCAAGGCTGACTTCGTAGCCTGCCACAATCCTTCATATGTAGATAAGTACGACATGGTAGATGACCTCAAAGAGGGCGGAAGCTTCCTGCTCAACTGCCCGTGGGATATCGACGAGCTGAGCGAGAGACTTCCCGGCAAGATGAAGAGGATAATCGCAGAGAAGAAGATCAATTTCTACACTATCGACGGTATCAAGATAGGTAAGGAAATCGGTCTCGGCGGCAGAATCAACACGATTTTGCAGTCAGCTTTCTTCAAGATTGCCGACATTATCCCTGCTGAGGACGCAAAGAAGTTCATGAAGGACGCCGCTACCAAGTCCTACAGCAAGAAGGGACAGGCTATTGTCGATATGAACCACAAGGCTATCGACAGAGGAGCCGAGGACGTTAAGAAGGTAGAGGTTCCGGCTGAGTGGGCAAACTGCACCGACGACAGCGAGAAGGTAGTCGTTACCGAGGGCAGACCCGAGGCTGTTGACTATGTAAACAGGATTTTGAATCCTGTAAACGCATACAAGGGCAACCAGCTTCCTGTATCTGCGTTTGTAGATCATGTGGACGGCACAGTGCCTCAGGGTACATCGGCTTATGAGAAGAGAGGTATCGCAGTAGATGTGCCCGAGTGGCAGAGCGAAAACTGCATCCAGTGTAACCGCTGCTCCTATGTATGTCCGCACGCTGTTATCCGTCCTGTAGCAATGACTGACGAGGAGCTTGCAAACGCTCCCGAGGGCACAAAGTCCATTCCGATGATCGGTGTGCCCGGACTTAAATTTACAATGACGGTATCAACCCTCGACTGCACAGGCTGCGGCTCATGTGCTCAGGTTTGCCCGGGCAAGAAGGGCGCAAAGGCTCTGGTTATGAAGCCTATCGACAGCCAGAGAGAGGGTCAGGAGATATTCAACTACGGCTTGACAATAGACGAGAAGCCAGAGGTTGCCGAGAAGTTCAAGGAAACCACTGTAAAGGGCAGCCAGTTCAAGCAGCCGTTGCTTGAGTTCTCAGGCGCTTGCGCAGGCTGCGGAGAGACACCTTACGCTAAGCTTGCAACCCAGTTGTTCGGCGACAGAATGTTCATTGCCAATGCAACGGGCTGTTCGTCAATCTGGGGCGGCAGCGCACCGGCTACTCCGTACACAGTAAACAAGAAGGGCTACGGTCCGGCTTGGCAGAACTCGCTGTTCGAGGACAACGCCGAGTTCGGCTTCGGTATGGCTCTCGGTCAGAACGCTATCCGCGACAGACTCGCAGAGTATGTTGAGAAGATTGAGCAGAGCACCGACAAGGACGATATCAAGGCAGCCTGCAAGGCTTACCTCGACACCAGGGAGGACAGCAAGCTCAACCGTGCAGCAGCAGACGAGCTTATCGCAAAGCTCGAGACAATAGCAGACTGCGACTGCGAGGCAGGCAAGCTTGCCAAGAAGACCCTTGCAGACAAGGACTGCCTTGCCAAGAAGTCAATGTGGATCTTCGGCGGAGACGGCTGGGCTTATGATATCGGCTTCGGCGGACTCGACCACGTTATCGCTTCCGGCAAGAACGTAAACATTCTCGTATTCGACACCGAGGTTTACTCCAACACCGGCGGTCAGGCCTCCAAGGCTACACCGGTAGGCTCTGTTGCTCAGTTTGCCGCAACAGGTAAGGGCGTTAAGAAGAAGGACCTCGCCGCTATCGCAATGAGCTACGGCTATGTATACGTTGCTCAGGTGGCCATGGGCGCCGACTACAACCAGTGTATCAAGGCGTTCACAGAGGCTGAGAGCTACAACGGTCCCTCGCTCATCATCGCTTACGCTCCGTGTATCAACCACGGCATCAAGGGCGGCATGAGCATTGCCCAGATGGAAGAGGACAAGGCTGTAAAGGCTGGTTATTGGAACTGCTTCCGCTACGACCCGAGACTTGCCGACGAGGGCAAGAATCCGTTCATGCTCGACAGCAAGGCTCCGACAGCAAGCTACCGTGACTTCATCATGGGTGAGGTTCGTTACAACTCGCTGACACGCTCCTTCCCGGAGAGAGCCGAGAAGCTCTTCACCGAGGCTGAGAAGAATGCAGCCGAGAAGTACGAGCACCTTGCAAACCTCGCAAACCGTGAGTAAGGTTAAGCTTTAACAAGTTTATAAATGCAATAAAGCGATAAATTATTCGGCGGTGTGCCCCAGGGTGCACCGCCGATGTGTTTGTGTATGGCTTTTTTTATATCTGTCAAAGGCGGAAAATAGAAGTGTAAATCTGAACAGCAAAAGCTAATTGCAAAAAATAGTCCCGCACCGTATAATTTGCGGTGCGGGACAGTGTTTGTTAGAGTATTCCTATTGTTGAGTTTTTGATATATACCTGTATTATTCAGCAACAAAGTTAAGATTATTTTCTTTTGCGTATGTTTCAGCTACAGAACCGGTTTTGCCTCGAATTGTTATGTTATCAGAATAATCTCCCCAGGAAGGCATACCTGTGACGGGATCCATATCCGGCGTTTGATAGATAAATCCTATAGAGTCGGGCTGAATGTATTCAACGCTTTCCGGAATATACACATCCGATAAGCTTTCAAAATTGCCTAGTCCTAATATAGAACTTGTACCATCCATTATATTAGATTCCGATATATTCCCTTTTACCCCTACTGAAATATGATTAAGATACAGCAGCCCTTCTGGTTGATTTTTGTACCATTTAGTATCATCAAACGCTTCTTTTCCAATTTCCTGCAGTGAATTTGGTAGAGTAATACTTTCCAAGTTAACGCATCCGTTTAAAGCAGAAGAATGTATTTCAGTAATACCGCTTGGGATAGTAATTTCTCTTAGGTTAGTACAATCGCCAAATGCGGATTCGCCTAATTCAGTTAATTCATATTCATTTGTATCAGGAGCGCTGGCTCTAACACATACTTTTTCTAAACTAGTACAGTCAAGAAAAGCCGATGATTCTATTCTGTGAACTCTGTCGGCAATTGTAATTTCTTTGAGTTGAGAACAATGTATAAAAGCAGCATGACCTATTTCTATAACGCTGTCGGGTATATATACTTTGCTAAGAGATTTGCAATTATCAAAAGCACTCTGAGATATTTTTGTTACAGTATCTGGTATGATAACTGAGGTCAAATTTGTATTCTGAAAAGCAAACAAACCAATTTGTGTTACATTAATACCGTCGATAACATCTGGTATAACTATTTCTGTATCATTTCCGGTATAACCTTCGATACTCATTTCACCATCAATAATCTCATACTCGAAGTTTTCGACAGGAGTAGTTTCAAGTTTGATATCTGATTCAGTTGTGGTGTTATTATTAGTTACAGATGTATTATTAAACGACGAAGTTGCTGTTTGTTGGCAGGAACAAAAAATACAAATAGATAGAATAATTGATACAGACATAATAACTGAGGTGACTTTATTCAGTTTTGTTATCATGTTAAATCTCCTTCTCACTCATAGTTAATTATTCTAAAACCAATACTACATTTAAATGTAGTTACCTTGCCTAGATTATACTACATTCTAATGTAGAGTGTCAAGAGCAAAGTTCGATGTTATCCTCAGTTATGAGGTGATTAAAATGAAAAAAAGACCGGAATCAAATTACTCCGGCATTGTGTTTAAGCTTGCTGATGTTATGAAGAAAAAGGGGTACTCGAAAAATAAGCTCTGCGTAAACTGCGGGCTGCGATTTGAGACTGTTCAGGGGTATTATAACGGCGACATAAGCAGGGTTGATTTGTATGTTCTGGCGGCTATCTGCCGTGAGCTTGAGTGCAATGTTCAGGACATAATGGAGTACCGCCCCGAGCTTGACGGGAGTATTGGCAAATAATCTTTTAGAGCAACTGCAGCACTATGTAAAATCTATGTGTAATTTTTTCTGAGCGTATACCTGTGATTGACAAACGGGCGATATAATCGTAAAATATAATTACTATAACCAAGTCGCCGATGTCCCCCGCCTGAGTAGGCGGCGGGGGACATTCAGTCTTTCGGTGAGGTTTAATCCCCCGCCGAAATCCTGAGGAGCAAAGCTCCACGGCGACGGCTGCAATCGTCGCAGGCGTGATCAAACGAGCTTGTCACGCAGGCGAAGATTTAAATTTATATGTATCGGTATACGACTGAGGGGCATACAAGCCCGCTAATTACAGCCGATATTAACTCGAGAGGAGAAATTGACTTATGCCTGACGACTCTGTAGGCGGTAAAAAGCAGAGCGGATTTTTTTCACGACTTTTTAAAAATGACGATGAGGATAAGGTCACGGAGGACGATATCCTCATGACGGTTGAAGCCGGGTACAAAAACGGCATCATCGACTCAAGCTCCCGCAATATGATAGTTAATATATTTCGGTTTGACGATACGCCGGTCGGCGAGCTTATGACCCACCGCAGAGACCTCACTGCCTTGTCCGATGAGGACGGGGTCGAGCGCGCGGTGGAGCTTTTGACCGAGACGGGCTACTCGAGAATCCCTGTTTACCATGAGGATGTTGACAATATCACCGGGATTTTGTACGGCAAGGATCTGCTCAAGTATGTATGCAGCGCACCGCCGCAGGGGCTTTCGCTCAATGATATAGCCAGAAAGCCTATGTTTGTGCCGAAATCTACCACGGGCAGCAAGGTGTTCACCGAGATGACCTCCAACAAGACCCAGCTTGCGGTGGTTGTGGACGAGTACGGAGGCACAGAGGGGATAATCACGATAGAGGACTTGGTGGAGTCGATTGTCGGCGATATTCAGGACGAGTACGACGACGAGGAAAAAGAGGTCTTGAAGCTTTCCGACAATATGTTCACAGTTGACGGAGGAATATCGGTTGAGGAGCTAAATGAGCTCGCCGATGTAAACCTCCCCGACGAGGAGAGCGAAACGGTCGCAGGGCTGATACTGGACAAGCTCGGAAGCGTGCCGAGCGGCGACGAGAGACCCTTCGTCGATTTTGACGGAGTGCGCCTGACCGCAGTAAAGATAGAAAACCGCAGGATAGAGAGAGTGCTTGTGGAGAAGCTCGCCCCCTCGCAGGACGACGCAACTGCTGAAGCGTAAATTTATTATTTAGAACAAAAAACAAAAAAGCTGTATCAAACCGCTTGTGGCGGCGTTGATACAGCTTTAATTTTTGCTTGCGGCAATTTTCATTGTCGCATTGTTAATTAATTTAAATGAAAAACTATCCCTAAGGCGGCATGAAATTTTTCATTACAAAACCGCAGGTTTTCCAAAACTGCGCTGTCGGCGCAATTTCACATTTGATTTATCAAATATTTCACTTGCGCATCGGCGTAAATTTCACTGCACCTCAAGGTGCAATTTAACTAAGACGGCTATGACGTCGTGCTTGTTACTTTGATGCCTCGTCCGACTGTAAGACTACGTCTATCGTGTATTCCTCGTACTCCGTACCGCCCTCGTCAAGCGGATATTCGCAGGTGAGCGTGACTGTGTCGCCGGGCTTGTGCTTGTCAAGCTCCTTATACATGGTGGAAAAGTTTGTAATCTCCACGTCGTCTATCTTGGTGATTATATCGCCGACTTCAAGCTCCGTATCGGCAAGCGGTCCGTCCTCGTCAATCGAGGCTACGTATATGCCCATGGGAAGGTCGTAGTAGGAGGCATAGTCCGAGGTTATCTCCGTGCCGGTAATCCCGATTCTGACCCTGCCCTCGACATAGCCGTATTTAATTATGCTGTCGATAACGCTTGCCGCCTGCTGTGAGGGGATAGCAAAGCCCATGCCCTCGTAGCTCGTGTTCACTATCTTGACCGTCGTAATTCCCACTACCTGACCGTCCATGTTAAGCAGCGGGCCGCCCGAGTTGCCGGGGTTTATGGCGGCGTCGGTCTGGATATAGGTGGCGCTGCCGTGGTCAACATCTCTGTCGAGCGCTGAAACTATGCCCTGGGTGATTGAATTTGAAAAGCTCATTCCGCCGGGGTTGCCGATTGCGACTACAGATTGTCCGACCTGAAGCTCGTCGGAGTTGGCAAATTCGGCGGGATTAAGACCTGTTTTATCTATCTTGAGTACTGCAAGGTCGGTTCTCGAGTCAAAGCCCGTCACCTGAGCGTCGTACTCCTCGTTGTCGATTGTCACCCTGACCTTGTAGCGGGTTCTGGAGTCGTCGATAACGTGGCTGTTCGTGATTATGTATCCGTCCTCGCTTATGATGATTCCCGTGCCCTGAGAGCCTATCTCGGTACATTCCCTGTCGTTATAGGCGATGATTCCGACAACCGACTCTTTGGCTTTGTCATAGGAGTTTTTGGCTGTGTAGGCTTCGTTTGTAAATATATCCCTGGGTTGGGATTTTAGCTCGAGCTGAGGGCCGTTTTCATCGGTAGTGTCTAAAACATCGCTGTCGTCGAGCACGTCCTGATCCTCCTCGGTTTGGTCGAAGCTGTCATAATAGCCATAGCCGTCGTAGCCGTCGTCAGGAGAGGTGGGCAGCTCAAAGCTGAAGCCGCTGTCGCCGTTGTTGCTGCGGTCAGCTTGGGCGTTAAGCGAAACCACTACCGTCAGTACAATACATATAACCAGTACAAGGGCGGCTGAGGTGAGGAAGATTGCAATTCCCATGGGGAATTTCTTTTCTTTGGCGGTGTTTGGAATATTGCCATAAGCCGCTGTCGCAGGAGCTGCGGCGTTGGCTGAGTACGGATTAAACGGCGCAGCCTGCCCCAAAGGTGCGGTATAGGGCGGCTGAGGGGGCCGGGGCGGCTGCTGTCCCTGATAGTAGTTAGTCGCACCGTAAAAATTTCTATTTGCAAACTCGGCTGGCTGCGGCTGCGGTGCAGCTTGGTTCATATTAGGGGCAGGGGGGTGAGGATTGCTGTGGTACTGCGGATTTTGGGCAGCGTAATTGTTATACTGTGTATGCTGACCGCCGTTATACTGCGGCTGAGGGTAGTATATGTGCTGGCCGGGCGCACCGTAGTCTATACTGGGTCTTTGATTTTGAGCGATCGTCTGTGTATTGTTCGGCTGAGCGCTCGGGGTGTCGGTCTGTGCGCTGCTCGGCTGAGCGCTCGGTGTATTGCTGGGCTGAGCGCTGCCTGCCTCGGGGGCTTGTGCGCTTATATCGTCAAGCTCCTGCGTATCCTCTAAGTCGTACCGCCTCGGCTTGTTGTTCATATCCTCTGTCATTGAGTTTCACCCTCCGTTGGTTCTTGTGCATTGTTATCCTTCAGCAGCTTTTGGCTGTGGTCGGGTTTGTCCGCCTTCTTTGCCTTTTCGGCAGGCAGCCAGAAGGTAAAGCGGCAGTTCTTTCCCAGCTCGCTGCTGGCGGTTATGTCTCCTCCGTGCAGCCGCAAAATGGTCTTGACTATGTAAAGTCCCAGTCCCATGCCGTTTTTATCTATGCTTCTGGATTTATCGGTTTTGTAAAACCGCTCGAATATATGCGTGATTTCCTCGCTGTTTATGCCCTCTCCGCTGTTTTCAATGCTTATCTCGGTGCGCTCGGGCAGGGCTTTTGCGGAAATCTTGATGTAGCCGCCGTCATTTGTGAATTTGACGGCGTTTTCCATGAGGTTGTAAACGACCTGGTGGAGTAAATCCTTGTCGCCGTCAACATTTATTTCATTTATGTCCTCTAGTCCGAGAATGTTTATGTGTTTTGCGTCGATTTTCTGCTCGAAGGTGAGCAGGGTCTCGATTATGACCTCGGTGAAGTTGAACTTCTGCTTGTTGAGCTTCATGGTGCCGCTGTCTATTCTCGACAGCGCAAGCATCGACTGTACAAGCCTTGACAGCCTCTTGACCTCGCCCGAGACTATATTCAGATAGTAGCTCTGACGCTCAGGCGGGATTGTGCCGTCCAAAATTCCATCTACAAACCCGCCTATGGTTGTCATCGGCGTTTTCAGCTCATGAGACACGTTTGCTACGAAGCTGCGCCTCGTTCCCTCGGAAAGGGCGAGAGAATCCGCCATGTTGTTAAATTCACAGGCGAGCTGACCGATTTCGTCGCTTGAGGTGACGGGAACTCGGCTGGAGAAATCGCCCGCGCCGAATTTTTTTGCCGCCTCGGACATCTGCCGCAGAGGCTTGACCATGCTGTAGGTGAAAAAGCCGACAACACAGAACATAACCGCAAAGGTGGTTATGGCTGCCATGATGAAGATTCGCACGATTTCCTCTGCAAAGTAGTACATGGACGCCGAGGGGGTGGATATAAACACGGCGCCGATGGCGACCTGACCGTTGTCCTTTGAAACGATTATCGGAGTTCCGGCGGTGAAGTAGGTTTCGTCGTAAATTCCGCCGAGCTTGCCGTTTTCAAAGTAATCCCGGTTTAGCGCAACGGTCATGATTTCGTCGTCTATTTTTGCTCCTGCGTAGTTTTCGCCGCCGGAATTTGAGGCGATGATTATATTGCCGCTTGTGTCGGTTATAAGAATATCTGCGTCAAGGCTGGTTGATACTGTGGAAATAATCGACTGCCAGCGCACATAGTCGTAAATCGCTATTTTGTTGCCGTCTAAAACGCTGAAGCTTGAAATTGTGTCTGCGACCGAGTGGGCGTTTTCGACGAGAAGGCTCTGCTTTTCGCTGTGGGAAAACTGCATCACGAAAAACACCAGCATTACGCCGAGCAGAGTAAAGCCGACAAGCACTGCGGTGAGGCTTACCGCAAGATATCGGCTGAAGATGGTTTTTTTCTTTGACTTCATGTTCCTGCGTCCTTAATGTAAATTGACAAGCTTACTCTCTAACCTCGAACTTATACCCGACTCCCCAGACGGTTTTGAGCTCCCACTTGTCCGATACTCCGTCGATTTTCTCTCTGAGCCTCTTTACATGAACGTCAACCGTCCTTGAGTCTCCGTAGTAGTCAAAGCCCCAAACCTCATCGAGAAGCTGGTCGCGGGTGAATACCCTGTTGGGGTTGCTCGCAAGGTGGTACAAAAGCTCCAGCTCCTTAGGCGGGGTGTCAACCTGAACTCCGTCAACCTTCAGCTCGTAGTTGGTCAGGTTGATAGACAGCTTGTCCCACTGTACCTGCTTGACGGCGGGTTCTTCGTTTTTGCCTGTGCGGCGCAGCACGGCTCTGATGCGGGCGATAACCTCCTTGGCCTCAAACGGCTTTACCATGTAGTCGTCAGCTCCCAGCTCAAGCCCGAGCACCTTGTCAAATACCTCGCCCTTGGCAGTGAGCATGATGATGGGGCACTGCGAGGTTTTGCGGATTTCACGGCAAACCTGCCAGCCGTCGAGCTTAGGCAGCATGATATCGAGCAGTACCAAATCCGGGGATTCCCGCTCAAACATCTTTACTGCGCTCTCGCCGTCGTTGGCAGTGACAACGCTGAAGCCTTCCTTTTCAATATACAGTCTCAACAGCTCGCAGATGTTGAGGTCGTCGTCAACTATCATAATCTTTCCCGTACTCATAACTGTACCTCCCTCAATAATTATGTTTAATCATGTTTGTTTTCGATGCCTTTTCTGATGTGCTTTCACCGCCCGTTGCGGCAGTCTTGAACCGATATAAAACACTACACCGATTCTTATAAATTAAGTATATAATTCCAGCAAAGTTAATAGGTGAACAAATTAAAAATAATAAACCAAATTTTTATTAAGGGTGCCGAGGGCACCTTTTTGTCCTACGTGCGCCTGCACTGCTCTGGTTTACAACTGTGCCATTCTATACTTCCTGTCCTTTTGTCGCTTTTTCACGTTGGCAGTCTGACTCCTTTTTATAAAAAGTAATTCTTTTAACTTTTGCTCGTTTTAAGTTAATCTGCCAAAGACACAACCTTAAATTTCGCACAATCTACTTTAAATCCAAAGCCGAAGGCTTTCCTTTCATATGCATAGCGTATATCATTGCGAAGCTATATTGTGCGCCACGAGGTGTATATCATAAATCGAAGCTTTATATCATTAATTAACCCAAAAGGACACGAACTTTAGATTGGCACAGAATAAAAAGAAAGCGTGCAGCAGAACATAGAGCTTAAAATTTTTTCAAAAATTTCAGCTCTCCGCTGTCTGCCCTCGCCAGACCCAAAAATCCGCCTCCTCGCTCGCACACACGAAACACCTCGCCGTCGGCTACGGCTTTGTTTTTCAGCTGCGTCCTCATTAAATCAAGGCTGCCGCCGTTTGAAAATCGCTTGGCTTGAGCCTCGGACACGAACACGGCGCAGTAGTCGGAAAACAGCGTTTCAACCGGGTGAACCAGGGCGGCTGCGCCCTCAAGTCCCTTTTCCGCCTTTAAGCTGCGAAGCTCTGCAAGCGGTACAGCCTGATCGAGCTTAAATCCGCAGGCGCTGGCGCGGCGCAAGGCGCTCATCACCCCTATGGTCCCGAGCTGCGTAGCAATGTCGTCTATCAAGGTGCGGATATATGTACCCTTGGAGCAGCGCACCAAAAGCTCACCGCACTGGCGATCGGTATCAAAGCTTAAAAGCTCAAGGGCGGAGATGTTTACCTCCCTCGGCTTGCGCTCGACCTCCTTGCCCTCTCGGGCAAGCTCATAAAGCCGCTTGCCGCCTACGCTTACCGCCGAGTACATCGGGGGGAGCTGCATAATGCTTCCCCGAAACTGCGGCAGTACATCGAGCAGCTGCTCAGCAGTGACCGAGGATTTTCTTTCCTCAAGCGCCTTTCCCGCGATGTCGAGGGTGTCGGTTCGCTTGCCGAAGAGAAAGCTTGCACGGTACTCCTTGTCGGTGTCGGGCAGCAGGCTGAGCGCCTTTGTGGCGCTGCCGAGTAAAATCGGCAGCACCCCTGTCGCCATCGGGTCTAAAGTGCCGGTGTGACCGACCTTTTTTGTCTCGAATATCCCTCTGACCACCGCCACTACGTCAAAGGAGGTGTAGTCCTGCGGCTTGTCTATCACTATAACTCCATTCAAGCCCTTGTCCCTCCGTTTTCGAGTATCTCCTTTGCGGCCTCTATCATCACCACTTTTGCCGCGTCAAGGGGAATCCCCTTAAAGGAACAGCCTGCGGCTGCGGCGTGACCGCCGCCTCCGAAACGGGAGCAAAGCTCGCTTGCGCTGCACACGTTTTCGTTGCTGCGAACGGAGGCCTTTAATACCCCGTCCGCCTTTTCACGGATGGTTATGCCGACCTCGACACCCGATATAGTCCTCGGGATAGAGGGAAGCCCCTCTGTGTCTCCGCTTTGTGCGCCGCTGAGCTCGAGCATTTCCCTGGTGATGCACATAAAGGCGATTTTATCCTCACAAAAATACTCCAGTGTGGACAGAGCAAGCTGCTCAAGCTTGATTCTCTGTTTGGTATTTGTCTCAAACATCAGCTTGTTTATTTTATGCCCCTGCGCTCCCAATTTTAAAAGCTCTGAGGCTGTTTGGTGGGTTTGAGGGGTTACGTTGCTGTAGCGGAAGCAGCCGGTGTCTGTGGTGAGTCCCGTGAAAAGCGCTGTGGCAGTGAGTGAATCTATCGCTCCCATAGCCTTCAGCGCCTTAAAGACAACCTCGGCGCAGGCTGCGGCGGTCGGCTCAACACAGTATTTGTCCGCATAGTGTGAATTTGAAATGTGGTGGTCGATGCACAAATTGATTTTGCCCTTGTATTGCTGAGCCTCCTCTGGGAGCAAGCCCTCCTCGGCTATGTCAACGGCGACGATATACTCGGGAGTAAATTCGCACGGTAAAATATATTCCTGCAAATATTCAAATTTTTGCGGCAGCTCCTCACTCAACACAGCCGCCCTCTTGCCGAGCTGCTGCAATACCCTGCACAACGCATAGGCGCTGCCGAGAGTATCTCCGTCGGGAGACGAGTGGGTTAAAAGTAAAATGTCGTCGTGTTCGGCAAGCAGTCTTGCCGCTATATCAGGCGTTATCTCCATTGTCCTTCTCCTCGTCTGCGGCTGCTTGCTCTGTATTGTCCGATGAGTCGAGATTCAGCGAGTGCAGGGTAGCTGAAATCGACGCACCGTACTCAATGGAATCAGTAGCCTTAAAAATGCACTCGGGCACATGGCGAAGCCTGAGCCTGTGACCCAGCTCGCGGCGAATAAACCCCGAGGCGGAGCGAAGCCCTTTTAAAGCCTCCTTGGCGGCGTTGATTCCGTTCATCGAGCTTATATATACAGTGCAGTAGGATAAATCATTGGTTAGCTCAACTCTGACAATGCTGAGCATGGAGCCTGTGACCCTCGGGTCCTTCAGCTCCCTGAATATTGCCGTAAGCTCACGGTGGATATCCTCTGTGGTTCTGTCTATTTTATGAGTTGCCATATCTTTGTCTCCTTTTGTGCCGAATCCTATATGCGGGGTATAGTATCCCTCTATTATTATAACACATATCCGCCGTCTATCACAAGCTAAACCGGGGTGCGGACAAATTAATTTGCTTCAGCAGGGATTCCGATTGATTTTTATATTGGTCGCAAGGCGGCTTTATGTGACTGATTTTATACAGCCGCTTGTCTTAAATTCAGACACACCTGTCCGAAATTCCGACACTACTGTCTTAAATTCCTGCACCCCTGTCTAAAATTCGGACGCCCCTGTCTGAAATTCCGACAGGAGGTGTCTGAAATTCCGACACAAGTAAAATAAATAATAAAATAATTAAATAAAGTGTGTGTAATAAAATTATTTAGTAAGCGGCGCCGCAGGCGCAAAAACGCACACACAAAAAAATTTTTTAAAATGCGTCTGAACTTGAACGCAAACGTTCAAGTTTTTAAAGATTCAGGGGGTATAGTGAAAGGACTTGTTAAGGGGTGGTACTGTGTACGGGGTAAAAGAAAGGTCTTGGGATAATTACGGCCGTATGGACGAAGAGCTGGGCGAGAGTATGAATGAAGGCGGATTTGACTTGGAGGGCTTAGGGCTTTCGGAGGATAAAAATGCAGCTGGGAGTGTTGAGACGGTAGGGGAAAATTCCGCTAATCGCTTCCCGTCGTACTATAAGCTTCCGAAGTTTATCCACGGTATGGGGTTAAACTGCGCAGATAAGCTTATTTACTGCGAGCTGTACAACACGGCTATGCTCTCGCTTAAAAACGGAGTGGTTGACAAGCAGGGCAGGGCTTACACCTACTGCTCGCAGAGTAGGCTGGCGGAAAAGCTTGAAATCAGCCGAAGCACTGTTTCGGTGTCGCTTAAAAGGCTGGAAAAAGCCGGGCTGATATTCAGGAAGCCGAATAAAGGGAGGGGAGTGGTGAGTATATACGTTATGTTTTATCCGGAGGATAAAGGCTCGGACAGCGCCGAGAAAGGCGCACAGAGAGGTTCGCAGTACAGGCTGTCGGGAGAAGGGGGCGAAAACAGACGAAGCAGAAAAAACTCAGCAGGCTCGGACAGTTACAGTCCAAAGCCTGCTGAGTGTAAAGATTATAGTCGTAAAAAATCGAGCGGTACATACGGTAAGGGCGGAAGAATGGATTGGGCATACGGCAATGGTCGCTCCCCCGAAATGCGCTGGCGCACCTACAACCTTGAGGAGCTGGAAGCCATAGACGAGTTTGCGTGAGCAGGCGCAGGGCGCAGTGATATAGCGGCTTCGCCGCTGTGAAATCACGCCAGGGCGTGGTGAAAAAGTAATGGAAGGACAGCTGGTTTAGAATGGCACAGATGCACACGAGCGCAGTGCAGGAGTATGTAGGACATAAAAGGATTACGTCTCTTTTAAAAGGAGATAAGCTTAAAACAGGTAAAGCTCCAAAAGGATAGATACCCTTAATTGGCACAAATTAAAACGAGCGCAGTGCAGGAGTATGTAGGACATAAAAGGATTACGTCTCTTTTAAAAG
>CAMMVF010000008.1 GCA_946500295.1 uncultured Clostridia bacterium | reverse complement strand
ATATCAGTTCATTATAAAAATCTTAGATTTTTGTCTTGACAACTGAGCCACTATAGAGCGTACACTTCACTCGTGAAAGTTGGCATGGTCGTATAAAAGCTTGCAGGGGAATCGGTGCTTCACTTTCAAACGTAAAAATTAATGCATGGGCGCAAGAACATATAAAATTGCTTTCTGAAATTGCACCTTCTGAATTTAATATCCTACACTACGGTGCGATTGCCGAACTTAAAAAGAAATAAGTGTTAGCTTGAGTATAATATAAGATGTTATCATTATTCAACTTAAAGTTAATATGTAAAACTGAGTTTTGAATTCTATTTATCTTTCTAAAAACGACTTAATACAGAATTATGTCCGGTTGTGTAAGCTGAGCAATAGCCTACACAACCGGATTGTATTTAAATCTTCGCCTGAGTGACAAGCCCGTTTGATCACGTCGGCGAAGATAGCAACCGTCGCCGGGGAGCTTTGCTCATCAGTGTTTCGGTGAGAAATTAAACCTCACTGAAAGACTGAATGTCCCACGCCACCTACAGAGGCGGGTGATATCGACGACTCGGTTATATTCCAAAGTTTAGGACACCACAATGTCAGTGTAGCTGTATATCAGAAATTATATTAATGCCAAATTTCAGTATGCTTTTTATATGTATAAATAAAATTATTGCTATCAACTTATGCCTCTAAAGCATAACATGTAATAAAAATAAAGTATTTGCTATTTTACAAACAAAGGAATACAATAAAGATAACAAGGAGGTAATGCCGGATGGGTACAATCACAAGTGACCGTATTTTTAGAATACGAAGGAATCTAACCGATGCCGGATGTGATGCTGCCCTGATTGCACAGTTCCTTGAACTGGAGCAAAAAAGGAAACGCAAAGAACAGTATCGGCTGTTATCCCGGCACAGAACTTCACTCTTAGAGAAGCTGCATCAGGATCAATACAAAATCGACTGTTTAGATCATATGGTTTATTTCATGCAGAAAGAAGACTAAAAGTGAACGGAGGAATCAAAAATGGAAGAAAAATTAATTTTAACAGAAGAATGGGATAAGACTTTTCCACAAAGCGATAAGGTAAACCATCGAAAGGTAACCTTTCACAATCGCTATGGTATTACTCTTGCTGCTGATCTTTATGAACCCAAAAATGTGGTTGGTAAATTGTCGGCTATCGCAGTCTGTGGTCCTTTTGGCGCTGTAAAAGAGCAGGCCGCCGGTCTATACGCACAAACTATGGCAGAACGTGGATTTTTGACTATTGCTTTTGATCCGTCCTTCACCGGAGAAAGCGGCGGTACTCCTCGCTATATGGCTTCCCCGGATATCAATACTGAGGATTTTCAAGCGGCAGTTGACTTTCTATCTGTACAGGATAATGTTGATCCCAAGAAAATCGGTATCATCGGAATCTGCGGCTGGGGTGGCATGGCACTGAATGTGGCTGCTATTGACACTAGGATTAAAGCAACAGTGGCATCAACTATGTACGATATGACCCGTGTTAATGCAAATGGGTATTTTGACGCAGAAGACAGCGAGAAAGCTCGCTATGACAAGAAAGCCGCCTTAAATGCACAGAGAATTGAAGATTATAAAAATGGAAGCTACGCCCTCGGTGGCGGTGTTGTTGACCCGGTACCTGAGGATGCCCCCTTCTTTGTTAAGGACTACCACGACTACTACAAAACTGAACGCGGATATCACGAACGTTCTCTAAATTCAAATGGCGGCTGGAATGTCATCGGATGTATGTCCTTTATGAATCAGCCTATTCTTCAATACAGCAACGAGATTCGCAGCGCTGTTCTGGTAATACACGGAGAAAAAGCTCATTCCTGCTATTTTAGCAAGGATGCTTTTGCTAATATGGTTAATAACAATCCTTATGCTGACAATAAAGAACTGATGATTATTCCGGGCGCAGTACATACCGATCTATACGATAAGATAGACGTGATTCCGTTTGATAAAATGGTAGAGTTCTTCCGTAATGCAATGCAATAAACAGAATCGTCATACAAGAAGACCACACAAGAGGTTTTAGCCAATTGTGTGGTCTTAACTTTTTTCTCCACTTGAAGATGATAATATCAAAGTTGATTAATTATTCTATTCCTACGACCAACCTCACAAAGTGAGTACGTTTTGTTAGAATAGAAAACCTTCTGTTCTGTAGGTCAGTATATTATTCCATTAACGCGCTTATGATTTCTCTTTGTTCTATTGTTTCATGGAATTATCTGCCGCATCGGTATCATTTCTGAAATCGGAGTGGATATGTCCGTGTTTCCCACCTCTAAGCATCTCTGCTCCTGGGCTGGGCTTACGCCGCAGAACAACGAGAGTGCCGGGAAGAAGAAAACCACCAGAATCAGCCGGGCAGGTGCTTACATCAAGCCGCTGCTCGCTCAGTGCGCTCTATGCACCGTCTGTAAAACACTCCGGATTTCTCGTTGGATCCCAGCCGTGCAGGGCGCGAATTAATTGTTGCTGTTCAGCTCTATCATCGTCACAAATGGCAATACGCAAGTAATCGCCTCCTTTAAAAAAGTGAAAAAGTATCAAACAGGCACACAAACGCAGAAGCCAAATCATCATAGTTGTAAAATATTTTGTATTTGAGAGAAATGCAAAAAGCATTATAATGTATAGTCACATATAATTATCATATTGCCAGAATATATTATACATATTTATTATATCAAGTTTTACGAATTTTTGAATAGCCATTCATGCGCTCAACCTATACCATTCGTGCATACGATGGAGGACTTTTTAAGTTGTAATGAATATGCTTCTATATCGAAAACAAACTAAGAAAAAACAGTAAAATTGCTTAATCCCATATTGGCGGTAATAGGAACAGTTGCCGAAATATAAAATTCAAAATGAAGCTTTTAAATTTTACCTAATCTTCATTTTATTAAAATTGACAAAATTACTTTGTTGTGATAAAATTTAAATGATTTTGGAAGGATAAGAGTCTTTTCAAAGCAGTTGTTCTGGACCACTCCGTCGGGGAGATAAGGTCATACGGACAGCCGGGTCCACTGCCGATTGGCGGCCTTTGTGCAGCCTTATTGATTGAGTTAAAAGCTCAAATTTTATAAGTTGGTTACTTCATAACCGAAATGCGCCTGAGCGCAGACTTGTGAAATGGTCAATAAGAATAGCAAAGTATAATTGCTATTAGACTCTGATCATTCCTTTATACCTGAACTGTGTAAACTGTTTTTATTTTCTGTATTTTGCAAGGCTGTTTTTTAGTTAGATTTTACGTGACAGCTGTTAAATCAGAAAATATTATATAATAAAATTTTTCAGGATAAAACGCAAGTTTGTGCATACTGCGCAGCTTGCGTTTTTGTTTTGAAAGTAACCTTTGAAAGGGGAAATAAATTGAAGATGAGTCGTTCTCGTCTGGATCAGAACCGCGCTCCTATATATGAAGCTTTGGAAACCTTTCGTCAAATGCGTGTCGTTCCATTTGACGTACCAGGACATAAGCGTGGTCGCGGCAACCCTGAGTTGACCGCTTTTTTAGGTCAACAGTGTGTTGGCGTAGATGTTAACAGTATGAAGCCACTGGATAACCTCTGCCATCCGGTTTCCGTAATTCGTGAGGCCGAAGAATTGGCAGCCGATGCTTTCGGAGCAGCTCATGCCTTTTTAATGGTGGGCGGCACCACAAGTTCCGTGCAAAGCATGGTGCTGAGCACCTGCAAACGCGGAGATGAGATTATCTTGCCGCGAAATGTTCATAAGAGTGTAATTAATGCTTTGGTTCTATGCGGCGCAATCCCGGTGTATGTTAATCCTGAAGTGAATCATCGACTTGGTATCTCCCTGGGAATGCAGCGTGAGCAGGTAGCTAAGGCTATCTCCGAACACCCCAACGCAGTGGCGGTATTGGTGAATAATCCCACGTATTACGGTATTTGCAGTGATCTGAGGGCGATTGTAAAAATGGCTCACGAAGCCGGTATGCGCTGTTTGGTAGATGAGGCTCATGGAACTCATTTTTACTTTGGCAATGGTCTGCCTGTGTCTGCTATGGCTGCAGGGGCTGATATGGCTGCCGTGTCCATGCACAAAAGCGGCGGGAGCTTAACCCAATCCAGCCTTTTATTGGTTGGACCCAATGTTCATGCAGGCTATGTACGGCAGATCATCAATCTGACCCAGACTACATCAGGCAGCTACCTGCTGATGTCAAGCTTGGACATCAGCCGACGGAACCTGGCGCTGCGAGGGCGTAAAGTGTTTCATCAGGTGGCTGATATGGCCGAGTATGCTCGTCATGAAATCAACGCCGTAGGCGGTTACTATGCCTTTGGTAGGGAACTGATGAACGGAAATTCAGTTTTTGATTTTGACACTACAAAATTGAGCGTGCACACTTTGGATATTGGACTTGCCGGTATCGAGGTGTACGATATTTTGAGAGATGAATATGACATTCAGATCGAGTTTGGAGATATCGGAAATATCCTGACGTATCTTTCAATGGGAGATCGTCCTCAGGAACTGGAGCGATTGGTCAGTGCGCTAGCTGAAATCCGTCGCCGCTATCAAAAAGACGGAACCGGACTGCTAAGTCAGGAATACATTGATCCCGAAGTGGTTACCAGTCCACAAGAGGCATTTTACGCTGATAAAATCAGCCTGCCTTTGGAGGAAAGCGAAGGACGTGTGTGCAGTGAGTTCGTCATGTGCTATCCTCCCGGGATTCCTATTTTGGCTCCGGGGGAACGCATTACGGCGGAAATATTGGAACATATTCAGTACGCGAAGAAAAAAGGCTGCAGTATGACCGGACCTGAAGACCCTGAACTAAAGCAGTTAAACGTATTAGCATAACAGGCGGTGATAAAATGGAAATGTGGTTTAGTGAATTTCACACCCCGGATGTCAAACACAGCATCCGAATAAACAAACACCTGTATTCAAAGCAAAGCGACTACCAGCGGATTGATATTTTTGAAACACCGGAATTTGGTCGCGTTCTGACGCTGGACGGCAATGTGATGCTGACGGAGAGAGATGAATTTATATACGACGAAATGATTACTCATGTGCCAATGGCGGTACATCCCGGAATCACGGACGTTCTTGTGATTGGAGCCGGGGACGGAGGCGTAGTGCGGGAGTTGACACGATATGACCGGATAAAGCGCATTGATCTTGTGGAAATGGATCCCCAAGTAGTGGAAGCTTGTCGCACTTATTTGCCAAGCAATGCCTGTAGAATGGATGACCGCAGAGTGCATATTTATTTTGAAAACGCTCTTAAATTTATCCGCCGTTGCGAGGCTTCATATGATCTGATTATAGTTGACTCTACCGACCCCTTCGGTCCATCAGAGGGATTGTTTACCCGAGAGTTTTATGGAAACTGCTATAATGCACTGCGGAAAGACGGAATCATGGTTAATCAGCAAGGAAGTCCCTTTTACGCTGAGGATGCCAATGCTATGCAGCGCAGTCATAAACGCATTGTCAGCACCTTTCCCATCAGTCGAGTTTATCAGGCTCATATTCCTACCTATGCCGCCGGCTACTGGACGTTTGGATTTGCCAGTAAAAAATACCATCCCATTGATGACGTAAACGCTGAAGCGTGGAACGCCCTGAATCTGCATACACGTTACTACACAACCAGACTTCACGTAGGAGCATTCTGGCTGCCTGCGTTTCTTGAAGAAATGCTTGAAGAGGTGGAAAAATAAATCATGCTCAAACCCAACATAGAAACCTTTATTGGCTGCGATGCCGAATACTGTGACGCTCGTATCGTACTATACGGAGCACCTTTTGATTCAACCACCAGTTTTCGACCCGGAGCACGATTCGGTCCTTCCGCCATTCGTCACGAAAGTTTCGGATTGGAAACTTACAGCCCATATCAAGACGCCGATTTACTTGAATGTGCCGTTTTTGACAGCGGAGACATGGAACTATGCTTTGGAAGTGCACAGGCTGCTTTAGACGATATTGAAAGCCGAGCAGACGAAATTTTGCATGACCGCAAATTCCCCCTGCTATTGGGCGGAGAACACCTGGTAACTTTGGGCGCAGTACGAGCCGCTGTAAAAAAATATCCCGGATTGCATATTATTCATTTTGATGCCCATGCGGATCTGCGAGACGATTATCTTGGCGCAAAACTCAGCCATGCCTGCGTGCTACGGCGGTGTCATGAACTGCTGGGCGACGGACGTATTCATCAGTTCTGTATCCGCAGCGGAGATCGGGAGGAATTTCAGTTTGCCAAAAACCACACGGAACTTCATCCATTCAGTTTTGAGGGCTTAGAACAAACTGTCTGTACCCTTCGCAAGCAGAAAACGCCCGTTTACTTTACTATTGATCTGGACTGCCTGGATCCCTCTGCATTTCCCGGTACCGGTACTCCGGAGGCAGGCGGGGTTAGTTTTATTCAGCTGCTTAAGGCGATCCGTATGGTTTGTACCGCTAATATAATCGGAGCCGATATCAATGAACTGGCTCCGTCATTGGACAGCAGCGGTGTCTCCACCGCAACTGCTTGTAAAGTGTTACGAGAGTTAATTCTGGCATTATATAAACAAAATCATTCATAAAGGAGCGTGTAAAAATGAGTAAGGTACTTGTAATAGGCTGTGGAGGCGTTGCCTCCGTCGCCATTCATAAATGCTGCCAAGTAAGCGAGGTTTTTACCGAGCTTTGTATTGCCAGCCGTACTAAATCCAAATGTGATAAGCTGGCAGCTGAATTGGCGCCTAAGACTAAAACCAAAATATCAACCGCCCAGGTAAATGCAGATGATGTACAACAAGTAATTGATCTGATTAACGATTATAAGCCCGACTTGGTGATGAACATTGCTCTCCCCTACCAGGATTTAACAATTATGGACGCATGTTTGACCTGCGGCGTAAACTACATGGATACAGCCAATTACGAACCTGAGGATACGGATGACCCGAAATGGCGAGCTATTTATGAAAAGCGCTGCAAGGAAGCCGGTTTTTCAGCTTATTTTGATTACAGCTGGCAATGGGCCTATCGCAAAAAATTTGAAGATGCCGGTCTTACAGCCCTTTTAGGCTGTGGTTTTGACCCCGGCGTGACTCAGGCGTACTGTGCCTATGCGCAAAAGCATGAATTTGACACCATTGATACCATTGACATACTGGATTGCAACGGCGGAGATCATGGATATGCTTTTGCCACCAACTTTAATCCCGAGGTCAACCTTCGAGAGGTTTCCGCCCCCGGCAGCTATTGGGAGAATGGTAATTGGGTCGAGATTCCTGCCATGAGTATCAAGCGTGAATATGACTTTGACCAGGTTGGGCACAAAGATATGTATCTGCTTCATCATGAGGAAATCGAGAGTTTGGCTCTGAATATTCCTCATGTAAAACGCATACGTTTCTTCATGACATTCGGGCAGAGCTACCTTGACCATATGCGCTGTTTGGAGGATGTGGGCATGCTGTCCACCACCCCGGTTGAATTTGAAGGTCATCAGATTGTACCAATAAAGTTTCTGAAGGCGCTTCTGCCTGATCCGGCTAGCCTTGGTTCTCGTACAAAAGGAAAGACCAACATCGGCTGTATTTTCACGGGGAAAAAAGACGGTAAGGAAAAAACGTATTACATCTATAATGTATGCGACCATCAGGAATGCTACCGAGAGGTTGGAAGCCAGGCGATCAGTTACACCACAGGTGTGCCCGCTATGTGCGGCGCTCTGATGCTCCTGACCGGACGCTGGAATAAGCCTGGCGTATATACTGTGGAGGAGTTTGATCCGGATCCGTTCTTGGACGCACTCGATATGTATGGACTTCCCAGAAGTGAAAACCGATCGCCGGAACTTGTTGAATGATGATGATAGAGGTAAAAGAGAGCCGTCCGTGTTTTGCAGGATTGAACGGGCAAAGACCGGAGGCATTGTTTGGATCGCTACCAACTCCATGTTACATCTTAGACGAAGCCGCTTTGCGCCATAATGGTGAAATCCTAGCAGGAGTAGCTAACCGCACGGGATGTAAAATCCTGTTGGCACAGAAAGCTTTTTCCAACTACAACTTATATCCAATTTTGGCTCCTTATTTGGCAGGTACTGAAGCTAGCGGTCTGTTTGAAGCTCGTTTGGGAGCTGAGGAGATGCCCGGAAAAGAAGTGCATGTATTCTGCGGAGCATATCGGGATGATCAATTTGAAGAGTTGCTGAACTATGCAGACCACATTGTATTCAACACTCCCGCCCAACTTGCAAAATTCGGACCTGTTGCACAAAATACAGGTAAAAGCGTTGGCCTTAGGATAAACCCGGAGTGTTCTACCCAAGAGGGGCACGACATATACGACCCCTGCGCCCCCGGTAGTCGGTTGGGTACCACCCGTGCTCAGTGGGAAGAGAATATGACACCACAACTTATACGTCTTTTGGACGGGCTCCATTTTCATACGCTGTGTGAGCAGGATGCCGATGCGTTGGAAATGACACTAGAGGCTGTTGAAGATCGCTTTGGCGATGTACTTCCCAATATGAAGTGGCTTAATTTTGGCGGCGGACATCATATTACCCGACCCGGCTATGACATATCGCGGCTGGAAAAATGTATTCGCACGGCGCAGGAGAATTGGAATTTACAGGTATATTTGGAGCCTGGTGAAGCATGCGCCCTAAATGCAGGATACCTTGCCTCCCGAGTATTGGACGTGCTGAAAAATGGTCAGACTCAAATCGCCATTTTGGATGTCAGTGCCGCCTGCCACATGCCGGATGTGCTGGAAATGCCCTATCGTCCGCCGTTGTATGGTGCGGGCAAACCAACGAAAACGGGGCATACTTTCACTTTGGGCGGTCCTACCTGTTTGGCCGGCGATATTATCGGAAAATACAACTTTGATTCGCCCCTTAATGAAGGTGATCTTCTGTTGTTTGGAGATATGGCCATATATACCACTTGCAAGAATAATACCTTCAACGGAATGCCATTACCAAGCATATATGTTTTGCGCTCTGATGGGCGGTTGCAAAGCTTGAGATCTTTTGAATATACAGATTTTAAGTTTCGTTTAGGCTGTTAAGATCACTATTTTATAATAAAAATAACATCCTGTAATACACTAGAATAAATTGGTAACCAATGTATAAAAAATACTGGCAGCGTCTTGTCTGCCAGTATTTTTTATACATCTGAATTTTTTCTTTTTTCAAGTAAGTGATACAAAAGTAATTATCATGAATGCTGTTTTAGAGTTTTACAAAACCAACATTCCGATATGATACACCACAAAAGTTACCACCCAAGCGACTGCCAGCTGGAAGAAAGCAGTGAACCACATCCAAGCCCAACTGCCGGACTCCTTACGGATAGTACCTAAAGCTGCGGCACATGGGATGTAGAGTAGGCAGAATACCATTAAACAAAACGCATTGAGTTCTCCAAACCCAATACCCTGCAAAGCCGCAGTAAAGGCGGTCATGCCTTCGGGGGAACTGGCATTCACAATTCCAAACAGCACGGCACAGCTGGACACAACAACTTCTTTAGCAGAGATACCGGCTATTAATGCCACTGCAATCTGCCAAAATCCAAGACCTATCGGTGCGAAAAACGGAGTAAGCCACCTGCCAATTAATGCACCGAAGCTGGATCCCATATCCGAAGAATAGCCCTGAGGACCAAAGTTGAGCACAACCCAGATCACAAGTGTAGCGAGAAAAATGGTAGTACCGGCTTTTCCCAGATAATCCTTTATCTTTTCCCATACATAAATGGCTACCGTGCGGGAATCCGGCAGCTTATACTCAGGCAGTTCGATCATAAGATAGTTAACGCTCTTTTTTCGATCCAGTAAGTGAATGATAGCAGAAACGATGATAGCTACGACAATACCGATTAGATACATAGAATATGCGACCAACATGGCATTTTCGCCAAAGAACATTTCAGAAAAGAGAATGTAAATAGTCAGCCTTGCGTTGCAGCTCATAAACGGCGTAACC
The DNA here is from genome assembly GCA_946500295.1 of uncultured Clostridia bacterium. Lineage (GTDB taxonomy): Bacteria > Bacillota > Clostridia > Oscillospirales > Acutalibacteraceae > UBA7067. The sequence goes on along the minus strand of CAMMVF010000008.1, from coordinate 75,303 downwards.
AGCATAACTTTGAAGCGGTCTCGTTTGTTTTCTAAGGCTCGAGATGCCATAATTGCCGGAACAGTACAACCGAATCCCAAAAGCATAGGAATAAACGCTTTGCCTGAAAGCCCCAGCTTACTCATGACACCTTCCATCACATAAGCAACACGAGCCATATATCCGCTGTCCTCCAATAATGCTAAGCATAGGAATAGAATCAAAATATTGGGCAAGAAGGTAACAATAGTTCCGACGCCGCCAATGATGCCGTCTACCACCAAAGAGGTGAGAACATCACTGACATTAAGTGAAGCCAAGCCTGATTCGGCTATATTGGAAAGCCAGTCAATTCCTAATTCAAAATAACCTTTGATCCAATCGCCCACTGTAAATGTCAGGAAAAATGTCACCGCCATAATCACAAGAAAGATGGGAATTCCCCAAATCTTGTTTGTCAATACTTTGTCCACAGTTTCTGTAAAAACATCCTGTCGTTGTTTATGAAGCAAAACTTCATCGATGATTTCACCGATGAAATCGTATTTCTGATTAATGACGTCTGACTCATAGCTGCGATTCAAGGCATTAGGCAGGTCGACCGGATATTTCTCTGTAATTTCTTTATCCCTCTCTAACAGCTTAAGAGCATGCCAGCGATAGTTTTTCAAGTTCGGATATCGGCGTTTCAGCTCAGGTATTATTTGGTCGATTTTATCTTCAATTGTGTCAGAATATACCATTGCATATTCCGAGTGATGATCATGCTGATGCTTGGAAGAAACTTTATGATTATGGATAAGGCAGTCGGGATTTGTAATGCCTTTATGATGGGCTGCAGTGTGAAGCAAAACATCCAAGCCTCGACGCTTTCGAGCAGATACCGGAACCACAGGAATACCTAACATTTCCGGCAGACGGTGCATATCAATCTCCATTCCTCGCTTTTCCACAATATCCATCATGTTCAGCGCCAGCACCACCGGCTTACCCAATTCCAAGAGCTGCAAGGTCAAATAAAGGTTGCGCTCCAACGCAGACGCATCAACCACATTGATTATTACATCCACTTCATCGCTCAAGATAAATTGCCGGGAAACCGTTTCCTCCATAGTATAAGAAGTGAGACTGTATGTACCGGGCAGGTCTACCAAATGAATATTTAAATCATGCTCTTTAATTGCGCCCTCAACCTTTTCCACCGTAACGCCCGGCCAGTTTGCTACCTTCAGATTAGCTCCTGTGTAAGCATTAAACAAAGTGGTTTTTCCGCAGTTAGGATTTCCAATAAATCCAATCGTCAATTCATTACTCATTTTGTTCACCGCCTTTTACTTCTATGTTTTTTGTTATGTTATATCCTAAAGCAAAACGGGTTCCACGTAGTTTAATTATTAAAATTCCCTTCCCTTTTCGGTTTAGTATAGAAATGGGAGTTCCCTTGGTCATACCCAGCGCTTCCAATCTGCGCTCAAGTTGAAATGGAAGGCTGATTTTTTCGACCACATAGGTCAACCCGATTTGTGCATCCTTTAATAGCATTCTTCACACCCCCTGTAAGCATAGGAATTAATTCAATTATTGTTAAATCTTCGCCTTTAATTCTACTTATTGCATGTGATTTCGTCAATGTGTTAGTAGCAGATATTTCATTTACAATTTATTTTTCTAAACAAAAAATAAAAACACTTAGTGTACCGAAAGAAGCGAAGAATACACGTTTATATAAGACATCTGATTTTCTTCTCTATCCCAATCATAATTATATCATATTTTTAAATGTTTGTTGACTTTATTTTTATTTAAATCTTCGTCCCCGTGACAAGCTCGTTTGATCACTCCTACAGAGGCGGGGAACATCGGCGACTTGGTTATATCATTAAACACATTTTTGTGCATAAAAAGGCAGAGTCCAATAAACTCTGCCTTAGCTATGGTCATTTTTGATAGTAGCTGATTTGTCTAATTCGGTTTTATCTATTATTCACGGTTTCCGGATACATGTCGTGATGAGTCAGGCGTTCCCATGCAACCTGCTCCCACTTAGTTCCGGGTGCTCCATAATTGCAGTACGGATCGATTGAAATTCCTCCTCTTGGCAGGAATTTTCCCCATACTTCAATATAGGCTGGCGACATAAGTCTAATCAGATCGTTCATTATAATATTTACGCAGTCCTCGTGAAAATCTCCGTGATTACGGAAACTGAACAGATACAGCTTAAGGGATTTACTCTCCACCATAAGTTCTCTCGGAACATACGATATGTACAATGTTGCAAAATCAGGCTGACCTGTAATCGGACAAAGGCTGGTAAATTCAGGACAATTAAACTTTACAAAATAGTCCCTGTCAGGATGCTTATTGGGAAATGTCTCCAAAACCTCCGGAGCATAATCCGATGAATACTTTATGTTCTGATTTCCAAGCAGAGTGATACTGCCGATTTCGTTTTTATTTCTTCCTGACATATTACTCCCCCTTCAACGCAGGATCAACTACGCCGTTAGCTTCAAACGCAGCTGCTCGATCACGGCAGGTACCGCAAACTCCGCACGGTACCTCTCCCCCCTCGTAGCAGCTCCATGTCAATTCATAGGGCACACCAAGCTCCAGCCCCGTTTTTATCACCTGCGCCTTGTTTAAATTGACAAACGGAGCTTCTATCGTAAGCTGCTTTCCGCTTCCAAGATAAACAGCTTGATTCATCGCCAGATTAAATTCGTTGCTGCAATCCGGATAAGCGTTGCCTGCAGCATCATCACTGTGAGCTCCGTAATAAATCACTTCGCAACCATTAGAGAGAGCCATGCTAGCCGCCGAGGAAAGAAAAAGTCCGTTTCTAAACGGAACATAGGTTGAAACAGGTTTGCCGTTTGTATGAAGCAGCTGCTGAGCATAACTTTCCTTGGGGATAGCTTCATCGGAACCGGAAAGAAGAGAACAATCTGAATCTGAAAAAATCAAAGATAAATCAAGCTGTTTAAAAGCAACATCGTAATACTTTGCTATTTTTTTGGCTGCTTCGATTTCCTTCTTATGAGTTTGGCCGTAAAATATTGAGAGTGCAAGAACCTCTGATACACCATATTTCTTTATAGCCATACCAAGACAGGTTGTACTGTCAACTCCACCGCTAAAAAGAACCAATGCTTTCATATATTATCCTCCTAACATCTCCTGTAAGGCTATATCGGTTTTAAATTTACCGCATAAGGTTTTGGTAACAGTTTGCGCTGATACATTTCGTATTCCTCGCGCTGTCATACAGCTGTGCGAACCAACGATGTGAACGCCAACATCACTTGAGCCTGTAGCCTCAGAAATAATATCAGCTATATCTTGACCCAATCGTTCCTGAAGTTGAAGTCTTTTTGCAGCCATATCGCAAATTCTGGCAATCTTGCTTAGACCAAGCACCTTACCATTAGGTATATAGGCTACGTTAACCTTCATGTCATACATCAAAGCCAGATGATGCTCACAATAGCTAAATACGCTGATATCTTTTATCACTACTGCCGATTCAGATTGCTCAGAACCGGGCGCTTCAAAGGTCTTGCCGAACATTTGAGCTATCTCGTGGTTGGAGTATTGAATTCCTTCAAAAACTTCCTCATACATTCTGGCAACACGTTGAGGAGTTTCACGAAGCCCCTCGCGATCCGGATCATCTCCGATTGCCTTAAGAAGTCCTCTGATATGATATTCTATTGCTTTAGTATCCATAATCTCTCCTATACTCCTCGTTTATTCGGATTCCAAATATACTTATGAAGTTGCAACTGTAATCTAACCTTATTTAACCTGTGTTCTTTCATAAAGCTGACAATCACCTCAGGCTGTATATTTCCAAACACGGGACTAAAATAAACGTGGCAAGCTGACGTCAGGTTAAATCTATTTATGATTTCTACAGCTCGGTTCAGATCATTCAAATCACTGACAACAAATTTAACGGTATCGTTTGATGTTAAATAAGAGAAATTTTGATGGCACATAAATTTCTCCATACCGCTCCCCGGCAGCTTGTAATCCATGGTAAAGTTGGGACGAAACGTCAGTGACGCAAGGTCAGAAAGCGGCACACTTCCGTTTGTTTCAATTTCGACTTCAAACCCCATTTTTCCTAATTCGAAAATCAGCTCTGTAATATTTTCTTGCAACAGAGGTTCTCCGCCTGTGAGTGTGACATTGTTCACCCCTGTTGATTTTACATAATCCGTGAGTTGCTCCGTTGTCATTTCCTTGACAGGTGTATTATCAGAATTTACCCACTGTGTATCACAGAAACTGCAGTGCAAATTGCATTTGCTAAATCGCAGAAACACCGCAAGCTCACCGGCTTTAGTACCCTCGCCGTTAATGCTGACAAATTTTTCTGCTACTGAAAATTTACACATACTCACACCTCGTAAACTGCACAGTTATCAGGCGTCTCATAGACCGCTACTCCGGCAACAGGCAGCCCTTTTTCAGATAAAATTTCAAAAAAATGATGTGCAAAATTTTCTGCTGTGGGACGAAAATTAACCGGAATCAAGCAAAATCCCTCTGAAAGCAGCATCTCTATCGTGTTTGGGTTCAGAGTGTTTTCTTCATAAATCAATGCATGGTCGAAACTATCGGCAAGTTCGCGAACGGCTTTTTTTATATCGCTAAAATCAACAAGCATACCGCTTTTCACACTATCTGTCTGCAAATATTCGCCCGAAAGCTTTGCCTCAATTACCCAATGATGTCCGTGAATATTAGAGCATTTTCCTTCATATCCATACAGAAAATGTGCGCTGTCAAATGACGCAGAAGTTTTTAAGTAATACATATTTCTCCCTTCACTGTTCAAATGCGCCATAAAAAATGCAGCCGATGTAAAGCGGCTGCATCTAATTACAGTTTTCCTGCAAATATCATAATTAGATGCCCTGGTTTTGTTTTTCGACAGGATGGCGCAAACGAACTGTCGCTATATAATAATTAATTATACCACAGGATAAAAGAAGTGTCAAATTATTAACTTTACTCTGCCTTGGAAAGTTATCGGAATTTTAATCGCCTTAAGTATTTTGGTTAAGTTAGACTTTGTCCAATATATTTCTGTCTTTTGATAATAGCGTTTAGCGATATATATACGATTAAAACGGAGGAATGCTTTGTTATGATTTTATTGTGGTAAAATAAAAAACTCTCAAAATATAGCATTCAGCATAATTTGAGAGCTTTTATTCAAGTGTCTGGCGCGCCAAAAGGGACTCGAACCCCTGACCTACTGCTTAGAAGGGTTATTAATCAACTAATGTGGTATTTAAACATTAGATTTGGAAAAGTTCTCAGATATGTATTCATTATATTTTTGAATATTTAAAACTCTTGTTTCCTCTTCTAAATGAGTATAAAAGTTAAGGGTTGTACTTATGTTAGCGTGACCCATGAGCAACTTTGCAGTCAGTAAATCTACACCAGAGGTATATAGCATAGTTGCGTAGGTGTGACGAAACATATATGGCGTTATTTTTTCAATCACACGAGGAATGCCATTTGGATTAAAGTAGTTTCTATCTCCGTTATAAGCTGTATAATTCAAAGCGTTTCGATATGAATTCCATGCACTTCGCCATGATGTAGGTGTGTGTAAATCACCATTAAGCTGTGAAGTTATCAAGTTGCTTTTTGTTTTCCGTTTTTCTTCTTGTATAACATCAATTAGAATTTGGGGAATAGTGACAAATCGTGATTTTCCATTTTTAGTACCCGACTTTACGGTGTATTCATTTGGTGCAATTAGAGATACGGATTTATTAACTATTAATCTACTGTTTTCTTCGTCAAAATCATTAAATTCAAGCGGTATTACTTCGTTTGGTCTTAAACCTGCAAACAGCATTATATAAGCCGGCAGTTTTAATCTGTGTTCTGTCTTTAAAACAAGTTCTCTTTCTTTCATAGTGAGAGCCCTTTTTCCTTCTGAGGGAACAGTTCGCGGCAGTTTTTTCATTCTGACCGGATTGTTTTGAATTTCCCCACAGTCAATGGCATAATACATGATATTATTTGCGCAATTTCTTATATCTCGTAGTAGTTTTTTACTAGCAGGTTTTTTGGTATTAGGATTTCTCGTGGCCAAAGTAAACATAACGTCTTCTATCTCAAGCCAAGTAATCTCACTTACCTCTTTTTTCCCAATATGTCGCTTTAAGTGATTGAGTGCATATCCTATTTCACGTTGATAGGAATATGTCGTTCCACATAACGCCCTTTTGTACCATGCATCTGCGCATTCGCTGAATGTCATTGTTATTCCTCCTAAATATTACAATTTTGTAATATTTTATACCCTTTTGCAAAAATATTCAATACCTAATCTCTACTGTTTCAAAACCGGAACTGGTTCCGGTTTTATTGAATAAGAGGAAATTATAAGTTTGTAGCTCTATTTTCTAATACAAAAAATCACTCAAATCACTTTTGACACAAAAAATAATATATTGTAGAATAAGGAAAGGACAACGAACTATATGTATCTTAACGCAATAGCAAGCTTGTTGATGATAATTTTAAGTTCACTATTTGTTTCGCTCATAATAAGCATAGTAGCTTTTTGCTACCAGCTGGATGAGAACAAAAACAAGCCTTTTTATCAGCTTGAAAGCATGAAATTCATTGTGATCAACGGAATAAAAATCTTAATTATAGGATTGCTTGTTTTTGCATTGTATTGTCTTAACAATGCAACTATTCAGGAGGTCGGTGTAATGTCGGAGGCGTGGCTTAGCATTTTAGTAAATATTGGAACAAGCGTTTTGGTTACGGTTATAACATCAATCGGAGTATATTTTAAATTTTTGAAAAAATTGCCGGAGGAAACTAAAGATAAAGTAGATAAGCTTCTCAATGAACGGCTTAATCATGAAACCGTCAATCATAACGCTTCATTGCAAAAATCAGATTCAGTGAGAGAGAGTCTGTCAAGAGAACACTCGGAATTGAGCAAGAACATATTAAATGTAATTTCCGGTGTAGATTCATTACAAAACGGATTTGATAACGAAAGAAAGATGAAAGAGATTGAGTATAATCATTTGCATTCTAACGAAAAAGAAATAATTGATAGTATAAATAATTTATCTACTTTAGGAGAAACTCTGAAAAAGCTTAATTTCGAAAATGAGCAGCTTACCTCAAAGCTTGTTTCTCTCCAAAGCGAAAATGACGAGCTCCGCATCCAACTATCAAGGCTTCGCTCTAAAGATACTAACGCTTACCGGCGGTAATCAAAATTGACTTAAATATTGATTTAAATATAATAAAATTAATTTATAAAAGGACGTGATGAAATGCTTAAGTGTGAGGTTCAGTTTGATAATGAGAAGATTATCAGAGACGACATTTATACGCCGGAGAGTGTTAGACAAGCCACAGATGAGATGTTTGTGGATAAGTTTGACCTTGTTAAGGGTGAAAATGGATTCTATCTAGAAAAAGGAAATGATAATGATTTCGTCCATTTTTGGAGTGCAATTTTAAGTCTGAAAAGATTAGATTGGTTTATGGATTATGTATCAAGATGGATTTGGTACAACAGCGATAATTCAGATGATCCGCTTGATTTTTCAGAAGAAGATTTACTCGAAGGAATACGCCGGGAGAAAGAACGATATGGCTGAAAAAAAGTATTTTCGAGCGATAAATTTTGACCTTAAACTTGAATTTCTAAGAGTGCATTTTTCCAGTTCCGATCCAAAACAAGCCTATAAGTTAATTAAGCGATTTCTACTGGCAAATGGTTTTACCCATCGGCAATGGTCTGGTTATAAATCTAAAAATAAGTTAAGCGACCAAGAGGTTATTTTTTTAGTTGATACAATGTTTCAAATTTTTCCATGGCTTAGTTTATGTGCTACAAGATTTGATGTAACAAATATTGGAAAAACATATGATGTGCTTTCAATGCAACTGGATAAAACAGCGCCTGGCAGAAAAGAAAAAGTTTATAATTTCAAAAAAGGCAGAGTCGATGACGGCTCTGCCTTTTCTAGTGCTCAGAGCAACATGAAGGTTACGAAGTCGGAAGATAAACAGAAACAATGCCAATTTAAGCCTAAGCGATAATTTATATTAAGTGAAACAAAAATAGAGAGGTAATTAACTATGTTTGATATTACGCCAAAAGAAATTTCTAGAGTTAGACGAGAACGTGTGCAAGTACAATACGGTTTAGCTGTTAGTTTTTTAAATAAATTGCTTTTAAAGGGGAAAATTTCATTAAAAGAAATCCCGATTGAGATAAGAATAGATAATCTCGTCTTATATTTAACAGATTTAAGAATTTCAAGAAGTTTAGGTTGTCAAAGTATGATTAAAACGCTAAAATTATTGCAATCAGATATTTTGTTTGCAAACATGAAAGGTAGAAGAACTCATGATCTATTAGAGGTGTTTGTTTCCAACCTGAAAATATCTGATGATATTTTTAGAAAGGTTGATGAATATGTCCTTTATAGAAAAAATATTCCGCAGGAGGTATTGCAACTTTTGTCAAAACGCTGATGTTGATTGCCGTTCCAAAAGCGGAACCAGTTCCGCTTTTTACAAATTTTTATTTATAGACATTGATGAGATATGAAAATTAAAAAAGTAAATAAAACTATAAAAATAATTTTAATTTTTTTATTCGGAGTTGAGTATTGCTCTATTCCAAAAATTTCACTTGATGAAGTAAAGATCAAGAACCTCCGAGAACTTTTATGTGAAGATGCATTTGGAGTATATAAAAAAGAAAATATAAGGATTCCATTGAAATACAGAAGCAAATATAAATTATATAAAAAATGGAGGAAAGAATTAATTTTTGCAAAATATTACAAATTAAATATAACAACCAAATATGGATTTCGAAGACAATATTATTTATATGATAACATTGAAAAGCCCTCAGAGCATGATAAAATAGTGATAAAGAAACTATTGAGCAAAGGGTAATAAAGCGAAAAACAAATTTGCATTGGTTGAGATAAGCCTAGGGGCAGAGTTCATTCGACTCTGCCCTTTTGTTGTTTTCTTTTTCTGTTGGAAACAAAACCGGAACCAGTTCCGCTTTTAACAGTAACAACTTAAAAATTAGATGATTTCCTACTTGTCGCAGAGCGATGAGCAAGACGGTGTAAATTAAAAAGGAATATAATTGAAATAATTCACAGCGAGGTGTACAATCTATGTATGAAAAATCAGAATTAAAAGAAATATTCTTTAATAGAGCCGATGTAAAGAAGACAGACCGAATAGTTTGTGATAATTGCTTTGAGCATATGGTATTCATGTTGCGTGATAGCAAGCAAAATGAATTCTCGGTCGGGCTGATTACAATATTGCAATGCCTAACGTATGCAGTAAGTACAGGAGATTTGCCTAAGCTGCCTTTGAGCTGGCTTGCCAATATTGACAATGTTTATGGTACAGCTTTTTCATTTGATGAGAGTATTTCTTATAACGATTATCAAAATTATAAGAAAAGGAATAATTCTTAATGAAGTATTTCAAAACCAAAGCAAGCAGAATGGCAACAAGATACGAAATAACACCTGAAGTCTTTAACAAGGTTACGAAACATCAACACCCTTTTGAGCAAATAAATCCCGATAAAACAATTGCGCAGTATGGTATTTGTCCTTCTTGCCTCAATCCGATCCAGCTAATCGGAGTAGCTAAAAAAGTCAAGACCATGCCTTATGGTAAACACACAGGTAAAGATGTTCCAGGGCTTCCCCCGTGGTCTCTGATAAAATACAGATATTGCCCCTTTTCCATAAAAGGCGCTCGTAGGGAAATAAACGACGATGAGATTTTGCCTGAAATTACTGAAGATGTAATAGAGTTATATGAATTGTTAAAAAACAATTTTGACAGGGTGGTATATGTCATATCAAAAGAGCTGGATATTCGTTGCACCAAAAACTTTTGGGAGGCAGCGCTACAGCAATTCATTAAAAACGAAGCGTATTGCTATCCTTGGCTTACTGAGGCTAATTTACCTTATATTTTTGTGTATCATGGTATGAGGCACAGAAATGTTTACGGACAGGGTTTCTTAGTCGGGTCAGAAATTTATGAATCGCTAAAAAAGCATAAAAACATAACTTTTGAACCTTTTGTTAACACCGGTAATTATATGCGTTTAACAAACAAAGACTCTTATTTAAATCTTCAATTCAGATTTACGGGACATAAACAAAAAGCCGTCACCGGCGAGGAACTTAAGGAGTCAATGCTATTTTGTATTGACGATTTGTTAAGCGGTACAACTGTAAAAACTATCTACCAGAAAAAGATTGAATTTAATGAGACTTATTTTATGAACATAATAAAAAAATATGGAAGCGAGGGCAAGCGTCAGCAATATCTACTTGATATTGCGAAACGTAATATGCCACCGTTACAGCAAGAGTAAAGGCAGAGTTTGTACGCTCTGCCTTTTATATTTCCTTTTATTCATTTTTCTGTTGGGTGTAAAAGCGGAACTGGTTTCGCTTTTTACAAATTACTAATTAAAGGAGTTTTAAATTATGTCAATGGAAAATCTTATAATGTTTACAAAAATAGGTATGTTTGTATCTTGCATAATAGCAGCTATATTTTTGTTTTTATATTTATTCATAAGTGAAGATAGTGAAGTGCTAATCACTGTAAGTCGTTGCGGAGTTATTGTAGGGCTTGTAGCAAGCTTCGTTTTTTATCTATATTTTCTGTTAATTACTTAAATTTTGTAAACAAGGCAATAAGGCTCTTTCTGAGTTTTTTGATTTTCTTGGACTTTAGTATTGCATGTTGGTTTATTGTTCTGTTAATTTTATCAATTTCAAACCTATTTCTTACTAGTGTACGAAATATTAATATAGCAATAATAACCAATATAAATATAGAGTAAACAATTTTACTTGCGTGGAGATCATTATTGATAAATAATACATACCCAAACCCTACAAGGATTGCAGCAATAATTAAAATAGTAATGAACGTAAAGTGATTATTTATAGTTATTTCAAGTGCAGATTCAGCGTCGATTCTTTGATTAATTTTATTATATTCATTTTCCAGTTTTCTTATCGCCTTAACCTTTTTATACTTCTTATTTTTCAGAATTTTTTGTATATGAGCGTTAATGAGAATTAAGGAATTGATGTACTTTAAATAGTCGGTTATGTCACTTATATTATCAGCTTTAATTAGCTTATAGCAACACTTGCGAAAGTCCTTGCTATACATTTTTATTCTGTTAATATCAGCTTTTGAGACTTCATTAATCGTCGCTAATTTATTAAAACACATAATATTTTGATATACTGCACGCTTTATGTCATCAATTTCAAAAGTATAATTATAGACGATTCTATCCATAGCTTGAATATCCATTTTATTCACCTCAAAACACTTTTATTATATTCAATTATACAATTTCACAATCAACAGTTCAAGGACGGCTGCCTCGGTGGCTGTCCTTTTTACAGCGATAAAAACTAAAAGAAAGGAAAGTTATTATGAGAATGGAAAAACTCAAAAACCGATTTCTCAGCTTCTTTCTCTCCTTGCAGAAATAAAAACCGGAACTGGTTCCGGTTTTGAAACAGCTCATCCCCTATTCCAAAAGCGGAACTAGTTCCGCTTTTAGCCGTTTTCTTTTTCTGCTTAGCTTGTTAACTGCTAAATGCAAAAGTATAATATAAATAGAAGAAAGGATGTGAAAAGTGATGAAGCTTAAGAATCCAACGCGTGAGGATATTTTGAGATTAGCGTAAAAAACCGCCATGTAATTTTGCTTCTCTATACTACGCAATCAACAAATATGTTCACAAAATATTAAAAATATAGTTGACTTTATTCACCATAGGTGTATAATATAATTGTAAGAAAGATGCTCTCCACCCGATTTTTCGGGTAATTACAAGTGATATGGGGCAGACGAGAGCCAAAGCTGCACTTTAGACAGAAATTCAATTATGAATCATCGAAAGGAAGGATTACCATGTTAAAGAAATTAATCGTAATCGCATTGGCAGCAGTAATGACCGCAGCCCCAATGACAATCTCAGCCGCACAGCTGCCGCAGGAAGCTGTGGTGTCATATGCAACGGTAGCGCCAAACATTAAGAACACGTCGGCAACAGTAGGCGATGGCGAGACCATGAGCGTAAGCTATATGGGCAGGTCAGCGGCTAAGTTTTCAAACTACACTGTCAAAAGCTCTAACCCTTCTGTATTGAAAGCTTGGCGTTACGGCTCAATCGTAAAATACACGGGGTTGAAGCCCGGTACTGCAACAATTACCGTAACCGAGAAGAATACGGGAGCTAAGGACAGCATTTACGTTACAGTTAAGAATCCCGTTAACCCCAAGCTTACAAAATCATCTGTTACAATGACTATCGGCGACACTCAGCAGATATCATATATGGGAGTATCAGCTGACCTGTTCAGGTTCTATAAGGTAACAAGCTCAAACAGCAAGGTGGTTTCGGCAAGCCGTTATGGTTCTGTAGTAAGGCTCACGGCTAAGTCAGCGGGCACAGCGACAGTTACGGTCACAGCCTGTGACAGTGTTAAAACCAGCATGAAGGTCACAGTCAATAAGCAAATAGTAAAGCCGTCAATTTCCATTGACAGTACAGAAATAGCAGTCGGCGAGACAGCACAGATAAGCTATATGGGCAAGTCGGCAGCGCCGTTTTCAGATTATATAATCACCAGCAGTAACAGCAAGGTTGTTCAGGCAGTCCGCTATGGCTCGGTTGTAAGATACACGGGAGCAGGCACGGGAACAGCGACAATCACAGTCAAGGAGAAAAACAGCGGAGCGACAGACAGCTTTAAGGTTTCTGCCAGAAGGGCTGTAGCTCCGAGCTTTGGAGATACCCAGCTGGTAGTTAAGCCCGGTAGCGACCCGGTTTACGTTTCATATATGCCTAAGTCCGCTGATGAGTTCAGCTACTATACAATTAAGAGCAGCAACAGCAGAGTTGCCACAGCTTCACGTTACGGCTCTACAGTAAAAATCACACCGAAAGCTGAGGGCGACGTCACTATCACAGTTACCTCCATCAGTGGAGACAAAGCCACAATAAATGTCAAGGTCACAAGCAAGACCTGGCATGAGGCTGTGTACAAGGATGTCTATCATCCGGCTGAAACAGAGCAGGTTTGGGTTGTGGATCAGGAGGCAAGTACTGAGAAAGTGCCGGTGTATATCCAAAAATGGAGAACAATATGCCACGCTTGTGGTATGGATATAACAGATAACACGACTGAGCATATGAAAAATCATGCACTAAACGGAGATGAGATAGGGAGTTACGGAAGTAGATATGTTTGGTGCTGTTATGATACAGATGAATGGGCTGTTAAAAATGAGGTAGCAGGAAATACAGAGTTAGTTATTTCTGATAATGTCAATTCTGATGGTGAATACTATATGATTTCTGCCGGATGGAAACAGGCACAAAGATCAATCAATGAAGCTGAGAATATGATGTTTAATCTCTATAGTACCGGAAACTACGAATTTCAAACAAGATATTTAGTACGTTGCCGGAGTTGTGATGAAATATTATTAAACAAAATAGACATAACTGACACAACAGTGTACAAAGAAGCAGAAGATCTTTGGAAAGAACATGAGGCAGAACATGAAGCTAGTGGTGAGCAGGCTGATGGAGGCTGTTTTACAACCCAAGTTGTAGTAAAAATCGAAACCACCCCTGAGCAAGGACATTATGAGACTGTGCTAGTCAAGGAAGCTTGGACTGAGAAGGTCTTAGTCAGGGAAGCGGGCTGGTATTAAACCGATATAGAAACACTGATACAATTAAATAAGCGGCATACAAATTTTGTTAGGAAAAGTATGCTGTAAATCGCTAAAGGGCGAAGTCTGCGGACGTCGCCCTTTTTTCATGCTCAAAATTAAACAGGTTGCTAACAAGGCAGGGCGAAAGCTCTGCCTTTTCATATAGATTGATTCTACAAAACAAGGAGGTGTTATACATGTGGGTTTTCTGCTTACTCGCCTTTATTTTAGGCGTAAATGTGGGATTTGTCATGACGCTGTTTTTTTGTCGGCATCAGGGACAACAGGAAATATCCACGAGAGCCGCCGTCACCGGAAACGACGGCAACAAACAGGAAATAATTTTAGAAAGGAATGATTTAGAGTGAGGACTCTAACAACAGCAATCAAAAAACCAATAGCTCTATTTCTTTCTCTTCTGCTGGTTCTGTCGGGGGTAATATCGGCAGGGGCGGTAAGTACGGGAGAGATGGCAACGAGAGCAGCTGCGGGCGGTATTGTATCCGATGTTAAGATTTCAGGCGGAAGATTTGATGATGGTACTACATTGGGAACATTTACGGCAGCACGAAGCTATAACACAATAGTGAAGTCGGCAAGCCTTAATTCGTCCTTTTACGGCATATACAACGGCAGAGCCTTTAAGCTTCACGAGATTACAGGTACATCAAGCGGCAATTTTGCCGGATTTTGTATTGACCTGCCGTCAACAGGAGGTTCAGACGGCTCATGGTCGTCAGACCTTAATAATGCCCAAAGCGAGGCAAAGAGGTATGTAAATTCACTCAATTCCATGGGTGCAGGAGACGCTATCTCCCTTGTTATCGCCTGCGGTTACGGCGGTGATTACCCTGACGAGCAGACACTCAACACGAGCAGAGCTTCAAGAGTAGCATCTTTCATGGCTACGCAGGCAATCGTTTGGGAGATCACAGGCGGCGTAAGGAACTACACCTATCCCTACAGTATCAAGTCGGGTGAGCAAAGCTACCGAGACGCTGTAAGACCGTATTCCGTTGGCAGTGTAAGCGCTGCCGAAATGACGAGTCAATTCAAAGCCGCATACGACCTTATCATCAACAGAATGAAAGCTATGAACGAAAATCCCTTTACCTCAGGCAAAACCACAATGAAGTGGAACGACCAGACAAAAAGGTACGAGGGAACTATCACGGCTAAAGAGGTTGACGGCATAACCTACGATTACCGCATTACAGGCAGCAGCGTGGTCAAGATTGACAGCGTGAAACGCTCAGGCGGAAAAGCGACTATTAAGGTATCTTCTCCCAATGAGCAGTTTTCCGAAAGCACTGCCCTGACAGTAGACAAGAGCATTTCAGGACTTGAGGGAAAGAAATCCTCAATGAAGGTATTCTCCTCCTTTAAGCTCTCTCCCGGTCAGGTAGTGGTTGCCGGCTACGCCACCTTTGCTCCCACTCTTTCCAGAACAAATATTGGAGCGTCTGTAAAGAGCATACTTTTACAGGTCCGCAAATCCTCAGCTAACCCCGAGCTGACCGCCGGCAGCGATTGCTACACTCTGGCGGGTGCAAAATATGGAATTTTCACCGATTCCAAATGCACAAACAGAATCGGCACGATTGTGACGGATGAAAACGGACGTGGAATCATGAACAACGGCAACGGCGGCACTGTTCCGGTTGGCACATACTACGCCAAGGAGGACGTAGCTCCTCCCGGCTATGCTCTTAATACTACTCCCATTAAGTTTACGGATTCCGGCGAGAACACCCAAAAGGGAACTGATATCTTCACCGCCACCCATTTAGAAACTCCTCAGAATGACCCGGTAGCTATCCTTTTGAACAAAGTTGATGAAAACGGAGAGCCTCTTGAAAATGCTGAATTTACCATCAGCTACTACAAGGGATTCTACGACACAAAGGCTGAGATAGAGGAAGCTGTTGAGAACGGTGTAGAGTCGAGGTCTTGGGTGTTTAGGACGGATGAGGATGGATATGCTAGTTTAAGTGACGAGAAGGATAGTGACGGGAATTACAAATACTTTGTCTCCGGTGACGAGTTCTATTATCAAGAGAATGAAGCAGGGGAAAAAGTTATAGTTTTTCCTCTCGGTACAGTTGTAATCCAAGAGACAAAAGCACCCGAGGGTTACAAGATAAACGAGAGCAATAACTACTTCATCAGGCATATAACAGATGAGGGAGATGCAATAACAGTTTCCACCTACAACGCCCCAACAATCCCCAACAGCCCCGACTTAGAGCTGAAAACCACAGCTAAGGATAAAGCCACGGGAAGCAGCTCGGGCTTTGTCAGCTCCAGCACAACAATAGTCGATACAGTTTCATACAACGGCTTGACTGTTGGTGAGGAATACACCCTTGAGGGTGTTTTGATGGATAAATCCACGGGCAAGGAGCTGACGGTGAACGGTAAAACCGTAACCGCGACTAAGACCTTTACTCCAACGGCTATGTCAGGCTCTGTGGATATGGAATTTACCTTCAATTCATCAGCGCTTGTCGGCAAGTCCGTTGTTGTGTTTGAGTATCTCTACCTCAACGGCAAGGAGGTAATCTCACACGCTGACATCAACGACAAGGGTCAGACGGTAACCTTTGCCGATGTGGCTATCGGGACTCAGGCTAAGTTTTCAACAGGCGTAAAGTCCGATTATGTAGATGAGCAGACAGAGATTGTCGATACTGTTACATATCAGGGCTTACAGTCCAGCACACAGTACACCCTTGAGGGTGTTTTGATGGATAAATCCACAGGCAAGGAGCTGACGGTAAACGGCAAAACCGTAACCGCCACAAGGAGCTTCACACCTACAGCCGCCAACGGAACTGTAGATGTTGAGTTCAACCTTGATTCCACCAGCCTCAAGGGCAAATCTGTGGTTGTCTATGAGAGACTTTATTCCGGCAGCACTCTGATTGCTTCACACACCAACATCAACGATGAGGGACAGACAGTAACCTTTGCCGACCCCTCGCTGAGCACCAGAGCATGGCAGGATGAGTGGGGCACTAACACCGGTTATGCTGTTACCAGCGGCAGCTCGCCTTATATACACATAAGAGATGACGTAACCTTTAGCAATCTCATTCCCAATCGTGAATATACGCTTAAGAGTGTTCTTGTGGATAAATCTACAGGCGAAGCAGTGTATTCCAACACAAGAACATTAACCGCTAAAAGCTCAAGCTTTTCAGGAAACTATGCCAGCTGTTCGTTTGATATAAGCAAACAGTCTGTATCAGGTAAATCATATGTATGGTATGAATATCTGTATTACGGCGATAAGGAAATAGCTTCCCATGCAGATATCAACGACGAGGGTCAGACAATAAACTTTGTCAGCCCCAGCATAACAACAAAAGCCAGAGACACATCGACTGATTCAAACACTGCTTATGTCGGCGAGAAAACAACGATTGTCGATACCGTATCATACGAGAATGTAATCCCCGGCGTAGAGCTTACAATCAGAGGCACATTGTATGATGCAAATAACAGAAAAGTACTGCTTGTAGATGGCGAGCAAGTAACAGCAGAAACCACGTTCGTTCCCAATTCCTCAAGCGGTACTGAGAATGTAGTGTTTGAATTTGATTCCAGCGACCTCAAGGGCGTTGACGTTGTAGTGTTCGAGACTATGTATTACAACAATGGCAGTAAGGATACAATAGTAGCCAATCATCGGGATTACAACGATCCCGACCAGACTGTAGGCTATCTTGAACCTGTCATAACCACCACAGCCAAGGATAAGGATTCTCAGACTCAGGTAGGCTACGCTGTAGAAAACGCAGTTGTAGTTGATACTGTTGCATATGAGAATGTAATCCCCGGCGTAGAGCTTACAATCAAGGGTACACTTATGGATAAGGCTACAGGCGAAGCTTTGGTAGTTGCCGGCAATGAGGTTACTGCTGAAATGACCTTTACACCGGATTCATCAAGCGGAACGGTTGATGTTGAGTACAATCTTAATGCGACTGACCTTGACGGCAAGTCGGTGGTTGTATTCGAGCAGCTGTACTATGGCGATATCCTAATGGCAGCTCACGAGGATATAAACGATGAGGGTCAGACAGTAAGCTATAAAAACCCGACCATAGGCACAACAGCTAAGGACAGCGTAACCGGCGGCAGCTTTGCATACGTAAGTGAGCAGTCAACCATCATAGATACTGTAAAATACAGTGGATTGCTCGTCGGCAAAGAGCACACCATAAGCGGTGTTCTTATGGATAAGACCACAGGTGAGCCGCTGGTTGTAAACGGCGAAACAGTAACAGCTGCCAAGACGTTTACACCAACAACTGCCAACGGCAGCATTGACATGGAGTTTACCTTTGACTCATCTGCCCTGCAGGACAAGTCTGTGGTTGTATTTGAGACTTTGCTTTATAACAGTCAGGAGATAGCTTCTCATGCTGATATTAACGACGGCGGTCAGACAGTTACCTTCAAAAATCCCTCTGTCAGCACAACTGCGACAGATAAGGAGACAGGTAATCATGAGGGCTATGCCGGAGATACAACGACAATAGTCGATAAAGTAGAGCTTACAGGCTTAATTGTCGGCGAGAGCTATACAGTTGACGGTGTGCTAATGGACAAGTCCACAGGCGCTGAGCTTCTGATTGACGGGAAGACTGTAACAGCTTCAAAGACCTTTGAGGCAACTGCCGAGAGCATGACTGTTGAGATGGAATTTACATTCGACAGTTCAGCACTGGTTGATACCGATGTAGTTGTATTTGAGGACTTGAAGTACAAGGATCTCACGATAGCATATCACCGTGATATAGACGATGGCGGTCAGACCGTTACCATCATCGGAAAGGGCGATATTTATGTTGTCAAGACCGATGATAAGGGCGAACCGCTTGAGGGCGTTGTGTTTGGCTTGTACAACGACAAAGAGTGTACAAGCGAAGCAGTAGACGTCAACGGCACAGCATACGGCGAGCTTACTACCGATGAAAACGGGTTTGTAGAGTTTAATGATATCCGCTACGGCACTTACTATCTCAGCGAATTGAAAACCGTAAACGGATATCAACTCCTGATCGATGTTGTTGAGGTAGTGGTCGATAAAGACGGCACACGCTATTACTATGGCGGCGGCGAGCTCACCGATATAATATCCGCGGTCAATGCAGACGATGAGACGGTTAAAGCTGTCAATATTCCGAACAGTCCGACGCCCCAATTTCCCAATGCGGGCGGCATAGAACGTATTATTTGGTTTACAGTTGGCGCAGCAGTGATAATTCTGGGCGCAGCACTGTTATTTATAAATATAAAAAGAAAAAAGAAAGGATGTTCCGGAAATGACTAAGAACTTTTCAGGTAAGAAATTTTTATCTTTGTTTATGGTTTTGGCAATTTTGTTATCTATGGGCTGTGTAGGGATTGTGTCTGCAAGCGCAGTCAATCCGTATCATATTGACAGCTCTAAATTTGGCAGCATTGAGTTTTATAAGTTCGAGATGTCAGATATATCTGCCGCCACTACAAAGGGCAACGGCACAGCTAAGGCTGTTCCGAACGGCGCAACGCCACTTGAGGGTGTAGAGTTCACGGCATATCAGATAACTGACCTTAACGGTCTTTATACTTACGCCGGTAAGGAGCTTCCGACGCCGGCAGAAGCAGGAAGCATGATTGATGATGTTCCCGCTTCCAAGACGTTTTCAGCAGTCAGCGATGAAAACGGTTATTTGAAGCTTTCAGATTTGCCGCTTGGCATTTACCTTGTGCGCGAGACTTTCTCCCCTTCGCAGGTTAGATTGAAAACCGCAGATTTCGTTGTATCCGTTCCAACAACCTCAGCAGATGGTACAAAGTGGATGTATGACGTTACTGTCCAGCCGAAAAACGAGACAAAATATGCCGACATCACCTTGCTCAAGACTGATGCAGACAGCGGCGCAGCGCTCGGCGGCTTCAGCTTCGTCCTCGAGGAAAAGATTGTTACAGCCGATAATGCTAACGGCGCTTGGACAGCAGTTGGTACTTCTGGCAGCACAGGAACTACAGGCGGCACAACTCCTGCAGGAGCAACCTGGACGACCGGAGAAAACGGCAAGTTCACAATCGCTCACCTCGCAACTGACCGTTCATATCGCTTTAAGGAAGTATCGGCCGAGGACAAGCAGTACATTGTTGACAGCACAGTATATTATGAGTTCACTGTAGGCGCTGACGGAACAGTCACCTACGATTCCGACAATTTTAAAGATACAACACCCGCCGCAAACAATACCCTCGAGGTCACCAACGAGACCGTAGAGGTAGAAAAGTCCGTATCAACTGATAAGACAAACTGGATGCAGGACGTCACACAGGATATAAACAAGACAGTCTACTGGAAGGTTTCAGCCGATATTCCCGAGGTTGTATCTAAGCTCGATACATACAAAATAATCGACACACTCAGCAAGGGACTTACATACGAGAGCATTGAAATCAAGGTCGAAGTTGATGGAAATCCGATATCAGAAAATGACTACACAGTGGCCACCGAGCCGAGCGAGGACGGCGCAACAGTTATAACTGTTGATATTACAAACAAGAGCACCCTCTCAGGACACGAGACATGCGATGTGATCATTACAACCACGCTCAACGAAAATGCAATCATCGGCGGCGACAACCCCAACGAGGCAAAGCTTGTCTACACCAATGATGTCAACACCGACAGCACATACGAGAAAATTACAGAGAAGCCTGAGGTACACACAGGCGGCTACAGCTGGTTTAAGTCAGATATCAGCGGCAATCCTCTCAGCGGAGCAGAGTTCAGCGTATACCGCACTATGGAGGACGCCAAGGCCAATACAAACCCGATTAAGTTTGTTCTTGGCGAGGACGGTAAGTACTATATGTCCGAAGCTTCAAACGCAAGCGCAACCGTGGTTTCAGGCTTCAACGGCATGACTACAATATTGGGATTAAAGTACGGCGAGAACGGTATGGAGTCTGCCGACGGCGAAACAACATATTATGTTGCTGAAACTAAGTCGCCAAGCGGCTACAGTCTTCTCAAAGAACCCTTTGAGATTGTAGTAAATGCGACCTCACATAACTATACAGAGGGAGTTAATGTTAATGTAGTAGATACCTCTACTCCTATATTCCCCAATACCGGAGCTTACACAGCTATTTTCCTTTCTGCTTTGGGAATTGCCGTAATTGGAATTGGAGCATTTTTCATTATCAAAAAGAAGGGTAAAAAATGCGCCGTAAAGTAATCGGTGCAGTAATAATTACTATAGGGCTGCTTATTGCCCTGTCTCCGTTTATTATCACGAAGCTTCAATCTGAAAATTTTAGCAAGACAATTTCAGAGTATGAGCAAATCATAGATAATACAGATAACGATGAACTTGCTGAGGATTTAGAGGAAGCAAAAAGATACAATGAATATATATCAACCGGTTTAGACAGCGATGATAAAGGAAATTACTACGATTTGCTTTATTATGGCGCTCAGGGAGAAATGGGTTATATATCCATTCCCGAGCAAAATATAAATCTTCCTATTTACCATGGAACAAGCGACGAGGTACTGACTAAAGGCATTGGGCACATGGAGGAAACATCGCTCCCCATCGGCGGTGAGAGTACGCATTGTGTTCTTGTCGGTCATACGGGCTTATCCTATGCAATGTTTGACAATATACAGGATATGAAAAACGGTGATAAATTTTATATCACCGTCCAGAATACAGCTCGAACGTATGAGGTCATATCCGTAAAAAAGGTAGCTGCAACAGATACCGAGTTGATAAATATTGTGCAGGGCAAGGATCTGGTGTCGCTAGTAACCTGCGTGCAGGGACTTGGTAACGAGCGCTTGGTCGTCACAGGTCAAGCGCTCACGGAAGAACTATCTACAGAAGCCGGAATTGAGAATATCACCACGGACGACAATAAGTCTGACTTTAAAGAAAATATCAGCACAGACCAAGCTTCCATCCATCAACTTATATTAATCATTGCTATAGCATTAGTGTTTGCCGCTGGTATTTTCATCTTTACTGTACGATATAAAAAATCAAGAAAGGAGAAAAACGCCAATGAAAGCGAAAACAGCGATAAAGGCTAAACGATTTATTTTTACTGCTATGACGATAGTTCTGCTGTTAATCAGCTCTATATTTTCAAGCTCAGCAGTTGCGGAATATTTGGTCGATGCAACCCGAGACGTTGAATTTTCAGTTACCGCCGCCGATGCAGAGTATAACCCTATTGCCGGCGTTGGATATACGTTGTATTTCTACGGCTCGGATTTAACAGATATTCCCGATATAGCCGATGTAAATACAAATTCTCTTGTAAAAACCAATATGCCACTCACTGACGAAAATGGCAAAACGAGTATAACTATACCTGCTGAAATGCAGGGAGTATATGTTTTATCCTGTACAACTGTACCAGACACTGTTGCGGATAAATCTGAGGATTTTGTCGTGACTCTCCCCTACACTTCTGATAACGGCGAAACCTGGGAATACGAGATTGACGCTACGCTGAAGCTAACTCTTACTCCTGCTACCGAGCCTGCGTCCATTACAACTACAGGAAATGGAAATGGTCTTGATACCAATGGCGCAGGCAATAATTTGGGCACAAGCGGTTCAAAAGCTACAATGAATACCGGTGATATCCCGATTTTTATCTGTGTAGCAATATCCCTCATTTCTTTCTCTGTTGGGTTGTTCTTTATACTCAAGGGAAAAAGGATTTCGGGCAAATAATCTTTTACAAGGGGCGAAAATAAATTGTTGTTTTCGCCCCTTGTAATTTTATTTCACAAATAATATAATAGGAGGTGAAAAAAATCGACTTAGGAAGTGAGTTCATTTTGGATTGGGTTGTAGTTTGCAGTATGATTGTAATGGTTGGCACCTTCATTGCTGATGTTTTTAAGTCAACTAAAGATAACAAGAATTTGACAAAAGAGCACGGTGGTTTATCGAAAGAGCACAGTAGCCTATCGAAAGAGCATGATAATCTATCGAAAGAGCATGATAATCTATCGAAGGAGATTAACAATCATTTTAATACCGTCATTCAGCAAAACATTAAGCAGACTGAAGCTATTTCCGAAATTAACAAAGAAATATACGGAGAAATCAAAAAAAGGGATATTCAATTTGACAATCTCACGGTTTCTCAAAGAGACGCATACAAGCAAATGGAAAAATTCACTTTTCTCATGAGCGAGGTTCAGAGACTCCAAAGTGAAAACGTAGAGTTAAAGAAAAAAATTGAAGAGCTTAATACTCAGATTCTGGAATTTAATCAAAGTCAAAATAGAAATATGAGATTATAAGACAGAGACTACCTGCCTTATTTACTGTACGGGGGAACTACTATGTTCCCCCGTATTTCATTTAGGAAAGGATGACAATTATGGCAAAGAAAATAGCAATAACCTACGAAAAGGGCGGCTGCGGAAAAACAACGACAGCCGTAAATTTGGCGGCAATATTTGCAATCAAGTATAAGCTTAAGGTTTTACTTGTCGATCTTGATAAACAAGCTTACGCAACCTCATATTACATTCCCGAACACAAGCAAATTGAAAAAACGATCTATGAGGTAATGACCGATAGATGTACACCTCAGGAGGCGGTTAGGCACACCGGGTATGAAGGACTTGACATCCTGCCGTCGAG
This sequence comes from uncultured Clostridia bacterium, assembly GCA_946500295.1. Lineage (GTDB taxonomy): Bacteria > Bacillota > Clostridia > Oscillospirales > Acutalibacteraceae > UBA7067. Next base: position 51,804 of record CAMMVF010000008.1, on the reverse strand, counting down.
CCGCCGCTTTAGGGAAATTGAAACTCATTTAATGATGATGACGCGCAGGCAGGAATATTTGCTTTTGTCTTCCATAGAGAGTTTAGACAAAGATTACGACATCATCTTATTTGACTGCCCTCCTTCAGGAGAAAGAGTCAAGGAAAACGCCCTGACTGCTTCAGATTATATAATCTTACCGGTAATTCCGGATGATTTTGCAATTCCGGGACTCATTCAGATAGCCGAAGAGGTTACTGAAATAAAACGCTTTACCAACCCCAAGCTTACGGTGCTTGGGGTACTGATAACAATGTATGAAAACACAAACAATAAAACAGCATATACGAGGGCGTTTAAGCAACAGAAGCTTTTGCCCGTTTTTAATACCGTTATACGTAAGAACACAAAGCTGTCAGAGGCTATTAACCATCACAAGCCTATTATAGACTACGACAAGCGTTGTAACGGAGCAATAGATTACTCGGCGTTGGCGGAGGAACTGATGGAGCAACTATGAAAAGGAGTATATGACATTATGAAACGAATATATAAATTAGATAATGCTTATTTTTATGACAGCGCACATTCTTGTCTTATTGTTGAGAGCAACAGAGCGCCATGGGAAATGGTAGAAATTATAGGGGCCATAGAATTACTGTTCGAGAATGAAATAGATGATGATTATTATATTGATACGAATGATCTAAATAAAGTAATCTGTACTTTTTATGGTATGAAAGACGTAAAGGATGTATATCGAAAATTTATACCATTAACAAAAACTAAAGATGGTGATGGTATTATAAAAAAATTTAATTTTCACGAATTAGATATTATTCAGATTGATTTATATTATTGTCGAGAACACTGTCTGAATATGTGGAATACTGTGAACGAAAAATGGTTGCCGAAGGGCGAAAAACGGGAAAAGTTAAAAAATCTTATAACTACAAGAAACAAATATAGATATTCTTGTATTTTTTCTCTGGTTCCAAGCATGAATATTAATTTTAATGATAAGTTAATTAAGGTGTTAACCGAATTGTTAATAGTTGTAGATTTTAAAATATATAATAAATGCGAGGAATTGTTCTTTGATAAGTATGAATCATTTATTGTAGATCCTCATGAAATGGTGCAGTGTGTATATAGCCGTGAATCAATGTTTGAATTATTACCTACACCAAAGTTAAGATATGCCGAAAATAATGGTTATATAATCTCGTATGACATTACATCATTGGGATGGGGCGGTGAACACAATGGAATACATGAAATTTCAACTTATATTCTTTCGCCCGAAAGATTTGAAATAATATTCCGTGATAATATTAATTTGTTTAATAATGTGAATAATTTCCCAACAAAATGCAGTTGTTATAAAAAGATATATGAGAAAAAACTATGATTTTGGTAATAGAGTGGAGGTTGTAAAAATGGTCACGTTTGCAAATGGCTGCGTAAATCATATGCGAAAAAGGAAAATAATTATGTGTTGCTTAATTTTGGCGATAATAATTCAGTACATATGTCTTGCAGTTACTAACGGAGTTTTCCATATTGGTGATTTGTTTGGAGAACAACAGGCGAATATTTTAACTTTGGCGGCTGTAATTATATCTGGGTTAGCAGCGGTAGTTTTGTTTATGATGATTGTGAATAGAGATGCGTCGATCAATTTTGCACAAGCTGTAAAAGGAGGAAGAGTGAAAGAGGCAAAACTATCGTATTTAGGGAAAACCCCAGATTTCAGCAGAGAAACAGATTACAACATCCCAATGTCTGATTTTTGGGAACTGGATGTGGCCGTGGAAAATAAAAATCATTTCATAGAGCATGCCGTGATCCGCTGCAAGGTACAGGAAAAAACAGACATATCCGGTTCTGAGATAGATATTGGTAGTAAGATTATTAGCGTGCCTTACGGATACAAAATAGAAAATCTATCAAAGGAAGATATAAATATTGAGTCGCTCCGTGAAGCTGTCGGCTCGGAGGATGGAATAAAATGATTTGGATTATGATGGTAGTAATATTGATTTTAGGTATCATAATTACAATGCTAGTTAGATCATCCATATGGGGAAGTATTTTTCACAGAATTATTTTCCATGAACGGGTTGTCATAGTTTGTATTTTTATAGAGATTGTAATGGTAATGATGATTTTGCCTATTGTGTCACTGGAGATTTCCGGTCATTCTCCAACCATTAGCGAAGAGATTAGCAGCAGTACATACGATGTATCAATCTTTTCTGCTGACCTAGTGACAGACGGGAAATACCGGTTTACTGTTAATGGCGAAAAATATGAGATATATGAAAGCAATGAGCTGATTGTTGAGATAGACTCTGATTCGCCGAGCAAGGTTGAAATTAGTGAGATTAAAAAAACTAGTTTATTTACATTTATTACTTACGAGTATAAAAACTACAGATTTTACTAAGATGTAATGGGGGTTATTGTAGTGATAAAATTTGAACAAATTAGTTTATCCGATCTGGAACGCCAATATAAAATGAAAATTGAGAAAAATAAGGAAGACTTTAAACGGGATAGAAGATCTAATAGAATACGGCTAACTATTTCTATGAGCTTTTTAATATTTTACTTCATGGTGATAATGTGGAGTTATTATTCTAAATTAACACCTGCGTGGATTACACTTTTAATTTCATTTTTTTTAATAGTTGGAATTGTATTAGTTATTGAAAATCATTTAAAGGACTGTCATAGCGATAGGTCGTTTTATAATATGGATGAAGAATTGTACTCAGAGCACATCAGAAAGTTATGGACAATAGCTCATTGTACTGAGGTGCTGGATCTGGAATTGAACGGTCAGCAGTTAATGTTTACTATTTCGCAGGTAGGTCTGGTTACTCAAATTTTCTTTGAAAAAACATGGGTATTTATTAGGAGTGATATTGATACAGCGATTGTGGATTTTAAAAATTATAAAACGTTAAAAATTAATATTCCATATTGCTCTCTGAACAAACCATATACAACAAATAAATACGGATTGTTACTGGAGGGAAAAGTTAATTTCGAGTTTGATAAAAATGAAGCTAAAAACTGGATTGTAGAATAAAGGAGGAAAGCTAAATGTCAAGAAAAAGAATGTTTGTAATAGTAATTTTAGCGGCAATCATTACCATAATAGCGACAGCTTTAACCGGATGTGAGAGTTGCAGTCGTGAAATAAAAACAGTACAGTCTGATTTAACCGGTGGCCTTGAGCGTGTTATCACGGTTTATGACAATACCGGGAATGTGCTTAAAAGTTACGAAGGCAAAACCGATATCGAAGATGGAGAGTATTCTGGTAAGGTTTTGTTTGACCTAAATGGAAAGCGTATAGTCATATACAACGCTATCGTGATTGCTGAGGAAAAGTGATACATATGAAGAAACTCGCCCACTAATAATGAGCGAGTTTAGATACAAATGCCTGCATTTCTTCTTTTGAATTGATGTTATGGATTTCTGAGAGAATTTCGGACTTTTGCTCATCTGACATTTTTGCAAACTTTTCCATTGCAGCAGGATGTTGAGCTAATGACATACCGAAACCCAAAGGTAGTTCATTCATGGTATCACCTCGAAAGAAGTATGTGAAGGATATTAAAATTTATTCAGGAGATGAAACAGAGATGAAAATGTATTATGTACGCTCGCCGGGCGGCAGGTTCTGGTGGATGGAGGAAAGAATCCTGCCTGTAGAGGCGACGTTTGAAAATGATAAGCTTAAGCTTTCAGTCAGATTTTTAAACGGAGGATACATGTTCTCGGTTGACAGAAACGCCGTAGGACAGTCTGTATTCACCTCGCGCAGCGAAGCTCTGGCAGCTCTGCTGCTTTCTTAAATTATATACAAGTATGAAAGGAATGAACAATTATGGCTATTAATTTAGAAAATCTCAACTCTGCCTTTTCAGCCGCCTCCGAATCGGTATCTGAGCTTAAAAACACGAGCAGACAGGAACTGGTTCCGCTTGAGGACATCGTAACAGCAGAGTTTAATCCGTATAACGAGAATGATGATGACGAGACCATAGACCGGCTCGCTCAAAGCATTGAAGCCTACGGGCTGATAGAGCCGCTGTGTGTGAATAAGGACAGCGATGGCAAGTATCATTTGATAAGCGGAGAACGACGCTACAAGGCGATTTCACGGCTCAAATGGAAAACTGTGCCCTGTGTGGTTTACGATGGACTGGAAGCCGTACAAGCTGAATTAAGGCTGCATGAAGCAAATCTTGAGACAAGGGAATACACCTCAGCTCAGAAATTCAGCTTTTATAAGCGAGTCAGGGAGCTTTTACAGAAGCTTAGAGACGAGGGTAAGCTCACAGGAGGATTACAGAAAAACATCGCAAATATGCTTCATGTTTCTGAACGTCAGGTAAGAAAATACGACAGCATTGCACAGCTTGATCCCGTAATTCAAAGATCGGTAGAAGACGGCTCTGTCTCAATCAATTCCGCATACAAGCTCGCTCATCAGAATGACGAAGCCGAAACTAACATACAAGAACGAACGGCTGAAGATAATAATACAGCTGAGACTGAATTTGAGGTTTACGATGGCAGTAGTAACGATAACGCAAATGAAGCAGCAGAAAACTCAAAAGATCAAAGCAATGATATCGAAAGATATAAATTGCTTGAGAGTGCAATTCCTGAAATGTATAACCACGAGGAATTAATGCTTTTCTATCTTCGTATGCTGCCCACTCCAAAGGAAGCAGGAAAAGATTTTCTCAAGCCCCCCAGCGGACATCGTGAATTACATAAATTTAATTTTTCCTGTGAGCTTGACAATTCAGACGTTTCAGTTTCTTCAAATGGTGAAACTGAAAAATTCACCTATACAGAAGTGGATGAATGTGTTCGCAATCTGATCCGTTCCCGCCGATTAGTAAATCAAATGAAGCATGATGAAATTCTAAATTTTCTAAAATGCACCCTCACATCTAAGGAGGCGGATTAATTGCAAATTCCAAAGATAACCGATGTAAGAATCCGATTAGTTGAGGGCTTGCCAAGATTAAAAGCGTATGCAGATATTACAGTAGAAAACTCGCTTTTAATTAAGGATATTAAGATAATAAAAACTGCTGAGAAATACCATGTAGCTTTTCCTCAAAGAAGCAAGCAAAGCCCTGAGCTAATTGTTCTGCTAAATTCAGATACAAGAAAATATTTTGAGGAGGTGATAGTAAAAGCTTATCTATCGTTTTGAAAACAAAAATTCAATGTAGGAGATGAGACCCATTAAAAGAAAAGCAAATAATAATATTTCTAACAAAGCTATAGCCAAAACATTATATGCTCTAAGGAAGGAAAGATATCTCAGTCAGGAGAGCGTAGCCGAAAAGATAGGAGTTAATCGTGCTACCTATACATATTGGGAGAGAAGTCATTGTTGTCCAAAACTTGAGATTATTGAATTGTTAAGCAACGCATTTGAAATAAGTGAAGCTGAATTTTTTGAAAAATACTTAAAGGCAAAAGGAGAGATAAAAAATGCTGAACGTAATAACCATGTCGGGGAGACTGACTCAGAGTCCGACTCTTCAAATTAAAAAGACAGATGATAAGGAAATTAAGTTTTTGAGATTTTCAATCGCCTGTCAAAGAAATTACAAAGAACCGGACGGAAGTTATGGTTGTGATTTTTTTGATTGCATCGCATGGAGAGGCACGGCGGAATTAATTTCAAATCATTTTGAAAAGGGACAGGAGCTTATCATTAAAGGCGAATTAAAAACCAGCATTTATACTGATAAGGATAATAACAAAAGGAAATCCGTTTTCATCAATGTCGAGCAGGTGTATTTTGCCGGAGCTAAAAAATCATCAACTGCTGTTCCCGCAGAAAAAATTCCTATTCCAGATGACGACGCAGCCCCTCCCCTTGACGTTTATTTAGATGATGAAAATTAACCGGGTGATTTTATGAAAGACTATCTAAAAGAAATAGAAGCCTGTGAGCTTAAAATTCTACAACACGAGGAAGCTATTGAAAAAGCGAAATCTAAAATAAAATCACTCAAGCAAAAAATCAGAGCGCTTAAAGCGAAACAGCAAAAGGAGGAAAAACAAAAAATCCTAAAAATTATAGATGAGAAAAATATAACCACGGCTTCAGAATTTGAAAAAATTCTCGAGGCGGCGATGTCGCAAAATTCACAAGACCAACAAGAGAATGAGTAATTTTATTAATTCTTTTTCTGTTGGTCTTTTTTTATTGGAAAAATAAAACTTCAAATTTACTCGTTCAGTAAAGAGTAAGTTAAAAATCGGAAATTTGCATTTTTGCAAATTAAGATTTAAATATTGGAAAATTTCATTTTTTAAAAATGATTTTTTACAGTTTTAAAAATTAAATTTACTTTTTGCTGAACGCAGTGATTTGGGGTTCTAGGGGTTTTCCCTAGCAAGCCGATTTTGTATATACAAACTGTGTTTGTATATACAAAATCTGTGCTTGCCATCCTTCCCACTCACCGCAAAGCGGTTCGTGGGAGGATGAAGCCTACAGAAAATAAATTTAAAAAGAGGTGAACTTAAATTGAGCAAAAATGAAAAAAACAAAACCACAAACATAATTTTTCGAGTGACAGATGATGAGAAAAAGCTGATTTCCGAAAGAGCTAAGGCTGCGGGAATGAGCATATCAAAATACATTTTAACAATATCGGAGAGAAAAAGACTGATTAACCCCGAGCCGATTGTCAGGCTTTTGATTGAAATTAACCGAATCGGCAATAACATAAACCAGATTGCCAGAGTTGCAAATTCCGAGCGCAGCGTTTCTAAAAATCAAATTGAAGCGGTTGAACGACAAATGGAGTATCTCAATAAAAAAATGGAAGCAATGATGAACTTTGTTTTTGCATCCGAGCCAACACCCCTCCCACACTCGCCCGATACAATAAGATATCATTTGGATGAAATTGAAAGCTTGCTTTATGAGGTTTTAAATAAACAGGAGAAGCAGGACGGTGAGTAAAAATGTCGGTGATAAAATCCGTCGGAAATAAAAACGGCGGAGGCAGAGGAAAAATAAAAACAACCTCACACTGTGCAAAAGCAATAGACTATATCCGTCAGGAGAAAAAAGCATATAAGGTTGCTTACTTAAATTGCTGTGACGGTACAACCTATCAGCTTGTTAGCGAATTTCAAAATATCCGCAAGGCACATGAAAAGGACAGCGGAATCATTTGCCATCACTACACACAGTCGTTTCCGAAAGATGAAAAAATAACACCCGAGCAAGCGCATAATTTTGCTTTGGAGTTTGCAAAAAAGGCTTGGGCGGATTATCAGGTAATCATTGCTACTCATACAGATCGTGATCACCTTCATACTCACTTTATTGTAAACAACGTAAGTCTTGTTAGTGGAAAAAAATTTCCTGATAACAAAAAATCCTTATCCAAGCTTCAGGCTCTGAACGACCAGCTTTGTAAGAAATACAATTACAGCATTGTAGGTTTGGATTATGAAAATAAGAAATACAAGGGAATCAACGCCGCCACCAGAGAAACAGCCAAACGAAAAAACTCGTGGAAGGTAGAGCTTGCAGTTGCTTTAAAGGCGGCTATTGAAAATCCGGAAATAAAAAATCAAAAATCATTTACCGAATTTTTAAAATCTAAAAATTTCCAAATTAATTATTCAGGTAAAAATATAACAGCACAAAAGGAGGGCGTAAAAAAATGTATTCGTTTAAATACTCTCGCCAAAGAAGCCGGAGAATTGTTCGAGCAGGACAACATAGTTAAGAGATTTAAAATCGACCACGAGCTGATTGCTGATGAAGTAAAAATCAAACGCACAGCAGTCGAAAATAGAAATCAACAAAATTTGGTCAAACAAAGCCAAAAAGCTGAATCTGAATATTTTGCTTCGCATCCTCCTCAGTACAACAGCGTAAGAGTTCCAATAATTTTAAAACAATCAAAAGCTTTATCTCAGAGTTTTTCTATGGCGCAGAATCAGCAAAATAAAAGCAGGATTAATTCCGCCGGAATAATATCGCGGATAGTGATAGCTATTTTGCATTTGCTTTTATTTTCCCGCAACCGAAAAATATTTTGCTCTCGATATTCGTTTGACAGAAGGAAGTACAAGGCGTACCGAATCCCCTCAGAAGAAAAAAGATATACCCATATTGGTAATGTATGCGTCCAGCAGTTAAACAGTCTGCCCGGAGAAAATATTAAAATAAGAATTTATGCACATCAGCTTCCTTTGCTTTGCAATAAAGAGTTCTTCTACTGTGCTAAGGTAAATTACAGCACCGGCACGGCGGAGGTTACGATAAAAAAACACAATATTGAAAAGCTCGCCCTGGCTCTTGGAGTCAGGGCTAACTATTTTTCCGGCGTAGTCGAGGAGAAGGAAAACTCGCTGAAATACAAGAGAATAAAGAAAAACGGCAAGCCGGGATTTTTAGTTCTGGATAAAACCGGGCTTCAAAAAATAAAAGACAGCCATATTTGGAATTTGACTGACATAGCTGTTTTTGAAAAGGCTGACGACAAATACAACATAGCCTTTAATGAAAACATCAGGAGCAAAATCCTGAATGTTATATATCCATACAAAACACCGGAGGTGATACGGCAAAACAAGGCGAAGAATTTGCAGCTGAAAGAGACTGCAAAGAAGCAGGGAGTTAAGCTCTGTTATCGAGTGATAACAGAGGACGAGCTGAGCGAGGTCTTAAAATCTCGTGACATTGAGTTTGCGTTTTTCGCTAAGGAGGATAAATTCAATATTGTTTATCTTCCAAAGGACAGAGAGAGGATTAATTCCATTGTCAGCTCGCAATCGCAACAGAAACAAGACGTACAAGGTATCAAGCTATAAGGAGGAAAGATTATTATGAACAACGAAAGGTCAAAAAGAAAAACTTATCCGGCTGATGAGCTGTGGAACAGAGACACCGACGCTGACGGCAGACCCGACAAGATCGACGCACAATATACTCATCCATCGGCGGAGGAAGCTCAAAAGCGCCATGAGGAGCAACGGCAAAGAGACAATCAGGCACAGACGAAGAATTATATCAGACGGAGGAGGTGAGATTATGGCGTTTCAGGATGAAGTTGTATTTGATAATGAGGTTGTCGGATATTGTGATGGAAAATACATCATTAAAGGTGAATGTGGTGAACTGTATTATCTTGAAGGTGAACCCAATCTAATTGATATAGGAGAGGTAGTTTCACCGGATGAATTAACACCTATTCGCAAACTGCCAAAATATGAGGAGTTGCATATAAGACAATACTTTGAATAAAGGATGATCAGATATGGCTTATGATAAAGCTGAATATATAAGCAAGCAAAACGAGGTAAAAGAGAAGCTTGAAAATCAGATTAAAGCTTTAGCAGAATCGTACAAAGACGATCCAAAGATATTTGCGGAGGTTTTAAAGTTCAATAGTAAGTTTTATCGGTATTCACCTCGAAACAATCAGCTAATATTTCTACAAAATCCATATGCGACATTTACCGATAGCTTCATGGGTTTTAAGAAACACGGCTATAATATCAAAAGGGGAGAGCACGGATTAAAAATACTTGTGCCTGTTCAAGTTACATACCTACATGATACAAAAGCAGGCGAATGGATCCAGCTCTCCAAAGCCTCACAGAAATTAAAGCAAGAATACACAAAAAACGAAATTGAAGCTAAAACCGTGCAGAGATATAAAATCGGCACGGTTTTTGACATTTCTCAAACCGATTGTCCGGTTGAGGATTATCCCAAGTTATACGATATGGGATATAACGACCCATCTCAGACTGGACTGTATGAAGGTTTAAAAAGATACTCTGAAAGACAATTAAACTGTACAGTTAAGGAATCAGACTTAAAATCAATATCTTTGAGAGGTCAGTTTTTCCCTGTTTCAAATCATATTGAGATAAATCATCTACTTAAGGATAGCGAAAAGCTTTCTACTCTCATACATGAGCTCGGTCATGCCATATTGCATAACGAGATTAATAGCTCAAAAGCAACGAGTCAAATAGAATTTGAAGCTGATGCGTTGGCAATTATGATTTCATCACATTTTGGTATAAAGTTAACCGAAGGGCGAATGCGTCATTTGTCATCACATTTCTATAGCTATTCTGAGCTTTTGTCTGAACAAGCACAAAACTCCAAGAATAACAGTCAGCTTGAAAATATTGACAAGGTCTTAGAGAATGTCAGCAGCAAGTTTAAAGATATTATTCCCGGTCTGTCTGAATCTATATCAGCAAAAATCTTTCCGGACGATGATTGCGAGATCTCAATTAAGGGACTTTACCGGCATTACAACGGAGACGAATTTATACATTATACATCTACGAAAAACGGCGACAAAGAGGATTGCCTTACAAACGGGGTTAAATGCTGGACTGACGATAAAAATGCCGAGCGTATAAAAGCTCTGGAACGGGTCGAAACGATCAATATTGAACGTATGGAAAAACGGATTGGACGTAATCGCCCGGGGTTCAACGCAAAGCAAGCACTCGAGGCTGTCAAGTCAATGCAGCAACACACACAACCACAGGCTGTACCCGTGAAAAAATAGTTATCAAAGCGGAACCAGTTCCGCTTGATAAGGAAGGAGGAATACATATGCAAAGTAGTCAAGAAATTAACAGTGTCCTTGATGTGTACGAAAAAACCAGCGATATTAACAAAGCATACGAGACAGCTTTAGCCAACTTATTTCTACTTCAAGTGGAAGTAAAAAAGTTAGGTGTAAAAGTACCTAAAAAGCTGAAGCGATCGTTTGAGGACTCATTGGAATTTTTAAAAAGGCATATTGTATCGTCTCACAGAGAGCTTGAGTTGCAAAAGCCCAATATAAGTTACAGTTATGCGGCTGCATTGTTTCAAGCTGGAAAAGCGCTTGAGATCAGGACAGAGATAAAAAAATGCGACAGCATTATACAGGATTTGCAGCAAAAGCGTCCACAAGATTTCATCTTGCTAGGCGGTTTGGATTCTTGCTTAAAATACGTAGCAAACGAAATTTTAAAGCTTCAACATTCCTTAAAACAAACAGAAATTAATGTATATAAAAAATCCTTAGAAAATGACAATCATAAATCTAAGAATATTGAAATCAAAGGCCTTTATCAGTCCTTTGATGGAAGCGAGTATGTTCGGTACACAGTTGATCAGATTGATTGCTTAACCAGCGGTTATACCACCTTTACCAATGCTGACGGCAAGCAGGCTGAACGGTTGAAGTTGCTAAGGAGAGTTGACTCTATCAATATTGAAGAGATGGAGAAGCTGATACGAGGATTTAACCCCGGACACAACGCACAGATGGCTCTCGAGGCGGTTAAATCAATGCAGCAACTTGCTCATCGGGCGGTCAAGCCGATGAAGAAGTAGTATTTTAAGCGGAATCAGTTCCGCTTTTTTTATTCTGCCGGAGAAAGGACGTGATACCAATGGGATATTTTTCATTTCTCAGTCGCTTAGATTGAGAAATAGAGGTATAGATAAGTCGTATAAATTGCGGCAAAGATATGGGTTTGAATAACTTAAAAAGGAGAAAGTATTATGAATGAATTAAACGAAAATATACCGATATCGATGTTCAACGTAGAATTTCAGAGAATGAATCAAGAACAAATTAAGGGTTGTGAGACATATGGCAATGATGAGCGTGAGAGTTGTAATGATTACATCATAGCTGAAAACGAAAAGGAAGCTGTTCAGTTGGCACTCGATGATATTCAAGAAGAACTTCAGGTGGGTTGGTGCGCTGAAGGAAACACTCTGGGTGTCGAAAGAGATATTGAAAGAGCTGACGACAGTATAACCCTTTATGAAGATGGGGAGCCGGTTGAGAAATTTTACAACTTCACCGCAGTAGAAGAAAAACAAATTCAAGTATTGGGTTTATACAGACATTATAACGGGGATGAATTAATTCATTATGCTTTAAAAGACAACCAAAGTGATGTGAAAACTGATTGTTTAACAAATGGAAAATCCACTTGGACTGATGGCAAAAATGCTGAGCGAATAAAAACTTTGACCGCAGTAGAAAACATTGACCATGCTCGGATGGGAAAACTAATGGAGCAACATAGCTGTAATTATTATTCTCAATCGGCGCTCGAAGCGGTTAAATCAATGCAGCAACTTTCTCATCAGGCAGTCAAGCCGATGAAGAAGTAGTGTTTTAAGCGGAACCGGTTCCGCTTTTTTTATTTTTCTGCCGGAGAAAGGACGTGATACCAATGGGCTGATTTACATTTCTCAATCGCTGAGATTGAGAAATTGAGGTTTTGAAGAGCCGTAGAAATTGCGGCAAAGATATGGTTTTGAATAACTTAAAAAGGAGAAAGTATTATGATTACAGATGTAAATGTATTCCCGTTAACATACTCAAACAACAACACCGTTGCCCTGGCTTCGGTAATAGTCGATAACGCAGTAGCAGTAAACTCCATTGCGGTTAAGCGCAGTCAGGAAGGCGAGCTTTACCTTCAGCTTCCGCAGAAGCTTAATAAAGCGACAGGAAAGTACGAGGATATCTTCTTCCCAATTACAAAGGAAGCCAGAGACGAGCTGAACAGCAAGATCTTTGATAAACTCCAAAACCCCGATAAGAATATGGATATCAAGGAAAGCTTTAAGGGCGAGCCTAATATTGACGTCAATATCGCACGATATCAAAAGCCGCTTGAAAACGGTAAAATCGGTTCAGGCACAATGACTGTCGGAGATTCTTATGTAGTGAAAAATGTCTCAGCGTACCAGCGTCCTGATGGCTCAACAAGATATATGCTGCCGAAGTACAAATCACTGTCCGGTGAATTTAAATCTATTGTTGCCCCCTCATCACCTGAGATGCACCAAAAAATCGGCAATGCCGTCAATGCCGAGGTCAATACTCAGTATTCATATTACTCAGTTGACAACCAAACATTTAAGAAGCTTCGTGATGAAGCTCCGGAGATGTTTAAGCAGTGTTCGTCGTCAGACGGAAAGAATGTAAAGATAAAGTTCCCTACGGAGAACAAGGCTGAGGTCTTAAATACTTTAGCTAAACTCTCCGGTAAGAACCTCTCTGCCCCTGCTCAGGCGGCCAACGCTGCTACAGCAGCTGCACCTGCTGTAGCAACCGCACCAAGAAGGTAAGCAAATTGAGACGGAAGCCTCCTAAGGGGGCTTCCGTCATTTAATAAGAGGTGGTTTTTTGAACAAAAATGTTTTACGTTCACGGCGCAAAAAGAGCACTACCTTTATTGCAGTAGGAATACTTTTAGCTGCTGTCTTTGCCGGTATGATGTACTTCGGTTACTACTACTTGAATTATGTACATTTAAACGGCTCAGTTAATGATTTTGAAGAGATAATGCTGATGATTGTCTCCATGTTCAACTTAGTTCCAAGTATTCCCTTCAACTTCGTTGAAATTTTTGCCTTGCAATTTACTACCTTCTGGTGGGTTTACCTGCTTGTGCTTTTAATCATATTTCTCGCCGTCACCGGCAGAAAGAATGATGATTTTAAGAATATGGAACAAGGATCGGCAATCTGGGCTTCAGAAGCTACAACCAAACGCTTTGAGAAGGACAAAAGCAATGGAGTTCCCTGTGGTCGTAACTTCTATGTCCCTCTTGAGTCCGATGAAACGGCAAATCTAAATGAGATGGTTATCGGCGGCTCTGGCGCAGGTAAAACTTGGAGAAAAATCAAACCTGACCTTCTTCAGCTTTTCGGCTCGTATGTTGTAACCGACCCTGCAGGCGAATTGTTCCGAGACACCTACAGAATGTTCATTGCCAACAACTACAAGGTAAAGGTGCTTAATCTGACTGATATCAGATACAGCAATTCATATAACCCCTTTGCCTATGTACATAACGAGCAGGATGTCCTCGAGATGGCTACGCTCTTCATGAAAAATTCCGCAGGTAAGGGCGAAAAAGAGGACTTCTTCACCGGCTCTGCGCAGGAGCTTCTGACCTGTATCTGTCTTTACCTGTTTCATATGCCCGATGAAATTAAGTCTTTCGGCAGAGTTATCAGGCTTGTTAATTCCATTTCCTATGTCGGAGGAAGAATGTCATCGGAATGTGAGCTTGCAAGATGCATGTCAAATTACGCCTCAATGTGTAAGGATCCAAACGCTTCTGCATTGGTAAGCTTTAGAGGTATGCAGGATCTTCCACAGGAAACCATGGGCTCTATTGCAAAAACTCTCTCTACCAGATTGCAGCTTTGGTCTTTAAGCGAGGTTGACAGCTTCATGGATAGGGATGAAATGGAGTTTGACAAAATAGGCTTTGAAAAAACCGTCATTTTCCTGATTATTCCTGCGGCTAAGAAAACCTACAGAGTTATTGCTAATCTTTTCTATTCCCAGCTTTTTAACGAGCTTATGAGAGTAGCTGAAGCTCAGCCGACAGGTCGTCTGAAGTATCTGGTAAGCCTTGAAATAGATGAGTTTGCAAATATCGGCGAAATACCCGACTTTTCCGAAACTCTTGCTGTTATCAGAAAGTATAACATCAGAGCCTGCATAGTTTTGCAGGGGCTTTCTCAGCTCAAAGCCATATACAAGGACAACTGGGAAAGCATTATCGGCAACTGCGACATCTTTACCTTTCTCGGCTCTAAGGATCAAGACACCAAGGAATATGTGTCAAAAAAGCTCGGCAATACAACTGTAAGAGTCGATACACGTTCATATAACCGAGGAGGATCGGCTCAGGGTGCAAGCGGCGGCGGTCAGGACAGCGAAAACTATGTTTCCCGACCTCTGCTCTATCCTGATGAGATACCAAAGGCTATCAAATCAAGAGGCAAATCCAAGAGAAAATACGGCGGCAAGTGCTTTGTGTGGGTCGGCATGAACGACCCCTTTTATCTTGATAAGTTCGATACTTTGTCCCATCCCAGAATTAGAGAATGTGGAAGCAAATACGACACGAGACTTTGCAGCGATATCACTAAGGTGTATGCAGATATCTATGAACAGAGAAAGCAGGTTTATCTTGATAAGCAGGCGAAAAGAGCCGACGAGCTGGAGAATCTGTTTGAAGACGCTGCTCCACCTGAGCTGGAACCTGTCGTAGAAGAGGTACAGCCTAGCGATGAAGAGGTTGATGAGTTTGAGGACGAAGTCGAAGATGAAGAGATGCTGGTAAATCTTGACTTTATCAACATCGGAGTAAGCGAAGGAGGTGAGGAAGATGGCTAGTGTGATTGAAATATTTCAGACGGATGAGGATATCGTCGAGTTTTCCGATGAATCTCCCGACATGGATATTCTTATCAATCTCGATTTAATCAGTATAGCACAGTAAGGAGGAAACGGATATGTACGATATCGGAGAAAACGACAGAGTTTTGACCGATGATATTAAACAGAAAAAACAGTCGCTCCAAAGTAAGACGCAAAGCTTTTACTATATGGCAAAAGACATCAAGAACATGGTGAAAAAGCTCAAGAAAAAGGGATTAGTATCTCCCGATAAAATGCGTTTTACCGGAAAGATGACCGACATTGCAGGTTTAGATGGTGTGAAGTGTGCTGATGTCAAAAAATATATGCCTAATGAAGAGGTGTATAATGCAACCAAGGAAAACATCGTCAAGGCATGCAAGGAAGGATATCTGACAATAGACAAAGACAACCATAATATCATCCGTTTGACTGAGAAAGGTAAGGAACTGGTTCAAAGCGAAAAATTTATCAAACAATTTGAGCAGGATCAGCTTGACGCTTTGTTTATGGATCAGCCGCAAAACCAGCAGGTCGCTTACTGCGAGCTCAACGGAACGCAGCAGGATCTTGGAGCGTTTAACTATACCGACCATATTGATATGAGAACAGTTAAGGACAGCCCGCAAAAGGACGCTGTCCTTAATAATTTTTACAAGATGGAAAGCGAGGGGCTTGTCAATATCAAAGACGGCATAATCACGCCTACAGAGAAAGGACAAGAACTCGCTCAAAGTCAAAGCTTTTCGGTTAAGCCGGCAAACGCCGAGGAAGTAAACAGCATTTTTTCTTCTGCCGGTAAACAGGCTGGAGAACAAGCTGTGAGCGGCGCAGGTCAGGCGGTTCAGGGCAGTGCCCAAACCACCGCTTCGTCAGGAGCGAAGGCAGTCTCAGCCGCCGGCACAAAAGCAGTCGGTGAAGGAGTAAAAACAGCTGCACAAACCGGAGTAAAGGCAGCCGCAACAGGCGTTAAAACTGCCGCTACGGGAGCTACAGCAGCCACCACAGGGGCGGCGACCTTCGGTGTAGGCGCTGTTATAAGCGTAGCCACCGAGAGCATGAAGCAGGTAGCAACTCAAAGTATGCACATGGTACAAAGCGTAAGAAATAAATAAAATTTAGGAGGTAATTCTCATGAACGAGAAAACAAAAACCGTACTTAGTAAAATCAGAAGGTTTAAAAAGGCTGTATATGGCGCTGCGGCAGCGGCAGCTTCAACAGCCGTATCAATCCCTACTGTATTTGCCGCCCCGGCTAATGTAGATACTACCCAAACAAATCAGGTGGTTGATATAGTCGTCTGGATAGTAATTATCGCTGTAGCGGCGGCAGGTGCCTTTCCCTCAATCGTTAAGATTGCTGAAGGTGTTTCCAACGAAGACACCAGAGGACGAAATGCCGGAATAGGCGGCTTGGTAGTTACCGCTGCCTGCTGCGGCGCCGTTTATGCGATTAAGGCTATATACTTCTGATAAACGGAGAGAACATCATGAAAACTAAAAGATTACAACAGCAGCGCCGCCCACCTTCCACCGGGCGGCGTATATTACTGTTTGTTTTGATTGTTGTCTGCATAACTTCTATTGCCTCTACTACTGTATCTGCTGAGGAATATCAAAGGGGTAATGTGTACTCAGCCTCACAGTATCAATATGCAGATGATCTGTATTTAGGATACCCGTGTGATGCCAAATATGCTTATGACGGCAATCTGGAAACAAGCAACGGGGGTTATCTGTCGGGCTTAGGAGCTGAAAGAACCAAGTTGATTTGGCAATACAACAACGATGTTATAGATTTGGTTTCTGACTTTAATCAACTTGACCGAAGCCAGCAAACTGTATATTTGACTGAATTTGATCGTGTTACAAGAAATTTAATATCTTATGACACCGGCGTCTTTAAACGAGCGTACGATTTCATGATTGATACAAATGACCCGCATAATGAGTACGATTGCCGTGCCTACAGAGAAGAACTAACAGACGCTTATAACGCGTTTTCAGAATTTAAGCAAAAAATTCACGAATTTGTTGCAAGTATCGGAGATGTGCAGTCAAATGAAGTTTTAGGAGGTACTTTAACAGCGCTTGAAGCTATGTGGGGAAATTTAGGAGTTTGGTTGCGAGGTGCTGCCGGAGACAGTACAACGTCTGTTTTTTCCCTTTTTGAGATCAATACGATAGTAGCCAGATATATTCCAATATTCCAAACCGCAGCTTATCTGGTATTTTTCATTGCTTTCGCTACCGGAATAATGGAAAGCTCAGTAAGGTTTGATATAAGTGATCCAAAGGTAATAGTAAAGCTTTTATGTCGTACTATTATCGCTAAAATTTTGATTGATTGTGCATCACTAATCTGCTTCTTTAT
This sequence comes from uncultured Clostridia bacterium, assembly GCA_946500295.1. Taxonomy (GTDB): domain Bacteria; phylum Bacillota; class Clostridia; order Oscillospirales; family Acutalibacteraceae; genus UBA7067. The sequence goes on along the minus strand of CAMMVF010000008.1, from coordinate 34,164 downwards.
ATTTGACTATGTAAGTGACTTTGCAAGCGCAATCATAGGAACAGGAACGAGGCTAACGCTGAACTCGCCTGCTTATCCAAGCACCTATGATACTACACCTATTATCGGATGGCTAATATCGTTTATAAAAATGTTGTTTCAGGGATTAGTCAATCTGCTTGTGATGTTAATAACATTGTTCTGTGGATTAAAAGCGATGGTTAAATTGCTTGTTAGGTCGTTTGAAATAATAGGACTTACCTGCTTATCTCCCGTATTCTTTGCCTGCTTTGCAGGAGAAACTACGAAGAAATATGGCGAAAAGTTCGTTATGTCTTTTATTTCTGTTACAGCTTCACTAATATTTATGGCGATCGGCTATGCAATCGGGTGCGAAATTCTCTCTCAAATGTCACAGAATAATGCTACTGTAGATTTAATTGTTCAGCTAGTTGTCATTTGGGGAATATGCAAATTCATAACTAATCCGCCTAAGGTACTGTCACAGCTGGTTGCAGCTTAAAGGAGGATACTATGCGAAAGGTCAAGATAACTAAGAATATAGTTGACAAAAATGCGTGGATAATGGGCTTGTCTAAAAAGCAGATCGCCGTGAGTGCAATAGGTGTAGCGGTGGCGGGCTTGAGCCTGTATCTGATGTGGGGCAAGCTTCCTACGCAGCTGATGATGACGATAGTATTTGTAGAAATAATGATTGTTGTTGCCATAGGCTTTATTAAAGTCAACGGTATGTCGCTCGTTTCTATGCTAATAGCGTCATTCAGAAAAAAGGTTAGAACATATCATTCAAGAAAGGACGGGATATATGGTGAGAAAGAAGAATAATAAAGGTACGGTAAGTACTGTAGCTTCAACCAAAACCTCAGCCCAAAGCGGAACCGGTTCCGCTTTGGGTAAATCCAGTAAGCAAAAGAAAAAGTCGGCAAATATTCTCTACTTTGACGAGATATATGAAAACGGAGTAATCCGAAAGGGGGAAAGATATTCTCTCTGTTACACCTTCAGCAATATTGATTACGTCATGTACAGCGAGAAAAAGAAGGACGAGGTATATGAGAAATACCAGCAGCTGTTAAATACCCTTCCCTGTGACATGACGTACCAAGAGCTTTTGATTAACAGGGACTTTGACAGCGAGTCGCTCGAGAAAACTCTCCTGCCAAACACCGATATAATGAGCAGTAAATCAGGAGAATTTTTAAAGCTTGTTGCAGACTATACCGAAATCCAGAAAAAGCGAATAGAGGACTGCTGTAATAACGAGTGCACTGCATTCTTTGTAGGAGCAATATCCTACACTCCTTCAGGAAAGCTCGACAGCCCGGATACTCTCTTTCAGTATTATGACAATATTGAAAAGATACTCAATGAGATGAATGTTAAGACCAGGATTTTAACTCCCGAGGAGATACTCAGGATATATCATGATATTTACCAGCCAGACGGTCAGTCTGATTTCCGCTTGCCAAACAATATTTATCGCTATGGAATGAATCTGTCCGACTATGTAGCCCCCTCGCATATCTGCACTGACGGTCTGAAATATATTGAGATAGGCTCGTGCTTTTCACGAGTAATGTATATCAAAAACTTTGGCAGAAACATAGACGATAAGTTTTTAAACGATATGCTTAACCACTCGCACAAAATATGTATTTCAAAGCATATCAGACGGCTTGAAGAAAGCGAAACCGATAAGCTGCTTAAAAGTCAGCTTGACGCTATCGAGGGAGAGCTTGAAAAGCGCAGGGAGCTTAATGCAAAGCGTGGTACTGCCTACATACCCTTCAGGCTCAGAGATAAGGAAACTGAGATAGAGAGAGTGCAGGATAAGCTGTCCGGTACTAACTGCGAATTATTTGAAACCTGCATTTTTTTCTATCTCACTGCCGAATCCAAGGAGGAGCTTGAGGACTTAACGAAGTTTTTAAAAACTCGGGCAAGGAAGCATAAATGTAATCTTGATACGCTGACATGGCGGCAGGAAAAAGGGTTGATATCAATTCTGCCGCTTGCAAATAACCCCTTTAACGCCGCCGGAGACAGCGTCAACTACTTCTGGCTTACCGATGAGCTTGCTAACCTCATACCCTTTTCAAGCGTTGACTATGTTACCCCCAACGGTCTTTGCTACGGAGTTATAAAGGGAACTAAAAAGCTCATTGTAATTGACCGTACGCAGGAATTAAACGCAAATGGTTTGTTCATGGGCGCATCAGGCTCAGGAAAATCTTTTCTTACAAAAACCGAGATGTGGGCGGCTATGCTCACCTGTCCTAACGACGAGTTTTTGATCATAGACCCGGAAAACGAGTACAAGGCTCTCATCGAGCCGTTCGGAGGAACTATAATTACCGTTGCCCCTGAATCGCCAACTCATCTAAATCTGTTCGATACAGATTTGAGCTTTACCGATAACGGGATATCGGCCATTTCAATCAAAAAAGAATTTATAATGATGTTTGTGCAGCAGGTTAAGGGCGAGCAGCTTACAGCGGCCGAGAGATCTATTGTCAACAGATGTATAACCAATGTTTATATGGATTTTGTGGAATCCAAAGGTAAAGCTCCTCTTCCCACACTGCCGGATTTCTGGAAAGAGCTGAAGGCGCAAAAAAGCGACGTCGCCGATAATCTTTGCGACGCCCTCGAGCTTTATGTTTCCGGCTCGTTTGATATGTTCGCTCATTCTACAAACGTCGAATACAACAACCGATTTATCCTGTTTGACATTTCCAATATGGGCGATATGCTGCAAATTGTCGGTATGCAGGTTCTGCTTGAGCTTATCTGGCAGCGAGTAAGATTTAATAAACAGCGTGGAGTCAGAACATGGCTGTGGACTGATGAGTTTTCCATTGTCCTGAATGATGAGAACTCCTCAAAGTTTTTTGAGACCGTTTACCAGAGAATCAGAAAATACGGCGGAGTTGCCTCGGGAATCACTCAAAATGTCTCCCGTGTTCTCAAAAATCCGCACGCTGTCAATATGCTCAAGAACTCCGAGTTCGTTGTTCTGCTCAGGCAAAAGGACGAGGATCTCAAGTTCATTCTTGACAATTACGAGCTGTCCGCTTCTCAGATAAAGGCAATTACCAGCGACGAAGCGGGCGGAGGACTTATTATCGCAGGTAATAAGGTTATAGAGTTTGATAACCGAATCCCCAAAGATACGATGATGTACAAGATATGCTCAACTAAGTTCGGCGAAAACACCGATGAAATTAACGCCGAAGATGATAAATCAAGTCTAATGCGAAAAGAGGCATAGATATATGAATTACGCTTTATTTTGCAACAAGGGTGAAATCAAGCAATACAGAGAGTTCTTCAAGTCAGCCGCCAACAGCACTTTGTTGGCGGCTGAGAGCGTTTTAACGACAGATAAAATCGACCAAATTAAAGATGAATACAACCCGCATGGAATAATAATCGCCGGAATGGAGATAGCCGATGTCAAAACTGCGGTTAAATATGTAAGTGAGACCTATAACGACCTCAAGATAATCCTAATATATCCTGATATCAAGAAAGATGACCTTGAGGAGCTTCAGAAATACACAGACAGCATAATAACCCGTCCAATAACCACAGAGGACTTTACTTACATAATAGATAACAATCTTGGAGCCTATGAAATCGAGATACTCAATCAAAAGAAACCGGGGAAAAAGCTTTCGGTAAAAAACGATAGAAGCAAGCTAAGTCTGATATTAAATATAAAGACTATAGCAATAGCAGCTGTAGCAGTAACGCTTATTTTTCTTCTGCTGGCTGTTTCTACCTGTTCAAATGATAATTCCGGTGACAGCGAATCAACTGAAGCTGTTGAAACAACGGCAACTGAGGTTACTGAGGCAGAAACCGAGACCGAGCCGAAAATTGAAATCTTCACCACTCCAACCCTGCCTACACAACCGACTCAGGAAAGCACAGCCGCAACCTCCGCAATTATCCCTACTGAAACTCCTACCGAAAAAGCCACAGAAAAACCAGCAGAAAGAGAAAAAGCTAAATCCTCCAATTCTTCATCTCAGAGTCAAATCACACAATCAGGTCAAACCTCATCTGCGCCGGTTCAAACTCCTCAAACACCTGTGTATGAAGAGGTAGTTACCGATCCCCCGGCAGTATCTTCACAGCCCTATACGCCTCCGCAGTCATCAACACCGGTAATTGTTGACGACGGTAAAATTTATTTAGATCCGACATCCGTTACCATGAGCGTGGGCGACACCTGCGAAATATATGTAAGCGGATTGTCAGCTGCAAACGGCTGTAATTGGGACGTTCAAAATGCCGCCGTTGCCGATTTTGTAAGCGGCGATACCACTAAGGTAACTGTTAAGGCAACAGGAGTTGGAGTTACCGTAATTACAGCTACCTCAAAATCAAGCGGAGCGACGGCTCAGTGTGTGATAACGGTAAAAAGATAGCTCCCATGACCTAATCATAGGAGCTGCGTCGCTTAACTTTTTGCATTATAAATATCACGTCTATGACCAATAGCAAGAACAAGTATGAGAATTTTATCATCTTGAATGTCAGCAATGACTCGGTAATCGCCTATACGATACCGCCATTGTCCGCTTCTATTAGCTACCAATCCTTTACCCAGCAGACGAGGATTTTCACACCCTTGCAAATTTTTTAAAAGCCAAGAAGTTATGAGTTTAGCTGTAGCCTTATCCAGCTTTTTAAGCTGTTTTTTAGCTCTATCCGATAACTCTACTGAGTATCTCAACCCAAATTCAACTCCTTTATGACATCCTCAAGTGGGTAAGACACGGGATTTTGTTTGTATTCTTCTATAGCTTTATTGTAAGTTTGTAAGTCAAACTCATCTTCAATACGCTCCAATACAGAACGTCTAAAAAGCTCAGATACAGATATTCCATTCATTTCAGCATAAGCTTTGATGATTTCCATATCAGCATCATTTAATCTTAATGAAATAGTCATAACTTTCACTCCTTAATTTGTAATACCGCGTATTACATTGTATAACACGAGACTAATTTTGTAAAGATTATTTTCCGATAAGCTCGTGTTCGCTTACATTAACGCCGGATTCCATATCTGCAATAGACTTTCTAAGTCTTTCCATATTGTCAGAGCTGTAAAAAGGATCAGCAGACACCTCAAACGGTATCCTCTTTTCACGACTTACTTTTGTTGCAAAAATTGTAAAAGCGGTAGTCATGCTCATCCCCATTTCCTTGCAAACCTGCTCCATGCTCTTTTTTAAATCTTCATCCATACGGAAATTAACCATTGTTTGAGCCATAATATCAACTCCTTTTCTTGATATTATTATATCCCGTTGTAAAGCAAATGTCAACAATATGCTTTACAAGTGTTATTTTTTCAGAAAAAATAGAAAGCGAGAGATTAAAATGAAATTAGTAATTGCAGAAAAGCCCGAGCTTGCCAAGGACATAGCCGGAGCTATTTTAAGAAACGGAAAATACGAAGGAGGTGTTATGTATGATGATAATTACACCATAATCTCAGCCTTTGGACACCTGCTTGAGCTTTGCTCCCCCGAGGAATACAACTCTGAACTAAAGGCTTGGCGCATGGAAACCCTGCCTATTACCTTCAAAAACTGGAAGAAAAAGCCCGACAAAAGCAAGGAGGAACGTCTTAACCTTATCGGTCAGCTGATGAAGCGAACTGATTGCGAGTGCATAATTAATGCAGGCGATCCCGACGACGAGGGTCAGCTCCTCATTGATGAAATCATAGACTATTTTGGATTTACAAAGCCTGTTTATCGCGTCTATATCAACGATAATATTGGTGAGAATATAAGGGCAGAGTTTAGAAATCTAAAGAATAACAAAGATTGTAGGCGAGACGGAGACGCAGCCTATGCTCGTCAGATGGCAGATTATTGCTTCGGAATTAACGAAAGCCGTCTTGTTTCCATCAAAAACAGCTGCAAGCTGAGCGTCGGCAGAGTACAAACACCTACGCTCGGATTGATAGTAAACCGTGATGAAGCGATAGCAAAGCATATCAAGCAGAAATACTACGAGATTTTTGCTGCTTGCTCAGTTGGAGAATTTGGAAATGTGGATTTTAAATTTGTACACAATAAGGAACTTTATGGAGAAAGAATAGACAATATAACCACGGTAAAGGAACTGTCAGAAAAGCTTGCAGCTGAGTTGAAATCCTGTACTTGCAGCACAACAATTAAGCAATCAAAGAACTCGCCTCCTTTACCGTACAACCATACTAAGTTTTGCGGAGATATGTCAAAAAGATACGGCTATACTCTCGAGGAGGTCAATACTATTTTGCAAAACCTCCGTGAGAAGTTTAAAGCTATAACGTATAACCGCACTGACTGTCAGTATCTGAAGGAGGAGCATTACGAGCAGGCTCCGCTTGTTCTCCCCATAGTTTTAAAAAATATAGGTATGAATTATCCCTGCGATACAAGCATACATTCAGCCTGCTTTAACGACAAAAATGTTTCGGCTCACCATGCCATAATCCCTCAGAAAAGAGATATTGACATTTCACAGATGTCGGAAAAGGAGAGAAATGTTTATGTATCAGTCTGCGAGAGATACATAATGCAGTTCTTGCCGCCATTGAAATATGAGGAGTCAATATCGGTTATTGATCTCGGTCACGACGGCCGGATGGAATACAAGTCCAAAAAGCTCATTAGCATGGGATTTAAGGAGTTCTTTGGCGGTGAGAAAAATGATGATTTTTCAAAGATTTTTATTTCTGCCGGGCAGTGGCGCACGTCGGTTGTTGAGGTCAAGACCAAGGAAAAGGAAACCTCTCCTCCGAAGCCGTACCAGGATCAGACCTTGATTGACGATATGGCGTCGATTGCGAAATACGTGCAAAATCCTGAAATCAAAAAAATCCTGATTGAGAAGGACAAGGAGAAAAAGGGCGAACACGGCGGAATTGGTACGGTTGCTACCAGAGTAAGCACCATTGAAACGCTGTTCAAACGAGGTTTTATCGAAAGAAAGGGTAAAAGCATAGTGTCAACTCAGCTAGGCAGAGAGTTCTATCATCTTCTGCCGCAAAATATAAAAACACCGGATATCACGGCAAAATGGTGGCTCCTTCAGGAGGAGATAAGAGCCGGAAGATTGGATGTAAACGCTATACAAAATAGTGTTGTTGAGGAGTTTCTAAAACATAAAGACGCTTACACGGGCAAACAGATACAATCTCAAGCAGAGCTTAGCTGTCCATTTTGCGGCCGGCCAATGAGAGAGCTTGAAAAAAGCTTTAGCTGCACCGGATATAAGGCGGGGTGCAGCTTTTCTATTTGGAAAACCATAGCCGGAAAAAAGCTTACCAAATCCCAGGTAAAATCACTCTGCGAGAAGGGACAGACCGGGGAACTCAAAGGCTTCACGGGCAAATCAGGCAAGGAATTTTCAGCAAAGCTTGTATTAAATAAATCTACTAGAAAAATAGAGTTTGAGTTTGCAAGAAAAAGAACAAAGAAGTGATAACTATGATACTGATTTTTTCTTTTATTTTCTGCTGGATTTACTTTGTGAAACGCAGAACAAATATAGAATTAAGCTACCGGGAAATCCCGACCATCTTTTCAGATACGAGGAATGATTATTCAGATCAAAAGCAACTGGTCAAAAAGGTGGTTATGAGATATGTTTTGCCCTGCTGTATTATTACCGGGATAGTGTCTGCTGTTGGCCTGATATTTAGCGACATCTCTGTTTTGATTTATATCATCGCAGCCTATGTCCTGAGCTACGGATATACAAAGAAAGTACAAAAAATAAATAAGTTAGATGGAGAGGAGATTTACTATGGCAAAATTAAGAGCTTTTTCAGAAGAAGAAAAAGAGAACGCTAGGAGAATAAGCACGATGGAGCTGCTGTCAAGGCGTTATGGATTTACATTCAAGCCGAAAGGACGAGGATTTAGCTGTAGAGAACACGACAGCCTCATAATAAGTCCTGATCAGCGTGGCTGGCATTGGAACTCCAGAGGAATTTCGGGAGGAGACGCAATATCGTTTTTACAGAAAATCGAAAATATGTCTTATCCTGAAGCGCTTCAGGAAATAATAGGTAACGGAATATCATACGCTCAAGCGCCGAAAACAGAAATTAAACAGAAAGAAAAAAAGCCGTTTGAACTGCCCGAAAAATTCGAGGGTCAGTACAAGCGGCTTTTTGCATACCTGTGCAAAACACGGGGAATTGATTCATCAATTATAAGCGACCTGGTACGCACAGAACAGCTTTATGAGGACGAGCATCACAACGCCGTTTTCGTAGGATTTGATATCGACGGCAAAGCAAGATCAGCGGTTAAGCGAGGTACAGCTGACAGCGTAAAATTCCGAGGAGAGGTTGAGGGAAGCGACAAGCATTATACCTTTTCAATGCTAAGAAGCCAAAGCTCTAAGCTGTATGTATTTGAGTCTCCTATCGAGTGTATGTCTCATGCGACAATGGTTAATAAGCTCAAGGGCAATCCATTCGCTTACTATAACCAAAACAGAGTGAGCCTCAATGGACTTTCGGATTTAGGCTTGTCTCAGATCCTCGAGGACAATCCGCAGTTTACCGAAATACATATTTGTCTCAATAACGATGATAAAGCAATCGAAAATCACGGCCAAATAGCGGCTAGGCGCATAGCCGAAAAGTTTACTGCAAAGGGCTATAAATGTGTAAATCACCTGCCGCCGTACCAGCAAAACGACTGGAACGATTCCCTGAAGGTTAGATTAGCAAGCGAACAAAGTCAACAAGTGAAGTCTATTCCTCCGCCGAGGAGGTGAGCTGATTTGCAACTTTGGAATAAAAATGTTGTAAAATGGAGATGAGATAGTCTTGTTGCACACCAATACAAGCTTGCCGATGATTTTTTGAAGATGTATGATAAACTCGGTCTGCTAGTTAGTGACGAGGAGAAAAAACTATTACCCGATATCTCGAATCCTCCTCACCAGGGATTGCACCGATAATTAATTTCTTGAAAGGAGCCGACGCATGGATAAACTAAACTACTTTTACCTGCCGAACAGCGTATTTGACTACGGCTTGTCGGCTAACGAAATTGGCGTACTGGCTGTTCTGTGTGCCGCAGCACGAAATAACGTAGTGCAAATCAGCCAGAAAACCATTGCTGAAAAGCTGGGTATCAAAAAAGAAGAAACTGTTTCACGCTGCATCCGCAAGCTTTGCGGGTGCGGCTTTATTTTAGCGCAGAAACGCCCCGTAAAAATATTCATCGTAAAAAGTAAAAATATGCTACAGAATGTTGAAATAATTTCACAATAATTATATAATAGAGGTGTTAAATAATGTACTGGATATTTTTTGTTTTTATTTTCATTTTATTATTAGTAATTTTGGGATTATCTTACCTGTTATACTCTGCTTACAAAAAATTTCTTCAGCAAGAGGTAAAAATACACATGTTAAAAGCAATGCTTGAAAAAACGAGAGGTGCAAATTCTAATGATAATAAAGAACAATGACCATTATAGAAATAGCTATATGGATCGTGACTTTTTTAAGGAGCGTTATCATGAAATCGAGCCAATTAAAAAGCTATCTGTCTATTTCGATTATCAGAATTTTATATTTAGTGACTATGATATTGATGAATACACGACGTTTGTAGCTGAAGGTTGGAATGGAAATCAAATACATTTAACAGGTCTAAATTGCGGTTACGGAGGAACGGGCCCATCAAGAACCGCTGATATACTAGTGTTTTTGGGTTTTACTGAAGATGAAGCATACGACTTGAAATATAATCCAGGATTAGTGATTCATTTTTCTAAGAATGGTACTCCGATTAAAAACAAAATTGATAAGAGTGTTAATTTTAGTAGTCAGTTTAAGCGTAATTGTATATTTTACTTAGATAGAACGACATACGTTGACATCACAGACAGACAACTGTTCGTTACTAATCCCCAGTTAAATCCTAGAAGTCTTTATAATATTATAGACGAATGGAAACCACTGGAATTGAAGTATTATCTTGGCACGATGGAAAACGAGACTCTTTATGACGATTATATTCCGTATGACAATATAGGTGGAGATGATATCCTTTCAGATAACCATATTATAGGTGTCAACCTAATTTTGCAATGTAGAGAAATCAATGTGTTGTGTCTGATTGATACCCAAAGTATTACATCTGTTGTCGATATGCTATATTATTATATTTTTAAGAAATCTCTTTTTGGCGATAGTATTTTACTAAAGCAGCCTAAATCCAGATTCAGCACATTTTTACTTTCCTTAACCAGTGAGCCATATAAGTCTCATGGAAGAATTGACTTAAAAAAGAGGAACAGCTATGATTAATAGGTTGATTTCGTCCTTATGGTCTAAAGTTTTACAATATTTTTTTGCTCAATTATCTGAGAGGGATAAGAAAAGAATACTGCCTGTATGTCCTAAGGTTTATTTGACCCACTGTAACAATAAAAACAATGCAAATCATACAATGGACAAAAGTGTATTTTATTACTTACAAAAAATCATACCTGAGGAAAACGATGAATACAGCGAAAAATATGCTATTGAGCAAAAAGCAATTATTAGTATTAGAAAGGCAGAAAAGGTTGAATATAGTACAAATAATCATTATGTTACAATTGAATGTGTAGAGGGTACTGCTACTATTACATACCTTAGGTTTAATGAATCAGAACGTAGGGTAAATAATTTTCCACACAAGATTCTTAATAATAAAGATAAAATAACCTTTATAATCAAACACGCAGACAGACCTCGTGCCATAATAATAAGATACGAAGACCAGTACACGTTAAAGTATGAGCTTAGAGAGCCTTTTAATGATCATCCAATTTCACCGATTATATATACAAGAAAAAAGTCTTATAAAAAAAAGAGTAGAAGATAAAGCTACGCAATTGAAATACACTGCTTTATCTTCTGCTCTTTTGATTAATAACCGAAAGGAGCCGACGCATGGACAAACTAAACTACTTTTACCTGCCGAACAGCGTATTTGACTACGGCTTGTCGGCTAACGAAATTGGCGTACTGGCTGTTCTGTGTGCCGCAGCACGAAATAACGTAGTGCAAATCAGCCAGAAAACCATTGCTGAAAAGCTGGGTATCAAAAAAGAAGAAACTGTTTCACGCTGCATCCGCAAGCTTTGCGGGTGCGGCTTTATTTTAGCGCAGAAACGCCCCGTAAAGGGGATTTATCGCCTCGGTGTTACAATTTACTATCTCAGCCATAAAAACGCCTCAGAGGGCTATTTTAAGGTCAACAGAGACGTTGTACTAAGGAGGATTTTAAAGCCCTCGCACCTTCGTGTGTATCTTTTTATCTGCAAGGCTATATCCAGCAAAACCGATAGTATGTGGAACAGCTATAACGATATGGCAACGGCTCTAAAAAGTACAAGGTCAGCTGTGATAAAAATCATAGCTGACCTTGTGAGTTTAAGGCTCATTAGAAAGATGATGGTAAAAAACAAGCTGGGCGCTTATTCAGATAATCACTATTCCCTCCGAGCCCTGCGAACGGTCAAAATAAGAAGAAATAAAGCAACCATAACTTATTATTCTGCCTTTCAATTACATGATACAGAGGTTATGGTTAAAAGTCAAGGCTTTAAATGGGTCAATTTATGCAAATATGAATATTTTATTAACACGTGGGGTAGTACTTGAAATCGGAGGTCTATCTACTACCCACTTTAACCTACAGAAAAAGAATAACAGAATATCTCTACTATACTCTCTGCTAATACTAAGAGTATATTAGGATATTTATATGCAAACCCGAGATTGCACAAACAGCTTCGTTTTGCCATCTCGGGTTTTTGCGTAAAAATTTAAAAACACTTGGCTTTCCTGCTCAGGGAAAGATTACAACGCCCGGCTCGGGCTTTGGGCTTTTCTTTTTCTGCCGGGATTGCAAAAACAAGGAGAATACCTATGCTAAGAAAAAAACAAGGATACGAAAAGAGAAACCGCAAAAGTGAACTTGAGCTTAAAAAACACAGCTTTATCCATCAGAAGTTCGGCACAGTCCTTCAGCGTATTGCTCTTATGGAGATTTTGGAGCCTATCAGAGCAAAATATTATGAGGACAGAGAACCCTACACATTCAAGAAAATGAGAGAGACAGTGATCGCCGCAAAAATTGCCGCAGAGCATTTTTTTGAGCAAAACGGCAGCGATAAACAAAAAATATCTTGCCCGGAGGAGGCGAAAATCGGCTTAATGGAGCTTGTCGAGACAGTCAGCTTTGAAGAAAAGGATAAGCCGATTCATGAATTGTTATGGGGAAAAACGAGTTCAATTCATATAAAAATTGCAAATGGATTAACTGCATACAAGAAATTCACCGAGGTACGGTACAAATATATTTTTGAAACTAAGGGAGACAGCCTGTATCACCTGATAACCTCTGCAATCTACTTTTCCGCAGCGATAAAATATCGTGTCAACCCAATCACGAAGGAGGAAAATAAGGATAAGGTGAAAAATGGTAATTGTACTTATCTTTCTACTCCGCTTGACTGGACGATTGCGCTCTACAATTTGCTGTGCTATCATTTGAGAGTATATACAAAACGACGCAGCAAGCCCGAGGAATGGAACGACGCTCTTTTCCTCTGTGCTTGCGTTTGCGAGGTGTTAAGCGGAATGTTGAAGGGGCTTGAAGATCATGGCTTTTAAGAAGAATTTCATACTAAAAAATCCAGATGACAAACCTGAAAAAGTGAGCCGGAAGGCGCGAAAGGAACGTCAAGAGCGCAAAGAGCGCCTTGAAAAGATATTGGCTTACATAAACGACTATATCATCCATCCTGATTCCACTCTAAATGACATAAGAGGGGATATTATTTTCAACATAGTAAAAATCTATACTGACAAGATAAACTTTCAATTAAACGAGGATACCATTACAGGAAAACGCTTTGAAGGAGAAAGATATTATCCTCTCGGCGATTTTTTTGATGATTATTCAAAGCCATCCGCAATTAAGCTTGAACTGCCGTTTACGATTTCTCTCGCCAGAGATCCTGTGTTGACCGAGATTTGGAACCCGAGAAGTCACGCTGAAACACTAAATAACTTGGCAACGTCCGCTAATCCGTGGACACAGCAGGAGGATCACTGGTTTAGCTTGTATTTGCCCATGGGAGTGACAGTGGTGCATAACGGAAATCACAGCGCAAACTGTGGAATTATCAAGGGCGAGGGCGAGCTGACCTTCGACTTTGAGGCGACAGGGAAAAGTAAAATATACGATATGTCTCACCTGTACAAGGACTATTACTATGACGGCACAGACTTTCGCTCGAAAACCGATAAGTTTTTCAGAATGTCCGGCTCGTTTGAAAGCGGCTGCATATTCGAGATAGGGCGTGTTATACAGAAGAATAGAATGAAAATTTCATTTCTAAATGCACTTAAAATGCGGAATAAGATGATTGAACCTGGTAGCCATTGACAGAATAAAAAGGATGTAGTACAATATACTATATAAACGAGGCGATATTATGGCGTTTTTTAAGTATTTTAGGAGGTAAGGGGATTGAAAATATATAATATTGTCGGCGGAGTCAATGGGGTTGGAAAAAGCAGTCTGGTAGGTTCATTGAAATCCCGACTTAACGATTTTGGTACTATAATTGATGTAGATAAAATTAATCTGAAATTCAATGGCAATAGGCTTGAGGGCGGAAAGTATGCAGTTCAATTAATTAACGAGTGCATAGATAAAGGTATTACCTTTACTCAGGAAACTACCTTAAGCGGTGTAAGAACAGAAAAAACCATTGCCAAAGCCAAGGCAAAAGGTTACTTTGTCCGACTGTATTATGTCGGTTTGGATTCTGCCAAGGAGTCTTTGCTGCGTATTGAAAATCGTGTAAAGAAAGGCGGTCACAATATACCGAGAGAGGATGTCATTAAGCGATTTGAGCATAGGTTTGAGGATTTAAACAGGATCCTCCCTTACTGCGATATTGCGTATTTCTATGACAACTTTAACGGTTATAGAGAGGTTGCTAATTACAAAAACGGAGAAATAATCACGCTTGGCAGTGATACTCCGAAATGGATTGAGGATTTTTTGGCTTACCGCAATCAGCAAATTGCCCACATCAAAATAAAGTAATTAAAAAAACCGGAACCAGTTCCGGTTTTAAATTTTTATATGCAGTTATAGCAACAAGCTTTTTATAATACTGGACTTACAAGAGTTGTGCTCCCAAAATCTGTTGAATCAATTGAAGGCTACGCTTTTTATGATTGTAAAAACTTGGAAGACATAACATTAAACGATGGTCTTTTAAGTATTGGTAGATGGGCATTTTCTAATTGCAACAAACTATCAAGTATTTCTATTCCTCCAAGTGTTATTGAAATCGAAGATAATGCTTTCGGCTATGACTATTCAAAACTCATGTCTGAATCTAGTGCAGTAACAATAGCTGGTGCGCAAGATTATCCTAAAGTAGATAGTTTCAAAATATATTGCTACAAGGGCACAGCTGGAGAGGACTACGTGATAAACAATGACTTTGATTATGAATATCTGGATGTTGAACCAACTGAAGTAGCAACAGTAGCGCCAACAGAAGCAAAAACTGAACCAAGTTCAGAACCAGAGTCTGTGATTGAAGCCACAACAGGATCATCAACTGTACAACCCATCGCCGAACCGTCTAATAGAGTTCCTGTACAAAACAACAATATAGCTTATATTATCGTGATTGTTGTTGAATTAATAATCATATTAGCCCTTTTGGCGGTTATCATAATGATGGCATTAAAGAAGAAAAAGTCAATATAAAATAATATAATTAAAATACAAGATTACAGATTTTGCGAGCAGGGCTTCTCCCCTGCTCTTTTTCTTATGAAACCGGAACCAGTTCCGGTTTTGAAATGTAAAACCCCTTGATTACAATCTGATGTGTAACCAAGGGGTTAAAATATTTACTAACTTATCGCCAATTATGTACATGAACATGAGTAGTTCTCGGCAGGGCTGTGTTGAATGCAGTAGCTGCGCTAAACCACTTGATTTGCTTTAATTCTCGCTGCATATTCTGTAAGCCGTCGATCATCATCTGGTTTTGCATGAGCTGCTGATTAACCTGTCTTTCGTGCTCGTAGAGATTTATCGCTTCGGTTATGTTCGTCGCTCTATTTAAAATAATGTAATTTAATATAACGTCTCCGGCGTTCCAATATACCGGATGGAGAATATTAAGGCTTGCGAGCTGAGCTTCTATGTTATCCACCATATTGCAATGCACTTCAGCTTTTTTCTTTATTTCTGTATTTGCTTCAACAGCAAGCGCTTTCAAGCGAGCTGTTTTCTTCTTTTTTCTTATTCTGAGAGGTATTCCCAACAGAAGCGCTATTGCTAAAAAAAGAACAGTAAGACCTGCGAAAATACAGTTGGCTATATACACAGACATGTAGTTACTAAAATAATGAGCCGCAGCTTCATTGTAGATTAATGAGTATTGCGTTTGACTGCCGGCGAAAGCCCAAGCGCCGTATATAAATAATAGGAGAGTAATAACAAAACAACTTATGGAAAGACCTAAAAAAACAATAAGGAACGAGCTGGTATGCTCTTTTCTCAAAAAAGCTTCATTTCTTAAAGTCATGTGATAGTAGGAGCTGAGACTGCGCAGATGGCCGTTTCGCTCTAAAAACAGACTTAATGCCTGAGTATAAATGTTACCGTTATTATTCATTGTATTTCACCCTAACATTGCTTAAAGTGGTATTATTTCACCGATTGATTTAAGTATAGATATAAATTATTTAAAAGTCAAGATTTTTAAGTTAAAACCGGAACCAGTTCCGCTTTTTGAATTACATTCATCACATCTTACAAATAACATCTTACAAATAATCTTTATTAGCTGAGACAATCAGAGCAAAAAGCATAAAAAACAAAAACTTTCAGATATATAATTAATGCATATTGATATTTGAATAAAATTGTGGTAATATTTCACATAGAGAGTGTTCTTATTTTAAATATTTGATATAAGGTTGTATTAATACACTTTCACAGCATAGACACTAGCAAATTGTGAGGGATTTATATGATTAGAAATATTCTAGATTACTGGTATAAGATTGAGTACTTTACACCATGTTGGCCAATAAATAAAAAGAAGGATATCAATATTAATAATATGACTAATTTGCCATGGACTATAGAAAAAGAAAATAATGAAGTTAAACTAAGTTATGATTTGTACTGTGGTCAAATTAAGTCAATTGATTTAATAAGATGGATGTTATCCAAGACAGATGAAAAAGAGGACGAACGCATTGAAGTAGATAACACAAATACATGTATATTTGCTTTTAAAGTTGATGAAAATGGATATTATGTTGCTAAATCATTTTCAGTATCTAGCTTTGTGTGGGCTGTTTGCAAAATTGTATCTTCTTTCTCTATCAAGGTCGAATTAGACCCACAAGAGTCCCGTTTATTTGAAAATGACATGAATGAATATATAATAAATCACTTACAAGATCAGTCGCTCGACAAAGCGACATTAGAAAATATCTTAATTGAAATTTCTAATATACTACAGTTACCGAGAGACTTATTTTCATCTTCAATATGGGCGCGTAAAAAAACGCAAAAAATGAAAAAAGATGGAAGTTTTCCTCCTATCGAGCCATCGACTGAGTTATTCCAAAGTTTTTACCTTAATGATATGAAAAATGTAAGTGATAATCTTAACGAAAGGATAAAAAAATATATACTTGCAGAACTACAAGAAACACCTGAAAGAATTTTGATAGATTCAAACATTGATGAAATGAAAAGGTGCCTATCTGCTAATAATTATCCTTTAGGAGTATGGCCAGGTAAGTATGATCCTTCCTTAATGCAACAGATAGGGATAAACCTTTCTACTCGTGGAGATCAGGATATATTTTCCATAAACGGACCTCCTGGAACCGGTAAAACTACATTGCTAAAAGAGATAGTTGCCTCAAATGTTATAGAAAGAGCTAAAGTTTTAGTCAGCTATGACAAACCCGATTCTGCTTTTAAAAGGGTTGAATTCAAAAATCCCTGCGATCAGTATAATCGTTTTTATTATTGCATGGATAATAGATTAAAGAAATTTGGTATTTTGGTAGCTTCAAATAATAACGCTGCTGTAGAAAACATTTCAGTGAACCTTCCTATATTCATATCAAAAGATAGAACTGGTCTATTTTCTAAAAATATATATGAAAATTCTGATGACATTTATTTTTCTGATGTTGCCAGTAAGCTGATAGGAGAACCTGCATGGGGACTAATTTCGGCTAAACTGGGGAAAAAAGAAAATTTATATAAATTAAAGGATCGACTGTGGTGGTCAAAGGATAAGATTACATTAAAGCGTTACTATGACGAGGAAGAATGCGATTGGAATATTGTAAGAAATAATTTCAACGAAGCGCTACAAAAAGTCTTAGACGAAAGAGAACGGATTGCTTATGCGCAATCTTTACTGGAAAAAGAAGCGTTCCTTGTATCTGCTATCAAGGAGGATTTAGAGACATATAAACAAATAAAAATACATCTGCAAAATAAAAAAATCATTAGTCAACAAGAAAATGAAAAGTTATTTAAATTAAAAGAAGAAGTAAATTCTATAAATAGTGAAATAACTCTACAAAAGCTAAACATGAGCTTATTAGAAAAGCTATTTAAATACAATGATAACGCAATTAAGTTACGTAATTTAAATACACATATGGCAAATGTGCGGCATGCAGTTTACGAACAAGAAAGAGCGTGCAAACTTATTGAAGATGAGATCCATCAGTTGGAAAATCGTAAAATTATTTACAGCGAAAAGCTAGATAGTAATACCAAAGCATTAAACAACATTAGAGCCAATATACACTCAGAAAAAGCTAAATATAAAGATAGTTGTAGAGATAATGATAAATGGGGTGATAAATTGTTTTGGGCTAACATAACAAAAAATAGTAAATCTCAGGAAACTTGTCCTTGGGTATACGATAGATATAATGAACTTAGAGAAGAATTGTTTTATCAAGCTCTACAAGTTAATAAAGCTTTTGTGTTATTAAGTAACAGCGTTAAGCAGAATTTACAAAGGCTATTCTCTTTATGGGACGGCAAATACACCGCTGAAGATCGCCAAAGTTCGTACGGTGAGCTACTCAATACTTTATTATTAGTAATCCCCGTTATTTCTACGACTTTTGCTTCGGTAGAAAAATTCTTACTGGATATTGGCGAAGATGAACTAGGTTTACTTGTAATCGATGAAGCAGGTCAAGCAACGCCCCAGAGTGCATTAGGAGCCTTATGGCGTTGCCAACGAGCTATCATAGTAGGAGATCCTCTTCAGGTGGAACCTGTTTTAACTGTACCGAAAGAGTTAATAAAGCGCTTTGCTAATGAATATAATATACCTGCAAATTATAGATTGCCTGAACTTTCAGTTCAAATGCTTGCTGATGCAGGGAATAAATATGGTGGATATAGGAATGTAAATGGCAATGACATATGGCTTGGATGTCCATTGGTTGTTCATAGGCGATGTATAAGCCCTATGTTTGAAATATCGAATGAAGTTGCATATGATAACAAAATGTTTTATATGACTAATCCACCGGATAACGAAGAGGTATTTGCCTTAAAAATTTCAGAATGGTTCGATGTTAGAGGTAAAGAAAACAATAATAAAGATCATACTGTACAAAATCAAATTGAATTTACAAAAAAATTGTTTAAACACTTTATTGAAGTTTATAAAGGTTTACCCGATATGTATATTATAACCCCTTTTAAAAGCGTTGCAGAAAGCTTAAGAAAAATGATGCGTTCTGTATTATCGCAATCAGGTTACGATAATTCAAAAGAGGTTAATGAATGGGTAAATGAGCATTGTGGTACAGTACATACATTTCAGGGGAAGGAGGCTAGAGAGGTGGTACTTGTTTTAGGATGTGACAGTCAAACAGGTGTAAGAGCAGCTTCATGGGTAGGACAGAAACCTAATATCATTAATGTTGCGGTTTCCAGAGCAAAATTTAGAATTGCAGTAGTAGGTGATTATAATTTATGGAAAAATATACCTAATGTACAAGTAATATGTCAATATTTAAAAGTAAGAAGAAAAAACAAATTTTCTGATTTATAAAATTTAAAACCGGAACTGGTTCCGATTTTAAAACTTACCTCTCCCCTGTGCGGCTTTCATTGGCTGCACAGGGGCTTTTTTTATTTACTTATAACAGAAATAAGTAACAGAAATAAGATTTCAATATTGTAACGAAAAAGCTTAAAAAATTAGTAAGAATCCGTTGACAAATCCGTAAAATAATACTACAATATAAGAGAAAAAGATGAAGAAAGCAACCATAGCCCACAACTTGTTACCAGCAAATTGTGAGCTTGCACCTCCAAAGTGAAAGCACACTTTAGAGACTTATGGATGCCTTCCCCACGGTCAAACCGTGATAGGAATACATTTGTCCCGTTCATCACTTTGCGAGGATTGCGAAGTGGTGAACTTCTTTTTTGCTACAACTGAATTAGTTGCGGAAACTAAGACGAAGAGCCTGCGACAGCTATGCGACGATCGCCATGACGTCGGTTTTACCGATGAGCGGGGAGCGAGCCAATTTATAAATTAAATTGCTACTGCGGCGCTCGGGTAAGGACTAGCTACTGGTAGGCACAAATAGTCCTGTAAGAGTATTAGTGAAGAGATAGATTTTCACAAGCGAACTCTTAAAAAAACGCTGGCGAAGCGTCGATTTTTTCAGTACATGCTTTTTACTGAATTAGCCGTACAAGGCAGCGATAATAAGTTTCCGATAGACAACAAAAAATGTTATCAATCTGATGATTGATAGGGTGTTGCTTAGCCACCGCAAGCGGCGTTTAAGCAATATCCTATCAGTATCAGTTGGATGGCGCGCCAAAAGGGACTCGAACCCCTGACCTACTGCTTAGAAGGCAGTTGCTCTATCCAGCTGAGCTATTGGCGCACAAAAAACCGGAATTAACCGGTTTTTAATGGAGCGGATGATGGGAATCGAACCCACACGATCAGCTTGGAAGGCTGAAGTTCTACCACTAAACTACATCCGCATTTATTAATTACTTCCTAAGCAACGATTGATATTATATCACAGGTGCAAATTATTGTCAAGTGTTTAGGGAGATTTTTTTAATTTTATTGCTGCGTTGTAAGTTGTAAATAGATATAATCCATTTTCTTAAGATAAAAAGAAACCAAGCCGTATAATGTTTGCATCTGACTTGTAGCACTGCCAAGCCTGTAGTGGACTTTCACCACCAAGTTACTGCCCATTACGAGCAAACACACAAAACAGCCGCCTGATTTTTATAAAACCAAGCGACTATGTAATTGAATTTGATATTTATTATTCTGTCAATCCTAATATCACTTCAGGTTATAAATATATCCTGTTTTGATTGCAGAAATGTTCTTCTTGATCTTTTCCTTTGACCATTCCCACCATCTAACATCTAATAACGATGATATGATATCTTCAGAAAACCGCTTTCGGATTTGTCGTGCGGGTACACCGCCCACAATCGTATAAGGCGGCACATCTTTTGTTACTAATGCACGAGTACCAATGATTGCTCCATCACCAATGGTAACACCGGACATAATAACGGCTTCATACCCAATCCACACATCGTTGCCGATAACAATATCACCCTTGTTATCCCACGAATCTGTTACATTGCTTTTGTCCAATTCCCACTCTTCAAAAAACAGCGGAAAAGGATAGGTTGATAATGACTTAAGGGTATGGTTAGCACTCGTGAAAATAAACTTTGCACCACACGCAATAGAGCAAAACTTCCCAATAATCAGTCTGTCGTGATTGATTGGATAGTGATACAGAACATTATTTTTTTCAAAGTCTCTTGGATCATTTACGAAGTCATTATACATCGTATAATCACCAACAATAATGTTCGGATTTTTTACTACATTTTTTAAATATACCGTTTGTTTCTCCCCGGTACGAGGATAAATTTTTGTTTCCGAAATAGTCATTTTAAACCTCCTGATATTTTATTTTTAGACTATTTCGGTTACTACAATGCAGCGTTTCACCTACGAATCACCTTTTTTTAAATTAACCAATTATTTTTCATACTTCATAGGGGTATATCGCATACCGTCCGAAAGTTGCTCCGTATCAGTATCTACGAAACCCAGTTTATGATAGATAGGAACTGCATACGGAGAAGAATTTACTGTAATGATATTGCTCCGACTATTTTCTCTTAGAAAGTCCCACAGCTTCCTACCGATACCTTGTCTTTGATACTGTGCTTTTACAAAAAAGCAACAGATGTGCTTACGGTTTTCATTTGTTGCGATAACTCCCTTTAGTCCTTCTTCGTCATAAGCACCCCAAAACTCTAATGTCTTAATGATCTCTTTATTCTCAATAAAATTCTGAAACGACTTAACTCCTTCTTCAGAATAGTCGGGAGCTTCAAACTGTAAAAAAGTTTTCCAAATCAAGTCAATAGCATTCGTCATTTGGGTATCATCAATTTTTTTGATTTCCAAGCTAAACACCTCCACAACTATCTGATTTATTGATATCAATATTCAGCCCAAAAACCTTGCAAAATACTAACCAACTCATTCGGATTATCTTTGTTCACTTCGTGACCGGAATCTTCCACAATGACCAGCTTGCTGTTTTTCATCGCTTCGTAAAATCGCTTTGCACTCTCCATATTTGCTTTATCGTTTGCGCCGCAAAGAATAAGAGCAGGGCAATCAAGCATTGCCGCCGACTTCATAAAATTCAGTTCAGCCATTGATTTGCTCAAACGAATAAAGTCTTTTTTACTTACGCCCATACTTTGAAATGCAGATTTAGGCATAAGCTTAAATACGAAGTTTTGGAATTTCAGTAATCCTTTGGGGATTTCATACGGCGTTCCAATCAGGACAAGGGAGTTAATTTTCTCCGGATACCGGATAGCATAATCAAGCGCAAGTAATCCGCCAAGCGAAAGTCCGCAAAGGTTTAGGTTATCTTGGTAAGACTCACACAGCTTGCTGAACGCTTGATATACTGTGGTATAGTCTAATTCCTTGCCTTTTGCCAGTTCAAATAAATCAGGGGCGATAGAAGAAATGCCTTTCGCTTCCAATTCATTTTTAACGGTATTCCACTCATTACTGCTTTGTCCTAAGCCGTGAATCAAAACATTTTTCATAGGCAAATATCTTTATTTTTCTTATCATCAAATCTGAATCAACAGCTTTATTATATCATAACTATATTTTGAAATTCTCAACGTCCTGGAGAGAAATATATCTCATTCAACATTTGACAATATCAGCTGTATCAGCTCCAATCAGAGAAATAAGCTCCTTTGGAGGCAACTCAATTTGGTAGCCTATTTTTCCGGCGCTTACTATCATCATTTTTATATCGTTGGCGCTTGTGTGGATTACAGTCTTATACAGCTTTTTCATTCCGATGGGTGAACAGCCTCCTCGTATATACCCCGTAACCTTATTAATATCTTTGACATGAATCATTTCAACGGACTTCTCCCCTACTGCTCGCGCCGCCTTTTTCAAGTCTAGCTCCTCAGCTACCGGGATTACAAAAACATAATATCCTCCGCCACCATGGGTTACCAGTGTCTTGAAAACCTGGTTAGGGTTTTGACCCAAAAGTTTTGCTACGCTCAGCCCGTCTACAGCCTCCTTACCGTGAGGATATTCATAATGATTATAATTAATTTTAGCTTTATCCAAAATACGCATTACGTTTGTCTTAGTCTCAGCCATTTTAACACCTCATAAATCTATATCCAACTCAACCGGGCAATGGTCCGAGCCGTAAATATCCGTGTGAATTTTAGCGTCCAAAAGCCTGTCCTTTAAAACATTTGAAACACAGAAATAGTCAATACGCCAACCTGCATTTTTTTCGCGAGCCTTGAAACGATAGGACCACCATGAGTAGATTCCCTCAAGATCCGGATAAAAATAGCGAAATGTATCAGTAAAACCCGCACTTATCACATTGGAAAATTTTCCTCTTTCTTCATCTGTAAATCCGGCGTTTTTTCGGTTTGTCTTGGGATTTTTAAGATCAATTTCATTGTGAGCAACATTTAAATCACCACAAAAAATCACCGGCTTGTTTTGCTCCAATTTTTTTAAATATTTAAGAAAATCATCCTCCCACTTCATGCGATAGTCAAGACGTTTTAGCTCGTTTTGTGAGTTTGGAGTATAAACTGTAACGAGGAAATAAGTATCGTACTCTAGCGTTATCACCCTGCCTTCATGATCGTGTTCATCAATACCTATTCCATAACTTACTGATATAGGCTCAAACTTAGTAAAAATAGCAGTACCAGAGTATCCTTTTTTCTCGGCATAGTTCCAATACTGTTTGTACCCCGGAAGATCTAACTCAATTTGACCTTCCTGAAGTTTTGTTTCCTGAACACAGAAAAAGTCAGCATCTATTTCATTAAAGAATTCGAGAAATCCTTTTTGAACACATGCACGAAGACCGTTTACATTCCACGAGATTAATTTCATTTTAACACATCCATTATTCAATATTTTTTATTTTCTCAATTTCATTGCAGATTTTTTCAGCTAATTCAAGCTGGTTTTTAAATTCCGGCGAGCCCACTACTGATTTTGTTTTACCAACCGGAATATTGACACAGGGATACCTGCTGTCATTCATAATAACGACAACTACTAGTCTTTCAAAAGTTTTACGAGGAGCAGCCGTCATTTCAGCGCACGTTTCAAGTTGCATATTAATAAGATTTTGCTTAGTAGAAATACCATCATACTGTATATCATAATCAATTATCGTATCAAAATCAAAAAGCAAGTCAAAACCGGATACTGTCCATTTCTTGTTAGGTTCATCAATCCATAGATTACCAATTCTATTGGTGGGATAACAATGCTCCTTCTTAAACAAAGACTTTATCCTAATACTGTCTGCAAAATCAGTAGCAAATAGGAAAACAAATATAGCAAGAGCAACTAATCCTAGAATTAGCAAGATTACGGAAATATTCATTTTTAGTCACCCAAATATAAAGATTAAGAAATTATTAAAACAACCTAAATGTCCTAGTATAATTTGCATATATTAATTCTTGTGCATGACATGCAAAGCCTCGATCTGAACTTAGTTCAATTTCGAGAAAACAACTGAACCACATTCAGGACAGAGTACAGTCGAGCAATCAGCCTCTTTTTAAGTGTACATCTACTTGACTATATGGTATATTCAAACCCGCCTTATCAAAATCAAGCTTAACCTGCTCCTGCATATAGTAATAAAGATTCCAATAATCCTCTGTCTTGCACCATACTCTGCCAATAATTTCAATCGAACTGTCATTATGCTTTGAAACAGCAACTACAGGCTTGGGATTTTTTAGAAATCTTTCATCAGCATTTATTAGATTATTCAATATATCTTTTGCCTTTGTCATATCGTCATTATAACTAATTTGATATGACAGATCGAGCATACGCATATCCTGGGAGGTGTAATTTATCAGATTGTCACTGGTTAACCTTGAGTTCGGTATAATCACTTCTTTGTTATCTACAGTAAGCAAATAGGTATTTGTAATTAGTATTTTCTGTACTGTACCTTGCAAACCTTCAAACTCGATAAATTCTCCTGCCTTAAACGGTTTGTTGATGACGATTAACACTCCGCTTGCTATATCCTTCATTGTATCCTGTAATGCTAAACCTATGGTAACAGTCGCCGCACCTATTGCGGTGAGCAGAGCAGTTACATTAATTCCCAGTTCAGCCAACGCGGATATTATAACCAAAATCCTCAATGAGCACAATACGATTGAGTATATAAAAGATATAGCAGTTTGATCAGCTTTTCCTTTGGCTAGAGCTTTTTTAATTATTCTGCATACAAGCTTTGAAAGCCACCATCCGATTACAAAAATCAATATCGCAATTATCAGCTTAGGAATGAAATCCCAAGCTAAATCAATTAGCCCCTGCAAAAATTGTCCGATCCTGTCGGCATCTTCGGTCAACTCTTCATCAATAGATGTCTCAAACAACCTGCTCGTTATCACTCTCATCACTCTTCTTCACATAATATACTATATCGTTAAATTCAATCATCGTTGTGTCATCATTTGATGATGAGAAAAACTCTCCCTTAAGCTCTTTTCCATCTCCAAAATACAGCACTCCATTTCCGGCGGGTTTTCCGTCAAGGAAGCTGCCTGTATAACGATGATCGGGATAAAGCAGAGTGCCGTTACCACCGGGCTTGCCGTCTTTGAGTGAACCCGAATATATAGCCTTGCCCATAAGTTTCTCTGAAACGAAATCGAGCGGTTTCTTATAAGTGGCATAGGCTGTATCATGGAGCTGCTCGGAATCCTCAAGCGCTGCCAAAGCTTTAGGAATTACACGCATAGACTTATATGGTTCGCCGCATTTAAATATTCCCTCAAACTGCTTTTCTCCATATTTTGTATAAGCGCACCCCATTCCTTCTCTAAGTGAATTTACCACACTGCCTTCATAAACTACAGAGCCGTCATCATCATATTCTCTCATATATGAACAAACACCGTTTTCGTATATACATTCACGCAATAATGTAGTGTTGAAAATTTGATTTATTCTTCCATGCATTTTTCCGTTTTTAAATGCGCCTGCATAATCAATGTTTGTTTCACTGTCATGGAGTAAGCCACAGCCGTTATACTCATCTTCATTCCAAAACCCGCTATATTCAGCTTTATTATTTTTATAGCTTATTCCAAAACCTGACTTTTTATCATTCTCAAAGCTGCCCATATATACACAGAGCTTATCTTTAAAAAGTCTTCCCATACCAGACTTTTTTCCTGACACAAATGAACCGTCGTACACCTTTTCGTTATTTTCATACAATGTGCCTTTTCCGGAGTACTCGCCGTTTTTGAGTCCCCCTTTGTATATCAACTCATGTGTAGGCGAAAAAACACTAATACTGCCTGTTTCTTTGCCGTCATCAAAGGTTGCATTGCAATAAGAGCCATCATCTCTGTAAAGTGTACCTTCTCCTGAATATTTATTATCTTTGAAGGTGCCCTTGTATATAACGATCCCGTTATAAGAACGATGCACAGCCTCACCATCGAGCTCGCCGTTTAAAAAATGTCCGCTGATTGTAGAACCATCGTCAAGATAAAGCGTTCCCTCCCCGTTTTTTAGGTTGTTTTTAAAATGTCCGGAATAACTCAAGGCTCCGCTTTTGTCAAAAAGCCTGCCAACACCCGAATACTCACCGTTCTCCATTTCTCCGTTATATTTAATATTTCCATCATCGTCTAAAACAGTTACAAGACTTTTGAGCTTACCGCCTTCATTTTTCTGAATAAGATAATCATCCCCACTGTTATCTCGTGTAAATGATAGACCTTTTATTCCGTCGTCTGTATATCCTACTACAGAAACAAGAGAGCCATCTCCTTTGAATTTTGCAGTCAGACCCTTTCTTTTATCATTCTCAAAATTTCCAGCTGTAATTGTACCGTCTCCACCCACAGAAAATCCAAAACCATTTTTCTTATCTTCGCTCCATCTGCCCACATAACAGATTTTCCCGTTTTTAAAAAACTGTGTTCCAAAGCCAGACCGCTTGTCCTCACTGTAGCCTCCCGAATAAATAGCAGTCCCCTTTTGTGTAAGGGTAACTCCTCCCCCATGACGCTGACCATCTTTATTTAAAGTGCCATAGTAGTAGTACTTCTCCTTGCCCTGAATTATTTTTGAGTTGTTGCCTGCTTCTGATAAAGTAGACTTTTCTACCGTAATTGACTTATCTTCTTCAGAGATATCATCAACTTGAACTTGTGTTTCTAATTGTGCAGGTTGTCCTTTCATCCGTTTTTCATTTAAATTAAATTCTGCTGAGTTTATCGAATCAACTGTTATGAACGATTTTTCTGCAGTGGCATTTTCTTTTTCGTCTTCCGTCTCAGAGGTTTCGGGCTGAACAATACCTTTACTAATATTCAAGGTAGTAAAATCGCCATAGATTAGAGATTCATCAAAGAAAAATCCCTTACGCTTTACATTGTCTGTGTTTGTCGCAACCACAGATTCATGCTGACTATAATACGGTGCAAAATAGAAATCTCCATCCATTGTTTGTACATATACTTCTTGCTCACAAGATATCAAAGACTTATCGTTATATGCTGAGAGTATGATAGGCTTAGAACCATCACGAGACAACGCAACCGTTTGACCGTCCCCGCTTTTATAACTTGTAAGTTGGGCGCTCAAGACACCATTTCCGTTGTAATACTCAGTTTTTAACCAAGTATGCTCACTGGAGAAAAAAATTTTCTTTCTGATCTCTCCGCTCAAATCCAGACAAAATAAGATATAACTGCCGGTGGTATCAGATTTTGTAAATTCGGTGAGCTTTGTATTCACAGTCTTTTTCCATTTCATCGGCTTATTGGGCGAAATCTGATATTGGCAGCGAACACTCTCGATCCCCAGCGTGAAAAACACTTTGTCACGTACCTTTTTTCGGGTAGCAAAATATTTGCGGCGAGCCTCAAGAAGAATATCCCAACCCGAGTTATCCTCATCATACCCTTTTAAGTTGGCTGCCAATATAATAGCTGTTTCCGGAAGGTTTATATGCTTTTCCAATTCTTTTTCTCCTTCGTCGAGATTATGTGGAAACACACTGAAAAGCGGCAGTTATCCGCTGCCGCACTTCGGTGTATAATTTTATTTTGAGCGTTGTTTGTCATTTCGGTCGCTGCGGTTATTTTTATCAGGTTGTGAAAAATTGATTCTATCCTCTTCTTTAACGAAAGTAGCGGCCTCGGTCTTCTGACAAAGGCTGGATATGTATTCAGCAATTATGGAAGCAAAGATCATCATTACACCGCCAAATAAACAAATAAGCGGAATGCCAACGGAAAAGCTATTCCACATGAAAAATTTCATTATCAGCGTTACGATTCCAACCAAAAGAGAAATTAATCCTCCACTTAGTCCGAACAGCGACACAAGTCTTATTGTACCTTTAGGATAGGTTGTCATCGAGCACATCAACTTGTCAAATCGTTCAGAAAAACTCTTTGATGGCGAAGACTTAGAAGGATTATATGGAAGAACCATGTAACTCAGATTTAAAGTGTTGATAACACTGCGAATAGACATATTTTTATATGCCTTACTCGTGATAGTCTTGACAAAGCTTAAGTCATAAAGGCAGAAACCGTTAAACTGCTTCATTGTCTTTGTACCTGTTATAGAATAAAGAAGATTGCAGTAGACATTGCGAAGAGCGTTAAATATAGGGTTACCACTGCCCTGAGAACAAGCTCCAATAATTATTTTACTTCCGTCTTCCCAAAGTTCAATCATCTTCGGAATAGCTGATATAGGATGTGAGTGATCAGGGAGCATGGTTATGACGCAGTCGCCAGTTGACATTGCCATTCCGCTTTTTGCGGCAAGCTCAGAACCATAATCTGCGACAGTAAACAGGCACTTCACCTTCTGAGTAATTTCACACAATTTTGTTAAGTAGAGCTTAGTCTGGTCAGTAGAGTTGTTGTCTACAAATATTATCTCGTAAGTATGCCGAGAAATGCTGGTTTCAAATAAATCTATCAACTCTTTTGCAAAACTTAAAACAGTTTCCTGGTTATTGTGAGTTGGTATAATGACACTAATCTTACTCATGAAGCTGCTCCTTTTCTCAAAGTTTTATCATTTCACGATTCAATATATGAAAACTATTTCTACTTTATTATAACGCAAGATTATATTTTTTTCAACGAATTGTTCTAAGTTTAGATATTTTTTCTCTACCTACATGCGATGGCAAGTTTACCAGTTCCATTCTCTGGCTAATTAACATTTCTTTATCCCTTTTTTCTAGCTCTTTTCCCTGACAATTTCCGCAGCATCATGGAAATATAATAGGCAAAAAAAATGAAGGTACCCATCATCGCAAGATAGTCCAGATAAAAGAGCGGGATGGATTCGCCAAAATCCAGAAATACAAACTGGGTGCGTACCAGCATGTAGGTGAGCAAATCGCGCTGAATAAACACGATCAATCCATAGACTGCGATCCCCGCACCAAGAGTGGGGAGCAGAATCTTACGCACACGAGAGAACTTCCTCAGATTCAGTGCCTTTTTGGCAACCCCCATGAACATTCCCCAATGCATTCCCAGATGCAGCGCCATCAGGACAAATCCCCAATGAGATGCGGCCATGTGCAAAAGGCGTGCGAAGGACATACCGCCATGGATATTCAAGAAAGCAAAGACATGATTAGACAGAATGATACCGCTGACCATCAAACCGATCATTGAGAGAAACACCAGCAAGTCTATAATCAACTGAAAGATGTGGGAGGGAGAATACTTCCCATGAAGCAGGTTTTTATACCAGCCGGCGTTGAGAATGTGATGGGCAATAAACAAAAGAAACATCCCGGCTCCCGCCCACTCATGGGCGACATCGCCCCAAAACTGGTAGCCCATTAAAAAGAGCAGCCCAAACGTCATCATAATATCTATTACAATTTTAAAAGCAGTTTTTGGCTTCATGGGTTTTCCCTCCTTTCCTTTTCAATCACGCCAGATTTAGTCCGTCGATCCAGGATGCTATTTCTTCCGATGCCCCATCCACACTGCTTCCGGACACATGCAGACCTTCCAGAATGTTTGCACCCGGCGCACTGTCAGGCAGCTTATCCAGACTGCGGCCAAAGCCGCTGCCACCGCTGGTGCAGAAGGGAACAAGGCTTCCCAACACTTCCCCTTTTTGCCAAACATGTTCGCCCCAGATGATTTGCTTTACTCGGTCGCCCAGGTTTTCCAATATAGCAACCATATCTTCAGCGGTTCTTTTCAGTCCCCGCTTTCCATCATGACCTGTTACAATGACATAGGCATCTTTGCCGTCCAAGTTCTGCCACTTTGGCAGCAACCGGTCAATAAATATCTTCATCTGGCCGCTCATGGTGAGAAAATAGGTTGGAGAAGCCAGTACCATCACATCGCAGACCGCAACCTTTTCCAGCACGTCCTGCATATCGTCCCGTTGCACGCAACGCTCAGTTTTGAAACAGACATAGCAGGCCTTGCAGGGTGGCAATTGTTTTTTCCTGCAAAGAGATTTTCTCGACCTGATTGCCCGATTCTTCTGCTCCCCGGATAAACTCATCGCACAAAAGATCCGAATTACCCTTTGTACGGGGACTTACGTTAATTGCCAATATCTTCACAAATTACGCCTCACGTTTTATTTCTCAACCGTGCTCTCCTGCTGAGCATTATAACGGGCACCATATATCTGAATTTGATCCAGCTTTTCGTTAAGCGACTTCAGCTCATCGGTTGTGAACTCCACACTGGCAGCGCCGATATTTTCCTCCAGCCGGTTCAACTTCGTTGTTCCCGGAATTGGAACAATCCATGGCCGCTTCGCAAGAATCCATGCGAGAGCCATCTGTGCCATTGTACAGCCTTTTTTCGCCGCTTGAACCTGCATAAAATCAAGCAGATCCTGATTTGCACACAGCGCTTTCTCACTGGAAAAACGGGGCATCCCGCTGCGGACATCTTGAGAAGAAAATTCGGTTCGTTTTAATTTGCCGGTCAAGTACCCGCGCGCAAGGGAGCAGAAACACACAAGACCGATTCCCAATTCTTCCAGTACGGGAAGCAATTCAGTTTCCAGATCCCGATACCACATGGAATACTCATTTTGAATTGCTGTGAGTGGCAGCATAGAATGGGCTTTACGAATGGTGCGGATGGAGACTTCACTCATGCCCCAATGCAAAACTTTTCCTTCCTCCATCAGACGGGAAACCGTTTCCGCTACTACCTCTACAGGAATCTTTGGGTCGGCACGGTGTTGATAAAGCAGATCAATATGGTCAGTCTTCAGCCGACGGAGAGAACCTTCCACCCCTTTCCGAATAGTTTCCGGGCGGCTGTCCAATCCAACGGAGACACCATTTTGTATATCAAACCCAAACTTAGTTGCAATTTGCACCTGATCCCGGACATCATGCAGCGCTTCACCCAGGATCTCCTCGCTGGTATAAGGTCCATAGACCTCTGCAGTGTCAAAAAAAGTTTCGCCTTTTTCAAACGCCTCCCGTGCAAACCGGATCATGTCTTTTTTCTCAGGAATAGGCGGATATGCCGATACCATTCCCATACAGCCCAGCCCCACTGCACTGACAGTCAGCGGACTTTCTTTTCCTAAAACAACAGTTCTCATTTTTTTGTGTCTCCTCTTGTATGTATATAATATTTACTCGTTACTTAGCATCAAGGTTACTGTGATATTGCCCTTTCCCAGCATCTTTTTAAGCTCTGATTCCGACAAATCCTGAACCTTGCCAAGCTGGGTAAAATTCCGGGTATTTTGCGCATAATAAATAACTAACAGGCTCCCTTCCGATAGAATCACATCGCCCGCCTCTGTTATGATATGCACGTCGTCGGTTGGAAGCTGTACGCCAAAACTACCGAACTGTCCCATTCTGGCATAATCCTTCATTTTGATCGTCAAAGAACCCTTCCGCAGCAGTTCCTTTACCACCACTGGAAATTGTTGTCGTACAACTTCGCCTGAATATTCGTCCCGTTTACTTCTATATTCATCGTAAAACATTTCTGCTTTTAAAAATTACAAGCTGGTCAACACCGGGTTGTTTAAGTAGTCATATACCCGCTTAATCTCGCTGATTTTCCGGGTATCCAACATGGAGGGACACCCTTTATCAAGAGCTGCAATCTTCTCCATATCTTCTTTGTCCAAATTAAAATCCCAGATGGCCAGATTTTCCTCCATCCGCTCTTTGTGAACTGATTTGGGAATGACAATGACGCCCCGCTGCACATTCCAGCGCAGGATAACCTGAGCTGGCGTCTTTCCATACTTTTTGGCGATCTCCAGCAGTACCGGCTCTGTAAACATTCCTTTCAAGCCTTCCGCAAAGGGAGCCCATGCCTCCGGCTGCACGTTTAGCTCCTTCATCAAAGAAAGCTCATCTGCCCGTTGATAGTGGGGATGACGCTCAATCTGGTTGAGCTGGGGAAGGATTTTTGCGTTATAACACAAATCGAGCAAAAGATGTAGCCCTGCAAGATCTGCATAAATTCCGGGTCAGTTCCTTCCTCCCCGGCAGCGTGGCTGTGGAACAGCTCCTGCATTTTCTGTTCTGTTCTTTCTTTTCGGTTCATATTACTGCTTCCTCATATGTTAAATGCTTTCCGCCCACTGTTTCAATGCCGCTTCCGAAGGGTTCCCGTTGAGTAATCCACCTTCAACAATCTTCGCTCTGGGACAGCTGGAGGCAAGTTCCTTTGCGGTTTTACCCAGGCCGCTGCCGCCGGAAGTGGCGAACAGAATGATCGTCTTTCCGCTAAAATCATAGCTTTCTAGGAAAGTGCGGACGATGGTGGGCGCTGTATACCACCAGATGGGAAAACCAAGAAAAATCCGATCATAGACCTCAATATTGGCATCTTTGTCCGCTAACTCCGGGCGAGAGGAGGGATCGTTCATTTCCACTGAACTGCGGGAATGTTTATTCTGCCAATTCAAATCTCCGCGAGCATAGGGCACTGCGGGTCTGATTTCATACAAATCGCTGCCGGTGGCGACTGCCAGCTTTTCCGCAATGCGCTTTGTTGTGCCGCTGGCAGAGAAAAATGCCACTAATGTTTTGCTCATAAATTTCGACCTCCTTAATATATATTCAATTATTTCAGGGCTTCAATAGTTATCGTCCCGGACATCTCACTGATCAACTCCCCGCCGGAAACGACCTGCCCAAGCTCGAACAGGGACGGATTCTCGTTATAGTCGCCGTAAAAGAACACCACATCGCCCCATGGCTCATAGTATGCCAGCGTCCCGTCCCCTGCCTGCGCTAACGGGGAACCGCTGGTATCCAGCGCCTGCGGCGGGTAAAAGATTTTCTCATTTGTGCTGTAATCTTCCATCTCAACCGTAAGGGGCAGTTGCTCATAGAGGGAATCGGCGGCTGTTTCATCGTTTAGTTCATAAACAACCGTATTTCCCCCAAACCTCACGGAAATCTGTCGGGATGTGCTTTCCCGTTCTTCTACATCTTCCGCTGCGGAAGGAATTTCTGCATCAGAGGATGATTCGGACGATCCAGCCGATTCTGGCTGCTCCACGGGGAACGATTGTTCCGTTTTAGAAGGAGAAGATTCTGGTGTTGATGTTACCAATGATTCCGAATTAGCGGTTTCGCAGGCTGAAAGGACAAATACCACCAGCCCAAGGAGGAATACGCTCAAGACTTTTTTCATTTCTATGACCTCCATTTCTATGATCAATAGCCAAGCTCGGATACCCAACTCTGAATGTCCCCCTGTGAAGAAGCTGCTTCCTCCTCATAACAATCGAAAATATTGTCAGAGATGACCGCATCGGGAGCCGCATTGGTAATGAGCTCTACGCTTCTGGCAAGGCCACCTGTGCCATGAGAGCAGAATAGGTACACATCTTTACCGGAAAGGTCATTCTGCTCTAGGAAGGTGAGCAGCGCCATGGGAACGCCGTACCACCAGTTGGGATATCCCAGAAATACCGTATCATACTGGTCAAGGTTATTTACATTTTCGACGAGTTCCGGTCGAGCATTGTCGCCTCGTTCCTGGTTGGCCCGAGTCAAACAGTCATCCCAATCACTTGGATATGGATCTGTTACACGGATAGAAAATAAATCACCGCCGGTTTCCTCCTGCACCCAGTTCGCCAGCTGCCGTACATTTCCCGGTGGGATTACGCTGGGAGATGTGACCGCATCCACATCATCCGCCAAAATGGCGTTGTCCGCCCATGAAAAATATGCCACCAGAATATTGCTTCCTTGTTCTTCACTGATTCCTGATGACTCAGCGCCGGACGCTCCAATTCCGGAAGAACTGCTGTCAGTCGCCTCTTGCACAGGCACTGTAGGACTGCTTTCGGAAGAATTCAGCTGTACATCACTGCACAGTTTGGGCGGGTGTCAATCTATCTGTCCTTC
>CAMMVF010000007.1 GCA_946500295.1 uncultured Clostridia bacterium | reverse complement strand
GCTACTATGACCCCGATACCGGAAGGTTTATTAATGCGGATGTATATTGCGATACCGCAACAGGCTCGCCTCTCAGCACCAATATGTTTGCGTATTGTGAGAATAATAGTGTAAACTATATAGATTATAACGGATATTTTAAGTATAAAAATTGGTACACATATAATCCTAGCACAAAGCGTTATTTTGCTAGAAGTACACTTACTATATGGGGGAGTAATTACATTTTCATATATGCAGCTACTAAAGAAGGCGTTATTCAGTTTCCTTTTGAAAATAATCCTTATTCAAGTATTTTATGGAGAGGTGGAGGAAAAACATTAGCCGAGGCGATATATAGAATGGCGAGATATATGAACGTGAACTTTCTTAAAGGCAGAACAATTGGTGGAATAAATATCGAGCTACAGCTTCATTATTTTGCTTATATATTGGGAATAAAGAAAGAAAACGCAAAGATAGTTGACATTGGCAGCTCATTGCGGTGGCAAACTGGCTATGATAGCAATGCATGGTTTTTTGAGACGGCGAATGCGGCAAAAATCCTTTATAAATTTCTCATTTCTCCCCCATGGGCTTTAGTGTCAATTATTCGCAGCATATCGAGGTACTTATGATGAAAAAAATTAAAAAAGTGTTATTAATATTAATATCAGCAGCTCTATGTCTGACAATGTATGGCTGCTATGACTACTCGGACTCAAAAGAGCTATATCTTAAGGATATAGGCACAATTATGATTCCTCAGCAGTGGGAAAGTGATGAATACAACGGCTTGGTGTATTTTTACGATAGTCAGGCCACTGGAAGCGAAAGAAAAATCACAATGTTTGAAAGTGAATCTGATTGGGAGTCGGGGATAGATAATGGTACGGAACGACCAGGTGAAATAGAGGATAATATTATCTCCGACTCATTTCAGACGATTTCAGACATTTCAAACGCAGTTGATTCCAACAGCGCTACTTATGGTGAAAATAAAGTGAAAATAGACGGCGAAAGACAGAGTATGAGATATATTGAATTATATGATCCAAGAATACCGGCTCGTACAGCCCCTGTTCTGCTTTATTTCACGGACGAGGTCAGCGACGAGACATACCAAGAAATAATAAATTCGTTTATCTCCGGCGTTGATGAATGATTTTATATGCATTTAGCTTTTATATATTAAATAAGAAAGTAGTTTTATTTTAATAAATTTATTGTCTTATTAGCTGTTGCTAATTGCAATAAAATAGGGGTGACGTAAATGCGTAAATCTAAAATCTTATTATCAATCATCACTGTATTTCTATTGATTTTGCTTCCCTCCTGCGAAAGTCCTCTTGATTATAGAATTGGGCAAGAGGGTATCGCAGTTTACTATCACGACGATCCGTATATGGAAATATACTTAGCAGATTATTATAATACTAAGCAAGCTAAACTTGAGTACGAGGGTGAAATTAGGAATGTTAATTTTTTTTACAGAGGTTCTTTTGATATACAACTTGGAGACAGATCTGATGATTATAATGTTGACAACACGATTATGTGTGGAACATACGATGTAGATTTTAACAACGGTATTTTGTATCTTTATCCTTTTACGGATAATTATCCGGAATGGGAATCGGTATATGCTCTGAAAAAGGGAGTAGTAAAATAGCAAAGCTAATCAATATAAGCTCTTAATGTTAAATCAGCGCAACAGCCCCACTTTAATTGGGGCTGCTACGCTACATAAACAGAACACAGAATAATGAATATAAATTACCTAATATAATTTACACGCAATATGTAACCTTATAGATAATATGATATTCTCGTGGGAAAACGGCAGACAGCTTGTGAGTATGACAAAGGACAACAAGACGACGAGCTACACCTACGATATTTCCGGCATGAGAACGCAAAAAAATGTTG
This sequence comes from uncultured Clostridia bacterium, assembly GCA_946500295.1. Taxonomy (GTDB): domain Bacteria; phylum Bacillota; class Clostridia; order Oscillospirales; family Acutalibacteraceae; genus UBA7067. Next base: position 100,164 of record CAMMVF010000007.1, on the reverse strand, counting down.
ACGGCACAGTAACAAAGTATTATTATGGTGATAGTAATAATCTTGTTTCGATGGTAGTTGGCGATAGAAAGCTTATGTTCTACTACGACCAAAACGGAAGTGTCAACTCCGTGCTCTACGGCGGCACAAGGTACTACTATGTCAAGAACCTGCAGGGCGATATTACCATGCTTGTGGATGAAAACGGCAGTATTGCGGCAAGATACACCTACGACCATCAGGGAGCAGTCGTGTCTGTACTAAGAGGCAACGGTGCGCCTACAACCGACCCGTACCACATAGCAAATCTCAATCCCCTGCGTTACCGCGGCTATGTCTATGACACAGACTCCGGACTTTACTACCTCCAAAGCCGCTACTATGACCCCGATACCGGAAGGTTTATTAATGCGGATGTATATTGCGATACAGGCAATTCTGTCTTGAGCACAAATATGTTTGCGTATTGCGAGAATAATCCGGTTAATTTTGTCGACCCGAGCGGAACGGACGCATGGTGGCTTCAAGATATTGATGGAGTGTTTTATATGGGACATACATCATTATTAATTCAAGAGAGACCAGGCAGATGGTGGTATTTTTATTGGGGAGATAAGTCAATACAGTTGATATATATTGGAACTTGTACCTTAAAGAGTTTAAACAAATACTTAAATGATAATGGTTATTATAGTGGTACATATGACGTTTACATAAAACTTAAAGGGGATTTTTATCAATCGTTAACTTATATTTATTATGAGTTGCTACACTGGTCACCGCCTTTTGGCTTGAGCAGAAAATGCATTATAAATGCAAATAATCCTAATTACAATTTAATTAGTAGTAATTGCATGCAAATGTCCATAAGAGCATTATTAAGAGGTGATTTTGGTAAGGGGGATCGAACTTATAAGCGAATATTAAGTTTATACAGTCTGCAACCAATTCCAAATGTGTCCTATAACAGTTTGTTGTTTTTTAATAATGTTGCTGTTCCTATGTATGGACTGTCATATGCGTACTTTATTTTAAGTCAAAAATTTATTCAAACCTATCTACGTCCTGTTATTATTTAAGCTATATGATGAGAACAACAATTTGAGATAGACTTATAGGAGGCGATTCCGTGAAAAAGAAAATTCTTATTCCGATAGCAACTGCATTGGCTTTAGTCATCATTAGCTTCCCTATTTATCAAATTTTTTATGATGGAGCATTTGTGGGTAAGACTCATAATGATATTGAAATTTCAGATGAAGTTGTTTTAACAAACAAAAGTTACGGGGAATTAGCTAAGGTTGGAAACAAGCTTTATTATAACTATGAGCCCCAAAGCAATGTCTTTGACTTACTGAACTATGGTCTGTATGAAATTTCATCAACCGGAACAAAACGAGTGTACTGGGGCGGAATAAAAATCACCGACGGCTCAAATCTATTTAAGGTGGATTCAGCCGGAGAAAATCTTATAAAGAGCTATTCCGACTTACTCTATGAAGATATTTCTTATGGGGAGATTTATTCTTATAATCCTTCCTCTAAGAATTTTGAAATAATAAATAAATTAGGCAAGTCAACGCCTGCGCAAATTAAAGCGTGCAAATATGTAAACGGAAGGTATTTTTACTATTTGCAAAATTCGCTTTATGTCCAAAATGGTGATATGCTGGAAAAGATTGTGGATTTACAGCCGACCTTGTACGGGGATGAATCACCACTTTACAGGTTTTTTATTAGCTCAAATTGCGAGGTATATTATATCAAACCGGACGGAAATACTTGCGTTTTATGCCGGTATGATCTATCTGAGAAAAAAGAAACCGAGCTTACAAGCGTAGATTTGCCTTATAAAGAAGTAACAGAGCTGTATATTGATGGTGACAAAGCAGTTATAGGTCTCACTTCGGACGAAAATAATATATCACAACGAAATTCAATGTATGTTGCGGATATTGCCGATGATAGTAATCTTCAGGAACTGTTGAGTAAGACAACAGATTACGGAAGAACATTGATCTATGACGGCAGACTCTATTTTTTGAAACACAAGTCCAATACCAATGCTATTTGCAGTATTGAGTTGTCATACCCTCGCGAGGAAAGCATAATTTATGAAGGTGATATTACAAATATACATATTGTGGATGGTCATGGAGTTTATTTTACCGATTCAAATAAAGCGTTGTATCGAGCAAGTTTGAATGGAGAAAAGCTCGAAACCGTTTTCGGATAAGTAGTAGTATTTGCTAGTTCCCCCCCTCCATACCCAGCGGCGCGTGGAGACCAAAACGGAAGTGCCACCTCAGTTTTGGACGGCGGCACAAGGTACTACTATGTCAAGAACCTGCAGGGCGATATTACCATGCTTGTGGATGAAAACGGCAGTATTGCGGCAAGATACACCTACGACCATCAGGGAGCAGTCGTGTCTGTACTAAGAGGCAACGGTGCGCCTACAACCGACCCGTACCACATAGCAAATCTCAATCCCCTGCGTTACCGCGGCTATGTCTATGACACAGACTCCGGACTTTACTACCTCCAAAGCCGCTACTATGACCCCGATACCGGAAGGTTTATTAATGCGGATGTATATTGCGATACCGCAACAGGCTCGCCTCTCAGCACCAATATGTTTGCGTATTGCGAGAATAATCCGGTTAATGCAAGTGATTATAATGGCTATTATTTAATCACATTTACTTATAAAATGCTTTCTAATTTGATACTTTCTATGCTTCACATAAACTTGGCAGTTCATGTATTAAGTTATTGGTCATGGAACTATAATTATGAAAATAACAGGCTATACTACACAGGAACATATATTACGAATCAAAAAACATCAATAATTTCAACAAGAATACGGATGGGATTCTTTACCGGTGATTACAACGGCTGTGGATGGATTGCTACATATAACGCCTTGCGATTCTTAGGATGTAAAAACATTCAGCCATATAATATTGTTTCATTTTACGATTCGTGGGGAATCTTGCTTTATGGCGCATTTGGCATTTTGCCGGATGCTGTAGCAGATTATTTTAGACATCTTGGTTATAGCAATGTTGATATTAAACTCTGTATTGGAAACAGCGGAATTGATAGATTTATTGCAAATCATCGAGTTGCCATAGTATTTTATATTCACTCTTCGGGTGGACATTATGTTATGGTATATAGAGAAAAGAAACAGTTTTATAGCTACAATATGTTTTCAAATTTCAGCGGAAGATACTCGCATGGAAGTTCATTCGAGAAAACGTTAAATGAAAGAGGACGTGTGGCGGTAGCTGTAATTGGAATTAAATAGGGGTGACGTAAATGCGTAAATCTAAAATCTTATTATCAATCATCACTGTATTTCTATTGATTTTGCTTCCCTCCTGCGAAAGTCCTCTTGATTATAGAATTGGGCAAGAGGGTATCGCAGTTTACTATCACGACGATCCGTATATGGAAATATACTTAGCAGATTATTATAATACTAAGCAAGCTAAACTTGAGTACGAGGGTGAAATTAGGAATGTTAATTTTTTTTACAGAGGTTCTTTTGATATACAACTTGGAGACAGATCTGATGATTATAATGTTGACAACACGATTATGTGTGGAACATACGATGTAGATTTTAACAACGGTATTTTGTATCTTTATCCTTTTACGGATAATTATCCGGAATGGGAATCGGTATATGCTCTGAAAAAGGGAGTAGTAAAATAGCAAAGCTAATCAATATAAGCTCTTAATGTTAAATCAGCGCAACAGCCCCACTCAAAGTGGGGCTGCTACGCTACATAAACAGAATATAGATTAATAAATATCAATTTACTTGATTTGCAAAAATTTTGCCGTTTACGTCCGATGTGGCTGCTCCTTCATAGTCTGTGACAAAAACCGCTTGAATAAGCCGTTTGCCTACTCAAGCGGTTTTTGTTTACTACTCTTTTTCAATTGCCATCATATATATTTGCCACTACAACACAGCTATGATCTTATAATAAAGCCGATTAACAGCCGAGCTGTCCTTGTACAGCTCGCTTTTGCTTTTTTCGGCATAGTTCCATAAAGCCCTCAGCTCGGCGTCTGACACCTTGTGTCGGCTGAAGCTCGCCTTTGCCCCTATGTCATAAATATACCTCGGCACGCTCTGCTTGGAGTGCTTTGCACACCGCTCGATATATCTGTAAATATATACGGCTCTTTTGTTTTTGCCGCCGCTTGAAAATCTCCTGCGATTTATCGCCGTGAGAGCTTTGTATCTCAATACAACTGCCGCAGCTGCTAAGACGACGATAGCAAAGGGCAAAATCACCCATGGATTAATCCGGGCGGAAGTCTCTGTCTCCTCCGTTGCCTCAGTTGCGGACGGCCGGGTGGTTGACCCGGTCGGGGCATGGGTTTCTGTCTGGGGTTCATCGTCCAGCGGGTCGGCGGCATACGTTGCCGCAGGGGTGAACGAGGCGGGGGTAGCGTCCAGCGGCACCCAGCCGACCCCGTCCTCAAAGTACTCTACCCAGGCGTGGGCGTTGTCGGAGCTTATCGTAGTGTAAGGCTCATCAGGAGAAATATCCACGCAGTAACCTGTCACATAGCGCGAAGGAATTCCGTAGGCTCTCAGCAGCATGGCTGCGCTTGTGGCGAAGTGGACGCAGTAGCCCGTGTCCATATCCGTCAGCAGGTAGCTTGCTATGTCCTCCCCCTGAGGTATCTGCTCTGTGTCGAGGGAATACTCGGCGCTTGACGATACAACCTGCCGCACAAAGTCCACCACATCCTGAGTGGAGTACTGAGAGGAAGATGTGTATTGCGAGCCGTCATCGTAATAATAAACCTCGGATCCGTCACTGCTTGGAAGCGGAGGCTCAAGCCAGCTTTGCTCGGCTGCCGCTGTCAACTCATCAGAAAGCTCGGCGGAAATTTGGGTGTAGTAGCTATATACATAGTTGAGATAAGATGAAAAATTGCGGCTGTCAACATCGTACGCTCCCGGGGAAAGCTCAACGGGATTGCGGTTGAAGTCGATGTTATAGGAAGTCCTGCCCTCGGTGTTCAGTATGTTGATATCCAGGTTAAGCACGCCGCCCGAGGGGGCTTCATTGAGATAATACGGGGTGTAGAGGATGCTTTCACGGTCTTGTGTGACTATCCTCATGCTCATGTCCGCCTCGGAGATCGAGCTTGTATATAGCGGCGTCCAGCGACTGGTATATCTCTGGTCGGGGTAGGAGTTTATTTGCTCCTGGTTAAGGGTTGACCATTTGTTGTTGTCGTAGTTTGCATACACCGTCCCTCGCAGATACAGCGTCCGGTCGTAGTCGGTGTAAACCTGCATGACCGGCTCGTGAGTTTGGTTTAGCGGACCTGCCTCGCTCAGGTCTATCTCCTCTACGTCGGGGGAGCTTACGCTGCCGGAGCCGGGGTTATTATTCCCATTTCCCGGCTCAAGCCCGAGTGACTGCCGCAGGCTTAACAAAATATCGTCCTGCCACGGCTCGCGCTCGAAGTTCTCCGGAGGAACAACAGCATATACCGTGCCGAGAATACACAGCACCAAAACAAACGAAACGACCGAGATTGTCCCGCAGTGCGCCGTGCCGTGCCTGCGAAGCCCTGAGGTAACCAGCAGAACCGCCATGGTGGCTATAGAAAGAAACAGGGGGGCTAAATCCGGCATAGTGCCGAGCAAAATAAAGCAGGGGGTAATAAAAAGTATGGAGATAATTAAAATCGGCGCTGTGGTTTTCAGCTTTATAATACAAAATGTGAATAAAAAGATTAAAATAAATTCAATCAGGTTAATCAGCAGCGTCGCCTCAACCTCATCTCCCGAAGAGAACGAAATGCTCTGCGGCACGCTCAGATATTCCGAATATCTGAAAAGCACCCTGTTGATAACATACTCGAGCTGAGCGGTCAGAGTGTCGAACTCAAGCAGCAAAAACAAGACCAAGACCGTAAAAGCCGTGGTAAAAACCGCAACAGCGATTTTTGCGTTTTTGACTAGGGTGAAGGTGAGCGAAGAGAGCAACGCCGCCACTGCCGAGCACATGACCGCCGCAGTGAGGTTCGCGTTTAAGTCGAAGGAGGACACCAGACACCAAAGCACGCACGGTACTAGCAGGGCAATCAAGAGCGAGTCAGTAATTGTGGATAAAACACCTTTTTTCTTCACCCCTCGCTCACCTCCTCGCCTTCGGTCAGGATATTGTATATGGAGGCCTCGTCAAGGCTTTCCTGATGTTGTACGGCGCTTCCCCAATACAGAGATATAAGGAAAAGCCTGATTCCGGCCTCACTGCTGATTTTTACCACACTGCCACTGCGACCGTCAAGGGCATAAAATTTCGCTCCGCTTGCCAAAAGCGCAGAGCAGACATATATAAACCGGGCAAGGACAAAGTCGTTTGTATCGGGGTTGTCCGTTATTTCGGGCTTTATCACCAGCTTTTTGTAAATCGCCTCGCTTGGCGCTTTGACCATCAGCTCGTCGTATTTTGATGAAAGCTTCCAGTGTACGCTTTTCAGGCTGTCGCCGCTGCGGTATTCCCTCAGTTCGTAATCGTCCGAAAAGCCTCCGCCCGGCTTCGGCTTGTAGCCGAGTATAACGGCGCTTTGGTTGTCGGGCAGCAATTCGGGCTTTTGTGGAATGGGCATTATTACGGTTTCGCCCTTGAATTTAAGCCTTATGGGCAAAAAGAATATGCCGGTAAAATCGTAAACCTTGCCGAAATTTGCCCTTATATCAACGCAGCCGCAGTGCTGCGACAGTCTGTCGCACGCCGTCACAACCGGCTTGTTTATTAATCCGCCGTATTTCAGCACAATGCTTTTGCGCTTTGAAGCGAAGCTGTTTATCGTCTTAAATCTTATTTTCAAATAGGGACACAGCAACGCCCTGCCGTTTTTCGTGCGAACGCCGATATGCAGGCGGTCGAAATGGCTCACCGTATCATCACAGAAGCACTCAAGTCCCCGTGCGGCGGTCAGAATCATAAACGGCAGACTTACGGCAAGCGAGACGATGGGGGCGCAGATTATCACAATCAGCAAAAACCACGAGAACCATGCGTAATACATAACGCTGAAGGCAAAGGCTGCTGCAAGTATAAAAAGATAAATAAAAATATTTTTAAGCATACTAGATCCTCGGCGGTTTTACGCTGTAGAGGATATCTCCCAAAACAGCCTCTGCGCTCATTTTCTGCGATACGGCGTTGGCGTTCAGAATAATGCGGTGATTCACGGTGCTGATAAACACGCTCTCGATATCCTTCGGGGTTACAAAGTCACGTCCGCAGACAAACGCATTTGCCTTAGCCATTTCCGCCAGCGACAGCGTCGCCCTCGGGCTTGCGCCCCTACGGATAAAGCGGTTGTTTCTCGTGCTCGATATAAGCTCCACAATATACCTCGCAACAGCGTCGTGCATAAACACGGACTTGACCTGAGCCTGCATTTCGAGCAGACGCTCCCTGGTGACAATGCACCTTACGCTGTCCAAGGGGTTGCTGCCGCTGCGGTTTAAAAGCATTTTCAACTCCGAGGCATTGTCAGGGTACCCCATTGTAATGCGAACTGTGAAGCGGTCGGTCTGTGAATCGGGCAAAAGCTGAGTGCCCGACGCGCCGACGGGGTTTTGAGTGGCGATAACCGTAAAAGGCCGCTCCAGCGGGTATGCCCTGCCCTCCACTGTTACCTGCCCTTCCTCCATCGCCTCGAGCAGAGCCGCCTGAGTTCGGCTCGAGGTGCGGTTGAGCTCGTCCGCCAAAAAGAGATTGCAGAAAATAGCGCCCTTTTTGTAGCGCATCTTACCGCTTTCCTTATCATAGATTACAAAGCCTGTGATGTCGGAGGGCACGGTGTCGGGCGTAAACTGTACCCTGCCGTAGCTCAAGCCCAGCGCCTTTGAAAACGCAAGCGCCATTGTGGTTTTTCCGACGCCCGGAATATCCTCAATCAACACGTTTCCGTTTGTGAGTATTGCAAGCAAGGTCGTGACTATTGCCGAATCCTTGCCGCTTACAACCCTTTTTATTTCCGCCACGACGGAATTAATCTCGTTCATAACCGTAAGCCCCTTTAGTTATAATTTGTATATTAATCTTGCCAAATGATTTATTTATGTTTTAATTGTTATTTGTCTCTATTATATACCTATCTAAATTTTATCTTTCTTATCTCAACTTGTCAACAAAATAAGCGAATAATTGTGGACTTTTGTAGTAGGTTATGGTAAAATTCAAGTAAAACACTGAGAGGGATAATATGAAAAAACTGCTTTCCGCATTACTTGCAATCGTCATGCTGTGCTCGCTTGCGGCGTGTTCGCCACAGCAAAACGGCTCGTCGAGCGAGACTTCCGTCATATCGCAAACTGAGGCTCAGTCCGCCGAGGCTTCAAGCGAGGCGGCGCAGGAGGAAAAACCGCAGTGGGTCGATTATGTCGAATACAGCCTTGAGGAGGACGTGCCTGTAGAAAACATCATATTGATGATAGGCGACGGTATGGGCAAGAACATCATCAGGGCATCGGAGATAGTCAAGGGCGATAAGCTCATAATGAACGGCATGGCGCACAGCACCACAGTCACAACATATTCGCAGTCGGTGACCGACGGAGACGCCGAATATACTGACAGTGCCGCCTCCGCAACTGCAATCAGCACGGGGGTCAAAACCCTCAACGACTATATCGGAGTTGACCCCGACGGAAACGATATCGAGACGATTTGTGAGTACGCACAGTCGCTTAACATGAAAACAGGGCTTGTCGCAAGACAGGTCATGTGCCACGCAACCCCTGCCGGAATGGCGGTGCACAACCTTTCGAGAAACAATTACCCCAAGATTATGCTCGATATGGTGCGCTCCGACGTTGACGTAATGCTCGGCGGCGGCTCACAGTATTATTCAGATTACAAAACAATACAGGATGCTGTTGATGAGGCGGACTACAAATATATCACTACGGCACAGGAGCTCAACTCGGTCAGCGAAGAGGACGGCAAGCTGTTGGGGCTGTTTGCCTATGACAACATGGCGTCTGCCGGACTTACACCCACGCTTGAGACAATGACCTCAAAGGCTCTCGAGGTGCTAGACAATGAAGACGGGTTTTTCCTCATGGTCGAGGGCAGCAATATTGACACCTGCGAGCACAAGGGCGATATGCAGACCACCCTCGAGCAGATGCAGGGCTTTGAGCAGGCGGTTGACTGTGCCCTTGCTTGGGCGCAGGATCACCCGGGTACGCTGGTAATTGTAACAGCCGACCACGAAACGGGCGGAGTGACCCTCCCCGAAAACCCGACCCCCGAGGATATAAACGACAGCTGCTTTACCTCGGGCGGAAACCACACCAACTCAGACGTCGCCCTCATGGCGAGCGGCGCTCAGTCGGCGGGGCTTTGTGAAAATGAGCTTATCGACAACACCGACATTGCGAAATATATGCGCTCGGTGCTTGCCGAGGCACGTAAATAAACAGCGATTGTATACGCAAACCGGGTCGGAGCAAAGAGATGCTTCGACCCGGTTTAATTCTATATATTATCTCAGAGCTTCAAATAATACTTGTCCGAGATATATTCAAAGCCGCATTTTTCATAAATATGCTTTGCGTCAGGGGTGTTGGTTGTGAGGGTTATATCGGTGAAGCCCTCTTTCTTAGCGAGCTTTAGCAGAGACTTTAACAGCCTCTGCTGATAGCCCTTACCTCGAAAATCGGGCTTTGTATATACGCTGACAATACTGCCGCAGCGTGAATTTCTATTTTCACAAACGGTAATCTGCGGCAGTCCGTCGCCCTCCTCCAACGCACACATTGCAATGGGTGCATCGCCGATATACATTAGCGCAAAATAGATTGATTTATTCAGCCTTGAAAGCAGGTGGGCTTTAGTTATTGTCTCGAAGTCCCCTGCGTATTTTGAAAAATCCCTGTTGGCTGCGGTGTGGTTCCAGTCCTCAATCTGCTGTTCAACCCTCAAAGTCGTAATGTCGTCTATGTCTGAAAGCTCTGCAATTTTAATATTTATCATCTCGGCCTCCGTCGCTCTCAGCGTTTAAGTTACGCCTTTGCTTCGCCCTTTTCTCCCTCAGCTCACGGAAGAAGCTCTTCAAAAGCTCGCTGCACTCCTCACCAAGCACACCCCCGAGCGTCGGCGGAGTGTGGTTGTACGGCAGCTTTAGAAGCTCTGCAACGCTTTCTATCGAGCCTGCCTTTGGGTCGCAGGCTCCGTATATAACTCTTTTTATTCTGGAATTGATTATAGCTCCCGTGCACATCGGACAAGGCTCGAGGGTGACGTAAAGCTCGCACTCCCACAGCCTCCAGCCGCCAAGGTGTCTGCAGGCTGAGTCTATAGCCAAAATCTCGGCGTGGGCGAGGGCGTTTTTGTCGCTTTCCCTCCTGTTATAGCCCGTGCCGACTATCTCTCCGTTTTTGATTACAACCGCACCGACGGGAACTTCGCCCAGAGCGTAGGCGAGCTTTGCCTGGTTTAAGGCGGCTGTCATGAAAATCTCGTCGTTGCTCATATCAGCCCGTATGCGAAAGCGGCATAGACGTACACCGTCTCGAGTATCATTATAATTGAGAAGGTGATAAAGCCGGGGCTTATCACGAAGGACACCGCCTTATCCTTTTCACTGATGAGCGACTTGGGTGAGTTGAATTTCAGCAATTCTTTGTCTTTTCTTGCAAGTATGAAAAAGCCGATTACGGCAGCGATGCCGAAGACGAGGAAATAAATTGTCAAAAACAGGTAGGCTGCCTGCTCGCCATAGCTGTAGATGATGATGCTCGATATAACCGAGAAAAGATTGTTGATTCCGTGCAAAATTACAGGAAGTAAAATCGTACCCGAATACACTCGCAAAAATCCGAAGAACAGCCCTCCTGCAAAGGCAAAGGGGATTTGCCCGAGGTTGCCGTGGAGCAGTCCGAATAATATTGACGACATTACTATGGCGAAGCCCTCGCCGTAGGGCTTTATCGCGCCCAAAATCGCCCCTCGGAACAAAAATTCCTCGCCGATTGCCGGTACTATGGCTGTGCATAAAATGTTTATTATAACAAACATTGCAGTGATTTCGGGCGTTCCGGTGTCGATGCTGTAGCTGAGATTTTGAATACCAATAAGCTCAAGGTTCTGAGAGACAAGCCCTGACAGCGTGTTGCATATCGGTATGGCTCCCATTCCGACCATGAAAACCAGCATACAGTTTTTCATGCTCTTTTCACGCCTGAAGCACAGTGCGTCCCTGAGCTTTGTCTTTGTCAGCAAAAGTACAAGCGCGCCGCCGATGAACATAGAGGGGAGAGAGGCGCAGGCGTTTGCGAGATTTGAAAGCAGATTATAATCAGTCGGATTTGAGGTTTGGGGGATAAAGCAGGTGACGGCGATGGATATAATATACATAAATATAAATGTCGTAAACACACCCCAGCTTGTTCGGTTGCCGAGCTTTGACATTAGCCGTCTTTCGTGCTTTTTTTGATTGAGCTCTGCCTCATGCGGGGTTAGGGGGCGGGGGGCAGGCTGAGTATAGTAGTATCCTTGGCTTACACCCTGAGTATAGGTGTGGGCTTGCTGTTGGTTGTAGCCTTGGCTTACATCCTGAGTATAGGCATGGGCTTGACTTTGTTGACAGCTCCCGTTTGCCGCAGTGTTTTGCGTTTGATTATGCTGAGCTGCTTCGTCTGTCGCTTTTTCATTGACATTAAATTTATCCATAAAAAACTCCGTAAATTCACAAAATTTAATAACCAAATTATAGCATTATCTCATATGGCTTTGCAAGCGTATAAGTATAAAGTTTTGGTGAATTTAAATCTTCGCCTGCGTGACAAGCTCGTTTGATCACGCCTGCGCCGATATCCCCCGCCGCCTACAGAGGCGGGGGATATCGGCGACTTGGTTATAAAAATTCGCCTCAAAATTCACAGTGAAAATCATAGTCGGAGAAAATTCTATAGGCGTGCATAAAAATTCCTCCTTCGCATTGATTATATGCGAATTTATGGTATAATTATAAGAATAAAATACAAGAAAATGAGGTAGGCAAATGGGTAAGGAAAACAGAATTAAAGCGAGGGAGCAGGCGTTTTTCTTCTGCTTTGGCATGGAATTTTCACACAGCCTTGATGAGGTCATTGCGGCGTACTCCGAGGACGAGGAGCCGATTGACTTTGCTATAGAGCTTTCAAAGGGCTGTGTGGAAAAAACTGAGGAGTGCGATGAGATAATAAAAAGGCATCTGAAAAAATGGAAGCTTTCGAGGATTCCGAGAATTTCGAGAACGCTTCTCCGCCTTGCTGTGTACCAGCTCGCCTTTGCAAAAGAGCTTACCGGCGGCGACAATCCCACAGGGGTTATAATCAACGATGCCGTGCGCCTTGCTAAGGAATATGCCACCGAGGAGGACGCAGCCTTTATCAACGGGGTTTTGGGCGGCGTAGTCAAAGAGCTTGAGGATAAATCATCTGAGGAAGCTCCCGACGCTCAATCCGAAGAAGACAAAGTAAAGATAAAAGCCGAGGGCGAAGATGAGTAAGTCCTACCTCGCCTTTGACACCAGCAATTACACAACCTCCGCTGCGGTATATACCGACGGAGAAATAGCTCACAGCCGCAAGCTCCTGCCTGTTAAAGAGGGCAGCGCGGGGCTGCGCCAGAGTGACGCCGTTTTTCACCATGTGTCTCAGCTGCCCGGGGTGTTTGCACAGCTCGATGTTTCGCCGCTGAATATAGAGGCGGTCGGTGCGTCATTCACTCCGAGGAGCGAAGCGGGCTCGTATATGCCCTGCTTCACTGTCGGCAGCGGTTGTGCCGAGATAGTCTCGCACCTGCTTGGAGTACCGCTTTACCGCTTTTCTCATCAGCAGGGGCATATAGCGGCGGCTGTTTTTTCATGCGGAAAGACCGAGTTGCTCTCTCGGGAGTTTATCGCCTTCCATGTATCGGGAGGCACTACCGAGGCGGTGCTGGTCTCTCCTGATAAGGAGGATATAATCTCCACAAAAATAATTGCCAAAACTCTCGACTTAAACGCCGGTCAGGCGATAGACAGAATAGGGCTTAAGCTCGGACTGAAATTCCCCTGCGGAGCGGCTCTTGAGACCCTTGCACTGAAAAGTACGGCTCAGTTTAAGCCCAAGCCCACCCTGAAGGGCAGCGACTGTTGTTTGTCTGGTCTTGAAAATAAATGCAACGATATGCTCAAACGAGGGAGCAGCGGCGAGGACGCGGCGCTTTACTGCTTAAAATATATCGAAGCCACCCTGCTCAAAATGAGCCTTTCGCTGATAAAGGAGTACGGCGACCTCCCTTTGCTTTATGCAGGCGGAGTGATGAGCAATTCAATTATCCGTCGGGGCTTAAGCGAGAGGCTTGAGTGCAGTTTTGCAAAGCCCGAGTTTTCCTCCGACAACGCCGCAGGGGTGGCTTATCTGACCAAGCTTAGGCACGAGGTGATTTTATGAGCGCAGGGATTTTAACCGTATCGCAAATAAATTTTTATATAAAAACCCTCATCGAGGGCGAACCCGCCTTGAAAACAGTCTTTGTCAGCGGGGAGATTTCCGGCTTTACCCGCCACTACAAATCAGGGCATCTCTACTTTTCACTCAAGGACGAGCGCTCGGTGCTTAAAACCGTCATGTTCTCGTCTTCGGCTTCAAGGCTGCGCTTTGAGCCGAGCGACGGCATGAAGGTCATAATCAGGGGCAGAATATCCCTGTATGAGCCGAGCGGACAGTATCAGCTTTATGCCGAGGATATGCAGCCCGACGGCGTGGGAGCGCTGGCGCTTGCCTATGAACAGCTCAGGGGCAGGCTCGAAAAGGAGGGCTTGTTCAAGTCTGAGCACAAAAAGCCCCTGCCCGCCTTTCCGTTTAAGGTGGGCGTGATAACCTCGGGCACGGGAGCCGCCAGAAGGGATATAGAAAACATCCTCTCCCGCCGCTGGCCGAGTGCGGAGATCGTGCTGTATCCCGTAGCAGTTCAGGGGCAGGGAGCGGCGCAGCAGCTCACTAAGGCTGTTGAGTATGTTGACAGCCATTGCTCGGCTGACGTAATTATAATAGGCAGGGGTGGCGGCTCGGCAGAGGATCTCTGGGCGTTTAACGACGAGGCTCTCGCCCGTGCAATATATAACTGCAAAACGCCCGTTATCTCTGCAGTGGGTCACGAGACGGACTTTACTATCTGCGATTTTGTGGCGGATATGCGCGCTCCCACTCCCTCGGCGGCGGCGGAGCTTGCCGTACCCGACCAAGACGAGATATACGGCCGATTAAGCCAAAACCGATACAACCTCGACAGATTGATTGAATCGAAGCTCAAATCTGAATACGAAAGACTAGAGCTGATAAAAAGCGGAGTGCTGTTTTCGCCCGAGCAGTATATCGAAAGCCGTTCTCTGGCGGCAGACAGCTGCGTAAAGCGGTTTCGCTCGGCTGCCGAGAATTATGTTTTAAAAAAGGAAAACGAAATCAAGACCGCCGCGGCGGCCCTAAACCACCTCAGCCCGCTTAGTACCCTTTCCCGAGGCTATGCCCTGCCGAGCAAGGACGGCAAGGTTATATTTTCATCGTCGCAGGTGAATATAGGAGACAAAATAAATCTAAGACTAAACGAAGGCAGTTTAAACTGCACAGTGGAGGATATAGATGAGTAAGGAAATATCATACGAAGACGCAATGAAGAGAATCGACGAGATAGTCTCAAGTCTTGAAAAGGGCGATGTGCCCTTGGAGGAGGCTCTGAAGCTTTTTGAGGAGGGCACAAAGCTTACCAACCTCTGCTATAAAAAGCTTGAAAACGCCAAACAAAAAATAACTGAGCTGAAGGCGGTGGACGAAGATGAGTCAAAATGATATAGCCATGATAGAAAAAGCCCTCGAGGGCTTTTTGCCCAACGACGACTGCCTTGAAAAGAGCGTGATAGACTCCATGCGTTACAGCCTTATGGCTGGCGGAAAAAGAGTGCGCCCGAGGCTGACGCTCGAGTTTTCGAGACTTTGCGGCGGCAGCGACGAAGAGGCTCTGCCTCTTGCCTGTGCACTAGAGATGATCCACACCTACTCCCTGATTCACGATGATCTTCCCTGCATGGACGACGACGATATGCGCCGGGGCAGACCTTCAAACCATAAGCAATTCGGCGAGGCTGTCGCCCTGCTTGCAGGAGACGCATTGCTGACGCTGGCGTTTAAAACCGTATTTTCAGGGCTAAATGCGGACAACGCCGTGCGCCGCGCAAAGTGCGCCGAGATTCTCGCCGAGTTTTCGGGGGCGAGGGGAATGATAGGCGGTCAGATAATAGACCTTGCCAGCGAAGGCAAGCCGCCAAAGCTTGAAAGACTTGAAATAATGGACAGGAAAAAGACCGGATGTCTTATAAAGGCTGGCTGTCTGATGGGGTGTATAAGCGCAGGAGTTTATGACGAGGAATGTCTTGATTCAGCCTTGCACTATGGCGAGAGCATAGGATTAGCCTTCCAGATTATAGACGATATTTTGGATGTCACCTCTACCGCTCAGCAGCTCGGCAAGCCTATAGGCAGCGACAACGAGCAGAACAAGGCTACCTACGTCTCACTGCTTGGGATTGAAAAATGCAGAAACTTGGCGGATGAATATACCGACAAAGCGATAAAGAGCCTTGAGAAATTCTCGGGCGATACTCAGCCGCTCAAGGAGCTTGCGCTCTCGCTGGCGAAAAGGAAGATATAAAGGACGAGATTTATGAACAACAAAGACCAAAGCTCTATTGTTGAAAATATAAAATCCCCGCACGATTTGCGGCGGCTTGACGAAGCGGGACTTAAAACCCTCTGCGAGGAGATAAGACAAATAATAATAAGCGTAGTCTCGCAAAACGGCGGTCACCTCGCCTCCAATCTCGGTACAGTGGAGCTGACAGTCGCGCTTTTGAGGGTGTTTGGTGAAAAAAGCGACAGCATAGTATGGGATGTGGGACACCAAAGCTATACTCACAAGATTTTGACGGGCAGGCTGAAGGATATATATACAATCCGTACCGAGGGAGGACTGTCGGGTTTTCCGAAACGAGAGGAGAGCCCCTACGACGCCTTTGACGTTGGTCATTCGAGCACCTCTATCTCGGCGGCATACGGCATAGCCGTGGCAAAGCAGCTGACAGGCGATACAAGCTCGACGGTGGCTGTTATCGGCGACGGCGCTTTAACGGGGGGCTTGGCGTTCGAGGGACTTAACAACGTCGGCAAGTACAAAAAGAATTTTATTATAGTTTTAAACGACAACAAAATGTCGATTTCCCGCAACGTCGGAGCGCTCGCCCGCTACCTCGGCGGTATGAGGATGAGCCCGAAGTATCTGCGATTAAAATCGAGGGTCGAGAGGGTGCTTTCAAAAACCCCCGTAATCGGCAGTCCGATTCGCTCCTTGCTCAGACACTCAAAATCCAGGATGAGAAACCTGGTGTATAAAAGGACGCTCTTTGACGATATGGGTTTTGTGTACTACGGCCCCGTTGACGGGCACAATATACCTGAGCTTGAGCGTGCCTTTAATGCGGCGAAAAACGTCAACCGTCCGGTTTTGGTTCATGTCGTCACTGTCAAGGGCAAGGGCTATTCCTTTGCGGAAAGCGACCCGAAGAGCTTTCACGGTATTGGCGGATTTGATATAGACACCGGAGAGAAAATAAGCTCACGCAGAGATTTTTCCGGGGTTTTCGGGGACAATATGGTTTTAATGGCGGAGAAAAACAGCCGCATTTGCGCTATTACCGCCGCCATGGCTACCGGAACGGGGCTTGTGAAGTTTTCTAAGCGGTTTAAGGACAGGTTCTTTGACGTAGGCATAGCCGAGGAGCACGCAGTTACCTTTGCCTGCGGCTTAGCCGCAAAGGGGATGATTCCTGTGTTCGCCGTTTACTCAACCTTCTTACAGCGCAGCATTGACCAGATTATCCATGACGCCGCCATGCAAAACCTGCACATTGTCCTGGCGGTTGACAGAGCCGGAGTAGTCGGCACAGACGGGGAGACGCACCAGGGCGTTTTTGACGTTACCCTGCTCAACTCCGTGCCAAATATCACTATTTACAGCCCCTGCTACTTCGATGAGTTGGAGTTTGACCTCAAAGCTGCGGCGTTTAAACACGGCGGAGTGGTTGTAGTGCGCTATCCCAGAGGCGGACAGCCGTACAAGCCCGAAAATTACAGCTGTACCGACGCAGACTACGATATGTACGGCGATTTGTCCTCGCCGTTTCTGCTCGTTACCTACGGCAGGCTCTTTGCCCATGCCTGTACGGCGTATGAGCAGATGAAATCCAAGGGCAGGGGCTTTGCAATTTTAAAGCTCAATAAAATAAAGCCTATATCGGACGAGGCGGTAAAGACAGCCTCGAAATATGAAAAAATCCATTTCTTTGAAGAGGGAATGAAAAGCGGTGGAGCGGCGGACAGGTTCGGCGAAATGCTTTTAGAGCACGGCAGTGTTGACGGCTACTCCATTACCGCCATAGATGATGAATTTATCAAACAGGCTCAGGTCGAGCGTTCGCTTCAGATTTTGGGACTGAATTATGAGGCGATGATTACCGCCGCCAAAGACGCACTCGGGAGGAAAGATAATGGCTGAGAAAAAAAGGCTCGACACCCTTGTTTTTGAAAAAGGATACACAAAAAGCCGTGAGCAGGCTAAGGGCTATATAATGGCAGGGCTTGTGTATGTAAACAACCAAAAGGCGGACAAGCCGGGTACTTCCTACCCCGATGACGTAAAGCTCGAGGTCAGGGCGGCGGCTCCCAAATACGTCAGCCGTGGGGGCTTTAAGCTTGAAAAGGCGATAACCTCATTTGATATAGATTTAAACGGCAAAGTCGCAATGGATATAGGCGCATCTACGGGCGGCTTTACCGACTGTATGCTTCAAAACGGAGCGGTAAAGGTATATTCGATAGACGTTGGCTACGGTCAGCTCGACTGGAAGCTGAGAAACGACAGCAGGGTCGTGAATTTGGAAAGGCAGAATATCAGAAAGCTTAAAAGAGAGCAGATAGACTCGCCGGTAGATTTTTTCAGCGTTGACGTCTCCTTCATCTCCCTGCGCCTTGTCCTGCCGGTTGCGAGAGAATTTCTGGTTGATGGCGGCAGGGCGGTCTGCCTTATAAAGCCGCAGTTTGAAGCGGGGAGGGAAAAGGTCGGCAAAAAGGGAGTCGTCCGCGACCCCGCCGTTCATCAGAGCGTAATCGAGCAGATTGTTAATTTCTGCCTTGAAAACGGCTTCAATGTGCTGGGACTGGACTTTTCACCGATAAAGGGACCCGAGGGCAACATAGAATATTTGATATACATAGAAAAAACGCAGGGAGAAACCGAGCTTACAGCGTCAAAATCTCCCGAACAGCTCACAAGCGAATCTCACCAAAGCCTTGACAAAGGAAGTGATTGAGTTGAAGGCGGCGATTGTTCCGAATCCGACTAAAAAGGACGCTTTTGAATATACAAAGAAGGCAATAGCCCTGCTCAAAAAATCAGGCTGGTCAGCCGTTATGAATGCAGAATTTCAAAAAAGCTACGGCGACGTAAACGGGATAGAATATTTTAATTCATACACAGAGGTTGTAGCTCACAGCGATCTGGTTATAGCTGTGGGCGGAGACGGCACTATAATCAACGCCGCCAAGTACGCCGCAGCGGCAGGCTGTCCAATACTCGGAGTGAATTTCGGGCGAATAGGCTTTGTTGCTCAGCTCGAGCCAGAGCAGGATGACAAGCTGATAAATATTTTAAAAGGTGAATACGAAACCGAGCAGAGAATGTTGCTCAAAGCCGAGATTATAGCGCCAGACGGCAGCAGCGAGGACTGTACCGCCTTAAACGATGTGGTTATCTCCAGGGGAGCCTCGACCAGAATAGTGGATTTCACGGTGAGCTATAACGACAGGGAAATCTGCTCGTACCGGGCCGACGGACTTATTTTTGCCACCCCCACAGGCTCTACGGCGTATTCTCTCTCGGCGGGGGGGCCTGTGGTCGAGCCGACAATGGACTGTATAATTTTCACCCCGGTCTGTTCACATTCCCTGTTTTCCCGACCCGTGGTGTTCTCGGCAGACTCAGGCCTCAGTGTAAAGGCGGGGTGCGACGATGACAGCGAGGTTATAGTGATTGTGGACGGACAACATTCGCACAAGCTCCTGCCCGGATACACGGTGAAAATTTCACGCTCGGACTCGGCGGTGAGCCTCATCAAGCTCAGCGAAAAAACCTTCTACCAGGTGCTCAGCGACAAGCTGAATCGACGCACAGAATGAGAAAGATTGAAACAATTTTGTTAAAGGAGTTTATGTTTCAAACATGAAATCGAGACGACAGGCAAAAATTCTGGAGCTTATCAGGGAACACGAGATAAACACTCAGGAGGGGCTTATATCAAAGCTGAGAGAAAACGGCTTTGAGGTTACTCAGGCAACTGTGTCAAGGGATATCAAGGAGCTGAAGCTGCAAAAAACCTTGACAGCCGACGGTAAATATCGCTACGTTGCCGCCGCCAAAACCCCCTCAAGCCTCACCGAGAGCTTTGCTTCCCTGTTTTCGGCTTCGGTGCTCTCGGTGGATTATGCCGGAAATATGATAGTGATAAAGACCGTGAGCGGCATGGCTCAGGGCGCTTGCGCCGCTATGGATGCGGTGGAACTGTCGGGCGTGCTGGGCACTATTGCGGGGGACGACACAATTTTTGTCGTTGCAAAAAATGAAGGAGCAGCCGTCAGCGTGGCTTCAAGACTGAAAAAACTGATTTGAGGTGAGAAAATGCTCGATACTCTTTATATCGAAAACATAGCGGTAATCGAGAAATCCTCGATTGATTTTACCGAGGGTTTTAACGTCCTCACCGGCGAGACCGGAGCGGGAAAGTCAATAGTCATCGACTCTATCAACGCCGTCTTGGGTATGCGTACCTCAAAGGAGCTTATCAGATCAGGGGCTTCCAAGGCGAGCGTCAGCGCGGAGTTTTCGGGTATATCGGCTCAGGCTCAGGCGGTG
Source organism: uncultured Clostridia bacterium (assembly GCA_946500295.1). Lineage (GTDB taxonomy): Bacteria > Bacillota > Clostridia > Oscillospirales > Acutalibacteraceae > UBA7067. The sequence continues at coordinate 80,128 of CAMMVF010000007.1, read as the reverse complement.
CTTTCAGACCTCGGCTGCTTAAATGAGGACGAGCCCTCCTCCCTTGTCATAAACCGTGAGATAAGCTTAAACGGCAAAAATATCTGCCGATTAAACTGCGTTCCCACCACTGTGGCGGCGCTCAGAGAGGTAGGACGATATCTTGTCGATATTCACGGCCAGCACGAAAGCTACGAGCTTTTGAGCGGAGATAAGCACAGAGAATATATAGATGATTATGCAAATACAGGCATATTGCTCGGACAGTACAGGGAGGTTTTTCACAAGCTCAAGGAGTGCAAACACAGACTGGACGCTGTTGAAAGCGATATGAACGAAAGAGACAGCCGCATAGATATTTTAAAATACCAAATAAACGAGATAGAGCAAACTGACATGAAGCCGGGTGAAATCGAAGCCTTAAAGGAAGAGAGAATAGCCTGCAAAAACAGCGAGAAAATCACCGCCGCCATAGCCGCCGCCCACAGTGACATCAGCGGCGACGAGAGATACAGCGTGCTCTCGGCGCTAAGCTCGGCTGCGCACAGCCTTGAGGAGGTGTCCGAGCTTGTGCCGGAGCTTTCAAAGCTTACTCAGAGGCTTGACAGCGCATATTATGAAATTGACGACTGCCTTGATACTCTCTCCACTCAGCTTGAAAGCAGGGAGGACAGCGAGCACAGATTGGAAGAAATAGAGCAAAGGCTTGAACTGCTGAATAAGATAACGAGAAAGTACGGGACGGATTACGACGAGGTACAAAATCATCTGAATAACAGCAGGCAGGAGCTTTCCTCACTTGAAAGTATTGACCAGAGCATGGAGGAGCTGCTCGACCGCTACAATGAGCTTGCAAATAAAGCTCTGGAGCTAGCCGGAGAGATATCGGATTTGAGACGGCAGGGAGCTGACGAGTTTACCTCGGCTGTGCAGTCGGAGCTTTCCTACCTCGATATGCCGAACGTGAGATTGGTTGTAAATATGGAAAAGACCAAGCTTACTGAAAACGGCATGGATAAGATAGAAATTTTAATCTCCGCAAACCCCGGCGAGATGCCCAAACCCATCTCAAAAATAGCCTCGGGCGGCGAGTTGTCGAGGATAATGCTGTCAATCAAAAATGTACTTACCGACACAGACGGCGCCGATACCATGATATTCGACGAGGTGGATACGGGCATCAGCGGCAGCGCCTCACAAAAGGTGGGAATGAAATTAAAATCTGTGTCAAAGGGCAGGCAGGTGATTTGCGTAACTCACCAGGCTCAGATTGCCGCCCTCGCAGACACCCATTTCCTGATAAAAAAGACCGTAAAAAGCGGAAAAACCTATACAAGCGTAACCAGGCTCGATTTTGAACAGCGCAAAAACGAGCTTGCAAGGATAATCGGCGGGCTGAATATCACCGAGCTTAGCCTGCGCCACGCCGAGGAAATGCTGAATCAAAACTAATCGGAGTATGATGATGAAGCTTTGGAATGTTTCAAAAATCGACAAGCAGCAGGCATATCAACTTTCCCTTGACTGCAAAATCCCTCAGATAGCAGCCTGTGTTTTGGCGGCGAGGGGAGTGCAAAGCGCAGCCGCAGCCGAGGACTTTCTGGCTCAGGAAGAGGGGCTTATAGATCCGCTGCTGATGAAGGATATGGACACAGCCGCCGACAGAATCCTGACAGCTGTAGAGACGCAGGAGAGAATCTGCGTCTACGGCGATTACGACGCCGACGGAGTCTGCTCCACGGCATTGCTCGTCTCCTTTTTAGCCGATATCGGAGCTGATGTGTTTTACTATATACCCTCGAGAATGACAGAGGGATACGGAATGAATACCCTAGCCCTTGATACAATCGCCGCCAAGGGAGCTACCCTTGTTGTCACGGTTGACAACGGTATAACAGCCTTGAAAGAGACTCAATATGCAAAAAAGCTCGGAATGGAGATAGTAATCACCGACCACCACAAACCCGACTCAAAGCTGCCCGATGCTGTTGCCGTGGTAAATCCGCACAGAGCCGACTGCAATTATCCCTTTAAGGGGCTGTGCGGAGTTGGGGTTGCGTTTAAGCTGGCGGCGGCAATTAGCGCAGGTACGATTTCTCAGGAAGAGCTTTTGTATGAGTATGCCGACCTTGTCGCCATAGGTACGGTTGGCGATATAGTGCCGCTGTCGGGTGAAAACAGAATATTTGTAAAAAGAGGACTTGAAATTATGGCTCAGTCCCCGAGGGCAGGTATAAGGGCTCTGCTTGAGTCTGCGCTGTCAGACCCGTTGAAGCTCACTGCAAGCAGGCTCGGATTTTCGATTGTACCGAGGATAAACGCCTGTGGCAGGCTCAGCTCGGCTGATGCGGCGGTCGAGATGCTGCTCAGCGATGATGAAACTGAGGCTGAAAAAATCGCAGAGCAACTCAATGATGACAACGAGCAGCGCCGCAGTATTGAAAAGGAGATAACCCGGCAGGCTGTGGAAATTTTGCACTCAAACTCCGAAATGTACTGCAAAAGTATAATTGTAGTCGCAGCTCCGGGGTGGAACACCGGAGTGATAGGAATAGTTGCCTCACGGATTCGGGAAATTTACGGAAAACCTGCGATAGTGATGAGCATTGAGGGGGACACCGCAAGGGGCAGCGGCAGAAGCATAGAGGGGTTTTCATTGGTGGACGCTGTGTTTTCCTGCAAGGAGATTTTACAGCATTTCGGCGGTCACCCCATGGCTGTGGGAGTAACGCTCAAGGCTGAGGATATAGATAAATTTTCTGATATGATTAACCGCTATGCCGACACCTCGGGGCAGATGCCCTACCCGAGGCTTGATATTGATTTAAAGCTCAACCCCGCCGGGATTACTCCGGCGCTTGTTCATGAGCTTGAGTACTTACAGCCATACGGCCCGGGAAATCCACAGCCGCTTTTTGGACTGTACGGAATGACAATCACAGCGATAAACGAAATCGGCGGAGGGAAACACTTGAGGCTTACTTTGAGCCGTGACGGTAGATTTGTCACGGCGCTGTATTTTTCACATACCGCCGAGGATTTTGTCTATGTGCAGGGCGATGTGGTGGATTTAGCCGTTACTCTCGACATAAACGGCTATAACGGCGTCGAGACCGTGTCTATAATAATCAGAGATATCAAGCTCAACCGGGAAAATCCGCTTGAATACTTGCAAAGCTTGAGAATATGTGAGAAAATAAAAGGTAACAAACCGCTTGCAGTCGGCGACAAAGAGGCGATATACCCCGACAGAGCCGAGTTTGCCCTTGTATATCGGGAGATTAAAAGGCGCGGCAGTTTAAAAACCGACCTTTCAAGACTTCGCCTTACGGCAGGAGACGGTAAAATAAGCGCAGGAAAGCTTGAGGTTATAATCGAGGCGATGAGTGAGCTGGGGCTGATTTCCTGTGAGAAAAACGGAGAGGTATTGAAGCTTTGCACGCTTGATTATGACGGAAAGGCGGATTTACTTAGCGCACCGATAATGAAAAAAATCCAATGATGGGGGTTTGAGCAATGCCTGAGGGAACAATTCACTACCAGGACTATGAACAACTGGTTGAAATGATGAGTAAAAGTGGAAATAATTTTGATATGGAGCTTATTGATAAGGCATATCACTATGCACTCGAGGCTCACGGCGACCAGCGGCGAGTGTCCGGAGTGCCGTATATTCTTCACCCGACCTCGGTTGCCTGTATTCTGGTTGACCTCGGAATGGATACCGAATCTGTGTGCGCGGCACTGCTGCACGATGTGGTGGAGGATACTGACAAAACCTACGACGATGTAAAGCGTGAATTCAGCGAAGAAATAGCTAATCTGGTAGATGGTGTGACAAAGCTCGATAAAATTCCGTTTTCATCCCGAGAGGACCAGCAGGCAGAGAACGTCAGAAAAATGCTCATCGCCATGTCAAACGACATAAGGGTAATTATTATAAAGCTTGCAGACCGACTGCACAATATGAGAACAATCGAGTGTATGCCGGAGCAAAAGCGCAGGGACAAGGCGCTGGAAAACATGGAAATTTTTGCGCCCATCGCTCACCGCCTCGGTATCAGAGCTATCAAGGAGGAGCTGGAGGATCTGTGTATCCGCTATCTCGACCCTGTGGCTTATCATGAAATAGAAACGGCGCTCGCACTGAGTAAGCCCGAGAGAGACGCCTTTATAGAAAACATAAAGAAAAAAATTATTGAAAAAACGAGCGTACTTATCCCCAATGTCTATGTCGAGGGCAGGGTAAAGAGCATTAACGGCATTTACCGAAAAACATATATGAAGGGAAAGACTATCGAGCAGATTTTCGATATCTTTGCTGTGCGTGTAATAGTGAACACCGTAAACGACTGCTACAATGTCCTGGGTGTTGTGCACGAGATATTCAAGCCCATTCCAAACCGCTTTAAGGACTATATCTCAACCCCAAAGCCGAATATGTACCGCTCCTTGCACACAACGGTTATCGGTGAGGAGGGAATTCCCTTTGAGGTGCAGATTCGCACATGGGAAATGCACCACACCGCAGAGTATGGAATCGCCGCGCACTGGAAATATAAGCTCGGACTGTCCAAAAAGGACAGCTTTGAGGATAAAATCACATGGATACGCAAGATGCTCGAAAACCAGACCGACGACGACCACACTGATATTTTGAGAAATATCAAGACCGACCTCGACCAGGAGGACGTGTTCATATTTACCCCGAAGGGAGATATCATCGACCTGCCCTACGGCTCGACCGTTATAGATGTAGCCTATGCAATCCATTCGGAAGTTGGCAACCGAATGACGGGAGCTAAGGTAAACGGAAAAATGGTGCCGATAGATTATAAGGTCAAAACCGGAGAGATTGTCGAGATTCTGACCAAAAAGGAGGGCGGCTGCCCGAACAGAGATTGGCTGAAGATTGTCAAAACCAGCGAAGCAAGGAGTAAGATAAGACAGTGGTTCAAGCGTGAAAAGCGTGAAGAAAACATTGAAACCGGCAAGCAGGAAATTGAGCGTGAGTTTAAGCACGCAAGGATAGTTTTAAGCGACAGCGAAATGGCGGAGCTTGTCAACGCGGTGCTCAAGAAAAATGGCTACTCAAACCCCGACGACCTCTACGCCGCCATCGGCTACGGCGGAGTTCAACTTTGGAAGATAATGCCGAGGATAAGGGAGGAGTATCTTAAAAAGTACGGTGAAGCCCAGCCCGAGCCGAAGCCGCCGGTTCAGGATAAGCCCAAAAAGACCAGGGTCAGCAACGGCATAGTAGTCGAGGGCTTTGACGATGTGCTGATAAAGCTCGCTATGTGCTGCAAGCCTCTGCCGGGCGACGATATCATCGGTTTCATCACAAGGGGCAACGGAGTGTCAATTCACAAGCGCAGCTGCCCGAATATACCCAGGGATATATCAAGCAGTGAACAGCCCGAGAGATATGTCCGCGCCAGCTGGGCGCAGAGTGTCAACGAGAGCTTCCAGACTACTCTTGAGATACTCTCGACAGACCGAACCGGACTTATAGCAGATATCGCCAACCAACTCTCCGCAATGCACATATTTATCAACAATATGGACTCCAAGGAGGGTAAGGGGGATACCGCAATTATGCACTTGTCCATTACGGTGAACGGAATCGACCACTTGCGCAGCGTAATCTCAAGGCTCAGCAATGTAAAGGGAGTAATATCCATCTCAAGACAGTAATTGGAGGAAAGAATGAAGGCAGTAATTCAAAGGGTCAGCTCTGCGTTGGTAAAGGCGGACGGAGTGCTTACAGGAGAGATAAATCAGGGACTGGCGGTGCTTTTGGGAGTGTGCCAAGGCGATATCGCCGCTGACGCCGAGGTGCTGGCGGAGAAAATTTATAACCTGAGGATATTTACAGATGATAATGATAAGATGAACCTCTCCCTCAAGGATATAGATGGCGAGGTTTTGGTGGTGTCTAACTTCACCCTCTGCGCCGACTGCTCCCACGGCAGGAGACCGAGCTTCTTTTCGGCAGCCGCCCCTGACGAAGCAAATGAGCTGTATGAGTACTTCATGGAATGTATTAAAAAAGCGGGTGCAAAAAGGGTAGAGTGCGGTGTTTTCGGGGCCGATATGGAGCTTAATATAGTAAATGACGGACCCGTAACTATAATACTTGATTCACAGGAGCTGAAACGCAATGCTTAAAATAAAAACTCTGGTTGTAGGAACAATGGCTACAAACTGCTATATCATAACCGACGAGCAAAGCGGTGAGAGCGCTGTTATTGACCCGGGCGGAAGCTCAAGGGGGCTTGAGCAGGCTCTAAGCGAAATACCCGAAGATAAGCTGTGCTATATTCTGCTGACTCACGGGCATTTCGACCATATTGGCAAGACCGCCGAGATTAAAGAAAAATTCCCAAATGCCTATATCGCCATAGGTGAGGCGGAAAAGGAATTTATCTCCAACGGCAGCTTAAACCTCTCGATGATGATGGGTGTAAATATCAAGCCGTTTAAGGCGGAGCTTTTGCTACGAGAGGGCGATAAGATTACCCTCGGCAGCACGGTGATTAAGGTTTTGAACCTGCCAGGACATACCAAAGGTGGAGTTGGCTACCTTGCCGAGGGAAAGCTCTTCTGCGGAGATACCCTCTTTAAAGGCTCGATGGGCAGGACGGACTTCAAAACCGGAAATGAGGACGAGCTGATGAATTCTCTCAAAAAGCTCTCGGAGCTTACCGACGATACCGAGGTTTATCCCGGTCACGGCCCCATGACGACGATAGAGGAAGAAAAGCACAAAAACCTCTACCTGAAAAGAGCCGTGAAATATTATTGAAATCATTAAAATCGGAATATAATTTATGAGTATTAAAATTTATATAGATAATCACAGCTTTCATTACGAGATGGAAAACCTCACAAGGGTATTTTTTCCGAATGAAAAGCTCGAGGTGTTGAGGGGCGAGCGACCGAATGAGACGGAAAGTCTCTGCTTGATTACCTCAAAAACAGCTGAGGGCGTCGAGTGTGCCCTGATTACCGACAAATACAGCTCTAAGCTAGAGAAAAGCCTTCAGCCCGATACCCCCGAGGACGAGCAGGAGAGGGAGATGGCGATTTTACTGTACCGCCTGCTGTCCGAGTACACCGGGCTTACGCCGCTTTGGGGCATACTGACGGGCGTTCGCCCGATTAAGCTCTTTCGCAGACTAAGAGAAACTATGGGCGAGGAGGGAGCAAAGGAGTATTTTAAACAAAAGCTTCTTGTATCTGAAGAGAAAACAGCTCTCTCAACCCTTACCGAGAGAAACGAAAGACTGATTTTAAATACCTCTACCCCCGATTCGTTCAGCCTCTATGTCTCCATCCCGTTCTGTCCGTCAAGGTGCAGCTACTGCTCGTTTGTGTCTCAGTCGGTGGAGAAGAGCTTTAAGCTCATCGAGCCGTATGTAGAGCTGCTTTGCAGGGAAATTGAATACACCGGGCAGATAGCGAGAAACCTCGGATTGAGACTGCAAACCGTTTACATCGGCGGCGGCACGCCTACCACCTTATCACCTATGCAGCTCGATATGGTGATGAGCACCATAAACCGCAGCTTTGACATGACAAACTGCCGTGAATATACGGTTGAAGCCGGCAGACCCGACACGGTGACACAGGAAAAATTAAAGGTAATAAAGCAAAACGGGGCGGACAGAATAAGCATCAATCCGCAAACCTTAAATGATGAAATATTAAAGGCAATAGGGCGCAGGCATACGAGCGAGGAGTTTTTTGCCGCCTACGATATCGCCGTTAAATCCGGCTTTGACCATATAAACACTGATTTAATCGCAGGACTGCCCGGTGAAAGTGCCGATAGCTTTGCCTCAACCCTCAACAAAATTGTCGAGCTCGACCCAAAGAGCATAACTGTGCATACGCTTTCGATGAAGCGCTCATCAAATCTTACTCAGCAGGGAGCGGAGCTTTTGCGCCGTGATTTTGAAACAGCCGAGCAGATGCACCGCTTCTGCTCCGAGCTTTTGCCGAAAAACGGCTATGAACCGTACTACCTCTACCGTCAGAGCAGGATGGTCGGCAATCTCGAAAATGTCGGCTGGTCAAAAAAGGGCAGCGAGGGACTTTATAATGTGTTCATAATGGACGAAACCCACTCCATACTGGGCTGCGGCGCAGGCGCCACTACAAAGCTCAGACAGCCGAACGGCTCATACATAGAACGAATATTTAACTACAAATATTCGTATGAATATCTAAAGGGCTTTGATGAGATGCTCAAAAGGAAAGACAGGATAGGTTCGTTTTATGATGAATATGGATTTTAAGCACGGCACAGTATATTCTATTGAGGAAATAAACTCCCTTGCCAAAAAAAATCAGGCGGAATTTCTCGGGGATTGTGAAGAGGAATTTCACGGCAAGGTAAGACTGGCTGTTGGTGAAATACTGACAAAAGCGCCCCACGGCGGAGTGATTATGCTGGCTGGTCCTTCCTCGGCAGGAAAGACTACCACCTCGATGATACTCAGACGGAGCTTTGAAGCGATGGGGAGGCAGGCGGTGAAGGTGTCGCTCGACGACTTTTTCCTCCCCGCCGAAGAAACCCCGTTCGATGAAAACGGCGAGCGGGATTTCGAGGGCATAGCCGCACTCGATCTTTCCGAATTTAAGAGGTGTCTTGCCTCTCTAGCTAGGACGGGACAGTGTGATATGCCCAAGTTTGATTTCAAAACCAAGCGTCCTTCACCTTATCGTCAGCATATCCAAATTGACGACGATGATTTTTTAATCATAGAGGGGCTTCACGCCCTGAACCCTCTGCTCACCCCAAAGACAGATGAGATAACGGTAGTAAAGCTGCTGCTCAATATCGAAAGCGCAGTCGAGTTTGACAGTAAAATCTGTACGGGGCAGGGGCTGAGAATGTTTCGACGTTTAGTCAGGGATACTCGCTTCCGCTCCATATCGGTCGAGGACTGCCTTGACTTGTGGGACAACGTGCTTGACGGCGAGAGAAAAAATATCATTCCCTACGCCGCACTGAGCGATATAACCATAGACTCTTTCCACAAAAGCGAGCCTGGTATTATAGGCGCACGGGCTCTTCCAATGCTAAAAACCATTACAAAGGACAGTCCGCATTATCGGATGGCGGCACAGTACATTACCCTGCTTGAGCAGGTTTATAAGCTTGACAGAGACTTGCTCAGCGCTGATTCCCTGCTTACTGAGTTTGTCGGCGGAGGAAGCTATGAGTATTAATCCATAATCTGGGAAATTAACACTATCTTAATAAAACTCTAATAGCCAAGTGCTATAATTCTAATATGTAAAATCTGTAAAGGAGAAGCCAAATGAGTATATTGGACGATTTAATGATAAATGCGAAAACGGCTGTGGACGCAGTCGGCAAAAAGGCCGAGATGGTAATTGATTCATCAAAGCTCAAGTACGCCGAGTCCGGATTGCAAAGCGAGATTCACAAAAAGGAAAGGGAGCTTGGCAGTTTCGTGTACAAAAGCTATATCGCAGGTGAAATGGACAAGGACGCCCTTGCCAAAATGGTACAGGAGCTCAGGGAGCTTAACGAAAGCCTTGAATCTACAAGAGAGCTTAAAAATCTGAGAAAAAATAAGCACACCTGTCCGACTTGCGGCGCTTTGGTTTCGGCGGATTTAAGCTATTGCGGAAAATGCGGGGCTAAGCTTGTCAGCGCCGCCGACAAGGAGGCTCAGCAGGCTGTGAAAGATGCGGAAGATGAGATTCTTGGCGACTGACGTACTCTCTTTATTCTAAATTGATAAGACAGCAGGCGGCATTATCTGCCGCTTGTTTTGTGAGAAGGAGAGATTATTTTGGAAAAACGTACCATCCAGCGCAGCGGAGCTGACCGCAGCTTTATGAAGGGCGCAATGGTTATGTCGATGAGTATGATAATAGTTAAGCTCATAGGCATGGTATATAAGGTACTGCTCGGAGGCATGGTCTCGTCCGTGGGTTATGGTATTTTTACCCTTGCCTACAGCCTGTACGACCCTCTGTTCATGCTCGCCACAGGCGGCTTCCCAATAGCCATATCCCGACTCGTATCAAAAAGCGTAGCCGAGAATAGATTCCGCGACGTTAAAAAACTCCATAAAATAACCATACCGCTGTTTATCATAACCGGAACAATCTGTTTCGCAGCTATGGTGTTGCTCAGCGGCTGGTATTCCTCAATCGTGAGAAATGCAAACGTGCAGTTTGCAGTGTGCGCCCTCGCTCCGACCATCCTCTTCGGCTGTCTGATGTCAATTTACAGGGGATATTTCGAGGGTATGCGGAATATGATGCCTACAGCAGTTTCCGAGGTGATTGAGGCGGGCGGCAAGCTCTTGATCGGACTTACAGCCGCCTTTATCGTCAGCCAAACAGCGACCAACGAATATAACACCAGCGGTACCGTTTTCGGCACATATTACGAAAACTACTCTCAGGCTTATACAGCCATAGATACATGGACCATCTGCGCCGCCCTGCTCGGAATAGTGGCGGGAGCCTTGTTCGGGTTTATCTTTCTGATGCTGAGATATAAGCTCAAGGGCTGCGACGTTACCCGCCGCCAGCTATATTACTCCGAGCCTGCCAGATCCGGAAAGAGTATAACCTGGGACTTGGTCAGGACGGCCATACCCATAGGGCTTAATTCCCTGGTGCTGAGTATCTCGAGCACTATTGACTCGACCTTGATTCAGATGAGGATAAGCGACCTTTCGCAATACTCTGCCGAAAGACTTGTCAACTCATTTAAGCAGGTCGGCGGATATGATTACAGCGCAATGGCTCAGCAGCACATAGCTGCGGCCGACTTCGCCACCTTTCTCACAGGCAGCTACGGCTATGCGCTTACGCTGATGATGCTCGTCACAGCCTTAACCCAGGCCTTTGGCTCGAGCGCACTGCCGAGCCTGACTTCTGCTTGGACTAGAGGGAATAAGGACGAGATCAAGAGCAATATCAATATGATTTTAAAGCTGACCCTCTGTGTGGCGCTGCCTGCCGGACTTGCACTGTCGGTATTTTCCAAGCCCTTGATTTTCATGCTCTACGGACGAGGGGACGTGTTTGGTGCAGACGTGGGTGCGGGCATACTTCAGATTCTCGGCATTTCTGTAATCTTCATCGCTACGAGCACGCCTGTGTGCAGTATGCTTCAGGCTGTCGGCAGGGTTGATTTGCCGCTGAAGCTTATGAGTATAGCCATGATTATAAAAATAGGGCTCAACTACACCTTGGTCGGCATACCCGAAATCAATATCCAGGGTGCGGCGGTAGGCTCGCTGGTAGCTTATCTGTTTGTTGTTGTTGTAGGTCTTTACTTCCTGTGTAAGGAAACTAAGATAATCCCGGATTTTCTGAATGTATTTATAAAGCCGCTAATCGCCGCCGTCGGCTGTATATTTGTCGGAAGATTTATCTACAATCTGCTTGAGGAGAACATACTGCCGTACTACGTTGCGATGATAATAGTTGTCGTTTTAGTGGTAATACTCTATGTTTTGGCACTCACCTTACTCAGGGCTGTTACCAAAAGCGAAATAACCGCCATTCCAAAGGGCGAAAAAATCGCAAAACTACTTGAAAAAATGCACGTGTTGAGGTAAAATGTATCTTGCATTTGTGTTTTGTTAATCTTAAAGACCGGGGGTGTTGCTGTGAATGAGTTCAAACGAAAGGAAAAATACGATTTTCAGGATCTCGTCGCAATTATGAAAATTTTGAGAGGCGAAGGCGGCTGCCCCTGGGATCGTGAGCAGACGCACCAGTCAATAAGGCAAAATTTTATCGAGGAAACCTACGAGGTGATAGAGGCTATTGACACCGAGGATACGGAGCTTTTGAAGGAGGAACTTGGCGATGTTTTGCTTCAGGTTGTCTTTCACTCCGAAATCGAGCAGGAGCAGGGGCGGTTTGACATCGACGATGTAGCGGACGGAATCTGCAAAAAGCTCATTGTGCGCCATCCCCATGTTTTTTCCGATGTTACTGCCGACACATCTGAGAAGGTGCTCGAAAACTGGGACAAAATTAAAATGCAGACAAAATCCCAGAAAAGCCGGACTCAGGCTATGCGCAGCGTATCCCGCTCTCTGCCGGGGTTGATGAGAAGTCAGAAAATTCAGGAAAAAGCAGCTAAAGCAGGATTTGACTGGGACAATGTCAACGGAGCTCTTGATAAGCTCGAGGAAGAGATAGCCGAGCTTAAACAGGCGATAAAAAATAACGACAGTGAAAATCAGTTTGAGGAGTTTGGCGATGTGCTTTTTTCAGCGGTCAGTGTCTCGAGGTTTTTGGGAGTGGACAGCGAAAAAGCATTGTACTTCAGCTGTGACAAATTCATAGAGCGATTTGATAAGGTAGAGCAAGCCGCCAAAGAGCAGGGTATTGACATGAAAGACGCCGACCTTAATACGCTTGATTCCCTTTGGAATCAGGCTAAGGAATATATTAATGTGAAAAGATCAGGAGGATACTTAAATGAATAAGACTGAGCTTGTAGCAGCGGTAGCTGAGAAAAGCGGACTTACTAAGAAGGATGCAGAAAAGGCTGTATCATCAATGCTTGACGTGATTGTCAATGCCGTAGCCGAGGGCGAGAAGGTTCAGGTAGTTGGCTTCGGTACCTTTGAGCAGCGTCAGCGCAACGCGAGAATGGGAATCGACCCCAGAACTAAGGAGAAAATCGAGATTGCCGCTTCTAAGGTTCCTGCGTTCAAGGCAGGCAACGCTTTTAAAGAGGCTGTTAATAAATAATTCGCTGAATCTTTCTGTCCGCCGAAGGTGTTTTGGCGGACATTTTTATAACCAAGTCGCCGATGCCCCCCGCCTGAGTAGGCGGCGGGGGACATTCAGGGTTTCGGTGAGGTTTAATCCCCCACCGAAACCCTGAGGAGCAAAGCACGCCTGCGACAGTTGCAATCGTTGCAGGCGTGATCAAACGAGCTTGTCACGCAGGCGAAGATTTAAATAACTAAAATTTAAGAATATATTGGAGATAAAATGAGACTGGATAAATATTTAAAAATTTCAAGAGTGATAAAGAGAAGGACAGTTGCCAACGAAGCGTGTGATGCAGGCAGGGTGATCGTAAACGGAAAACCCCAGAGAGCCTCATACGATGTAAAAATAGGCGACGAAATCGAGCTGACGCTGGGCTCGAAGCCGCTGAAAATCCGAGTTACGGCTATAAACGAATATGCCAAAAAAGAGGACGCCGCTGCGATGTACGAGCAAATTTGAGAATAAATTTTTTATCCGCAGCATACCATTTCATATAACCAAGTCGCCGATGTCTCCGCCTGATTAGGCGGCGGGGGACATTCAGTCTTTCGATGAGGTTTAATTCCCCACCGAAACCCTGAGAAGCAAAGCTCCCCGGCGACGGCCTAAATGTCGCAGGCGTGATCAAACGAGCTTGTCACGCTCTGCTCAGATTTAAACAGCTTTGGAGTGGTGCAAGTGGCAGACTTAAAAAATACTCTCAAAAAGCCCCATACTCTTACACTTGAAAACCGCAGGGTGCTAAGCCTTGAGGGAATAGTTGACGTAGGCAGCTTTGATACAGAGTCGGTCGTGCTCTATACCGAGCTTGGCGCACTGTGCCTCAGAGGGCAGCAGCTCCATATCAGCAAGCTCAGCCTGGAGACGGGTCAGGTTGTAATCGACGGTGAAATCAGCGCAATGATTTACTCGGACTCTACGGGAAAGGGACAGGGGCTAATAAAGCGCCTGTTTAAATAATGGAGCTGTCCGCCTTTTCGCAGTGGCAGATTGTTTTAATCTGCCTTGCGTGGGGGAGCCTGGCGGGGGTGTTGTATGATGTGTTCCGCTTTTTGCGCAAAGCGGGACTAAATTCACGCCTTGCTGTTGTTTTGCAGGATTTGGCATATATGTGCCTGTGTGCGCTTTGGATGTTTTTGATAGCAAGTGCCGTGAACTTCGGGGTGGTCAGGGTGTATATGGCTGCGGCTTTTTTTTCAGGGGCTTTGATATATCGGCTGACCGTCGGACGGCTCACGGGGAGGCTGTTTGATTATATCGTCTCAGGTGCGTCTTTGGCGTATAGCAAGGTCAGGTCGGTATTTAAACTGATTACTTCGTTTTTTTGTAAACAAACCAGGGCTATTCTGTTAATCTTTTGTTCCTTACATAAAAATTACAGAAAAAAGTCAAAAAATAGCTTGCAAGATAAAACAAACAGGGTGTATAATTATAAAAATGATAATTTGCAGGCAAAGTTGAAAGGGAGGAGAAGCCGTGAAAGAGGTAGTAAGGGAAGTTGAGTCCGAAAAAAAGCCAGACAAAAAGCGCAAGATAATATTTGGTATTTGTTTCGGAGTATTTGCCTTGTATGCAGGAGTTACGCTTATCTCTCAGCAGCTTCAAATCAGTCAGAAACAGGCGGAGCTTTCGCAGCTTGAGGATAATATTCTTATCCAAGAGGTCAAAAACAGCGAGATCGCCGATGTGTACAACTCAAGTGATGAGGAAAACGAGGAGTACATTAAGCGAATAGCACGTCAGGAACTTGGCTATGCCGAGCCGGACGAGCGTATTTTTATCAATATCGCCGGCGAGTGACCGGTTAAACTTACAGGGGGATTTTTTCTTTATGCGGCTTGAAGTTGGAAGTATTGTAGAAGCCAAGGTTACGGGAATAACAAATTTTGGAGCGTTTGTGGAGCTGCCCGACGGAAAGAAGGGTATGGTGCACATATCTGAGGTTGCGCCTAAATATGTCGAGAAGATATCGGATCATCTGAGCATCGGCCAGCAGGTCAAGGTCAAGGTGCTCTCTGTGTCCGATGACGGCAAGATAAGTCTGTCTATAAAAAAGGCGATGGAAACTCCAAAGCCGCACGGTAAGCCCAAAAAGCAGCGAACCTCAGCTTCGAGTTCAAACACCTCCAGTTCTAAGGGACCCGGCAACTTTGAGTGGCAGCCCAAGCGCAGCGATATGAGTTTCGAGGATATGCTTTCGCGTTTCAAGCAGACAAGCGATGAAAAGATCTCGGCTCTTAAAAGAGGAGAACCGACCCCGAGGCGCAGAAAGCCGCAAAAATAATATATTCATACTGCGGACGGTGGAGTTATGCCGTCCGTTTTTAGATTTTTTCGTTGGCAGGCATATAATTGTACAGCTTAAAATACAAAAATTACCGAGGTTTCAAAACCTTTCCAAGGTGAAGCTTCAACCGTCATTCGGCTGGAGTTTGCACTGCGTTTTTTGGATTTTTCGCTAATTACAATGAAATTGCACAGCCTGGCACTATTTATTTGTGTTATGATATAGTCTTATGATATAATATGGGTAACAGCTCGAAATCGTTTTCGTTTTGTGTGAACATTCAAATGAAAATGATTATTTTAAAGCTACATACAGGCGAGGAAAATTATCATTGGAGGGATTATAAATGAATATTGAGCTACAGACAGAAGATTCAAAGATATTTATACAGTTAGATGGCAGACTGGACACTACGTCGACTCCTGAGCTTGAGCAACGTCTGGGGGGAGATTCCTGAAGACGTTAACACTATAATTTTTGATTTTGCAAAGCTTCGCTATATTTCAAGTGCAGGACTGAGAATTCTTTTGTCAATAAAGAAAAAACTGAATGCAAAGCAAGGCGAGATCATCATTCGTAATGTAAATGAACTAATAATGGAACTATTTGAAGCAACAGGCTTTACGGATATTCTTACTATCGAAAACGCATAGTGGTTATATAACGGAATTGAGGATAAGATTATTGACGCTTCTGTAAAAATGTCTGATGAGGTCAGAAAAAGCGTCGAGTCAAAGATAAATCAGTACGGCAACGGGGCGGGGTGTTAACCTGTCCCGTTTGTATATACGCAATTTAACTGGTTTTGCTTAAATCGTAAATTAAGCTGAAGCAATCTGACTTAAACGTATCCTGAGCCGTATCGAACAACATCAGGCTGAGCTGTTCGTGTCCGATAATATTTACCGTCTTAAAAGGGTTGTCGCAAATGACAAAAATTTGTGACAACCCTTTTTAACGAAAAAACCAAATGTTAAATTAAAAATATGTAGAAAACTGCATTTGGTTATGTTATAATATTGACAAATATTCCTGACTGCGGCGCAGGAAAAGCTAAGATTGAAAGGAATAGAGAAATGGACATATTTATTCAGGTGATACAAAACCAGTGGGTGTTTATTTTGCTGGCGGTCGCACTCGTTGTTTTGATGTATGTTATCAAGGCGAAGAAGCCGGAGAACTTTAAGCGCTTTGCTATGATAGAACTGGTTGCAACGGTGGCGGCACTGGTTATATTTGCCCTGTTCGGTTTTCAGGATCTCTTCCTTCTCGCTCCGGTTATTCTCATCAGCTGTGAGCTTTTCGGATATACAATTACCGGAAAGATAGTCGGAGTGCTGTTGGTGGACTACCTGCTGATTATCGGCATTGATGTTCTGTACAAAAACGGAGCGATAAACGATTTGTTTGACACCATATTATTTTACGGGCTTCAAATCATCGCGGCCGTAGCAATCGGAATTATGCTTGACAACCATATTAAAATGTTGAACAAAGAAAAGAAGAAAAGGATTGAGGCGGAAAAGGAGCAGGAAAAACTTCGCGATAAAAAACTCAACGACCACGTTGACGAAGTTTTTTCAAACTATGGAACTGAGCACAGAGACCTAACTGAGGACGAGATAGACAAAATCCTGAACGACCACCGTCGCACAGCAGAAGACTACGACGCAGAAGATTATGACGTGGATAAGGATTATGACTTGGGCGATTCTGATATATCGCACGGCAGAAACGATGATTAATTAAATAATTATGAAAACAAAATATGGCTGTCGCAGTAAGTTTTTGTGTTTTTTAAAAAGAATTTTATTTTAGACCGGCACAACCTGATGTTTGTACTTTTTGCCAAAAAAGGGGAAGCCTTCAAGAGAGGCTTCCCCGGCATAGGGCTGTTAATGCGACAGCCCCATTTTTTAAATCTTCGCCAGCGTGACAAGCTCGTTTGATCACGCCTACAGAGGCGGGGGCATCGGCTCTTGGTTATAAATCTGTTTAATTATTCTTCGGAGCTGCCTTGCTCGGATTCATTCTCGGAAGCTTCTTCCTCTGAGCTTGACTGTGAGGCGCTCTCGGCTGTGTCGGAGCTTTCATCATCTTCAAGCCTCGGGTACTGCATACCGTTTATATACAGGTTGTTCTCATCTACATACCAGTGGTCGAAGTCAACGTTGTCTGCGCTACCTGCCCACTCAAAGCTGTCAGCTTCATCGCTTCCATATACACTCAGAGTAATGGCGTTGTCATCGTTTATCGAGTATTCTCCCGCCATACCGCCGATGATGCAGGTATTGTCGCTTTCAAATTCGCACCAGCTTTGGTTGCGGTACTCCCAATTTCCCACAATAAGCTCTTTGGGGCTTTTTTCATCCTTGTCGGCACAGCCGGCGATAACTGCTAAGATAAGAACCACGGGCAGCAGTGATTTTAAAAATTTAATTGCCTTCAGTTTTCTCACCTCCATTACGCAATTTTTTATTTAAACCGTCGCCGGGGAGCTTTGCTCCTCAGGGTTTCGGTGGGAGATTAAACCTCACCGAAAGACTGAATGGAATCCGCCGCCTTAAGAGGCGGGGGACATCGGCGACTTTGTTATTAATATCTTAATAGTAGCCCCGACACAGGTTTATGTCAATAAATTTTTTGTTAAATTCGTTTCCATTTTATATCGTCTAATATTACCGGGCTGATTTCTATGGTAAATTAGACGAATAACAGCGGCTTATGAGATTAAAATTTTCATTGATTTTTTTGCCGAATTACGTTAAAATATTATGATGGTGATAGTTATGAAAAGTGCGTTGATTATCTCTAAATCTGAGCAGAGCCTGGGTTCGCTTAGAGCGCTTATGGAAAGCGAGGGCTACCACAGCATTGACTTCGCCTTTACTTCACAGCAGGCAAAGGCAGCTGTAAAGGACTGCAGCTTTGACGTAATTATCATAAATACCCCCATTCTCGACAGCGGCGGTATAGACCTGTCCGTAGAGCTTTGTTTACGCACGAGCTCCGGTGTCTTTGTACTGATGAAGGATGAGGTTTATGATAAATGCCGTGACGCATTGGAAAGCAAGGGCGTATTTGCGGTGAAAAAGCCGCTTAACCGCACAGTCTTTCATCAGTGCCTGAGGATTTGGGAGATTTCCTACGGCAGGCTGTTAAAACTACAAACCGAAAACCAAGGGCTGAAAAGCCAGCTTGAAGAAATTAAGATAATCGACCGCGCTAAATGTGCACTTATGCAGTGCCTGACAATGAGCGAAAAGCAGGCTCACCGTTACCTTGAAAAGCAGGCGATGGATATGAGAATTTCCCGCTTGCAGGTAGCGCAGAGAGTGCTGAGTACCTATGAGCTATAGTAGATTAAGTGAAAGGAATTGATTGTATGAGCCGCGAGGCGTACCTGATACTCGAAAACGGCAAAGTCTTTGGAGGACTGAGCTTTGGCGCAGAAAAAGAGGTTATTGGAGAGCTTGTTTTTACTACCGCAATGACAGGATATCTCGAGACGCTAACTGACCCCAGCTACTACGGTCAGGTAGTTATTCAGACCTTCCCTTTAATCGGAAACTACGGGGTAATTCCCTCTGATTTCGAGAGCAAGCATCCTGCTTTAAAGGCGTACATAGTAAGAAACAGGTGTCAAGAGCCGTCCAATTTCCGTTGCGAGGGTGTACTTGACACTTTTTTAAAGAATGAGGGAATTCCCGGAATGTACAACCTGGATACGAGAGCGCTTACAAGAATTGTGCGTGAGTACGGAGTTATGAACTGTAAGCTCACTTATTCTCTGGACAATTTGGAAAGCGATATTCAGCAGATAAAGGACTACAAGGTGAAAAATGCGGTATCCTCCGTGACGGCTGTTGACAGAGAAGAGCTTAAGGCTGAAAATCCCAAGCGCCACGTTGTGCTATGGGACTTTGGCGCAAAGGGCAACATAGCCCGTGAGCTTGTAAAGCGCGACTGTGACGTTACAGTGGTTCCGGCAGGTACTACGGCTGATGAGATTTTAGCACTTAACCCCGACGGAATCATGCTGTCAAACGGTCCGGGAGATCCGCAGGAAAATCAGGGGATAATCGCTGAGCTTAAAAAGCTGTGTGAGAAAAAGCTCCCAACCTTCGGCATCTGCCTTGGACACCAGCTTCTCGCAATTTCTCAGGGAGCGCAGACCCACAAGCTAAAGTACGGTCACCGAGGAGCTAACCAGCCCGCAACCGACACCGAAAGCGGAAGGGTGTATATTACAAGCCAGAACCACGGCTACGCAGTAGTCGGCAGCTCTCTCCCGGAAAATGCCCGTGAGAGCTTTGTAAACGGAAACGACGGTACCTGCGAGGGCGTCGCCTACACAGATATGCCGGCTTTTTCGGTTCAGTTCCACCCAGAGGCTTGTGGAGGACCGCTCGACACAGCCTTCCTGTTCGATAAATTTATATCATTGATGGATAAACAATAAAAAGGCTTTTGAAAGGAATGTGACAAATGCCACTTAATAAGGATATAAAAAGAGTAATGGTAATCGGCTCCGGTCCGATAGTCATCGGACAGGCAGCAGAGTTTGACTATGCGGGAACTCAGGCGTGCCGCGCTCTCAAGGAGGAGGGGCTTGAGGTTATACTGATTAATTCAAACCCCGCAACTATAATGACGGATAACGCTATGGCGGACAAGATATATATAGAGCCGCTGAATCTTGAAACCGTAAAGCGAATTATTAAGAAGGAAAAGCCCGACAGCCTGCTTTCTACCCTCGGCGGTCAGACAGGACTTACGCTTTCCATGCAGCTTGCGAAGGAGGGCTTCCTCGAGAAAGAGGGTGTCCGTCTGCTCGGTGCAGACCCCGACACCATCGACAAGGCAGAGGACAGACAGATGTTTAAGGACACTATGGAGGCTATAGGTCAGCCTGTAATTCCTTCAAAGGTTGTAAACGACGTCGAGTCCGCTGTCGATTTTGCAAAGGAAATAGGCTACCCGGTTATTATCCGCCCTGCCTTTACTCTTGGCGGAACAGGCGGCGGAATAGTAAACAACGAGGAAGAACTCAGAGAGATAACCCACAATGGCCTTGAGCTGTCGCCGATTACTCAGGTGCTTGTCGAAAAATGTATAGCAGGCTGGAAGGAAATCGAGTTTGAGGTAATGCGCGACAGCAAGGGCAACGTAATCACCGTCTGCTCTATGGAGAACTTTGATCCTGTTGGCGTTCACACAGGCGACAGTATAGTTATCGCCCCGACGGTTACCCTCTCCGATAAGGAGTATCAAATGCTCAGAAGTGCTTCGCTCAACATAATCTCGGCGCTCGGAGTTGAGGGTGGCTGTAACTGCCAGTTTGCACTTAATCCCGAGAGCTTTGAGTATGCGGTAATCGAGGTAAATCCCAGGGTTTCCCGTTCATCCGCCCTCGCTTCAAAGGCAACCGGTTATCCGATTGCAAAGGTTTCGGCTAAAATCGCAATCGGCTATACTCTTGATGAAATTAAAAACGCCGTTACAGGCTCTACCTACGCCTGCTTTGAGCCGGCGCTCGACTATGTAGTTGTAAAATTCCCCAAATGGCCCTTTGATAAATTTGTCTATGCCAAGAGAACCCTCGGTACTCAGATGAAGGCGACCGGTGAGGTTATGGCAATAGCACCGACATTTGAGCAGGCGATTATGAAGGCGGTCAGAGGAGCGGAGATTTCGCTGAAGACTCTCGACCACGAGAAATTTGTAAATATGTCGGTTGAAAACCTCAGAAAAAGACTTGAGGTCTGTGACGATGAAAGATTATTCTGCGTGTTTGCGGCGCTTAAAAAGGGAATTACGGTCGATGAAATTCACAGCATCACCCTGATTGACGAGTGGTTCTTGAATAAGCTTTTGAATATAATCAAGCTGGAAAATGAGCTTGCCAAGGGAGAACTTACTCAGGAGCTGTATCTCAAGGCTAAGCACATGGGATTTTTGGACGAGTCCATAAAAAATATCAGCGGCTGTGAGATTGAAAATCCGGTTTATCCGGTTTACAAAATGGTTGACACCTGCGCCGCCGAGTTTAAGGCTGAAACCCCGTATTTCTACTCCACCTTTGATACCGAAAACGAGGCGGAGGAATTTATCGAGGAGACAGACGACGGCAAGAAGACAATTATAGTTTTCGGCTCAGGCCCGATAAGAATCGGTCAGGGTATCGAGTTTGACTACGCCTCGGTTCACTGCGTATGGGCGCTGAAGCAGGCGGGATATGACGTTGTAATTGTAAACAACAACCCCGAGACGGTATCGACCGACTTCGACACCGCCGACAGGCTTTACTTTGAGCCGCTTACAAACGAGGATGTAATGGGCGTTATCAATACCGAAAAGCCCTACGGTGTAGTAGTTGCCTTCGGCGGACAAACCGCAATCAAGCTCACCGGCTTTTTGAGCAAGCAGGGTGTAAACATCCTTGGAACCTCTGCCGACAGCATAGACATGGCTGAGGACAGGGAGCGCTTTGACGAGCTTTTGGAAAAGCATCACATCAAGCGTCCTCAGGGCGTAACCGTAATGACGACCGAGGAAGCTCTGAATGTGGCTGATAAAATCGGCTACCCGGTGCTCATGCGTCCGTCTTATGTGTTGGGCGGACAGAATATGATAATAGCCTACAACAGCGACGACATTATCGAGTACATGGCTATTATTCTTTCACAGAATATTGAAAACCCGATTTTGATAGATAAGTACCTCATGGGAACAGAGATTGAGGTAGACGCCATCTGCGACGGAGAGGAAATTCTCATTCCCGGTATAATGGAGCATATCGAGAGAGCCGGAGTTCACTCGGGCGACTCCATAGCCGTTTACCCTGCTTGGAATCTCAGCGACGAGATGACCGAGAGGATAGTAAACAGCTCAAGGGATCTGGCTTTATCGCTTAATACAAAGGGACTTGTAAACATTCAGTATCTTATCTACAAGGGCGATTTGTATGTTATCGAGGTAAACCCCCGTTCCTCCAGAACGATTCCGTATATCAGCAAGGTTACGGGAGTTCCCATGGTTGACCTTGCCACAAAGGCAATGCTCGGCGAAAAGCTAAAGGACATGGGCTATGGCACGGGTCTTTATAAGAAATCCCCCTATGTAGCCGTAAAAGTACCGGTATTCTCGTTTGAAAAGCTCATCAATGTGGACAACCACTTAGGACCCGAGATGAAGTCAACCGGCGAGGTTTTGGGCGTAGCGGGAACGTTGGAGGAAGCCTTATACAAGGGTTTGACGGGAGCCGGCTACAAGATGACAAAGACGGGCGGAGTTTTGATAACGGTGCGAAATTCCGATAAGGCCGAAATCGGAGATATAGCCAAGAAATACTCCGAGATGGGCTTTGAAATCTATGCAACCAAGGGTACGGCTGCCGTGCTCAAAAATTACGGCATAAAGGCGCACACAGTAAATAAAATCCACGAGTCCAAGGATAACACCCTGACATTGATAGAGAGCGGAAAGATAAGCTATGTTATCTCCACCTCCTCCAAGGGAAGAATTCCCTCCCGCGACTCGGTAAAGATCCGCCGCAAAACCGTAGAGAGAAACATACCCTGTCTTACATCTCTTGACACGGCAAACGCTCTGGCAGAGTGCCTGAAGAGCCGATATTCTCCGCAAAACACAGAGCTTGTGGATATCAACAACATGAGGAGAGAGAAAGTGAAGTACAATTTTACCAAGATGCACGGCATCGGAAATGACTATATATATTTTAACTGCTTTGACGAGATGATAAACAATCCCGAGGGCTTGAGCGTTCGTCTTTCTGACAGACGTTACGGAATCGGCGGCGACGGCATCATCTTGATTTGCCGCTCCGATGTAGCCGACGCCAAGATGAGAATGTTCAACCTTGACGGCTCTGAGGGCAAGATGTGCGGAAACGGAATCCGCTGTGTGGGCAAGTTCCTCTACGACCACAATCTAGTAGATACCAGCAAGGACACTGTAACCGTAGAAACCCTCAGCGGAATTAAGACTCTCACCGTTTACAAGCAGGACGGAGAGGTAAAGAGCCTGAGAGTTGATATGGGCAAGGCTGAGCTCGACCCGAAGCTCATTCCGGTGGCTATGGATAAGGATAAAATCATAAACGAGCCTGTGAATATCGGCGGTCAGGAGTACAAGATTACCTGCGTTTCCATGGGTAATCCTCACTGCGTTGTTTTCATGGACGATATAGATAACCTCGATATCGAGGAGATAGGTCCTAAGTTTGAGCACGACCCGCTCTTCCCGGAGAGGGTAAATACCGAGTTTGTCACTGTAATTGACGAGCACACCGTCAGAATGAGGGTGTGGGAGAGAGGCAGCGGCGAAACCTGGGCTTGTGGCACGGGCGCTTGCGCTGTGGCAGTAGCTGCTGTTGAAAACGGCTACTGCAAGAAGAACGAGGATATCACTGTTAAGCTCAAGGGCGGAGATTTGATTATTCGTTATACCGACGATACCGTATTTATGACCGGCGCTGCCGAGAGAGTATTTGACGGAACTATAGAGCTTTAATAAACTGCGCCGCCAAAGCGCTGCTCGGCGGCGACTGCTTTTAATTCAGAAAGAGAGGATTTTTGGGGAATGACTAAATATATATTCGTTACCGGCGGCGTTGTTTCGGGACTTGGCAAGGGTATTACAGCGGCGTCGCTCGGCAGACTGCTCAAAGCCAGGGGCTACAAGATCGCCGCTCAGAAGCTTGACCCTTATATCAATGTTGACCCTGGCACGATGAGTCCGTTTCAGCATGGCGAGGTTTATGTAACCGAGGACGGAGCTGAAACCGACCTCGACTTGGGTCACTATGAGAGATTTATTGATGAAAACCTGAATAAATATTCAAACCTTACCACAGGCAAGGTCTACTCAAATGTCCTTGAAAAGGAGAGGGCAGGGGACTATCTGGGTGAGACGGTTCAGGTTATTCCCCATATTACAAACGAGATAAAAAACTTTATATACAGCGTCGGTAAAAAGTCCAATGCCGACGTGGTAATAACCGAGATAGGCGGCACAGTCGGTGACATCGAGAGCCAGCCGTTTTTAGAGGCTATCCGTCAGGTCTCTCTTGAGGTGGGACAGGAAAACTGCATCTTCATCCACGTTACCTTAGTGCCGTATATCAAGGGCTCTGAGGAGCACAAGTCAAAGCCCACGCAGCACTCTGTAAAGGAGCTTCGCTCAATCGGAATCAACCCCGACATCATCGTGCTGCGCTGTGACGAGCCGCTTGAAAAGAGCATATTCAAAAAGATTGCGCTGTTTTGCAATGTTAAGCCGGACTGCGTAATAGAGAACCTCACCCTTCCGGTACTCTACCAGGCTCCGCTGATGCTTGAAGAGCACAACTTCTCAGACATCGTCTGTCGTGAGCTTAATCTTGACAGCAAGCCCGGCGATATGACAGATTGGATGGAAATGCTCAAGAGGATAGAGTCGAGAAATAAGGAGGTGAAGATCGCCCTTGTCGGAAAATACGTCCAGCTTCACGACGCTTACCTCTCAGTTGCCGAGGCTTTGCATCATGCAGGTTACGAAAACGCCGCCCACGTAGATATCAAGTGGGTGGATGCAGAGCTTGTAACCGCATATACTGTTGAGGATCTCTTGGGAGACTGTGACGGAATACTCGTTCCCGGCGGCTTTGGCGACAGAGGAATAGACGGAAAGATAACAGCGGCAAAATACGCCCGTGAAAACGACGTTCCCTATCTCGGAATCTGCCTGGGTATGCAGACTGCCGTTATTGAATTTGCAAGAAACGTACTCAAGCTCGAGGATGCAAACAGCGGCGAGTTCAATCCCAAGAGCGAAAACAAGGTTATCGACCTCATGCCCGACCAGCTCGGCGTTGTCGATATGGGCGGTACAATGAGACTCGGGGCATATCCGTGCAAGATACGCAAGGACAGTATAATGTCGAGAGCCTACGGCAAGAGTGAAATTGCCGAGCGTCACCGCCACCGCTATGAGTTCAACAACGAGTACAGGGATGTGTTTGAGGAGAGCGGAATGGTGGTAACCGGTACTTCGCCTAACGGAATGCTTGTAGAGGCGGTTGAAATCCCCTCTAAAAAGTTCTATATCGGCGTTCAGTACCACCCCGAATTTAAGAGCCGACCGAACTACGCTCACCCGCTGTTCAGGGAATTTATTAAGGCTGCTTTAGAAAACAGCGGTAAGGCGGATACCAAGTCAGATACATAATTTAATCGAAAGGGAGAGAGCAATGGCGTATATTAACGAAAACTTTTTAAAGCTCGAGAAGAACTACCTCTTCATAAATATTGCAAAGAAAATAAACGAATATATTGAGCAAAACCCCGACAAGAAGGATAACATTATCCGTATGGGTATAGGCGATGTTACCATTCCCCTTGCGCCCTGCGTAGTTGAGGCGGTTAAAAAGGGAATAGAGGAAATGGGCGTCAAGGAAACCTTCAAGGGCTATGAGGACAGCGGCACAGGCTACGATTTCTTGAAGGAGGCTGTCTCGGGCTACTATAAGAGCTTCGGTGTTGACGTTCCGCCTGAGGATATCAGAATCAGCGACGGAGCAAAGTCTGATTCCGGCAATATAGTTGATATATTCAGCGACAAAAACGTGGTTTTAATTTCCGACCCCGCCTACCCGGTTTATGTTGATTCAAACCTTATGAGCGGCAGAAAGATAATCTACATCGACTCCACCAAGGAAAACGGCTTCAGAGCTGTTCCCGACAGAAGCGTTCACGCCGATTTGATATATTTGTGCTCACCCAACAACCCAACAGGAGCCGCTTTTACAAAGGCTCAGCTCAAGGATTGGGTTGATTATGCGCTGGAAAACAAGGCTATAATCATATATGACGCCGCCTACGAGGCTTTTGTAACCGAGGAGGATGTGCCAAGAAGCATCTACGCCGTAGAGGGCGCTAAAAAATGCGCCATCGAGATTTGTTCGCTTTCAAAGACAGCGGGCTTTACGGGACTGCGCTGCGGATATACAGTAGTTCCGAGTGAGCTTGTAGTTGAAAACGAGGACGGCACAACCGTCAGTGTATCTCAGATTTGGGGGAGAAGACAGGGCTCTAAGTTCAACGGAGTTGCTTATCCGGTTCAGTGCGGAGCTGCGGCTGTATTTAGCGAAGAGGGTCAGAAGCAGTGCAGAGAAAACCTCGAGTATTACAAGGAAAACGCCAGAATTATTGCAGCCGCCCTCGATGAACTCGGCATCTGGTACAGCGGCGGAAAGAACTCGCCCTACATCTGGCTTGAGTGCCCGAACGGCATGGGTTCATGGGAGTTTTTTGATTATCTTTTGAGTGAGGCGAATGTTGTCGGCACACCAGGAGCGGGCTTTGGTCGCAACGGCGAGGGCTACTTCCGCCTTACCTCCTTCGGCGACCGTCAAAAGACCATCGAGGCTATGGAGAGAATTAAGAAGCTCCTCTCTAAATAATCTGAGCTTGAAAATGCTCTTTGCACTTTATTTGAGACTTGATGTGCATATGGCTGATGTGTCCGTCTAAGGTCAATCTGCTCAGAGCATTTTAGCAGACGGTTTTTAATATAATAGTGAATAAAACGGATAGGAGGAAGAAAATGGCGAAAAAGAAATCACAGTTTCCCACCTACAAGGGCAGACCGCTCGTCAGAGTGGGTAACGACTTGTACTATGGAAATATGGATGAAAAATACGTGGTCAGACTTCAGGTTAAGTCCACTAAAACTGTCAACGACCTCGAGGTAGCCGAGAAGGTCACGGTGCAGCTTATGTGCACCGACCCTGAAATTCCGCCCCGCAAGCAGATTGTAAAGTCAAGTGAGAAAACAGGACTTTACAACGCTATGGATATCGGTGAAATCTGGCTGCGCAGAGCTTTAGACGCGGATAAAAAGGATTAATACTTTTATAGGGCTGTCATTGCGACAGCCCTATATTTATGCTGTCGCAAGCGGCTTGGATTTAAAGTGGATTGTGCGAGAGTGCCGAAGGCACCTTTTTAGTCCTACGTTTGTCTGCGCTTCTCTCGTATAAATCTGTGCCAATAAAGAGCAACCGTCCTTTTTGGACTTTAGCTCGTTTTAAGCTATCTTCCTTTTGAACGAGGAGCAGACCTTTTAGCTTTCCTTTGTTTTTAGTAAGCAGGTCGTTTTACTTTTGCTCGTTTAAATCTTCGCCTATGTGACAAGCTCGTTTGATCACGCCGGCGACGATTGCAACCGTCGCCGGGGAGCTTTGCTCCTTAGGGTTTTAGGGTTTTGGTGGAGGATTATAACCCCCACCGAAAGACTGAATGGAACCCGCCGCCTACAGAGGCGGGGCGACTTGGTTATATAAGGTGAAAACGAGCTAATTTTTACGCTTTAGCAAAGCTCAAAACGAGCAGAAGTTAAAAGGATTACTCTGTTGAAAAAAGATGCAGATTCCCAACGGGAAAAAAGTAACGGAAGGACAGCGAGTTTAGAATGGCACAAATTTAAACGACAGCAGTGCAGGAGTACGTAGTATGTAAAAGCTTGCAAAAACTATGGTTTGGTAATATAATATTTATACTTATGGCTTGCAGCGAGGAGCTGTGTCTTGCTTCGAGCTTTAAAATGAATGTTGAGGTGGTATTGTTATGAATATAGCTGTTTTGGCTGGAGGACTGAGCACGGAGAGGGATGTGTCCATAACCTCAGGCTGCTTAGTCAGCGAAGCTCTGCGCCAAAAGGGGCATAAGGTCGTACTGCTCGATGTGTTTATGGGGTATGAGAGTGACGACTGCGATATACAGAAGCTTTTCGAGGGGAATTACAGCTTTACCAAAAGCGTTCCGGTAGGTAACACCGTTCCCGACCTTGATAAAATAAAAGCAATGAGGAAGGATAAGTCAAACCGCTTTCTCGGGAAAAATGTTGAGGAAATTTGCCGCTATGCCGATATCACCTTTTTGGCTCTCCACGGCGACGTGGGTGAAAACGGCAAGCTTCAAGCGACGCTCGATTTACTCGGAATAAAGTACACGGGCACGGGCAGTCTTGGCAGTGCGCTTGCAATGGATAAGGGCATTTCCAAGAGCATCTTCCTTTACAACAATGTTCCGACCCCAAAAGGCAGCGTATTTACCGAAAACAATGCCGCAGCTGAAAGCTGGAACACCTTCCCCTGCGTTGTAAAGCCATGTTCGGGCGGCAGCAGCGTAGGAGTTACGATAGTTGATTCAGCCGAGGACTATACTGACGCACTTGAGGAGGCATTCCGCTATGAGCAGGAGGTGCTTGTGGAGCAGTTTGTAAAGGGCAGAGAACTGTCGGTAGGCGTAATAGACGGCAAGGCTCTGCCGATAATCGAGATAGTTCCAAAGCACGGCTTTTACGATTATGTGAACAAGTATCAGCCCGGCAGCACTGACGAATACTGTCCCGCCGATATTGAGCGGGATATAACAGAAAAAATCCAGCGTGAGGCTGAGCATGTATATAGAGTTTTAAAGCTCGAGGCTTACGCCAGAGTCGATTTCATTCTCTGTGAGGATGGCTCGTTTTACTGCCTTGAGGCGAATACCCTACCCGGCATGACCCCGACAAGCCTGCTTCCGCAGGAGGCGGCGGCTGAAGGGGTGGATTTTCCCGAGCTTTGCGACATGCTCGCAAAGCTTTCTCTGAAAAAATATAACTGATTGGATGAGCTCATATGAAACTTACAATTAACGAAATCTGCCTTGCCTGCGGCGGTAAATATATAGGGGACGAGAGCTTGAAAAATACGCAGCTTTCCTCTTTGGTTACTGACAGCAGAAAAATCACCGATGGCGGCTGCTTTGCGGCTATCAAGGGCGAGCGCAGCGACGGACACGACTATATAGAGCTCTGTTTTGAATCGGGAGCGGTGTGTGCTATTTGTGAAAAGCTTCCCGAAAATCCCTCAAAGCCCTGTATTGTAGTTCCCTCAACCTGTGAAGCGCTGAAAAAAGTTGCCGAGTATTACCGCAGCCTTTTTAATATTCCGGTTATCGGTATAACCGGGAGTGTCGGCAAAACCTCTACTAAGGAGATGGTGGCGGCGGTGCTGTCTCAAAAATTTAGGGTTCACAAAACTCAGGGCAATTTTAATAATGAGCTTGGAGTACCGCTGACCCTTTTCGGGTTGGACGAGAGCCATACCGCCGCAGTAATCGAGATGGGAATTTCAGACTTCGGCGAGATGTCAAGGCTTGCAAAAATGGTACGTCCCACTCACTGCATAATAACAAACATCGGTAACTGTCACCTTGAAAACCTCGGCGACAGAGACGGAGTTCTCAGGGCAAAGACCGAGGTTTTTGACTATCTCAGTGGAGATAAACGTGTGTTTTTAAACGGGGATGATGATAAGCTTCTCACCCAAAGAAACAGAGATGGTATATCGCCCGTGTTTTTTGGGATAAATACTAATAACGAATATTTCGCTGAAAACATAATAAACAAGGGCGAAAACGGCATAGAATGTACCCTTGTACACGGGGACAGAAAGATTCCCGTTCAAATCGACGCCATAGGTAATTATATGGTGACAAACGCCCTCGCTGCCTTTGCAGTTGCAGAGAGTCTTGGACTTACTGACGAGGAAATAGCCGCAGGCGTGCGCTCATACCGCACTGTTGGCAGCCGTGATAATTTGATAAAAACGGGAAGGCTTAACATTATCGACGATTGCTACAATGCAAACCCGAATTCGGTTATGGGCGCCATAGACACGCTCATGAACTTCAGCGGCAGGAGGGTTTGTATCCTCGGCGATATGAAGGAGCTCGGCGAGCACGAGCTTGAGCTGCACCGAAAGGTCGGCAGTTATGCCCGTGAAAAGGGAGTGGATCTTTTGATCGCCGTAGGTCCGCTTGCAAAGGAGATAAAGTCGGGCTTCGGTGATGATGGTATTTATTTTGACACCGTCGAGCAGCTTGCGGAGAAAATAGGTGATATCGTAAAATGCGGCGACAGCGTGCTCGTCAAGGCATCCCGTGCGATGAAGCTCGAGAGCATTGTCAAGATTTTAACTGAGATTAATTAATATCCCTTGAGGAGGACGTTATGGAGGCAAAAACTAAAAGAAGCAGTTTTTCGGGAAAGCTCGGCTTTGTCCTTGCGGCGGCAGGCTCTGCCGTAGGACTTGGAAACATATGGAGATTTCCCTATCTCGCCGCAAAATACGGCGGCGGTACATTTTTGATAGTTTACTTTATTCTTACCATTACCTTCGGCTTTGCGCTTATGGTGACGGAGATAGCAATAGGCAGAAAGACAGGGCTTAGCGTTATCGGCGCATACAAAAAGCTCGACAAGCGCTTTGCGCCGCTCGGGTGGCTCGCCGCCGCAGTGCCTGTAATCATTCTCCCGTATTACTGCGTTATCGGCGGCTGGGTTGCAAAATACGCCTATATGTTTGTAACCAATCAGATGAGTGCTGCTGCAACCGAGGGCTATTTCAGCTCGTATATTTCCGGCACGTGGGAGCCGCTGGGGTGGTTTTTGCTGTATATGGCGCTTACTGCGGCTATAGTGCTGCTCGGCGTCAAAAACGGTATTGAAAAGGCGAGCAAGATACTTATGCCGCTGCTGGTAATAATGACAGTTGGAGTAAGTATATATGTAATTTGTCAGCCCGGAGCGCTTGACGGAGTGCTGTATTATATTACCCCGTCGCTCGAGGGCTTAAATGCAAATGTCTTTTTAGCGGCTCTGGGGCAGTTGTTTTACTCCCTCTCCCTTGCTATGGGAATTATGATAACCTACGGCTCCTATATGAAAAAGGACACCGATATCGAAAAGTCGGTAAAGCAGATAGAGGTCTTTGATATAGGTATTGCCGTGTTGGCTGGATTGATGATAGTCCCTTCCGTCTTTGCCTATTCCGACGGAGATTTGTCAAAGCTTCAGGCGGGACCCTCGCTTATGTTCATAACCCTTCCCCAGGTTTTTAACGATATGTGGGGCGGGCAGATAGTAGGAGTTGTGTTCTTCCTGCTGGTTCTTTTCGCCGCCTTGACCTCCTCTGTCTCCCTGATGGAAACCGTAGTTTCGGTAATTGCCGACAAAACAAAGCTCGGCAGAAAAACAATCTGCATCATAGTTTTGGCTGTGGGTTTGTTGGCTGGAATTCCCTCTTCTTTAGGCTATGGAGTTTGGAGCGGCTTTACAATCTTAGGCTTTCAGATCCTCGATTTCTTCGATTTTATCACAAACAGCGTGATGATGCCGATAGTAGCTTTGATAACCTGCCTGTTGGTCGGCTGGTTTATCGGAACGGACGCTGTAGCCGAGGAAGTAAAACTTTCGTCAAAGTTTAAAAGGGAGAAAATGTACAGCGTAATTACCAAGTACATTGCCCCGATCTTCATTGTAGCTATTTTAATCAGTTCTACTCTGGATACGCTTGGAATAGCCAAAATTTAAATATTCGTACTCACAATCCCCTCCTGCTTTGGAGGGGATTAGTTTTACCCGAGTACCCGTATTATAGAGAAAATTGCATATAATTTAATCCTATGCTATACTACTTGTAGCTAATAAGTATTGGAGTGAGAGGCTTTTAATTTAAATCTTCGCCTGCGTGACAAGCTCGTTTGATCACACCTGCGACGATTGCAACCGTTGCGGGGGAGCTTTGCTCCTCAGGGTTTTGGGATAATAACCCCCATCGAAAGACTGAATCTCCCCCGCCGCCTACAGAGGCGGGGGACAGCGGCGACTTGGTTATAATCCGCCACTTCTCCGCCACTTCTTTATTTAATAATATTTTAGCGATTTAAATTGTTGTTAAAGATTAAAAATTGAAAGGAAAGTAAATATGTACACAAACTGGGATGATTTAAAACGAGACTGCCTCAGCTGTCAGCGCTGTGAGCTTTGCAAAACAAGGTTAAACGTCGTGGTCGGCGTTGGTAATCCACGCTCAAAGGTTCTCTTCATCGGTGAGGGTCCCGGAGAAAACGAGGACAAGCAGGGTGAACCGTTTGTCGGCAGAGGAGGGAAGCTTTTGGACAAAATGCTCGCGGCAGTTCATCTTGACAGGAATAAAAACATATACATAGCGAATATAGTAAAATGTCGCCCCCCGCAAAACCGAGATCCGTTTCCCGAGGAGCAACAACAGTGCAACCTCTGGTTGCAGGCTCAAATTGAGCTAATAAAGCCTAAGATAATAGTTTGTCTCGGCAGGATAGCCGCCATGAAAATGTTTAAGCCGGATATAAAAATTACCAGAGAACACGGTCAGTTTTTTGAGAAGGACGGCATACTCTATATGGCTACCTTGCATCCGGCGGCGCTTCTCAGAAATCCAAACAACAAGCCTGCGGCATTTGAGGACTTTTTGAAGCTACAGGAAAAGATAATGCAGCTTTGCCCCGAAACCTATGAGGGAGAGTAATATCCTCGTCTGCAACGAAGTTTAGCAGAATTTTACCTAAGTTCAAGACAAAATTTACATTTCAGTGTTATGCTATACTCAGCTTATACCTTCTTGCACCAATATTTAAATCTTCGCCTGCGTGACAAGCTCGTTTGATCACGCCGCCTACAGAGGCGTGGGACATCGGCAACTTGGTTATATTAACTGTTCGAATGTTTCGCAGCTTTTTGTGATTTTCGACACAGCAAAGTAATATAATACTTTTGTATAAGGAACGGTCGGTAAGCGCTGTATCGCCGGAAGTTTGCACAATTACCGTTTAATGTAAAAACATAAAATTCCATATTTTAACAAATTTTTAGTGCAAAAATTTGAAAAAACTATTGAATTTAAGCCTGATTCTTGTTATTATATTATATAAAGATATGCGGATAGCCCCAAAAGACATTTTGGTGTTTGTTATATACATAAAAATAAAGATTGGTACAAGGAAGGAGAACCTAAACATGGCAAATAAAAATTACGAAGCTATGTGTAAGGAAGCTGAAAAGGAAAAAGAACTTTTTCTCGCAGGAAAAAGCACTACTGCATATAAATATATGGGTGCTCACAAAGCGATAAACGAGGATGGCGATGAGGGTGTAATATTCAGAGTATGGGCGCCCAATGCTTTGACAGTATCGGTTGTAGGAGATTTTAACGCATGGAACACTGCGGCAGACCCGATGAAAAAGGTGGACAACAGGGGGATTTGGGAGTGCTTTATAGATAATGTAAAGCAGTTTGATTCATATAAATACTGCGTAGAGACCCCTTGGTTTGAAAAGCTCTACAAGGCTGACCCCTATGCTTTTCACGCTCAGACCCGCCCCGAAAATGCGTCGAAATACTACGAGTTTTCGGATTTTCAGTGGGAGGACGAGGCTCTCTTAAATAAGCTTCGCAATGAAAACAACCTTGAAAAGCCGATGAATATATATGAGATTCACGCCGGCTCGTGGAAGCTCGGGGAAAACGGCGAAAGACTGAGCTATCACAATTTGGCAAAACAGCTTGTGCCGTATTTGAAGGATATGGGATATACCCATGTTGAGCTTATGCCGATAACGGAGTATCCTTACGACGGCTCTTGGGGCTATCAGGTAACCGGCTACTTTGCGCCGACCTCACGCTACGGTACTCCCGACGACTTTAAATATTTTGTAAACGAGTGTCACAAGGCGGGAATTCAGGTTATTTTGGACTGGGTGCCGGCTCACTTCCCTCGTGACGCACACGGTCTTGCCAAGTTTGACGGTACCTGCTGCTATGAATATGCTGATACCAGAAAGGGAGAGCACAAGGAGTGGGGAACTCTTGTGTTTGATTACAGTCGCTATGAGGTTATCAGCTTTTTAAGCTCGAGCGCAAACTTTTGGCTAAGCGAGTACCACGCCGACGGAATCCGTGTTGACGCTGTAGCGTCCATGCTGTATTTGGATTACAATCGCCGCGACGGCGAGTGGGTTCCAAATAAATTCGGAGGAAAGGAAAACCTTGAGGCAGTCGAGTTTTTACAAAACCTCAACACCTTTGTCAGAGATAATCTCCCCGGGAAATATATGATAGCCGAGGAGTCAACCTCATGGCCGCTGGTTTCGCGCCCGGTAGAGGATGGAGGGCTTGGATTTAACTATAAGTGGAATATGGGTTGGATGAACGATATGCTCCACTATATTTCCCTCGATCCCATTTATCGCCCGTTTAACCACGACGCTCTAACATTCAGCTTTTTCTATGCCTTCTCTGAAAACTTCCTTTTGCCTATTTCGCATGATGAGGTGGTTTACGGAAAATGCTCACTTATCAATAAAATGCCAGGCGATTACGATATGAAATTTGCCGGCGTGCGCACCTTCCTTGCTTATATGATGATTCACCCGGGCAAGAAGCTGATATTCATGGGTACGGAGATTGGTCAGTTTGACGAGTGGGATTCCACCAAGCAGCTTCAGTGGAATTTGCTCGATTTTCCCAAGCACAGACAGCTGCAACAGTTCTTTAGGGAAATCAACCATTTTTATATAAATACACCGCCACTTTATGAAATTGACTATTCTTGGGAGGGCTTTTCGTGGATTCATCACAATGATTACACTCAAAGCGTAATCGCCTTCCAGAGAATGGACAAGAAGGGTAACCGTATAATCGGAGTGTGCAACTTCCAGCCGATGCTCAGAGAGGACTATAAAATCGGCGTGCCGGAAAACGGAATTTATGCAGAGGTGTTCAACACCGACGATGAGCGCTTCGGCGGCACCGGTATCACCAACGGTCAGAATATCGACTCCTCCGGTGAGGAAATGCACGAAATGGATCAGTCTATCTCCATCACGCTCCCGCCAATGTCGGTAATGTACTTCAAGTGTATAAAGAAAAAGCCGCCCAGACCTAAGAAGAAAAAGGTGGGTAAGGATGCGAAAAGCACCGGAGGAAAGAGCTCCGAAAGCAAGTCCCGAAAGGACCAAACCGCTAAACAAAGCTAAATTTGCGGCAGGTATTAATTCGCTAATAATTTTATTTTATTATAAATTTTGTGCTGATATACAGCGATAAACCTATAGGAGGTAAACAGATAATGCAAAACTATCCAAAGCGAGAAGTAGTAGCTATGCTGCTTGCCGGTGGACAGGGAAGCAGGCTTGGTGTTCTGACTAAGGATATAGCAAAGCCTGCGGTTCCGTTTGGCGGAAAATACAGGATAATAGACTTCCCACTATCTAACTGCGTTAATTCGGGGATTGACGAGGTAGGCGTCCTAACTCAGTATCAGCCGTTGGTGTTAAACGAGTACATAGGCACCGGACAGCCCTGGGATTTGGACGGAATATTCGGAGGCGTTCACTGCCTCAGCCCGTATCAGCAGATTGAGGGCGCTACATGGTATTCGGGCACAGCCAATGCAATCTACCAAAATATCAACTACATTGCCAGATACCGTCCGGAATATGTTGTGATTCTCTCGGGCGACCACATCTACAAGATGGACTACTCAAAGATGATAGCCAAGCACAAGGAAAACAACGCTGACTGCACAATAGCCTCGATAGACGTCCCGATTTCCGAGGCGTCGAGATTCGGCATTTTAAATACCAACGAGGACGGCTCTATATATGAGTTTGACGAAAAACCCGCAAAGCCCAAGAGCACAAACGCTTCTATGGGAATATATGTGTTTACGTGGAGCAAACTTTGCAAGTATCTTATTGAGGACGAAGCGAATGAGAACTCAAGCCACGACTTTGGTAAGGACGTGCTGCCCGCAATGCTTAAGGCAGGCGAAAGAATGTTTGCTTACCGCTTTGAGGGCTACTGGAAAGACGTGGGAACCATTGAGAGCCTTTGGGAAGCCAACATGGATCTCCTCGACCCGAATGTTCCCCTTGATTTGAGTGAGGAAAAGGACAAAATCTACTCACGCAACCCGGTTATGCCCCCTCAGTATGTAGCTCAGAGTGCTAAAATTCAAAACTCTCTAGTCGCTGACGGCTGTAATATTTACGGTGAGATTGAATTTTCAGTGCTGTTTGCCGGTGTTACAGTGGGTGTGGGAGCAGTGGTCAAGGATTCAATTATTATGCCCGGAGCAGTAATCGACGACAATGCAGTCGTTCAGTATGCCATTATCGGTGAAAACGCCCATATTTCCAGCGGAGCTGTAATCGGAAAGCGTCCCGAGGAAGTAGAGAATAAAAACGAATGGGGCATAGCCGTTGTAGGCGGCGGATTGACAATCGGACAAAACGTATCAGTAGCCGCTAAGCAGATGGTATATAACGATATAGAGGGGGACAGCGAGCAATGAAAGGTACAAACATTTTAGGACTTGTATTTCCGAATGTAAATGATATCTGTATTCCCGAGTTGACTTCTACCAGAGCTATCGCCTCCATTCCGTTTGGCGGTAAGTACAGACTGATTGATTTTACAATATCAAATATGGTAAATTCGGGAATTAACAGGGTTGGCGTTGTAGCAGAGAAGAAGTTTGCCTCCCTGATGGATCACCTTGGCTCAGGCAAGGCGTGGGACCTTTCAAAGAGAAGAGGCGGACTTACCATTCTTTCTCCTTTCGGTCAAGGCGTAGATAGCGTCAATACTACCATGGAGTGTATGTACAATGCCTGCGGTTTTATAGAGCACGCACCGGAAAAATATGTTCTTCTGTGTACGAGCAACAGCGTTTTTAACTGTGATTACAGTAAAATGGTAGCTCAGCACATGGAGACAGGAGCGGATATCACCTTCATGTATGTAAACGGGAAGGTTCCGAAAGGGTTTTCTAATCCGATAGTCATAACAACTGACACGGATAATAAGATTAAAGATATGGTTATCAATCCCCGCGTCGATAGTACAAACGGCTTTGAGTGTGACTATCTGTGCTCAACGGCATTTATGAAGAAGGAGCTTTTCCTTGATATACTTGCCGACTGTATCAGCCGCAACGCACTTGATATTCGGCGTAACATGTTTTTAGACAACTATAAGCGTTTTAATATTTACGGCTATGAGTTTAAGGGTTATCTATCATCCGTCACATCTCTCGACAGCTATTTCAAGACAAATATGTCGTTGATGGATCCGTTGGTAAGGGCAGATTTGTTCAACCAGGACAGACCTATATACACTAAGGTAAGGGACGATATGCCCAGCAAATACGGACTGGGCTGCTGCGTGAAAAATTCCCTTATAGCTCAGGGCTGCGTAATCGAGGGAGAGGTTGAAAACAGCATTATTTCCAAAGGCGTTCACATCGGAAAGGGTGCAAAGATTGAAAACTGCATCATTATGCAGGACACCAAAATTGGTGAAAATGCAAAGCTCAGTTATGTTATCTGCGACAAGGATGCCGTAATTAAAAACGACAGAGCTTTGATGGGGTATGAGACCTATCCGATTTATATAGCCAAAGCAAATATAGTTTAACGATAGGAGGATACATAATGAGAGTGCTTTATTGTACAAGCGAATCAAACCCCTTTGCCGGCTCGGGAGGACTTGCCGATGTGGCGGGTGCGGGCTCACTGCCTAAGGCTCTTAAAGACAAGGGAGTTGACTGCCGCATTGTAATGCCGCTATATGGCGATATAGCTCAAAACCTCAAGGATCAGATGAATTATATCACAAATTTCACGGTTCCCGTAGGCTGGAGGAGTCAGTACTGCGGAGTATTTGAAGCTCATTATAACGGGATTATTTACTATTTTATTGACAATGAGTATTATTTTAAGCGCAGCGGTCTTTACGGCTTTTATGATGACGCCGAGCGCTTTGCCTTCTTCTCAAGGGCGATAATGGAGATGCTGCCCCGTGTTGATTTCCATCCCGATATCCTTCAGTGCAACGATTGGCAGACAGCGCTGGTGCCCACCTATTACTACATCTTTTACAGCCACAATCCATGGTACTACAACATTAAGAGCGTTTTTACCATTCATAATATTCAATATCAAGGAATGTACGGCTGGGAGGTAAATACCGAGTGTGTAGGTATTCCTGCAGACAGAACAAAGCTTTTAGAGCAGGACGGAAAGCTGAATTTTGTCAAGGGCGCTATCGAGACCTCGACTCGAGTTACAACCGTAAGCCCCTCCTATGCAAATGAGATATTAGACCCGTGGTATTCATACGGGCTGGATACAATACTTTGCAACCGCCAGTATAAGCTTTGCGGAATATTAAACGGTATAGATGTGGAAACCTATAATCCGGAAACCGATATTCAGCTTTATAAGAATTACTCTGTGGACGACCTAAGCGGCAAAGCTGAGTGCAAGGAAAAGCTTCAGGAGAGGCTCGGGCTTGAGAAGAGGGCTGAACCCCCTATAATCGCCATGGTTACCCGCATGGTAGGACACAAGGGTCTTGACCTCGTAAGGCTTGCGCTTGACCAGATTATGTGCGAGGACGACGTTCAGTTTGTAATTCTCGGTTCGGGCGAGAGGGAGTACGAGGACTTCTTCAGCTATATGCAGAACAAATACCCCGGCAGACTCTGCTGCTGCCACGGCTACATACCGGAGCTTGCCAGAAAGATATACTCGGCAGCCGATATCTACCTAATGCCCTCCAAGAGCGAGCCCTGCGGGCTTTCGCAGATGATAGCTCTGCGCTACGGAGCAATCCCGGTAGTAAGGGAAACTGGCGGTCTGCGCGACTCTATTCACGACAGCATGGACGGCAAGGGCAACGGCTTCACCTTTGCAAAGTACGAAGCAGCCGACATGGTTCACGCCTTGAAGAGAGCAATCAACGGCTACTGGAAGAAGCCGGGCTGGGAGAAGCTCGTAAAGAGAGCAATGCAGTGCGACAACAGTTGGGCGCGTTCAGCAGGCGATTACCTGAATGTCTATCAGGACACCCTGTGCAACTGGAACTAAAATATAATACACATAATATGGCTATATCATATTTGGACTGTTTTGGGAGGTGTTCAAATTGGATATAGCCTTTTTATTTTTAAATGCTTATTTTAGTACTAATCAATGAAAAATATTTACAAATTAGTTGAAGAATATTGATAAAGTTTAGAATAAGTGATATTATATAATTGAAATATAAGCTTATTCTTATCAAATGAAAGGGGAGGGTGGTTGAAATGTACAGGTAATTTCTATACGGCTAACAAGAAAAATGCGTTGATGTAAGGAGAAGTTTTTATGAAGAAGCTTTTAGCTGTTATTATTTGCCTTGAGCTTTTAGTCGCTTGCATCATAAGTGTTTATGCCTATAATACCAATAACGCAGGCTACGCAATGTCGGACGAAGAGCTTAAAAGCTTTGATCAACCGGCACAGCCCGTGCCGGTGCCGTCCTACTCCACGCAAGGCGAGCTTTATGACGAGGATTATGGCTCGTATTGTTATGATGTAGCGACGGGAGAGGAATATTTCATTCCGGGAGATTCAATTCAATCCTATTCTCAAGGTGAGAATGTGGGAAATTCTCCGGAGTATAATCCTAACCCAACAGAAATTATACCGTAAAAATTTGCATACAGGAGAGAGATAATGAAAAAACTCAATTTTATAGTTGCACTTGTGTTGATGCTCATAGTCTTAGTCGGCTGTTCGGATCAAAGCTTTACCGAGCCTTCAACCCAAAACCCTGTTTATGAAAGCGAGACGGCAGGCATAAGCATAAAGCCCGACACCCTGACAAACGAGGGGATGACGCTGATGATCAGCAACAAGACCGATTCTGAGCTTAACTACGGCATGGACTATTATATAGAAAAAAAGGACGGGGATAATTGGCTGTCATATAATGGCACAGTCAGCTTTATTGAGTTGGCAGGTGTAATTGACCCCGAGGGCGAGGTCGATTTTGAACTTGATTTCCCCGTAACCCTGAGCGCCGGAGACTATCGAATCATTAAGCCCGTGGGAAATGAAAGCCTGGCGCTGGATTTTACAATTTCATAGTACTTATTCATTGTAGTTCTCCTTATTTTTAGCTGTATTGGCGTGGGGTTATCCTGCGCCGATACAGTTTTTTAGCGTTTATTCAGTGCACAAGCATATTTGTATAAAAAAGAGGCTGTATCATGGTTGCGATACAGCCTCAGATTATCTATAAAATTGCTATGAGAAAACTAAAATATGTTTATCAGATT
Organism: uncultured Clostridia bacterium; assembly: GCA_946500295.1. Lineage (GTDB taxonomy): Bacteria > Bacillota > Clostridia > Oscillospirales > Acutalibacteraceae > UBA7067. Next base: position 40,027 of record CAMMVF010000007.1, on the reverse strand, counting down.
GCGCCCTGAGCGAGCATTGCGTTGGCAACCTTCTCGAAGCCTGCGATATTAGCGCCTGCTACATAGTTGCCCTCCTCGCCGTAACGTCTTGCAGCGTCGGCGATATTGTTGAAGATATTTACCATTATGCCCTTGAGCTTCTCATCTACCTCCTCAAAGCTCCATGAAAGGCGCATTGAGTTCTGGCTCATCTCGAGAGCAGAGGTAGCTACGCCGCCAGCGTTTGCAGCCTTACCGGGAGCAAACAGAACGCCGTTTGACTGGAATACCTCTACAGCCTCCGGGGTTGAAGGCATGTTAGCGCCCTCTGCTACAGCATAAACGCCGTTTGCTACGAGTCTCTTGGCAGCTTCACCGTCGAGTTCGTTCTGAGTAGCGCAGGGGAGAGCTACGTCACACTTAACTGACCAGTCAAACTTGCCCTCGTGGTACTCTGCGTTCGGACGGTAGTTCTTATATGTGCTGAGTCTCTCTCTCTTAACTTCCTTGATCTCCTTTACAGCGTCGAGATCAATTCCCTCGCTGTCGTAAATCCAGCCTGTGGAATCGGAAAGGGTTACAACCTTAGCGCCAAGCTGGGTTGCCTTCTCAGTAGCATAGATAGCTACGTTGCCGGCGCCCGATACGCTTACTACAGCACCGTTGATATCCTTGCCGTTTTGCTTGAGCATTTCCTCTGTGAGGTAGAGCAGTCCGTAGCCTGTAGCCTCTGTTCTTACCAGAGAACCGCCGAAGTTGAGACCCTTACCGGTCAAAACGCCCTCGTATGCGTTTCTCAGTCTCTTGTACTGGCCGAACATATAGCCTATTTCTCTTGCGCCTGTACCGATATCGCCTGCCGGAACGTCGGTGTCAGGACCGATGTGACGCTGAAGCTCTGTCATAAAGCTCTGGCAGAAAGCCATTACCTCGCGGTCGCTCTTGCCCTTCGGGTCGAAGTCAGAACCACCCTTGCCGCCGCCGATCGGGAGACCTGTGAGTGAGTTTTTGAAAATCTGCTCAAAACCGAGGAACTTGATTACGCCGAGGTTTACAGACGGGTGAAGTCTCAAACCGCCCTTGTACGGTCCGATAGCGCTGTTGAACTGTACGCGGAAGCCGCGGTTTACCTGTACCTTGCCGTTGTCGTCAACCCACGGTACACGGAACATAATTACTCTCTCGGGCTCAGTGATTCTCTCGAGAATTCCTGCTGCCTCGTACTGCGGGTTCTTCTCGAATACAGGCTCCAAAGACTCCAGAACCTCTGTAGCTGCCTGGATAAACTCAGGCTCGTTTGAGTTTTTTGCCTTTAGCTTTTCAAGCTGTTCACTAACATATGACATTGGTAATGTCCTCCTTTAATTAAGTATTAATCCGCATAAAAAAAGTACATAAGCCCATAACGGCGCCAATGTACTTACAGTGCTTTCAGCTCCGTTGCTGACTTGTATAATATTTTACCACGTTTTCCCTAATATTGCAAGATTTTTTTGGCCTTCTTGCAGTTATATTGTACAGATTGATTTTGTGTATTTAGCAGGGATTGAATCATTAGCTTTAGCCATGTAATTGTTGGTTTCCGGTATGTCAAAGCTGCCATAGTAGAGCGTGTTTGATACAAGGGCTGTCGGCAGGTTGTAAATATGATGTCCCATGTGAAATAAAACCGGAATCATGGAAGCCAGAGAAACATTGCCGTAGCCGGGTAAATCATTAATAAGTAAAATATGCCTTCCCACGTTAAATTTTAGTCTCCAGTAAATAATTTTTCAGCTTCAGTCCGCCTCTGACAGCATACTGCTCCTTTATTACAACGTATCCACGGCTGAGGAAAAACGGCAGAGCAGTGATTGACGAGTGAGTGCGGACTGTATGGGTATCGACAGCACGCTCTAATTTGTCGCAGATAGCGGTTGCAATCCCTTGGCGCTGATAATCCTTGTGAACATACAGTCTGTCCAAATAGCCTGTTTTGTCTATATCGCCAAAGCCGACTATAATGCCGTTTTCTACAGCGACAATAGTATAATGCTCACAAAATTCCCTGTTCCACTTTTCTAAATCTGCACTGCCCGTTGCCCAGACATCCAGTTGCTGCTGCGAATAATCCTGTGCATTGACCAAGTGCACGGTATCATAAAACAGGCTGTAAAGATATTTGCAGTCGCTCGGATTATATTCTCTCAGAGTCATTTTATAGCTCCTCCAAAAATGTCAGACCGCCGGCGCCAAAGGCGCTTTTGTCCTACGTGCGTCTGCACTGCTTTCGTATAAATCTGTACCAATTACGGGTCAGTGTCCTTTTTGACCTTTTCGGCAGCGAAATCCCCTCGCTTAAAGCGCTCGACAGGGGTGAATTTTTCGCCTGTGGCGAAAAAGAGGGTTAAACCATAAAAAAGATGAGTTTTAATTGGCATTATCTCAAGCAAGCGCAGTGCAGTAAAACATAGGGCGAATGTGCCTTTGACACCCTGCAAGAGAGGCTTTCCCCTGAAAGGGGCTGTTAATGCGACAGCCCCATATTGTGAACCCCGTAAAGCTTAAAGAGGAAGTTTATGCTTCTTTTCCCTCGACGATTTCCTTTGTGTCTCTTGCTATTACAAGCTCTTCGTTTGTCGGTATTACATAGACCTTAATTTTGCTGTCCGGAGTGGAAATCAAGCCCTCCTTGCCGAGAATCATCTCGTTGTTGAGTTTGGTGTCAAGCTCAACTCCAAGGCACTCGAGCATCTTGCAGACTCTCTCCCTGTGGTGAGGCTGGTTTTCGCCCAAACCTGCGGTAAATATTATTGCATCGCAGCCGCCGAGAGCCACATAGTAGCTGCCGACGAACTTAGAAATTTCATATACTAGCATTTTGTGAGCAAGGATTGCCCTCTCGTTGCCCTGCTCTGCGGCAGCGGTTACATCTCGGTCGTCGCTAGATACTCCCGAAATGCCCAGAAGTCCCGATTTTTTGTTGAGCAGGTCGCTCATTTCCTCGGGTGAGAGGTGTTCCTTTTCTGCCAGGAATGTGACTACCGAGGGGTCAAGCGTACCTGTCCTTGTGCCCATCATGAATCCGTCTAGCGGTGTAAGACCCATGCTGGTGTCGATTACCTTGCCGTGATCAACAGCCGTAATTGACGAGCCGTTTCCAAGGTGGCAGGAAATTATCTTAAGCTCCTTGATATCCTTGCCCATCAGTTCGGCGCAGCGGTGTGAAACATAGCGGTGAGAGGTACCGTGGAAGCCGTAGCGGCGGATTTTGTATTTTTCGTAATACTCATAGGGAATCGGGTAAATATAAGCGTAGTCGGGCATTGTAGAGTGGAAGGCAGTGTCAAATACTACTACCTCCGGCAGATCCTTGCCGAATACCTGCTGAGACGCCTTGATAGCCTGTACATGTCCCTTGTTGTGAAGCGGCGCAAGCGGGATAAGGCTTTCGATACCATCGATAACCTCGTCTGTGACAAGCTCGCTTTTGCTGAACAGAGAGCCGCCCTGTACTATTCTGTGACCGATTGCGCTGATTTCGCTGAGATCCTTGAGCACGCCGTACTCCTTGTCGATCAAAGCGTCCTTTACCTGCATAAAGGCAACCTTGTGGTCGGGCATGTCCACGTTCTTTTTTAGAACTCTGCCGTCAGAGGTTTTGTGGGTAAAAATGCCGTCAATCCCAATCCTTTCGCAGTTTCCCTTTGCAAGAACGCTCTCGTCATCCATATCGAAAAGCTGGTATTTAAGCGAAGAGCTTCCTGCGTTGATTACCAATATTTTCATGTTTTACCTCCTGATTGTTGCATATGTTTCTTTACCAATATATAATATTACACAAGCCGCAGAAATTCAACCTTTTTCGAGGTTTAAATGTAAAATTGATTTAAAATTTGCAGGAAATATAAGTTCAAATTGCATTATAAAATTATGGTGATGTTAAATGAAGATTAGCTGTGTTATCAGCGAGTTTAATCCCTTTCACAACGGTCATAAATATTTAATTGAAACTCAGAGAGTCTCGGGAGCGACCCATATTGTCGCAGTTATGAGCGGAAGCTTTGTCCAGAGGGGAGAGTGTGCCGCACTGAGCAAAAGACTCAGAACCGAGGCTGCATTAAAAAACGGGGTGGATTTGGTGCTGGAGCTGTCAAGTCCTTGGGCAGTGAGCGCAGCGTCGCCCTTTGCTCGGGGCGGGGTGTATATTGCCTCAGCTCTGGGAGTTTGCGATACCTTGTTTTTTGGCAGTGAGTGCGGTGATGTTTCCCTGCTTACCCGCTGCGCCGAGACCATACTCTCGAGCAAATTCAATCCTGTATTTAAAGAAAAGTTCAGCGGCGCTATTTCCTATGCTGCCGCCGTTCAGTCGGCGGTGGGGGAGATAGCAGGTGATGACTGCGCAAAGGTGCTCTCAAGCGCCAATAATATTTTAGCTGTGGAATATATCAAGGAACTTATCTCTCAGTGTTCGCCGATAGTTCCCGAGACCGTTCCCCGCCGTGCCGTAGCGCACGACAGCTCGGTAGTGAGCGAGGGCTTCGCATCGGCTTCCTTTATCAGGGGAGAGCTTGACACTCAGGGCTACAAGCCATACGTGCCCGAAAACACCCTTGAGTTAATTGAGAAAGCCCTCACATCAGGAGAGCGTGCGGATTACAGATTGCTTGATAAAACCATACTCTATCGCCTCAGGACAATGAGCCTTGAACAGCTTGCAAAGCTTCCCGAGGTGGCGGAGGGACTCGAACATTCACTAATGCGCACGGTGGGCGGCTGCAGTGACATAGACGAGGTTTTGAAGGCGATTGTTTGCAGGAGGTATTCTCTGCCGAGAATGAAAAGGATTTTCGCCTGCGCTTTGCTTGGAATCGACAGGGAGCTGCAAAGGCGCAATCCCGGCTACATTCGTGTGCTCGGTTTAAACTCCAGGGGCGGCGAGGTGCTCCGCATGGCAAAAAAGCGCAGTACCCTGCCGATTATCACAAAGCCCGCAAGCTACAAAAAACAGCTTCAGGGAAGCGCCGCCCTCGCTTTTGAAAAGGACATACTTGCAACGGATATACGCACCCTCGCCTGCAAATCCGGCAAAATGGGGAGTGATTTTTTGGATTTTCCCGTGATTGAAAATTAAGAGCTGCTGTAAATTTTAATTTTTTGAAAACAGCGGGTATGATGTGCCCCCCGAAAGTTAGATTCCAAAATCTAACTTTCGGGGGCCGTTTGTATATCTTTAAGCTGTCAAAAAGCAGCTAAAAAGCCAGAATAACTGCCTGGTTTTGGCTAGTATGTACTTGGAATAAAATTCGCCGCCGAACCAAGAATAAATACAGACGAAAAATGGTGGTGGAATAATGAAACTAAAGAAAAATTGCGCTCTTTTTATTTTTGGGGGTTTGGCATATGCCGCCTTGGAATTAATATGCAGGAGAAGGACTCACTGGTCGATGGTTATGGCTGGCGGAAGCTGTTTTTTGACCCTGTTTAAGATATTTACCAGATACAAGACTATCGCCTTGCCGTTAAAATGCGTTGTCGGCTCGGCGGTGATAACAACGGTGGAGTTTGCGGTCGGCATGGTGGTAAATGTCAAGCTGAAGCTTAATGTCTGGGATTATACAAATATGAGATTTAATTTATTCGGACAGATTTGTCCGTTTTACAGCCTGCTGTGGGGGTTGTTGACGGTGCCGATTTCGTTTATCTGTAAAAAAATAGACGAATATTCAAACAAAGCTGTGTTCGGATTTCCGAGGCTGAAACCGAGACGTTGAAGCTGCTTTAGGTATTTTAGTATAATGATATTTTCATAAAAAATCGGCAGCCAACGCTGCCGATTCTTTATACTTGATTTTAACTTCTGTCGGTAACTTGGACAAGCAGATCCAATACCTTCAGGTATATCCAGATTACGGTGAAAGCCAGGGCGAACGCCGCCAGCCATTCGTACTTTTTGGGAAGGGCATTGTTCACGGTTCTTTCTATTGCATCAAAGTCGCTCAGAAGAAATAGCGTGGCTACTATTATGCCAAAGACAGCGGAGACTGTTGAAATTATCGGGTTATCAACTATCAAGGTCACAAAGCCGCTTGTAGCCGGAATAAAGTAGCAGACTAAGCAGGCGAGCGATGAGATAATCATCGTCAAAAATAATACTGTAAGTACAGCGCGGAACTTTTTACCCACCTTAATTATACGTGCGGTATAAAGCACAGCCATCAAAGCGACTAAAATTATCGTTATTCCCAAAGCTGCCCAAGCTATCCACTCATATCCGACTAAAAGTATGTCTATGATCCAAGCCAGAACAAAGCCTTGTGAAACAGAGTAAAGAGTGCCGGTTACAGGAATAGTCGGTCTTATCAGGAAGGCGAAAATAGGGGTTAAAATCGTCAGCAGTAACGCTACGCACAGGAAGATAAGCTCTGTTCCGGAGAAATAGTATGTTATTCCATCTGTGACGACTTCCATTTGCGGCAGGGTTGAGAAGTAGAGAAGGTCAAGTACATAATAAAGAACCAGCCCTCCGATCGTCGCAAGAAGGAAAAATGCTGTTTTGGCGGTTATTCCGCCGTAGCTTGCCGATTGACCTGCCGCAGCTCGTTTCTGGACTTTGCCGAGCTTGCGTATAAGCGGATTGGAAAAGGCGTTTGCTGCCCTTTGCGACATGGGTGCTTGTGATTGCATTGGTATGTTGTTCATAAAACTACCCCATCTTTTGTATAAATTATATACATATTTTACATTAACGGCGACTTTAAGTCAATCGGTATTAATAAATAATAACCTTATTTTTGTAAAAATGAGTGTTAAAGCCCTCTCTGCTTCAAATCAGCGGCGAGCTGTACATAAAACTCTCTCACATCAAAGCCGTCTATATTCTCACGGTTTAAATCCACCATGTCGCCGTGGGGTATCCCTCTCTTGCCGTTTGTAGTCAGGAATATAAACCGTTCTCCCCAGCTCATTGAGCTTTCCGACACAAGCCCATCGTTTGCTCCGTCAAAGTATTTTACCAGAGGGTAGGTGAAGTTGAGCGGGAATTTTCCGTGGGTCGCTTTGTTCAGGCGGGAGCCGATGCTTTGGCAGTACACCCCCGACCCGGCTTCATAAAGCTTCGGTTCAAGTTCAAAAACACGGCTCGAGGTTAAGTCTTTGACTGCTGCCATGAAGTCAGGCTCACTGTCTCCTAGGCGCTTCATAGATGAGTTGTATGCCGCTTCTATATGCTTTTGAGTGGAGACAGGCACACGACCGAGCAGATAGTCCGCGAAGATACAGCCGTGGTGCGGTGTGTTTATGGTGGTGAGTGAGGCCACGTTTTCGCTGATGCCGCATTGCTTCAGAGCGTAGCGGCAGTCAAGCCCTCCCTTTGAATGGGCTATGATATTTACCTTTTTACACCCGCTTTTTTGAACTATCTCCTTTATTCTTTGTGACAGCTCCCTCGCACTTTCCTCTATGGAGGAGGCGGATTGGTGATTTCCGTAGTAAATTACCGCCCCGTTTTTTATAAGCTCCCCGGGAATCCTGCCCCAGTAATTTGGAAAACGGAAGTCTCTGAAAAATACTCCGTGTACTAATAAAAGAGGATACTTCGTTTTGCAGATTTCCTCGTCTTTGCGTTTTTTATTTACTTCCGCCTTAGCCGTCTCAAAGTCAACTTCAGCCTTGACAACCTTAATTATTTTAAGCAGTACAATGAAATTTGCAATAGGAATCAAGCCGCAGATCAACCCGATCACCCTGAGTTTTAGCCCTAGCTGGACACTGGTGCAGTAGACGGATATTATCCCGTTGAAGAAAATAATATTCTCCGCTAAAATACATACCCCCAAATTAATGAGCCAAAGCCCCCAGTCGTGGGGAAGGAGAATAAATACCAAAACAAGATTGAATATAATTGAAAAAATAGAGGAAAGAATAAACACCCTCAGGCACATAAGCCCGTGAAAACAGATTTTCAGTCTTAATGAGGGCAGATGTCTCCTCACCGCTCCAGAAAATAAGTTGGAGAATAAAAATACCGCTGCAAATACAGGGAGCAATATCGGTGTTTTGTATGAGCTGTAAAAGATTGTGTAGTTTGCGCAGGCGAAAACAAATAATGTCAGTATTAGTACATACATTTTCTCTGCCGGCTTTAGATTTTGATTCATCAAACCTCTCCCAAATTTATTATATCAACCGAAATATTCTTTAACCGCCTTGTGAAGCTCCTCGATAAACCCGAGCTGGATATCTCCCAAAGTATCCTTGTTTTTATAGACTATTATGTCTCGGCTCAAGCCGACCTCGCTGCACGGCTTTAAAACCAGGTTGTGACGATCGAGCACACGCTGGGGTATAGGACTCACCCAAAGATACGCTCCGTCCACGTTTTCGAGAAAGTCAAACTGACTGCCCCTGTCAAATATATTGATATAGCTGTTCGACGCTCTCAGTTCTGCTATTTCATTAAGCCTTCCCTTGGGCAGTGCAGGCTCTTGAGTATCGCCGAATAAAAGCTCGTGGCAGCCCTCAAGCTGAGAAAGCCTTATGTCCTCGCAGTCTGCCAGCGGATGGTTTCGGCTTATGAGCAGTTGCATTTTAAAGTCCTGCAGCAGTTCAAACTGAAGTGCGCTGTCTCTGATAAGTCCCATGTAGTAGTCCTCGTACGCCTCCTGATATCTCACCACTCCTATTGAGGAGTCGCCCACGACCACGTCGGTGATAGCATCTACCGAATTTGTCTCTCTGTACTTTATGTTTAACTCTCCTGATTTGCTCAGTTTATTTACATAAGAAGAAAAGACTGCCGAGATGTAGGTAGCCCTGGGTACAGAGGAGGTAAAATGGACAGAGTTGTTCGCCCGTGGGTGAAACAACGCCTCCAATTCATCAAATTGAAGCAGTATGCTCTTTGCATACCTTAAAAATAATATACCGGTGTTTGTCGGCTCTACTCCACGCCCGGTTCTGTTAAATATAGTAGAGCCGATTTCCTGCTCAAGCTCTTTTATACTCTTGCTTAGATTCGGTTGACCGACATAAAGCTTCTTTGCTGCCGCTGTAATGCTTTTCTCTTTTTCAACCTCTACCGCATATCTTAGTTGTTGGAGATTCATATCATCAACTCCTCGTGAATTTTCACAAAAATACCCGTGTATATTCTGACATAATGATATATAATTACGGAATGTTATCTATTACAAATATACATTACCCCTATAATAGAAAAAAGTGTTATCATGTTGATGACGGCAAAAGGGATAATAAATTAGCAGAAGGTATTAAATATTTGTTAATATCTTTCATTATACCTCTTTTTTCGCCGCAGTTCAATTGTTTATTAAATCTTTACTTAAATAATTTTCTAGGAGGCAATATCATGGCAAGATTTACATTACCTCGTGACATCTATCACGGCAAGGGCTCTTTGGAGGAGCTTAAAAACTTAAAGGGCAAGAAAGCTATCATCGTTGTTGGCGGCGGCTCAATGAAGCGTTTCGGATTCCTTGATAAAGCGGTTTCATATCTTAAGGAAGCTGGCATGGAGGTAAAGCTCTTTGAAAATGTAGAGCCGGATCCCTCGGTTGAAACAGTTATGAGGGGCGCCGAGGCTATGAGAGAGTTCGAGCCTGACTGGATCGTATCAATGGGCGGCGGAAGCCCGATTGACGCTGCCAAGGCTATGTGGGTATTCTACGAGTATCCAGATACCACCTTTGAAGAGATTATTCAGCCGTTTTCTTTCCCGACCCTTCGTCAGAAGGCTAAGTTCTGTGCCATTCCCTCTACCTCGGGTACGGCTACCGAAGTAACGGCATTCTCGGTAATCACAGACTATCACAAGGGCATTAAGTATCCCTTAGCTGATTTTAACATCACTCCCGACGTAGCCATAGTAGATCCCGAGCTTGCAGAGACAATGCCTCAGAAGCTCACCGCCAATACTGGTATGGACGCTTTGACCCATGCTATCGAGGCTTATGTTTCCACTGTTGCCTGCGATTACACAGACCCGCTCGCTCTTTATGCTATAAAGATGATTCACAGCGACCTCAAAAAATCCTATGACGGAGATATGGACGCAAGAGCTTCCATGCACAACGCACAGTGCTTAGCCGGCATGGCGTTTTCAAACGCACTGCTCGGCATAGTTCACTCAATGGCTCACAAGACCGGAGCTGCATTCAGCGGCGGGCATATTGTCCACGGTGCAGCAAATGCCATGTACCTGCCGAAGGTTATTAAATACAACGCCAAAGATTCAAGAGCCGCCGAGCGCTATGCAAATATTGCAAAATACATAGGCCTTGAGGGCAGCTCAACCGAGGATTTGGTAGAGGCTTTGATAGAAGAAATTAAGAAAATGAACAAATCTCTCAATATTGCCTCTTGCATAAAGGAATACGAGGGTGGTATAATTGACGAGAAAGAGTTCAACGATAAGCTTTCGACAGTAGCCCAAAATGCTATTGGCGACGCTTGCACAGGCTCCAACCCGAGAATACCGACTCAGGAGGAAATGGAGAAACTGTTGCTCGCCTGCTATTACGACAGGGAAATTGATTTCTGATATAAATAGCAAATGACAATTAAACAGCCGCCGTAATTTTTGCGGCGGCTGTTTTGAGAGTAAGTTGAGCCTTAATAAAAGGAAAGGGGCAGAGGTTAATGTTTAAAATCTTGAAAAAAGAAGAGCTTAACCCGACTGTTACGAAAATGGTCGTGGACGCGCCGCTGATTGCCAAAAAGGCTCAGCCGGGGCAGTTCATAATATTTCGAGCAAAGGAAGATTCCGAGAGGATTCCGCTGACTATTGCCGACTATGATGCAAACGCCGGCACTGTTACTATTATCTTTCAAATCGTAGGCTTCGGCACTATGGAGCTTAATACCCTGAACGAGGGTGAGTGTATCCACGATTTGGTAGGACCTTTGGGCAGACCCAGCGAGGTCGAGGGACTCAAAAAGGTCGCTGTTGTAGGCGGCGGTGTGGGCTGTGCCATAGCTTATCCGATAGCTAAAAAGCTCCACGAGCTCGGTTGTGAGGTTCACAGTGTAGTAGGCTTTAGAAACAAGGATTTGGTTATCCTGGAAGATGAATTTAATTCGGCCAGCGATAAGGTTTGTATGATGACCGATGACGGCAGCTACGGCGAGAAGGGCTTGGTAACAAATGCCCTTGAGAAATTAATCAAAGATGGCAACGAGTACGACGAGGTTATAGCTATAGGTCCTCTTGTAATGATGAAGTTTGTCTGCAAGCTTACAAAGGAGTATAACATAAAGACTATAGTTTCAATGAACCCGATAATGATAGACGGAACCGGTATGTGTGGCGGCTGCCGTATAACCGTGGGCGGCGAGACAAAATTCGCCTGCGTTGACGGTCCCGACTTTGACGGGCATCAGGTGGATTTTGACGAGGCTATGCATAGAGGAACTATGTACAAGGAATTTGAGCAGCACGCCCGAGAGCAGGGCTGCAACCTTTTCAAAAAGGAGGTAAAGTGAGATGGCTGTAAAGAGAAATATGGACCCGAAAAAATGTCCAATGCCCTCACAGGAGCCGGATGTCAGAAATAAAAATTTTGACGAGGTAGCTCTCGGTTACACCTATGAAATGGCTGTCAATGAGGCAAAGCGCTGTTTGCACTGCCCGAAAAAGCCCTGCGTCAGCGGCTGCCCGGTCGGAATTGATATCCCGGGCTTTATTGAAAAAGTAGCCGAGGAGGACATGGAGGGAGCGTTTAAGATTTTGTCCGCTTCGTCTGCTCTTCCCGCAGTCTGCGGAAGAGTTTGCCCGCAGGAGAACCAGTGCGAGGGCAAGTGCGTAAGAGGAATCAAGGGCGAGAGCGTCGGCATAGGCAGGCTTGAGCGCTTTGTAGCCGACTGGCACAGGGAGCACAGCAACGAAAAGCCCGAAATGCCCACTCCCAACGGACATAAGGTCGCTATAATCGGCGCAGGTCCGAGCGGACTTACCGCCGCAGGAGACCTTGCAAAGCTCGGCTATAAGGTTACTATATATGAAGCGCTGCACCTTGCGGGCGGAGTTCTGGTTTATGGTATTCCCGAGTTCCGTCTGCCCAAGGATATTGTTCAGAAGGAAATCGACAACCTCAAGGCTATAGGCGTTGACATCGAAACCAACATGGTTATCGGCAAGGTGCTGACTATTGACGAGCTGTTTGAAATGGGCAACGATGCCGTCTACATAGCTTCTGGTGCAGGACTTCCGAGGTTTATGGGAATCCCGGGCGAGAGCTTAAAGGGCGTTTACTCCGCTAACGAATATCTCACAAGAGTAAATCTGATGAAGGCTTATAAGCCCGACAGCAAAACCCCGATAAAGAAGTCTAAAAATGTAGCCGTAGTTGGCGGCGGAAACGTAGCCATGGACGCAGCGAGAAGCGCAAAGAGACTTGGTGCGGAGAACGTGTACATTGTATATCGCCGCAGTATGAACGAGCTTCCCGCACGTGCCGAGGAGGTCGAGCACGCAGAGGAGGAGGGCATTATCTTCAAGACCCTCACAAACCCGGTTGAGGTGCTCGGCGACGAGGACGGAATGGTTCGTGGCATGAGATGCGTTGAGATGGAGCTGGGCGAGCCCGACGAGAGCGGCCGCCGCCGTCCTATAGTTAAGGAGGGCAGCGAGTTTGAGCTTGAGATAGATACGATGATAATGAGCATCGGTACAAGCCCGAATCCGTTGATTCGCCAGACTACTCCGGGACTTGATACCAACCGCCACGGCTGTATTATAACCAACGGTGACGATGGTCTGACCACCCGTGAGGGAGTTTATGCCGGTGGTGACGCCGTTACAGGCGCTGCAACTGTTATTCTCGCTATGGGTGCCGGCAAGCAGGCGGCTAAAGCGATGGATGAATATATAAAATCTAAATCAGAGTAATTAAAGTTAAGCAGGCGCACGTAGGGCGCTTTTATCTCTACGTGCGCCTGCACTGCTATATTATTAGTTTGTGTTAATTTAGGATACGCATCTTTTTTGTCTTTACAGTAAAACTCGATCTTATTTAATCCGAGAGGTAATTTTTGCCGACTGATACTTTGCGATTGTTAGCTCGATATCTGAAGCTTTGCTATTTTACGTAAATTTTGCCCTTTGTTTTGCGGGAGTTCTTTCAGACTCCGTATTTTCAAAATTGAAATAGAGCAGGAAAGGTTAGAACAGAGCAACAGTTAAGCGGCTTACTGCTCTCGCAAAAGAGAATTGACCCAAAACGGGCAGAAGTCAAAAAAGGATACAGGCTTAAAATTGGCACAGATGAAAAAGGAAGCAGGACATTTGAACATAGGAATTAAAAGGGGCTGATTTTTTGAGCGAGCAGGATATATTGATTAAAGAGAGAAAACGCTGGACTTTTTTTGGCTTGCCTTTCACCTTTACCACCTATACCTTAGACGAGAGAAAACTCATTATCAATTCTGGACTGTTTACCAGCGTGGAGGATGAGATCTTGCTTTACAGAGTGGTGGATATCACGCTAAAGCGTACCCTGATTCAGAAGCTGTTTCACTTGGGCACGCTTATAGTCTATGCACAGGACAAAACCAGCTCCGTGCTTGAAATTAAGAATATAAAGAATTCATCTCAATTTAGGAGGCTGCTTTCGGATCAGGTAGAGAGCGAAAAGCTCAGGCTCAGGATGCGCAAGGGAGAGATAATCTCAGATAATTATGATGACGACTTCCACGATAGTAATTATGACGACTCCTATGATAGCTTTTAAATAAACTGAAAAACGGGCTGTACCGAATTTATATCCGGTACAGCCCGAAATTATTAAACAGCCGCCACTGCTCAATGTATCCGTCAAACTAAAACCTTGTATATTATACAATAACTGGATGTCATTTACAAGTACAAAGTAGCGATATGTTGAAATTTTTTTAACTAATTTTGAACTTGATTTTTGTCATTTCCGACAAAGGAGTTTAAAATACTCAGCTTATGAAAATATAAGGCGGCAGCCTTCTCCTGCGCCCAGGGAAAATCGCTCATATAATCGCCGCAAAACAGGCCGATATTTGCCAAAGGATCCTGCTTATATTTGTAATAATCACAGTTCAGACTTGAGGGATTTATCCTGCACGAGCCCCTGGCTGAGAAAAATACGTTTTCTATATTGTGTCGCTTTAATGTGTGCCTTATGTTCATCACTGCGTGGCGATACAGAGCCTTAACTTTATCATCATAGGGCTTGTTAGGCCACAGCTTGTCGGCGGCCTCCTCAATAGTTACGTCAGCTCCGCAGTGGTCAACACAAAGCGCAAACAGTTCCCGAGCTTTTCGACTTTTGAAGTTTACCAAACTGCCTTTATAGCTTAAGCAAAAGTTGCCGAAGCAGTTTATTTGCGCCGGAGTATTACTGTAACCGAGCAGCGCGGCGGCTCGCCTTACACAGTCTAATACGTCTTCCGGTGAAAATGGTCTGAGCAAGCAGTAGTCTGCTTTGATTTTCAGCGCTTTGATGCAATCTTCGGCATGATGCGTTATGTAAATTAATATACAGTTGTGGTTTGCTTCTCGCAGCCTTATTCCGATTTCAAATGCGTCTGTCTCATGAAGCCGAGAGCTTATAAACGCAAGCTCCACTTGATTTTCTTTGGAGAATTTGAGCGCTTCCAATGCCGAGGCGAAGCGGTGAACAGGGCTTAAATCTCGGCATTTAGCGCACAGCTCGCCCAAAAGCTCAAGAGACATGGAGTTTTCCTCCACTATGATAGTTTTTATCAATCTTATCTACCTCCGTTGCTACAGTATAGAATGAAATATATTTATAAGCTCGGCTCTCGAGCTTACACCAAGCTTTTTGTAAGCGTTATACAGGGTTTTCTTGACTGTGCCCTCTGAAATTATCAGTTTGTGGGCTATGTATTTATTTGTGTATCCGCTGCTGACCAAATTGATTATCTCCCTTTCTCTTTTTGTAATATTCTTTTTTCTGCCTTCCTCGTCGGCTTGTAGTTGCATCTTCGCTGGTATTATAGATAAAGCTACAGTGAGAGATGAATATTCACAATAAATCGGTAAAGTATGCACCGTGAAAAACTCGGTTTTTCCTTCCGGTGAATGGAGCACCAGTGGTGTGCTCGAGGGCAGTCCCCTTTCAAAGCTGTCAGATACCGGCTTTAATGCGCAGATATCGCCGCAGCATAGCAGGTGGGAGGTTAGAAATTTAGAAAATTCATCTGACATTTCTCTGATGGCACGACTTCCCTGGTTATCATCTATAAAACAGGAATATGATTTTAAACTGTCATTATTGGCGGCGATATTATTATCACAGCTCAGGGGCTCGGCTGTCAGTAGAATCTTTACACAGCGTGTATGAACTATTGGCAAAAGTGAAACCCGATATATTTTACTCTCGCGCTTCAGCTTGACGAAAAAGCTCAGCGGAGAGCAGCCGTCAATACAGCGGTTCAGTAATGCTGTGAATTTCTTATTGTGGTCAATATCGTCTCTGAGTAGTGACAGATAAGCCGAAGCCTCACGGCTGAATGAAACGAGCCTGTACTTGCCGACTGACGTTTTTTCGAGTACAAGGCTGTTTTCAGTGCTGTTAATCTGTAGAGTATGTATAGCTGTGTTCTGATTATCTTGCGGTTGAGTGTCGTCTTGTTGCAGTGTTTTATCACTTTGGTTGTTACAATACCGAGAAATATCGCTTGACTGAATAATAATCATTTCTATTTGAACCTCCTTAGGCTATTATACAGTTATAAATAATATCAATTATACTACCGGTATCGTTAAAGAAGTGTTAAAAAACAAGACATATAGTGTAGTGGTTTGAGATTTCATAACCAAATCGCCGATGTTTCACGACGTTGTCGGCGGCGGGAACATTCGGTCTTTCGGTGAGGTTTAATCCCCACCGAAACTCTGAAGAGCAAAGCTCTCCGGCGACGGTTTAAAAATTATAAAAACCGATGCGCAGCTGATATACTATCGGCGTGCAGGACCGCAGAGAGTCACAGCAGAAATCCTCGCGGCTTTGCCGGTTCTCAACGCAGTTATACATTCGGCCATTGTATTTCCGGTGGTTATAATATCATCAACAAGCAAAACAGCTTTTCCTGTATAATCGCCGTTTGGAGCAAAGGCATTTTTTACGTTGCTCTTTCTCATCTCTCGGCTTATTGCGTGCTGCTTTTGTGTTTTAAACCTTTTTATAAGAGCTTCTTCACAGGGCAGTGAGAGAAGTTCGGCTAATTTCTTTGCCAGCAGTTTACTGTGATTAAATTTCAACAGTCCGTCCTTGTAAACGGGTACATAGCAAACAAGGTCGAAACGCTCGCCGACAAGACAACTCCTGACAGCCTTCGCCATGTAAGACGCCAACTGGGCTGCGAGGTAGCGCTGTCGTTCAAACTTGTAGCGCAGTACAGCTTCACGGTAGCACCCTCGGTAGGGCAGGGGATAGACGCACTGAACTTCGGCTACTGTTTTTATGCGGGGCTTTGGGAGTGTTTTTCGGCATGAGGCACATTCATTTTCATCAAGCTCTATTACCTCTTCGCAAAACGGACAGCGGCGGGTAAAGAGAATGTCTGCTACGCTTTTCATTTTGAGCCCTCAATTAAAAAATACTTCAGCCCCGAGTACCTCAAGGTTCTTCGATTATTCTTGACCATGTACTCTACGACGGACGGATCTCCCACTAAAATAAGCAGGCTTTTCGCCCTTGTTACAGCCGTGTAAAGCAGATTTCTGTAGTAAAGCTGAGGCGCTCCTCTGTACATGGGTATGATAACAGCTTTAAATTCATTTCCCTGGCTTTTGTGTACGGTCAGAGCGTAGGCAAGCTCCAAATCAAGCAGCTCGTCGCCGTGGTATTTTGCTGTTTTGTCATCAAAACGCACCTCGAGCGTTTTGTTAGCTCTGTTTACCCTGGTCAAAATGCCGACGTCTCCGTTGAATACTCCTTCTCCACTGTCGCCATCGTCTCTGACCCATGCGGTGTCGTAGTTGTTGCGTATCTGCATTACCTTGTCGCCAAGGCGGAAAATTTTGTTGTTGAACGGAAGCTCGGGCTTTAGCTCGTCCGGTGGATTTAGTGCGGATTGCAGCCGTGAGTTGAGGTCGAGCGTGCCGAGCGCACCCTTTTTGCCGGGACAGAGAATTTGAATATCATCAATCGGGGAAAGACCGTAAGTGTCAGGCAGGCGACTTTTTGTCAGCTCGATTATGGTGCTTGATATAGATTCTCTGTCGGGTCTGTACATGAAGAAGAAATCTTTGTCGGTTTGGGTGAGCGCAGGCATTTCGCCCTTGACTATCTTGTGGGCGTTTGTAACAATCAGGCTCTTCATCGACTGCCTGAAAATCTCGCTGAGCTGAACCACCGGTATGGCGTATGAATCGATTAAATTTCCCAGCACATTTCCCGCGCCTACTGAGGGGAGCTGGTCGCTGTCGCCAACTAAAATCAGCCTGCATCCCATCGGTAAAGCCTGCATAACGCTGAAAAACAAGGCACTGTCAACCATGGAAAGCTCGTCGATAATCAATGCGTCGCATTTTAAGGGATTGCCCTCGTTTCGCTTGAATACAGGGCGGTCACGGTTATCCCAGGTGACCTCCAAAAGCCTGTGGATGGTTTTTGCATCTTCGCCTGTAAGCTCGCTCATTCTTTTTGCGGCTCTGCCTGTTGGGGCTGCGAGAAAGACCTTCTCACCGTTTTTCTTGAGTATTTTTATGATAGCGTTTAGGGTGGTTGTTTTTCCTGTTCCGGGTCCTCCTGTGAGCACCAGCAGTCCCTTGCTCGCCGCTTCAAATATCGCCTGCCGCTGAAGCTCGGCGTATTCTATGTTTTCTTCATGCTCTATTGCATTTATTGCCTGCTCAACGCCCTCTATTACGTTCGGAGGGCAGCGAAGCATCGCAATAAGCCGGGAAGCTACGTAAAGCTCAGATTCGTACATCTGAGGGGTAAATATAAACTCCCTGCCGTTTAGATTGTGTGAACACAAGGAGTTGGAGGCCAGCATATTCTCAAGCACCTGTGAGCACCGCTCCAAGGGCAGCTCCAAAAATTCCGAGCAGGCGGAGCAGAGCCTGTCCTTCGGCAGGCAGGTGTGACCGTTGAGCTTGTTGTGCTCGAGTATGTGAAAAAATCCCGCCTCAATTCTGAATATGCTGTCCGCCTGCTTTTCCTGCTTGCGGGCTATTAAATCCGCCGTTTCAAATGGAACGGAAAACTGCTCGGAGCAGAGAATAAATGGGTTTTCGTCTATCATTGAGGCTGCGTTTTTTCCGTATTCCCTCCACAGCTCGACAACGCACTGGGGCGGCACGCCGTAGGTTTGGAGCTTTGCCATGAGCTGTCTTATTCCGAAATGACCGCTCAGCTCTTCGCTCATCTGTTTCGCCTTTTCCAGGGTTATTCCCTTGATAGCGGTTAGCCGCTCGGGCTCGTTTTCGATTACGTCTAAGGTGCTGTCGCCAAAGTTTTCAACAAGCTTTCTTGCTGTTTGAGGACCTACGCCCTTAATTGCCCTGGAGGACAGATATTTTAATATGGCAGCAGCTCCCTGAGGCATACTCCGCTCGCAGACCTTTACCGAAAACTGTTGACCGTAGGAGGGATGGTTGACAAAGCTGCCGAGCATTGACAAAGCCTCCCCGACTGAGACCAGCGGCATAATACCGACAGCCGTAAAAAGCTCCCCTGCACAGTTAACCTCTAAAACTGTGTATCCGTTTTCGCTGTTTCTATATATTATGTCTTCAACTTCACCCTCAAGCTTTTCAAGCTCCGAGTTTTGATAGTTATTATCCAAGAGATGACTCTCCAATCAAATTTATTTTATGTGTTCATTCTCTTATTTAGCTCTCTGAGGGTAATCTCGTATGAGCCTTGCTCATAGGGGCTAAACTTGTCAGTGTATGAAAAATGCTTATCGCCCTTCGTTAAGAGCTCAATTATATATTTAGTGAAATGCGGGTTCTTTACGAGAATAGGGCCGATGAGATGGGTGCCGAAAACATTGTATTGGCGAAAGCCCTCGCCCTTATCACCCTCGCTGTTTCCCTCTCCCATTTGCATTTGAAATAAAGGTTCGGTAATTCCGAAGGTTTGACTGCCCTTGTTTATAAAGCCGACAAATGGTTTCTCGATGAATTTGCATGAGCAAACGCAATCGCCCGTGTAGCGCTTTTTGTAACTTACCTTTGTTTCAAAGTCTTTAAGCCCTATACCCTCAAGTACCTTTCCGTCGTCTTCCGTGATTTTGCTGCCGAGCAGCTCAAAGGAGTTTCCGGTAAACAGCATTACTGTGCCCGCTGCAGCGCAGCTCAAAAGCTCGTCTTTTTTCCTTATTAAATCAGCCGCAGCTCTCTCCTGAGCTGCCTCTGTACCGCTGCCGACGTAAATGAAGTCAAAGTCTGACAACTCAAACCCTTCGCAGCTGTCGCTTTTAATTATCTCACATTCAACTCCCTGCTCACTTAAATGCCGGCAGAGTATAGAGATGTTAGCGTACTCGCCGTAGAGATTCATAAGATTGTTATATAAATGAAGAATTTTTACTTTCATAATGTGCCTTACCTCCTCAAAGCGTCTCAACCCTGCTCAGAAGCTTGTCCTTGTCAGAGAAGCAGGTGACGCAGTACAGCTTTTCGT
The DNA here is from genome assembly GCA_946500295.1 of uncultured Clostridia bacterium. Lineage (GTDB taxonomy): Bacteria > Bacillota > Clostridia > Oscillospirales > Acutalibacteraceae > UBA7067. The sequence continues at coordinate 20,420 of CAMMVF010000007.1, read as the reverse complement.
TTCCGCTCGACTTAATATAGTCAACGCACTGCTGAATGTCGGCTATTGGTTTGATTTTTTCAGAGGGAATATCAGTGAAAGAAAAGCGCAATGCCAAATCGTTTACGTAAGTTCCGCTGAGGTAAATATTTTCAACGTGAGGACAGTCCAGGTGGTCGAAGTTGATATCCCAAAGCCACGAGGTCTCGCCGGTGAAGTACTTGCGGCTGACAGCGTCAACAATCACAATTACGCTGCACCGGTCTTTTGTGCTGCGTATATATTTCAACGACTGGTCATAGGACACAGAGTTTTCATGCTTTGAAGTGAGCATCACGCCCTCGTGGTCGCCGAGATTAAAGCCGACTATTCTGCCGTTTTTGAGCATGTAATTCCCGATACTGTCTGCGATTTTATCCCCGGATATTCCCGCTACTCTGCACGCCGAATATGCAGCGAGAATGTTATAGATATTGTACATTCCCGTAAAGGCAAGCGGGATAGTATATTTACCGTCGATTTGTATGATTTTCTTCTCCATATCGGCGTCTGTCACGGTGAAGCTCGTGTCATGGCGGTGGAAACCGCAGGCGGTACAGTGATAAGAGCCGATGTGGTTGTAGTGGTAATAGTCGTACTCCATTTTGCCGAAGCAAAGAGGGCAGTAAATTCCGTCGTCATAAACTCCGTCGTTGTAATTAATGGAGGTTTTGAGCTTGTCTAAGCCGAAGTAGAGAGTGTCCTCCCTGCCCTGACCAAATTTTGAGATTAGGGGGTCGTCGGCGTTTAAAATGAGCTGTGTATCATTGTGAATACTATGCGATAAGGCCTCATATACCCACTGCGGATGACCGTTTCTCGTGAGCTGGTCACGATATAAATTAGTCATTACATAATGGGTCGGATGAAAATATGAGAAGGTATAGCGGGCGTAGCGTTCGTCCGATTCAATCAAGAGTATGTCGCTTTTCATCCTGCCGCCGAGGGTGCAGGAGCTTAAAATTAAGGTGGTAACGCCCTCGATTTGGTTAGAGCCCTCTCTGTTCCAAGCTACGGTCTTTCCGTTATTTTGCAGGATGTGGGCTATCATCTCTACGGTGGAGGTTTTGCCGTTGCTGCCGGTTACGGCGATTATATAGCTCGGAAGCTTGATTTTGCCGAGTATGCCGGGGTAGAGCTTTAAGGCTATTTGCCCCGGAAGCGAGCTGCCTCTGCCGATTACCCCGCCGATAAATTTTAAAAGCTTACATATTAAAATTACGAAAAAAGCTCTCATAAAAAATCTCCTGTATTATAATAAGTAAATATAATAAAAAAAGCTGTAAATTCTTAGTTTACGGGCTTTGTTTAATTTTAGCTTTGCCTATATTTGTACATTATACCAAATATCGCCTTAATTTACAATTAGAGTGGGATTATTTTAGGAGATATTCTGCGTTAAAAATAGATATGACCCATTTTCTAAAAATAAGAAGAATAAAATAGTATAATGTTTGCATTTAACACGGTGTTCTCGGCGGTATCGGCTTGCGCCTTAGCCTGAACGCTTTAAATGCTTATCAAACAGACTTATTTTTTCATCGCCGATATACTTATAAGTGAACTTTTACCTGTCTCGGATTGACGGTTAGGTGGTTTGGTAATATAATGTATATTTAAGGAATTGAGATTCAATCGGAGGATGAGGATGACTGATTTTATTAAGAGAAGCTGGGCTGAAATAAATCTGGACTGTGCGATCCATAATTATAATGAGATAAAAAGCAGGATTTCCGGCTCGGCTAAGCTGTGCTGTGTTGTCAAAGCGGACGGCTACGGACACGGTGCGGTGATGCTGTCAAAACTTTATGAAAAGCTCGGGGCGGATTGGTTTGCCGTGTCTAATATAGAGGAGGCTATGCAGCTGAGAGACGCAGGTATAAGCAGGCCGATATTGATTTTGGGCTACACCCCCGCAGACTGTGCCAAAACCTTGGCGGAAAATAATATCTCTCAGGCTGTTTACTCCCTTGACTATGCTGAGGCTCTCAATCGCAGCGCTGAAAAAAGCGGCGTGAAAATAAAAATTCATCTCAAGCTGGATACGGGAATGAGCAGGATAGGGCTGCTATGCCAGAGCGATGAGGAGTGTAGATGTGCAGTCGAAGACGGAGTGAAAATCTGCACCATGCCTGCCTTCGAGACTGAGGGGGTTTTCACCCACTTTGCGGTTTCCGACGAGGGTAATATGGGCGAGGACTTTACCAAAAGGCAGTTTGACCGCTTTATGCGGACGATATCGGCTATGGAGCAAAGGGGTGTGAGCTTTAAAATCCGCCACTGCGCTAACAGCGGCGCTATTGAGGATTATCCGCAGACGCACCTCGACATGGTCAGGGCGGGGATAATACTTTACGGGCTTTCCCCCTCGGGTAAGGTGAAAAATCCATTGAAGCTCAAGCCCGTAATGGAGGTAAAGTCGGCTGTCTCCCATGTTAAAACTGTCCCTGCGGGCGCTACCGTAAGCTACGGCAGAACCTTTGAGACCGAGGGCGAAACCTCCCTTGCTACCCTGCCGATAGGCTATGCAGACGGTTATGTCCGCTCGATAGCAAAGGACGGCTGGGTGCTGCTCCATGGTAAGCGGGCTAAGATAAGGGGGCGGATCTGCATGGATCAGATGATGGTGGATATAGGCGGCATAGACGATGTGAAAATCGGAGATGTTGCGGTAATTTTCGGAAAAACCGAAAACGCTCCTACGGCTGATGAGGTGGCTAAGTGGATAGGCACTATAAATTACGAAGTTACCTGCATAGTCGGCAAAAGGGTTGCAAGAGTGTATATAAAGGACAATGAGATAGTGAGCGCTTCTACGCTGCTCCATAGAGAAATGTGAGGTTAATATGAAGCTACTTGTGCTTGACGGCAACAGTATTTTAAACCGTGCTTTTTACGGAATCAAGCTGCTGACCACTAAGGACGGCACCTTTACAAATGCGGTATATGGCTTTATGACGATGTTTATGAAGATAAACGAGGACGTAAACCCGGACGCCGTGGCGATAGCGTTTGATTTAAAGGCTCCCACTTTCCGCCATAAGCTGTACTCGGAATACAAGGCAGGGCGCAAGCCAATGCCGCAGGAGCTCGCGTCTCAGCTTCCTCTGATTAAGGAGCTGCTCCAAAAGCTCGGGTATAAAATAGTCGAGTGTGAGGGATATGAGGCCGACGATATTTTGGGTACGCTCGCAAAAGCCTGTGAAAAGGCGGGGGCGGATTGTGTGCTTGCCACAGGAGACAGGGACAGTTTCCAGCTTATTTCACAAAATGTAACTGTAAGACTTGCCGCAACTAAGATGGGCAGACCCGACGTTCGGATGTATGATGAGCAGAGAATACTCGAGGAGTACGGAGTAACCCCGAGACAGCTGATTGATGTAAAGGCGATACAGGGCGATACTTCAGACAATATCCCGGGAATTAAGGGAATAGGCGAGAAGGGCGCTCAGAGCCTTATACGCAGCTTTAAAAGTCTTGACGGTGTGTATGAAAATATCGACAGTCCCGAAATCAAGCCTGCAATGAGAAAAAAGCTCATTGCCGACAAGGAAAACGCCTACATGAGCCTGAAGCTCGGTGAGATAAACTGTGATGCGCCGATTGATACAGAGCTTGAGCATTATATACCTGCGGAGCCTGACAGAGCGGCCGCCGCAGCGCTGATGACAAGGCTTGAGTTTTTCTCCATTATGAAAAAGCTCGGGCTTGACGCAGCTGTGTTTGATAGTGCCGACAGTGATGATAAATGTTCAAGCTTTTCAGTTGAGAGCGTAAGTGCAGCTCAAGCTTTGCAGCTTGCAAAAAAGGCTCAACGTGTGGCTTTAGCTTATGATGAGGATGGTGCAGCCTTAGCCTTTGACGACAGGGTTTTGTTGGTAAGCCCTGCCGACAATGATTTTTACACCTCCCTGTTTGATTCCGGGATAAAAATCTTGAGCGATGATTTGAAGCCGCTGTTTAAGCTGGCGCTTGAGCTTGGCGCACAGCTAAAATCTCCTGACTTCGATACCTCGCTTGCAGCCTACCTGTTAAATCCTTCTGCCAATTCCTATGACAGGGAAAGACTGATGGGTGAGTATGCCGTGCCCTCACCTCAGCTCGAGTCGGATAATAAAACGGCGGAAGCGGCAGCTCAGATACTGAAACTGAGCGAGAAATTGTCACGGAAGATAAAGGATAACGGCCAGGAGAAGCTGCTTTACGATATTGAAATTCCATTGTCCAAGGTTTTGGCGGGAATGGAGCTTCGAGGCTTTGCCGTTGACAAGCAGGGAATAGAAGAGTACGGAAAGGGACTTGAGAAGGAAATTGACACACTCGAGAACTCCATTTATGACGACGTGGGCTATATATTTAACCTCAATTCCCCTAAACAGCTCGGCACTGCCTTGTTTGAAAAGCTCATGCTCCCGGCAGCCAAAAAGACAAAGACAGGCTATTCTACAAGTGCTGAGGTTTTAGAGAATCTGCGACCCTACCACCCGGTTATTGACAAAATCTTAAATTACCGCAGCCTGTCAAAGCTCAAGTCAACCTACTGCGACGGCTTGCTCAAGGTCATAGCCTCTGACGGAAGAATCCACAGCAGCTTTAACCAGACCGAAACCAGGACAGGCAGAATTAGCTCTACTGAGCCTAATTTACAGAATATACCGGTTCGCACCGAAAGAGGCAGGGAGATGAGGCGGTTTTTTATCGCCCGTGAGGGCTGTGTGTTGGTCGATGCGGATTATTCTCAGATCGAGCTTAGGGTGCTCGCCTCAATTTCTAATGACAAAAATATGATAGCCGCATTTAAAAATAACGACGATATCCACGCTATCACGGCGTCTCAGGTTTTCGGTATGCCGCTTGATATGGTAAATTCTCAAATGAGAAGCAGGGCAAAGGCGGTAAACTTCGGTATAGTTTACGGAATTGGGGCTTACTCATTATCCAAAGATATCGGTGTTACGGTGCGTGAGGCGGACAGCTATATTAAATCCTACCTGAGTCACTACAGCGGTGTGGCGGAGTATATGAACAGGGTTGTTGACGAAGCCAAGCGCACGGGCTATGTCAGTACTGAGTACGGTCGCCGCCGCTATTTGCCAGAGTTGCGCTCGAGCAACTACAACACTCGCTCCTTTGGCGAAAGAGTAGCCAGAAATATGCCGATTCAGGGCACTGCAGCTGATATTATAAAAATAGCCATGATAAGGGTTGAGCAGAGACTTCACGATGAAAATATGGAGTCGAGACTTATCTTGCAGGTACATGATGAGCTGATAGTGGAAGCGCCGCAGAAGGAAGCCATGAAGGCTGCTATGATATTACAAGAAGAGATGGAGAAGGCGGCAACGCTCAACGTCCCACTGGTAGCGGATGCGTCAATAGGCTTTAGCTGGTACGACGCAAAGAATTAATAAATATTTATATGAGGGATAATGATGGGAAATATTAAGAATATTTTGTTTGTCTGCACAGGAAATACCTGCAGAAGTCCGATGGCTGAGGCCATATTTCAGAGCATGGCTCAAAACGCAGGGCTGGATTGCAATGCCAAAAGCGCAGGAATAGCAGTCGGTACTGAGGGCAGACAAGCTTCAGCTGAAGCGGTGGAAGCATTAAAAAAGATGGGCGTAGATTTAAGCGGGCACAGCAGCTCAAGCATAAGAAGGGTAGAGCTTGACAGCGTTGACCTGTTTGTAGCTATGACAATGGAGCATGCAAATATGCTGATGAATCTGGGGGTGCCTAAAAATAAGATATATGTGATTAATATCCCCGACCCCTTCGGCGGCTCACAGCAAATCTACGACGAGTGCAGCGCACAGATTAGTCGAGAGATGACAAAGCTTATTGCTTTGATAAAGGAAAACAATGAAGGAAAAGCTTGAATTTAAAATCAGAGAAATGAACCGCTCCCACATATCTCAGACAGCAGATATAGAGAAAGCCTGTTTTTCAAGGCCGTGGAGCGAAAGCTCCCTGTTAGAGGAGGTTGAAAACCCCTGCTCGCATTTTTTTGTGGCTGAAAGTATGGGAAAAGTTGTCGGATATACAGGTATGTACTGCGCCGCCGACGAGTGCTATATAGATAATCTGGCCGTTGCGCCTGAATACAGGCGGTGCGGGGTGGGACGGTTGCTTTTGGGCCATGCCTGCGATTTTTCTCGTGACTTAGGCATGAGCTTTATCTCGCTTGAGGTGAGGCCGAGCAACAAAGCGGCGATTTCACTTTATACCGTCCTCGGCTTTGAACGTGTGGGATTAAGACCCGGGTTTTATAATGAACCTAAGGAGGACGGGCTTATCATGACGCTGTATTTTAAATCTCAGGGTTAGTCCCGAAATACTGTTTTAGTTATTTAGGCTTGCGGTTAAGTCCGTCTATGCTTGCAGCGATTTACAAAACGCCTTTAGTGAAAGGAGTCAGTTTACATAAAATGAAGATTCTTGCAATAGAAAGCTCCTGCGATGAGACGGCGGCAGCCGTTGTCGAGGACGGAAGAAGGATAATTTCATCGGTGGTCGCATCTCAGGTAGATGAGCACAAGCTATACGGCGGAGTAGTGCCCGAGATAGCCTCCCGCCGTCACTGCGAGTCTATAGTAGCAGTGGTAGATGAGGCGCTTGAGAAGGCGAAATGCAGCTACGAGGATTTACAGGCGATATCTGTAACTTATGCCCCGGGGCTTATAGGCGCTTTGCTTGTCGGAGTGAACTACGCCAAAGGATTGTCGCTTGCCACAGGGCTGCCCGTAGTTCCCGTTCACCATCTGCGCTCCCATATAGCATCAAATTATCTTTGCCACCCCGAGCTCGAGCCGCCGTTTCTTTGCCTGGTGGTCAGCGGAGGTCACAGCCATATAGTTATGGTGGAGGACTACACCAAGATGAAGATTATCGGCAAAACCCGTGACGACGCCGCAGGAGAAGCTTTTGACAAAGCTGCAAGAACTATGGGTATGCCGTATCCGGGCGGAATACATTTGGATGCAGTCGCTGAAAGTGGAGATGAAAACGCATTTAAGCTCCCTCGCCCCGTGGTTCAGGGCAGCCCGTATGATTTCAGCTTCAGCGGTTTGAAAACCGCCGTTATCAATTTAATTCACAACGCCTCCCAAAAGGGCGAAAGCCTGCCTGTGGAGGATCTTTCCGCATCCTTCAGAAAGGCAGTTGTGGACTGTTTGACAGACAATACAATGAAGGCTGCGTGTGACTTCTCTGCAAATACCATAGTTTTGGCTGGTGGAGTTTCGGCGAATACTCTGCTGCGCCGCAATATGCTTAAGCTGTGTGATGAAAAGGGGATAAAGCTGTATATGCCCGATAAATCACTGTGCGGAGACAATGCCGCCATGGTCGGCTCTCAGGGATATTATGAGTATCTCTCGGGCAATGTAGCGGATTTGAGCCTTAACGCTTATGCTACTATGTCGATAGAAAAAGGCTAAGGCGAGGGGCTTCGCCGGTGATATCGCACCTGGCGGTGCGGTGGCACGGTTGTGGAAAGCCTACGGCTTTAGAATTAAAGTGGCCTGTGCGAGACTTAAGGTTAGTTCCCCGAGTTTCGCACAGTTTTATAACGAGCAAAAGTAATGGAAAGACAGAGAGTATAGATTGGTGCAAATTTAAACGACAGAAGTGAAGGCGAACGTAGGACGAAAAAGTTTCGGTCAAGCCTTTTTCCATTGGCTTGTAGGCGCATATATTCCTCGATTGCAGCTTTACCAGTAAAATATACCGAAATACCCTGTGTTTAGACAGCGTAAAATGATGAAAATGCAGGATTTGACAAAACAGCTTGCATTTTTTGTCTGAGAGTATTAAAATACTCCTTAGTGCAATGACAATATTGAAGTTTTTATGAGGAGAAATTTATATGGCGAGCTATGAAAATATGAGTAAGCAGGAGCTTTTATCGGAAAAGGACAAACTGCAAAAGGAATATGACGAGTTTAAATCCCGCGGGCTTAAGCTCGATATGTCCAGAGGAAAGCCCGGCAGCGAGCAGCTTGATTTGTCGCTGGATATGCTCACTGTTCTTAATAATAAGGAGCAGTGCGTTGTAAACGGGGTGGATTGCAGAAACTACGGTATACTTGACGGAATCCCGTCAATGAAGGCTATTTTTGCCGAGCTGCTCGAGTGCGACAGCGAAAATATCATGGTAGGCGGCAATTCAAGCCTTAATATGATGTTTGACGTTGTTGCCTGTTTGATGCACGCAGGCTTTGAGGGCTGTGAGCCTTGGGAAAAGCAGGGCGGTATAAAGTTTCTCTGCCCCGTTCCCGGCTACGACCGTCACTTCGGCATTACGGAGTATTTTAATATCGAGATGATTCCCGTGCCGATGACGCCGAACGGTCCCGATATGGATATGGTAGAATCATTGGTAAGCAGTGATGAGAAGATAAAGGGTATTTGGTGTGTACCGAAATATTCTAACCCGCAGGGCATAACCTATTCGGATGAAACTGTTACACGCTTCGCCAAACTCCGCCCGGCGGCTAAGGACTTCCGCATTATGTGGGATAACGCATACTGCGTACATGACCTTACGGACACTCCGGATAAGCTTTTGAGTATTGTAGACGAGTGTAAAAAGTACGGAAGCGAAGACCTGCCGATTTTATTCGCCTCAACCTCAAAAATCACCTTCCCGGGCTCTGGTGTGGCTGCTATGGCGTGTTCAAAGAATAACATGGCTATCTTCAAGAGAAGATATCAGTTCCAGACCATAGGCTATGATAAGCTCAATATGCTACGCCACGTGCTCTTTTTCAAGGATGCAAACGGTGTAAAAGCGCACATGAGAAAGCACAAGGAGGTTTTAGCTCCAAGATTCGAGGTAGTGGTTTCAAAGTTGAATTCTCAGCTTGGCGGACTGGGAGTGGCAAGCTGGCTTGAGCCGAACGGCGGCTACTTCGTCAGCGTTGACGTACCCGACGGCTGTGCCAAGAGGGTGGTTGAGCTTTGTCGTGAAGCCGGAGTTGTACTCACGGGAGCAGGAGCTACTTACCCCTATGGCAAAGACCCGCACGACAGCAATATCAGAATAGCTCCGACTTATCCGCCTGTATCCGAGCTTGAGATTGCCATGGATTTGTTCTGCCTGAGCGTCAAGCTTGCTGCGGTCGAGAAATTGCTTGCACAATAATTTTGAATTAATATATTGCAAATGTACAAAATTTGCGAAAATTAGAGCAATATAAATGCTATTCGATTGACAACTTGTCTCAAAAAACGTATAATTAACTCTGTTATGTCCGTTAAAAAACGAACTGACAGAGTTTCGTTTTTTGCGGAGCGATATTCAGTATTGGAGGATACACACACATGAAAAGAGTGTCAAAACCCGTATTCTTCATCGTTGCGGTTATTATCCTTGCACTGAGTTATTTTGCAATCTTTGGATTTACAACTCAGTATGGCGACATTAATACGACATGGGTCAAGGGTGTAAATGATATTCGCTGGGGTATCGACATCAAGGGCGGAGTTGAGGCTACCTTTAAGCCCGCCGATGATGTGGATGCCACCGATGAAGAAATCGAAGCAGCAAAGTCGGTAATTGAAACAAGGCTTGTTGCTAACAACATTACAGACTACGAGCTGTATGCTGACAGCTCGTCCGACCGCATTATTGTACGCTTCCCGTGGAAGGAAGACGAGGCTGATTTCGACCCCGAGGCGGCTATAGAGGAGATTTCCGCTACAGCGCAGCTTACCTTCCGCCCCGGAAACTCTTACGCCAGCACAGGGCTTGACGCAAACGGCGAGACCGTCTACCAAACCCCCACAGGCGATACAGAGGAGATTTTGATGGACGGCAGCAATGTAGAGAGCGCTCAGGCAGGGCTTGATACCTCGAGCTCTACCTCAACGTCATACGCTGTTTACCTTACTCTCAAGGACGCCTCAATTTTTGAGGAGATTACCACTGAGTATCAGGATCAAACGGTGTCTATCTGGATGGATGACATAATGCTTTCCGCCCCGACTGTAGACGATGTAATTACCAACGGTCAGGCAAGCATTACAGGCGATTTTACAGCCCAGGAGGCAACCGACCTTGCCAACAAGATAAACGCGGGTGCACTGCCGTTCAGCCTTGAAACCGCAAGCTTCGGTACTATCAGCCCGACGCTCGGTTCTTCATCGCTTGTAGCTATGGCTTATGCGGCTATCGCAGCGCTTGTTATCATTATCATTATTATGATTGTAATGTTCCGTCTGCCCGGCTTTATCGCGTCTATCTGCCTAATCGGTCAGGTCGGTATTATGGTAATGACAACTTCAGGATTTTTCCCGATATTCCCGAGCTTTACAATGACTCTACCCGGTATTGCCGGTATGATTCTTTCTATTGGTATGGGTGTTGATGCAAACATCATCACCGCCGACAGAATCAGAGAGGAGCTTCGCTCAGGCAAGACGATCGACACTGCTATTGATAAAGGTTCAAAGAGTAGTTTCTCGGCTATCTTTGACGGAAACGTCACTGTTATCATAGTCGCATTGATACTTATGCTTGTTTTCGGTCCGACCAACATTCTCTCGGGTATCTTCGGTCAGTCCACCACAGGTACTATTTACGCCTTCGGCTACAGCCTGCTCATGGGTGTTATAGCCAACTTTATAATGGGCGTCTTTGCTTCGAGATTGATGCTAAAGTCAATTTCAGGCTTTAAAATCTTCCGCAAAAAGTGGATGTATGGAGGTGTTGGCAAATGAACAAGGCAGTAAGCACAGCTCCGGCAAAGGTCATCGACTTTGTAGGAAAGAGAAAGATATTCTTTGGCATTTCAATAACAATTTTTGTTATTGGTATTATCTGCAACATCATTTTCGGCACCCAACTTGATATTCAGTTTACCGGTGGTACAATAGTTAATTACAGCTACACAGGAGCCGTTGACGAGGAGCACCTCAAGGATGTGGCTCAGGCGGCAGTTCCCGATGATGCGATTTCGTTTTCAATTTCAAAGAATATGATAGCGGGTGAGGAAAACACAGATGACAGCTACGTTGTTTCCCTCCAGTTTACAGGTACTGATTCAATCAGCTTTGAACAGCAGAAGGCAGTGACCGAAGCTTTGACCCAGGCATTCCCCGACAACAATTTCCAGTACAGTGAGTCAAACTCGGTTGAATCCACAATGGGCTGGAAGTTCTTCCTCAAGTGTATTGTGGCGGTTGCTATTGCCTGCGTGCTGATGGTGATCTATGTGGCGTTCAGATTCAGAAAGATCGGCGGTTTGGCTGCCGGCATGATGGCGCTGGTTGCGCTTGCTCACGATGTGCTGATGATTTACTTCCTTTATGTAATCATGCAGATGCCGCTGGACGGAAACTTCATCGCCGTTGTACTTATGATTCTCGGTTATTCGCTGAATGATACGATAGTTATCTACGACAGAATCAGAGAAAACAGGAAAGTTCTCGGTGGCAGAGTAGAGCTTGCAGAACTTACAAATATCAGTATGACTCAGGTTATCAGAAGAACAGTTATGACCTCTGTTTGTACCTTCCTTGCAATACTTTGCGTATTGGTGGTCGGAATAATATTTAACCTGGATTCGGTTGTAAGCTTTGCGCTCCCGACTATGATAGGTATTATCTCGGGCTGCTATTCCACAATAGCCATAGCCTCTCCGCTGTGGGTTGTTTGGGAAAACCACAAAAAGGAGAAAAAGGCAAAGACTGCAAAGGCATAAGCCGTATTTTCGATTTGACATAGTTTAAAATAATGCTATACTAAAAGGGCGTGGATACACGCCCTTTTGTAATTATTAGCGCACGGCTTTATCTGTACGTCTGTATGGAGCAGTGCACAAAAATATACGGCTAAACCAAGACGCAAACCTACAGCTAAAACTAAACGGAGGAAAAATGTCTATAATAGAGTGTAAAAATATAAGCATGAGCTATGACGGCGTCGCAGTGTTTGACAACTTAAGCTTCACTGTGAACAGCGGAGACTACCTGTGCATAGTCGGGGAAAACGGCTCGGGCAAGTCAACGCTGATGAAGGGACTGCTGGGCTTAAAGCCCGTAACGGGGGGAGAGATAATCTACTCGGACGGCTTGAAGAAAAATGAGATAGGCTACCTGCCACAGCAGTCGGGAGCACAGAGGGACTTCCCCGCTTCAGTGTACGAGGTCGTCTTGTCGGGCAGGCTTAATAAACGAGGGCTGCTGCCCTTTTATTCCCATGCCGACAGACAGGCGGCTCTCGGCAATATGGAAAGGCTTGGAATACTCGAGCTGAAAAATCGCTGCTATAAAGAGCTGTCCGGCGGTCAGCAGCAGAGAGTGCTGCTGGCAAGGGCGCTCTGCGCTACTAGCAAGCTGCTGATTTTGGACGAGCCGGTAACGGGTCTTGACCCCTTGGCATCGTCAGAGATGTACCGACTTATAAGTGCCTTGAATAAAGAAAGTTCCATAACTATAATCATGGTGTCGCATGATATAGTTGCGGCTGTTGACCACGCCGACCATATTCTCCACCTGAGCAATAACGAGGATTTTTTCGGCACTACCGAGGATTATACCCACAGCGAGCTTGGCAGCCGCTTTCTCTATCATAACTGCCACTGCGACGGCTGTGAAGCTCACGCCGCTTTCCACCACGACCAAAGTCATATCCACAGCTATTTAAAATCAAATGGGGGTGGCAGAGAATGAACGAAATAATAGAAATGCTCTCTTTTTCTTTTATGCAGAGAGCCTTGATAGTCGGCATACCCGTTGCGCTTTGCGCCGCCCTGCTCGGCGTCAGCCTCGTGCTCAAGCGCTATGCTATGATTGGAGACGGTCTTTCCCATGTCGGCTTCGGTGCGCTGGCCATAGCCTCGGCGTTTGGCTGGACGCCGCTGTGGGTTGCGGTGCCCGTGGTTGTAATTGCGGCTTTTTTGCTTTTGCGCCTCAGTGAGAACAGCAAAATCAAGGGAGATTCCGCCATAGCCATAATCTCAAGCGCCGCCTTGGCGATAGGTGTAGTGATAGCTACTGTAGGCAACGGTATGAACACCGATTTGAACAGCTATCTCTTCGGAAGTATTTTGGCTGCAAGCCCACAGGACGTTGTTATGAGTTTGTGCCTTTCTGCCGTGGTTTTGGCGGTGTTTGTATTATTTTACAGCAAGATATTTGCAGTTACATTTGACGAGGGCTTCGCAAAGGCTACCGGAGTAAACAGCGGAGCTTATAATATGCTCATCGCTCTGCTAACCGCATTGACAATAGTTATAGGCATGCGTATAATGGGCACTCTGTTAATCTCTAGCCTGATTATATTTCCGGCGCTCACCTCAATGCGCCTTTGCAAAACATATAAAAGCGTGATAATCTGCTCTGCAGTCGTGTCTGTGCTCTGCTTTATAGTAGGGATATTTACGTCCTATTTTCTTGAAACCCCGACGGGAGCGACAATAGTTATTGTAAATCTGATAGCCTTTCTCTGTTTTGCTCTGATATCAAAAATCAAGGGGTGGATGTTTACACATGAGAGAGGATAATATAAACAGCTTAAGACAGACGGTATTTGAATATGCGCAGAGTAAATACTCGGTTGAGCCTGATTATCCGTGGCAAAACGATGATGAATCCGCCGTGCTTCGACATGAGGACAACAAAAAATGGTTTGCTTTGATAATGAGACTGCCCTGCAAAAGACTGGGGCTTGACGGCGAGGGGGAGATTGATGTAATTAATCTGAAATCCGACCCCATTCTCATCGGTGATTTAAGACAAAGGCAGGGATTTTTCCCGGCTTATCACATGAACAAGGACAGCTGGATAACCGCCGCTTTGGATGGAAGCGTGGATGAGGAGGAAATATTTCCCCTCATAGATTTGAGTTACGAGCTAACAAAAAGCAAGCCTGAACGTAAGTAGTGTAAAAACGATATGGGGTGAAAACTGTGCTTAATTTCAGAAAAGCTGAAAAATCCGAGGTTAAACTCTGTACAGAGATGGCAAAGCGTTCGTTTTGGGATTATCGTTATTTTTCGGTGTTCTGCGACAATGAACAGGAGAAAGAGCGCTTTTTATCAGCCTTGTTTTCAGCGTGGCTCAACTCAAGTCAGCGTCGTGGCTCGCTCTATTTGATTGAGGAGGAAGGCGCACCGGCGGCTATGGCGGTACTCGATTCGCCTCATGATAAACGCCCGGGAAGGCTTGATATGCTTTTGTCCGGCTGGTGGAGGCTGTATCTAAGCTGCGGTTTTTCAAAGGTTCGCAGATTTTTCAAAATGAGCGAAAGAGGAGATGCTCCCTGCCACAATCTTCCCGACCCTAAGTATTATCTCGCCTTGTTTGCAGTGGATTCAAAGCTTCAAGGGCGTGGAATAGGCAGGAGAGCTTTAAACGAGTGTATCTTCCCGTATATTGCGGACAACGGAGGCGGATTGCTGACATTGAATACAAACACCGAGCCGAACCGTCTGTTTTACAAACGCAACGGCTTTGAGGAATTTTTTTCAGAGACGATAAACGAAAATGGAAAGGCCATAGGATGTTGGAGCTATAAAATTAATATTCCGGTCAGTATATAAATTATGTTGAGATTAGCGGCTGTTGATGTTTGTGACATCAGCCCAAATTTGTGTAAACCTCCATAATGGTGTAGAGTAAAGACATCATTATGGAGGTTTACACTATGACAAGAAGAAATAGCAGTATACAGACAAAAATTTGCGCAGAGCATTAAAGGAGATCACCTCTGACGCTACGGTGATAGTGGTAGCTCAGCGAATAACCTCGATTATGGACGCCGACCAGATCATAGTTATGAATAACGGTGAAATAGAAGATATAGGAACCCACGAGGAGCTGTTGGAGCGCTGCGCTACATATCAGGAAATTGCCTCTACGCAGCCGTCCGAAGAAACGGAGGCGAGCAAATGAAAAAATCAAAAAACAAGCTTAAAAAAGGCTCCGTGAAGAGGCTTATCGGTCTGTTTCTCCCCCATAAAAGGGACTGCGTATTCATGTTCTTTATGCTTATCATATCCTCCGTATTTGTGTCGGTAGGTCCCAGAGTGCTCGGTATGGCTACGGACTCTATTGTCAGCGGTCTTGAGCTCGGCGGTATAAACTGGCAATTATTTCAACCTGGGCTGGACTTTCAGTAGCGGTATATATTCTGCAATTCGTTTCAAAGTGGATGGCGGGCAGAATTTCGGCGCGTATCGTATCAAAAATCGCATACAACCTTCGAGGCGCAGTAGAGAAAAAGCTGTGGAAGCTCCCGCTCAATTATTACGACACAAACCAGCGCGGCGATATAATGAGCCGCACTACAAACGATATCGACAATATCGTGATGACGCTCAATCAAACCAGCGGAGATTTCTTTTATTATCTGCTAATGCTTATAGGAATGATTGTGATGATGATAACGCTTTCATGGCAGTTAGCGCTTGTCACAATAATTCTCATCCCGCTGTCGGGAATAATTATAAAAAAGGTGACGGCTCTGGCAAAACCGAAGTTTGCCAAGCAATGGCAGTATATGGGCAAGATAAACGCAAACGTAGAGGAAAGCTTCAATGGTCATAATATTATCAAGGCGTATAAGCAGGAGGAGCGTTTTTCAGAGGAATTTCGCCGCCAAAACGGTGAATTGTACAAATCGGCGTTTCAGGCTACCGTTATCTCTAATCTAATTCAGCCACTGTCACGTCTGCTTACGAATCTGAATTATGTTATCGTTGCGCTTGTCGGCGCATTCAATATCATAAGCGGAGCAATGAGCATAGGCGACGTACAGGCGTTTATTCAGTACGCACGGCAGTTCCAGCAGCCGTTTACTCAGCTGGCTCAGATGGCTATACAAGGGAACGATTGAGGAAAACATAAAATACGGCTTGCCTGAGGATAGAGAGGTATCAGACGAGGAATTTCTGGAAGCCTGCAAAGCTACCTTTGTTGACAGCTTTGTGCGAACCCTTCCCGACGGATACAAAACGGTTTTAAATAATGAACAAACGGCCGTTTCTGCGGGCGAGAAGCAGCTTTTGACAATCGCCAGGGCATTTTTGTTAAAGCCAAACATACTGATTCTGGACGAGGCTACAAGCTCGGTCGATACCAGAACTGAGGCTCTTATTCAAGAAGCAATAAACAGACTGAGAGAAGGCAGAACAAGCTTTGTTATAGCGCACAGGCTATCGACTATCAGAGGTGCGGATATTATTCTGGTTATGCACAACGGTCATATTGTCGAACAGGGCAATCACGAGGAGCTGCTTGCGCTTGACGGTGAGTATGCAAAGCTTTACAAAGCGCAGTTTGCGCATTAATGCCAAAGAAGGGAGTGAATAAAATGACTGATTTTAAAGATGTTGACGCGGATGCATTGTCGCCGGTCGGAAAAATCAAGCTCGAAGAAGCAGTCAGCGGTTATACTGTATATAAAGAGTTTGAAGAAATGCTCAAGGGCGATCCGGCAAAGCGAAACGAAGATTTTTTAATGCAGCTTCTCCAAGACAATAAGGATACCGAATACGGCAAAAAATACAATTTTGCCGACATCCATTCCATAGAGGATTATCAAAAAAACGTCCCCGTCACCAGATACGACGATTATGCGGAGTATATACTGCGTATGACGGAAAACGGAGAAAGCAATCTTATTTGCGCATATCCTGTAAATCATTACAACAAATCCTCGGGAACTATGGGCAAGCCCCAAAAAATCCCCATGTCCGACAAGGCTCTTGATCTTTTCATGAAATATATCACCCGTTATTTAGACGGCTACGTTTGGTCAAAGCTTGGCGATGCAAGCCTTTGCGGAAAAACAATGGCAATCACCGAATCCGCAGTCGAAATTCCAAAGCTCAAATGCGGCGCAACCTACAGCGCCGTTTCAGTCAAGTGGATCGATCAGCTTCGCAAGGTAGCCGCTCAGCTTTACTCTTCTCCGAGTGAGGCATTGTTTCCTGCGCCAAATACAAACACCCGTTATCTTCACGCTCGGTTCGCTCTTATGGACAAGGATATAGTAGGAGCTACAGTTACATTCTACAGCTTCTTTCTCGAGTTGATGCGTTATATTGAGAACAACTGGCAAATGCTTGTTGATGATATCGAAAAAGGAACAATTGATATGTCAGTTAAAATATCTGATGAGGCGAGAGAGCTTATTGAAAAAAATAAAGCCAATGCCCGAGCGTGCCGCACAACTCCGTGAGATCTTCAAACAGGGCTTTGACGAGCCGTTTATGCCTAAGGTATGGCCTAAAATGAGCTTTTTGGGCGGAATAGGCACCGGCGGCTTTAAAGCCTATGCCGACAGGTTAAAAAGCTATATGAGCAACGATATAATACAGATGAAGTGGGGGCTGGTATCCTCTGAGGGAGTTTTCTCAGTAATATACGAAAATGAATGTGAGGATACTGTCGTCATTCCTGACAGCATATTCTACGAATTTCTTCCTCTGGATGCGGGAGACGATTTTTCAAAGATAGTTACCATGGCTGATGTTGAGATAGGTAAGGACTACGAGCTGATAATATCTAATTGCTCCGGCTTATATCGCTACCGCATGAGGGATGCAGTTCGGATTACCGGAAAACATCACAATGCTCCGACCATTCAATTTCTGTATCGAATCGACCAGACGGTAAGTATTATGGGCGAGAAAACTACAGAGGTTGCCCTGCGCTCAGCCGCAGAAAATACGGCGAAGGAGCTCGGATTCGAGCTTATTGACTTTTCGATGTATCCGGATTTGGACGCAAAGCCCGCCCGGTATCTGTTTTTTATGGAAATCGGAAAACAACCCGAGGGATTGCGCCCTAAGGAAATTCGCTTTGTTCTGGAACAGAAGCTTGCCGAGGCAAACCCGTCAATGGGCGACAAGGTGGCAAAGGGAATTTGCGGCCCCACAAAGCTCAATTTTCTGGAGCCGGAAACGTATATGCTGTATAGGGACTTGATGATTTCAAAGGGCGTTGCCTCCGGACAGCTCAAGCCTGTAAGGGTAATCAATAATGAAATACAGCGCAGATTTTTCTTTGGACTGACGGAATACGGCGTTGAGGTAGTCAAATAAGTTTATATTACACTGCAATTTTCCTGAACTTATTTTGGATTACGGTAATTTTATCCAATAAATTAATACATTGTTTTATATATTACCTTGTTGAAAAAGCAGTATTGGTAGATACTCACCAAGAAAAATATAGAGAAAAGATATTGAGTTTTTGTAAGCCGTATGATATCACTCTAATCATTCTCACACATGGACACCTCGATCATGTTCAGAATGCGGCAGCTTTATCTAAATATCTTAATTCACCTATTGCAATGCACAAAGCGGATCAAGGTTTGATTCCCAATAATATGAACCAATCATTATGTGCAGATACTTTATTGGGAAAAATAGTGCTATCGGCTTCTTTAAAAGGTTTTAACATTGATAAGCTTCCCAAATTCAAACCTGATATTTTCCTTAAGGAAGGAGATACACTAAATAATTGTGGTGTTTGTGCAAAAATCATAGAACTTCCGGGTCATACAAATGGCTCAATCGGAATAGAGGTAGAAGAAAAAGATCTAATTGTTGGAGATGCATTGATGAATATATTTTATCCTACTGTATCTATGTTGTACCACGATAAAACCGCCATGTTGGAAAGCGCTAAAAGAATAAGTAGTTTAGGTGATCGAACCATTTATTTTGGTCATGGTAAACCGGTTAAAAATAAACTGTGGGTAAAAGGGTAATGTAAACTGTTTTCTCGCAAATTGAATAAAAATTCAGATGTAACCTCTAAGCAACATTGAAAATACCGCTGGGAATCCTACTGTCATAGGTAGTTTTGACGGTAATAAAGCGTTACAGTGTTTTAAATTACTGTCAGCGAAAAACTTTGAGCATAAGCCAATATAGCATTAAATTCAAATATATAAAAAATCAACAAAAGACTTGAATTTTAATATAAAATAATATATAATTTAATCATGGATTCGCAATGCAATATCGGTAACAGAAATTATATCAATTTAAAACGAGAGGGGTATTTTTCATGGCAAAGAATTTACAGAAAAAACGCAAAAAATGTCTGGCTATAATACTTGCCGGAATGATGGCGCTGAGTGCGGCTGCGCCAATGGCGACGTCGGCTGCACAGCTGCCGCAAGAAGCTGGAAGCCTTGTATCAACCTTGCCTTCTCCGGCAGTGCCGAGTATCAAGAACACTCAGGCGACAGTAGGCAAGGGAGAAACCATGAGCTTAAGCTATATGGGACGTTCAGCAGGAGTGTTTGCAAACTACATAATTGAAAGTTCAGATGCTTCTGTAGTTAAGGCATGGCGTTACGGCTCAACAGTTAAATACACGGGGCTGAAGTCCGGCACGGCAACTATTACGGTAACAGAGATAACTACAGGCGCTAAGGACAGTATAGTTATAACGGTCAAAGACCCCGTCAATCCTAAGCTTGCAAAGTCATCTGTTACAATGACTGTCGGCGATACCGAGCAGGTATCATACATGAAGGCGTCAGCCGATTTATTCAGATTCTACACAGTGACAAGCTCGAACAGCAAGGTGGTTTCGGCAGGTCGATATGGTTCAACAGTTAAGCTCACGGCAAAGTCGGCGGGCACAGCGACAGTCACGGTCACAGCTTGCGACGGCGTTAAGTCGAGTATGAAGGTTACGGTTCGCAAAGCTCCCGTTAAGCCCTCAATTTACATCAATTCCGCCAAGCTTGTAGCCGGTGAGGTCGCTCAGGTGAGCTATATGCCTAAGTCGGCTGCTCCGTTTGAAAATTACACAGTTACCAGCAGTAACGAAAATGTAGTTTATGCGGTTCGATACGGCTCGACCGTGAGGTTTGTGGGTATTGACGCAGGCACTGCGACAATTACCGTAACAGAGAAATATTCGGGTGCAAAGGACAGCTTTACCGTGACGGTCAGAAGAGCAGTAACCCCGATGTTTGATGAATATGTGCTCGAAAGACTTGGTGATACAGACCTTGAATTTGGCGTACCGATTTACATTCCGTACATGTCTAAGAGCGCCGATGATTTCAGTTACTACACCGTTAAAAGCAGCAACCCGTCGGTAGCCACCGCTTCACGCTACGGCTCAACTGTTAAGCTCACTCCCAAGGGCTACGGTGATACCGTGATAACAGTTGCTTCCATCAGCGGCGATGTTGCGGAGCTGTATGTCACATTTTATCCCGTTACACAGTATGCTTCAAATCATATAACCGGGGAAGGCGCAGTCGGGGAGACTGCGGCGGTGAGGATTTCATCTGCTAAAGCTTTGGACTGATTTGAAAATTAAATAAAGTACATGGGGGCTGATCAAACGATCAGCCCCCATTATATTAGTTTGCCCAGAATGGGCAGTAACTAGGTGGTGAAAGTCCACTACAGGCT
>CAMMVF010000006.1 GCA_946500295.1 uncultured Clostridia bacterium | reverse complement strand
CTATCCTCGCTCAGCTCGAGCGATTACTCAAAAATCGAAGAGTTGTTAAATGAGCTTACAAAATGGTCTAAGGATGAAAACGTCAGTATATCGCTCCCTTCTCTTCGGGTTGATGGTTTCTCAGACGAGATTCTTTCAAAGTTGAAAACTGTAAGAAAGAGCGGACTTACCTTTGCTCCGGAAGCTGGAACCCAACGACTTAGAGATGTTATAAATAAAAATGTTACAGAGGATGAGCTGATGAGCACCTGCGCTACTGCTTTTTCGGGCGGATGGACGACGATTAAGCTTTATTTTATGATAGGTCTGCCTACAGAAACGCTTGACGATGTAGCAGGAATTGCTCGACTCGGGCATAATGTAGTAAATGTATATTATAACAGCGAGAAGAGAGTTAAGGGTAAGAGCGTTAAGGTAACACTCAGCACTGCAAGCTTTGTTCCAAAGCCCTTTACACCATTTCAGTGGTTTGGGCAAAATACAATAGACGAGCTTAAAGAAAAGCAACAGCATCTAAAGGAGTCGATTACTACTAAAAAAATAAATTACAACTATCACGATTCCTCAACCAGCTTTGTAGAAGCCGTTTTTGCACGCGGAGACAGAAAGCTTTGCAAGGCATTGTTATCAGCTTTTGAAAAAGGTATGATTTTTGACGGCTGGGGTGACTTTTTCAGCCTGGATAAATGGCTTGAGGTATTTGAAGAGTGCGGAATTGACCCTGCGTTTTACGCTAATAGACAGAGAAGCTTTGATGAAATTCTGCCGTGGGATCATTTGAATTACGGAATAAAAAAGTCCTTTTTAATCGAAGAATGTAAGAGGGCATATAATAACGAAACAACACCTAACTGCCGCCAAAAATGCAGTAACTGCGGAGCAGCGCAATGGAAAGGGGGAGTGTGCTTTGAAAAACGTGAGAATTTGGTTTAAAAAAGAGGGCTTGTCTAAGTATATTTCCCACCTCGACCTCAACAAAGTTATGACTCATGCCTTTAACCGCTCAAAGATTCCTCTTTGGCATACTGAAGGATTTAACCCACACCCGTTCATCACTTTTGCACTACCGCTGGCTCTAGGATTCTCCGGAGAGTGTGAAACTATGGATATCCGCCTTTTGGAAGAAAGCTTTAACCTTTCTTCTATTCCTGAACTCTTAAATATGAGTTTGCCGGATGGTATATCGGTATATAAAGCTGCGGAGCCTGTTATGAAGCCAGCTGACATATCTATGGCAAATTATGAGATTTATCTGAGCTGCGACGACCAATGTTCTCAGGAGTTATACGACAAGTTTAATGAAATCCTTGGAGGCGAAGCTGTTATAACTCAGAAAAAGACAAAGAAGGGTATTAAGGATATTGATTTAAAGCCGTATCTAACTAATTACTCTCTTACAGATACTTCTGACGGAGTTTTATTTTCAATCACACTTCCTGCTGGAAGCCGAGAGAATATAAATCCGATTTTATATATAAATGCCTTGAAAAATAAGACTGGCCGTGAATACTATTACCGTGCTGTAAGAAAGCGGATAATGAACAGCGAGGGACTTGATTTTGAATAAGCTGAAAAATATCAAATATATCTTTCTCGACAGTGACCAGACTCTTTTGGATTTTTCATATGCAGAAAAATTTGCCTTTAAAAGCACAATGCAAAAATTCAATCTCCCGTTTGATGAAGGGTTTTATAATAGATTTTCACAGGAGAATATCAGGCTCTGGAAATGCCTCGAGAGGGGAGAGATTGAAAAAAGTAGGCTAATGACCCTGCGCTTTGAAAACCTGATGAAAAATTTATTGATAGAAGCTCCGCCCCCTGAGGTAATTAATCAGACTTATTTAAGCTTTTTGTCCACCTGCGGGAAAACTTTGGCAGGAGCTGAGCAACTATGTTCGGCTCTTGCAAAAAAGTTCAAGCTTTACATTACCACAAACGGCACTGCGATTGCCCAGAGCGGACGTCTTAAGGACAGCGGACTTTTGCCATTTATTGACGATGTATTTATTTCTGATATCATAGGCTATAATAAGCCAAAACAGGAGTTCTTTGATTACTGTTTTAGAAAAATCGGGGACTATGATAAAAGCCGATATATCATTTTTGGCGACTCCCTTTCTGCGGATATGGAAGGCGGCAGAAACGCAGGAATAACTACCTGTCTTTACGACCCGGAAGATAAAACCAAAATGCCGAATGAATATTGCGATTACAAAGTCAGTTTCCTTGCAGCTTTTGAAAAAATGATGTGTAATATTTGAGAGGTGATTAAATGCTAAGAAGATGTCTTAGTGTATTACTTGCACTAATAATTTCTCTGACGGCGCTTACCGCTTGTTCTCAAAACGATTCTCAGAGTTCGTCGCAGATCAATACAAGCACACAAGCCGATTCTTCAATTTCTGATGTTGATGAGTCAATTTACAAAGATTCCGAAAACTGGGCGTATTTAGCTCAGGGAGAGAATATGGAGGCGGATCTTTTCATTCTCTGTCCAACTGTATTTACGGGAGATGACGATGATCATAACATGAGTTTGACTGATACGGCTAGCAAGGAAAGCTTTTTAGGAGCCTTAAATATGGAAAAGGGCATTTATGAGGATAATTGCCGAATGTTTGCCCCGTATTACCGTCAGGCCGGACTTGAGGTTTATGAAATGACTGCCGAGGAAAGAGAACCATACCTTGAAACTGCTTATCAGGATGTAAAGGAAGCTTTTATTTACTATATGGAAAACTATAACGAAGGAAGACCGTATGTCCTCGCCGGATTTTCTCAAGGTGCTGATATGTCAATAAGGCTGGTAAAAGACTTATTTGATGAGGAAGAATATGCTGATAACAATGTTGCCGTATATGCTATTGGTTGGGGAATTACAGAGGAAGAAACGCGGGATTATCCACATTTAAAACTTGCTCAAGGTGAGACGGATACCGGCGTGGTAATTACATTTAATACCGAAGCAGAAGATATACAAAGTTCCGTTATAGTAGAGGGCTCTACTCTTGGAATTAACCCGCTGAACTGGAAAACAGACAGTACTTATGCTGATAAATCCTTAAATCTCGGAGCTTGTTTCACAAACTACGACGGTGAAATTACTAAAGAGATAAAAAATTTGACCGGAGCTTACCTCGACCCCAAAAGAGGTACACTGAAGGTAACGGATATAAATAAAGAGGATTATCCGGCTTCACTTCCAATCTTTACCGATGGAGTTTACCATATTTATGATTATCAGTTTTTCTATCGAAATCTTCAAAAAAATGTCGGAGATAGGGTAGAATCATTTTTGAATAATTAAGCCAAACATAAGCGCACTCAACTGCTAAAGCTGAGTGCGCTGTTTTTAATGACGTTTTTAATTTAGTTCAGTTTTTGTTATTTTGGAAATTTTCTTGTTCGCCTTAACTATTATACTCTTGATACTTAGATATGAAACTAACCAAATAATTATATATATCGCTATAAATATAGCAATATATGAGATAACTCCGGCTACGCTATGATTTATCCAATGACAAACGTAGGCAATCGGCAAGGTGGAGATGGAAACACCGAGAAAATTCAACGCGGTTGATTGCAGAATATTTAACCTGTCGCTGGAAAAGAAAACAGAGCTTGCTGCGCATCCAAAGCCACATAGCCCTGAAAGAATATATTGCAGCACAGCCGCATTGAGCTCGCTTCCGCTATCCTTTATAAAAGACGGCGGAATTGGATAGAAGTTGCCGTCGTTTATAATGATAGAAATAAATAATGGGACAATTATCGCTATAAAGTCACCTATTAAAAATCCTAAAATCCCTCTTTTTAATGCAGTTTTTAGCATAATGATACCTCCTTTAAAGTTCAAGTGTTTTTTTGAGCTTTGCAACATATCTACGAGAGGCGAAGGTCGTGTCACCATTTAAAAACTTAACGCAGATAGTACCGCTAATACTCAGGTCAAGGTTCTTTACCATGTGTAAATTTATAATTTCCGAGTTAGAAATTCTGATAAAATATCTTTTGTCCAGAAAATCTTCAAACTCATACAGTCGTTGACGTGAGACATAAATATTATTCTCTGTGCGAATTATATTCTTTTTGTTCTCTGAATATATGCGTACTATATCCCTAACCTTTATCATTTCTATGATACCGCCTTTTTCTCCGCTGACTATCTCCTTTCCGCTGACTTTAATCCTTTCGATTATTTCACTAACTTCATCGGTAATTTTATCCGTGATGATTATAAGCTTAGGAGTAGTCATACTTTCGTCAAGTTTTATCTCTATCTCCATACACCGTCCTCCTCCTTTCGTATTTAGTATAAGCCATAATAATATTTCGGTCTATAGTTTTACGATAAGTGGTTTATATTTAGGTACAAGCGGTAACACCTCGGTTTTAAACCGAGGTGTTAAATCAAATGCAGTATAAATTTGTATCCCATGCCGGTATATAAGGATGGTGTCGGATAAAGAGCTTATAGCTGGGTTGTATTTTATGAATAAGTAATGGCAGAGTAAAAATATCTTCACCACGGTGATACAGAGCTATATTCAGCTTGGGTTTGTATTTTTTTATTGTATTTAGTCCTCCGAGAATGGCACATTTTTCACTGCCCTCCACGTCCATTTTTATATATGTGAAAGGTTGGTTTAGGGAATCTATTGTTATTGCGGATATAGGAACGCCGCACTTTGACGCCGATGACATTCTGCCGCCTTTCTTATCAAAAAATATCTCGCAATTTTCATTCCAAACTGCGAAATTGTAGGTTGTGAAATTATGCAAGTTTTTGCAGTGTTCCATTAGTTTTTTGTAGCTTTTCGGGTCAGGTTCTAATGCCAAAATATGTCTGTAAATTCCGCCAGTATATTTCAAAAATTCATCCACGGTGTCACCCCGATATGCTCCCAAATCCAAGTAACTTTCATTATTGCCTAAGTTAAGAATATTCTGATACGCTTCATCCTTCGAGCTCTCACAGCCGATAAGATATTCAAGCTTTCCTGTAAATTGAAACTTTATAATTTTACGGTAGAAATCATTTGATTTTTCTTCATCAAACAGCTCAAGAGCCTTTAAAATATCACCTTCGTGCTCTTTGACAAAGTCTTTGTCAAATATATTTTCACCATATACAGGCATAGTGGGCGCTACAAGCTTGTGTCTGCCGGCTATAGATTTTATTCTATCCATCACATCGGGAAGTTGAGTGCCGAAGGCAATGACTATAACAAAATCCTCATATTCCCGTTCTATATCACTAAGTTTTTTCACTATTTTCCCGTGAAATCTTTGACCTCTTACGAAATCATCACTTGCAAAGTATTCCGATACTTCAAGACCTTCTGTCGCTAGCTTGGCGCATATTGAGTCTGCACCATTTCCCATCCCATACATTATAATAGGCAGGTTCAAACTTTTTAAATATTCCCAAGTAGATAGCTCATTCTTTAAAAAATCAATCATTTGCTCACCTTTACCGATAAAATCTGCCGCACTTCACACATCAGAAGTGCGGCAGAAAAATTTTACTTTTTCACTGCATCGCGAATTACCTTGAAAATCTGGATAATAATTGTCGGAGCAATCGCCAGCAATCCAATATATGATACCTGTTCAACTGTGAGAGGAACTACAGAGAACATACCCTGAAATTGAGGAACGAAGATGACAAGCGAAAGTAGGATTACACCAAGCGCAAATGCACCTAAGCTCCACCAGTTGCTACTAAAACCAAGCTTAAATATTGACTTTTTGCTTCTGCAGTTAAAGCCGTGGAAAAGCCTTGCCAGAGTTAAAGTTGCGAAAGCCATTGTCATAGCAACTTCTGGGTTGGTTCCGCCCTGATAACCAATGTGGTAAGCTGTCATGGTTGCTACCCCAATCATCAAGCCAAGTACAAAAAGCTCCAGTATGAAATCTTTAGTTAGTATTCCCTCCTTGGGATTACGCGGTTTTTGGTCAAGCAAACCCTTTTCAGCAGGCTCCATGCCGATAGCTATTGCAGGAAGGGAGTCTGTGAGAAGGTTAATAAACAAAAGCTGAGTTGCAGCAAAGGGAGCTGCTAATCCTAACAAAGCTGTATAGATAACCGAGAGAATAGCTGCCATGTTGCCGGAAAGCAAGAATTTGATAGCGTTTTTAATGTTTCTGTAGACATTTCTTCCGTTTGTAACAGCTTTAATAATAGTGGCAAAATTATCATCTGCCAAAATCATCGAAGCCGCATCCTTGGAAACCTCAGTTCCTGTTATTCCCATGGCTACGCCAATATCGGCCTTCTTTAGAGCCGGCGCATCGTTAACTCCGTCACCTGTCATGGCAACTATATTGCCCTTTTTCTGCCATGCGTCTACGATTCTTATTTTATTTTCTGGGGATACTCTAGCATATACGGAAATATGCTGAATTTTTTCATCAAGCTCCTCATCGCTCATAGCGTCAAGCTCTGTGCCTGTCACTGCTATGTCGCCTTCGGTAAATATTCCTATCTGCCTTGCTATGGCTGTAGCAGTTACCTTGTGGTCGCCTGTAATCATTACGGGCTTTATTCCGGCACGTTTTGCATCGGCAACAGCTGACACGGATTCCTCTCTCGGCGGGTCAATCATCGAAACCAAACCTATAAAGCAGTAGCCGTTTTCTGTCTCTACGGATAGAGAGAAATCTTCAGAAACCTCCTTGTATGCAAAGGCAAGCACTCGAAGGCCGTTGTTAGAAAATTCATAATTTTGACGGATTATATTTTCCTTGTCGTTTTGTGTAATCTCTCTGATGCCTTCACTTGTTCTGATATGTGTAGTTCTGTCAAGAAGCACATCAAGCGCACCCTTGGTCAAAACTGTAGGAACTCCATGCAGCTTGTACTTAGTACTCATAAGCTTTCTGTCAGAATCAAATGGGATTTCCTCTATTCTTACAAGAGCATCTCTTACAAAGTTATAATCAAGCTCGATTTTATCTGCCATTTCAAGCAAACAGTACTCTGTCGGGTCGCCGATACCTGCGCCGTCTACAATAGTAGAATCATTCGATAAAATTGCATCATATAAAAGATAACGGTGCAGTTGGTCTTTAATATCTATCTGCTCCGGGTTTATGACCTTTTCATCAATATAAATTTGCTGTACGGTCATTTTATTTTGAGTAAGAGTACCAGTCTTATCTGAACATATTACGGATACACATCCCAGGCTTTCAACTGCCTTTAAATCTTTGATAATAGCCTGTTCTTTTGCCATCTTTTGTGTGCCCATTGCCTGAACTATGGTAACAATAGAACTTAATGCCTCGGGAATCGCAGCTACTGCCAAAGCAACAGCGAACAGCAGAGAATCCAAAACGTCTCCGGTTCTCCAGAAATAAAGTCCGAAAACAATGGCGCAAATTATCATTATTACTATTGCGAGTCGACTACTGAATTTATCAAGGCTTACCTGCAGGGGAGTTTTCTTTTCTTTAGTAGCGTTCATCAAGCTGGCTATCTTGCCTATTTCGGTATCCATACCTGTGCCTGTTACCGCTACAATAGCTCTACCATAGGTAACCAGCGAGCCAGAGTAAACCATGTTTGTCCTGTCAGCCAGTGGCATGTCCTCTGTTATGTCTTCGTCCCTCTTGTCTACGTTTGTTGACTCACCCGTAAGAGAGCTTTCATTAACCTGCAAAGAATAATTATTCAATATTCTTCCGTCAGCCGCTACCAAATCTCCTGCTTCCAGAATCAAAATATCGCCTGGAACGACATACTTTGCCGGAATTTCAACTTTATCTCCATCTCTAATTACTTTGGCATTGGGAGATGAAAGGTTCTTTAAGCTTTCCAGTGACTTTTCAGCCTTCTGATGCTGGACAGTACCTAAAATTGCATTGAGCACTATGACAGCTATAATAACTGCCATGCTCTCTACATCTCCTGTAATTGCAGAAATAATAGCCGCCGCAATAAGAATAATAACAAGCAAATCTGCAAACTGCTCCGCAAAAACTCTCAGTGCCCCCTTTCTCTTTCCTTCTTGCAGAGCGTTTTCACCCTTTTCCTGCAAAATCTCCTTAGCTTTTTCACTTTTTAGCCCGTCGTTGGTCGTTTGTAGTTTTTTAAGCACCTTGGATTTGGGCACTCGATACCATGGCTCCATTTGTTTTCCTCCTTAGTATATTTTGGATTTAACAGCAATGAAAAATAGACAAACAAAAAGACTTCTACCACTGGGGACATAAAAACCCTGTGTGGTAAAAGTCTTGCCGTTTAAAATATGAGCGAATTGCAAAAGCAATTGTACTGACGCAGCATATTACAGCTAACTGCCGGCTACTCCCTCTTACTGCAATAAAATCTAAAATTATTATATAGATTTCAGTGGTTGGTGTCAACTGTTTTTTTGATTCTTTTATTATTATTGACAAAATTTTTTTGTTTATTTCATCCATTTTCTTTTTCAAATTCTTGCTCGAGGCTTTAGCTTGTGCTATAATCATATGATAGGATTGGTATGAAGTGCAATATACCTTAAAAGGAGGTAATTGTGTGGTAGTGCTGGGAATTGACCCGGGTTATGCTATTGTAGGTTGGGGGGCTATAAGCTTTAACGGTACGGCCTACGCTCCAATGGGCTATGGTGTGATCACAACACCCGCCGGAATGGAGCTAAGCTTCCGACTTGAACAGATTTACGATCAACTTGAAATTCTGATAAATAAAGCTAGACCCGATGCAATCTCGTTGGAACGTCTTTATTTTCAAAATAATCAAAAAACAGCTATTAACGTAGCTCAAGCAAGAGGAGTGATTTTACTCTCGGCGAAGAAAAACTCAATACCTGTCTATGAGTATACACCGCTTCAGGTGAAAATGGCAGTGACAGGCTATGGTCAAGCTAAAAAGCCACAGATTATGGAAATGACACGCAGACTGCTCAGACTACCCGAGATACCTAGGCCCGATGATGCCGCCGATGCTCTGGCTATGGCTATTACACATACTCATGCTGCCGGAACAAGACTGAAAGCAATGATATATAAAAGAGGACAAGGATAATGATATACAGCATAAGAGGAATACTTACGCATATTGAGCCGACCTTCGTTGTTATCGACTGCGGAGGAGTAGGTTATAAGTGTTTGATTTCGATGAATACACAAATAAGCTTGCCTAAGCTTAATCAGGAAGCCAGTTTATATACGCATATGTCAATAAGAGAGGATGCGGTCGAACTTTTTGGATTTTCTACAACCTCGGAGCTTTCCTGCTTCCGCCTGCTTATAAGCATAAGCAAGGTGGGACCTAAAGCTGCTCTTGCGATTTTGTCTGAGTTTACACCGGAACAGCTCGCTATTTCCGTAGCATCATCAGACAGCAAGGCGCTCACTAGGGCGAGCGGAGTTGGTTTAAAGCTCGCTCAGAGAATAATACTGGAATTAAAGGACAAGATAAAAGCTTTTGATACAAACGCTGAAAGCTCGGAGATTATTTCTCAATATGAAACTCCCTCCGAAACGGGAAATGTTCAAAGAGCAGTAGAAGCTTTGGCTGTTTTAGGATATGACAGCTCAGAAGTGCTTCCAATTTTATCCAAACAAAATCCGGAGCAAAGTGTAGAGGATTTAATAAGCAGCGTTTTACGTGAAATGGCTGCACGCTAATTCAGAGGAACAGTTATGGAAATGGATTTTGAAAACAGAATTTTGAGTCCCTCAGAAATACCGATTGATGCTTTGGGCGACGATAACCCATTGCGGCCTAAAAGACTTGAAGATTATATAGGTCAAGATAAAGTAAAAGAAAATCTGTCAGTATTTATTCAAGCGGCGGTACAAAGAGGAGAAGCCTTAGATCACGTTCTTCTTTACGGACCTCCGGGCCTGGGCAAAACAACCTTAGCAGGAATTATTGCCAATGAGTTGGGCACAAACCTGCGAATAACCTCAGGTCCGGCGATTGAAAAGCCCGGAGATCTGGCAGCAATGCTCACAAGCCTGAATGAGGGTGATGTGCTCTTTATTGATGAAATACACAGGCTTTCTCGGGCAGTAGAAGAGATTTTATATCCGTCTATGGAAGATTTTGCCATTGATATAGTAACGGGTAAGGGACAGATGGCGGCGTCATACCATTTACCGCTACAAAAATTCACTTTAGTTGGCGCTACAACACGTGCCGGACAGCTTACTGCACCGCTCCGTGATCGTTTCGGCGTTATACTCCGTCTCGAGCTATATTCTCCTGCTGAGCTTGCTCAGATTGTAAAGAGAAGCGCAGGCATACTTGATATGCCCATTGATGATGAGGGCGCATTGGAAATCGCATCTCGCTCAAGAGGAACGCCGAGAATAGCTAACCGTTTGCTTAAACGTGTACGAGACTTTGCTCAAGTGATAAGCAACGGTGTAATAAATGCCGAATCTGCGAAAACTGCACTTGATAAGCTTGAAATTGATGAACTTGGGCTTGATGCAAATGATAGAAGGCTTCTGGATGCTCTTGTAAGATTTTATAAAGGTGGTCCTGTTGGGATCGAAACTCTTGCAGCAGCTATCGGA
Source organism: uncultured Clostridia bacterium (assembly GCA_946500295.1). GTDB lineage: Bacteria > Bacillota > Clostridia > Oscillospirales > Acutalibacteraceae > UBA7067. The sequence goes on along the minus strand of CAMMVF010000006.1, from coordinate 104,876 downwards.
GAGGAAGCAGTTACAATAGAGGATGTTTACGAGCCTTATCTTATGCAGATAGGCTTTTTGAGCAGAACTCCAAGAGGACGCTGTATAACTGCGGCCGGCTGTAAGCATATGGGTTATGATTTTGAAGGGGTAACGGTTGCTTCTCAACCAACATTGTTTGATGAAAATATCTAATACAAATATATAGGAGGAAAATATGGGAAGATTATTTGGAACCGATGGAGCAAGGGGAATAGCAAATACCGAACTTACTCCGGAACTTGCCATGAATATAGGTAGAGCTGCAGCTATGGTTTTGGTTAATAAGCAGACAAAGCACCCCAAGGTGCTCATAGGTAAGGATACAAGATTAAGCTCTGACATGCTTGAAGGTGCATTAACTGCCGGGCTTTGCTCAGTAGGTGCTAATGTTATTAAGCTTGGAGTCGTGCCAACTCCGGCTGTTGCGTATTTGGTTGGAAAATATGAGGCGGATGCAGGAATAATGATATCTGCGTCACACAATCCATTTGAGTTTAACGGAATCAAAATTTTTAACAGAGACGGTTTTAAGCTTCCTGACAAACTCGAGGAAGAAATAGAGTCTATTGTTCTTGACAATTCACAACCTTATCCGAAACTTTCCGGAGCTATGCTCGGCTGTGTAACCGATGCAAATACTGCTGTAGACGATTATACGACTCATGTCATTTCAACGGTCGAATATACTCTGGACGGAATGGAGATAGCTCTGGATTGTTCAAATGGTTCATCATCCCGCACTGCCGAAAAACTCTTTACCACTCTTGGAGCAAAATGCCATATGCTTTTTGATAAGCCAAATGGTGTAAATATTAACGATAACTGTGGTTCTACACATATGGAAAACCTTATGAACTACGTTAAGCAACATAAACTGGACTGCGGTATGGCATTTGACGGAGACGCGGACCGTTGTTTGGCCGTAGACGAAAACGGAGATTTAGTTGACGGAGACTTTATCATAGCTATCTGTGCCCAGGATATGAAAAATAGAAATATTCTTGATAACAATGCAGTAGTTGGAACCATTCTGACAAATATGGGATTTAATAAATTCTGCGATAACGAGGGAATAAAGTTTGTAGGAACAAAGGTCGGTGACAGATATGTTCTTGAAACGATGAGAGCTGAAGGGTATAATCTCGGCGGAGAACAGTCTGGACACGTTATTTTCCTTGATTACAGTACGACAGGTGATGGACAGATGACAGCTGCTCAGCTATTAAGTATGATGAACAGACGTAAGGAAAAACTATCGACTATGGCTAAGCTGATGACAAGAATGCCGCAAGTTATGATTAATGTAAATGTAACAAATGAGGGAAAACTGCGTCTTGATAGTGATGAGGTAATACAAAACGAACTCTCAAAAGCCGCACAAAAGCTGGGAGACAGAGGAAGAATACTGGTTCGACCGTCAGGCACCGAGCCGCTTATCAGGGTAATGACCGAGGGTAGTGATAAAGACGAAATATCGACGATAGCTGAGAGTATAGCACAAATAATAGAAGACAGACTTTCATAATTCGGAGGAGAATATATGCGCGTTGCAAATTGGCAGGATTACGAGTTGATAGATTCATCAAGCGGAGAAAGGCTTGAGCGCTGGGGAGATATTATCCTTATCAGACCCGATCCGCAGGTGATCTGGAATACAGACAAGAAGAATCCTCTCTGGTACAATTCTCATGCTCGTTATCACAGAAGCTCAAGCGGAGGAGGACGTTGGGAGATTTATAAAAAACACCCTGATGTCTGGAAAATCCGTTATAACGATTTATGTTTCCAGATAAAGCCGATGGGATTTAAGCATACCGGAGTATTTCCAGAGCAGGCAATAAACTGGGATTTTTTGAATCAAAAAATTAGAAACAGTTCAAGACAGCTAAATGTTTTGAATCTTTTTGCCTATACCGGTGGAGCAACTCTTGCCTGCGCTAATGCCGGAGCCAAGGTCTGTCATGTTGACGCTTCAAAGGGAATGGTGCAGTGGGCTAAGGAAAACGCAGTTGTATCGGGATTTTCCGACAAACCGGTGCGCTGGCTTGTGGATGACTGTGTAAAATTTGTACAGCGTGAAATCCGTCGTGGCAATAAATACGACGGAATTATTATGGATCCTCCCTCCTATGGCAGGGGGCCTAACGGTGAAATTTGGAAGCTTGAACAGCAGCTATACTCTTTAATTGAGTTGTGCTCAAAAGTTCTTTGCGAAACGCCGGAATTTTTCCTGCTTAACTCATACACAACCGGACTTTCGCCTGCTGTCATGGAATATATGTTGGGAGTAATACTTGGAAAAAAATTCGGTGGTAAGCTCAGCAGTAGTGAAATAGGTTTAAAAACCACAGAAACCGGTTTAGTTCTGCCTTGTGGATCAACAGCAATTTGGCAGTCTTAAGGTGGTAATATGGAAGAATTTATTAAGGTAGAAAATGTTTACTTTAATTATATGTCTGATGAAGGAGATGAGCAAGAACCTCTATCGTACAATAATGTGCTCAATAATATCTCTCTAAATATAGTTAAGGGTGAATTCATAGCTTTACTCGGACATAACGGCTGTGGAAAATCAACCATGGCCAAGCTTTTGAATGCAATGCTGTTACCGACTGACGGTAAAGTAATAGTCAATGGTATAGATACCTCCGATGAACAGCACAGATACGACATCAGAAAAACTGTTGGTCTTGTTTTGCAAAATCCTGACAATCAGTTGGTTGCAAGCATCGTAGAAGAGGATGTAGCCTTTGGTCCTGAAAATTTGGGTATTGATCCTAAGGAAATTAGGCGTAGGGTAGATGAAGCCTTAAAGGCTGTAGATATGTATGAATATCGTTGTCATGCACCTTATAAGCTCTCCGGAGGACAAAAACAACGGGTAGCTATTGCCGGAATGATTGCGATGGAGCCTCAGTGTCTGGTGCTTGATGAGCCAACAGCCATGCTCGACCCAAAGGGAAGAGATGAAGTAATGAATACCATTAAGAGACTTAATAAAGAAAAAGGGATTACCATAGTATTAATTACACATTATATGGATGAGGCAGTACAAGCCAATAGAGTAGTTGTAATGGACAGCGGACAGATCTTAACACAAGGCTCTCCCCATGAGGTGTTTTCAAATGTTGAGCTTCTAAAACGCCATAGACTCGATGTCCCTCAAGCCACAGAGCTGATGTATCGTCTAAGAGGAAGGGGATTTGCATCAGAACGAATGCCGTTAGATGCCGATGAATGTGTAGAAATGCTCGACAGTATGCTAAAACAGGGGAAAGGTATATGAATGTAATTGAAACCGAGGACTTGTCCTTCGTCTATGGTAAAGGGACGCCATTTGAAAAAGTTGCTAACGATAAGCTTAATATACAAATTAAGCAGGGAGAATTTATAGGCATAATAGGTCATACCGGTTCAGGTAAGTCCACCCTTGTTCAAATGCTTAATGGATTAATAAAGCCGACAAGCGGGGTTGTACGTCTTAATGGAGTTGATATTTGGCAGGTACCAAAGGAGATAAGAAAAGTTCGTTTTAATGTAGGTCTGGTATTTCAATATCCTGAGTACCAGCTTTTTGAAGAAACTGTAGCAAAAGACATTGCGTTTGGACCTAAAAATATGGGACTGGATGATGAAGAAATCAAACGCCGTATTAATACTTCGGCCAGATTTACCGGATTAAAGCCTGAACTGTTGTCAAAATCCCCCTTTGATCTTTCCGGCGGTGAAAAAAGAAGAGCGGCCATTGCCGGAGTTATTGCCATGGATCCAGATGTGTTAATATTGGATGAGCCGACGGCAGGACTTGATCCGGCAGGACGAGATGTGCTTTTAGCACAAATAAGTCAGTACCATAAAGAGAGAAAAAATACAGTTTTGCTGGTATCTCACAGCATGGAAGATATAGCAAAGATTGCTGACCGTATTCTTGTGATGAACAATGGACGAGCTGCAATGTTCGATGAAACTCAAAAAATATTCTCACGAGGAGATGAGCTGGAGAAAATGGGGCTTCGAGTGCCGCAGATTACAAAAATAATGTCCATGCTTAGAGATCGGGGGTATTCTCTTCCTTCGGGAGTATTAACGGTTGAGCAAGCCGCCAATGAGCTTCAAGTTCTTCTTGATAAGCAATAATTTTATATGGGGGAGATGATACTTTGTTAAAAGACGTAACCCTGGGACAGTTTTTGCCGGGAAACTCACCCGTACACAGGCTTGATCCTCGTGCAAAAATCTTATTTTTAATAGCTGTTATAGTATATATATTTATTACTTCAAATTATTTTTCTCTTGCTGTGGTAGGAGTATTTATTATCCTTATTATGCTGCTGACTGGTATATCTGTGAAATTATATTTAAAAAGCATTAAAATGATATTGTTCATAGTTTTGTTCACAGGTATCATTAACTTATTTTACGGCAGGGGAGAGCCTTTAGTTCAGTTTGGATTTTTGACCATTACTGAGGCAGGAATAAACAACGCAATTTTTGTTGCGGTAAGAATTGCGCTTTTGATAATAGCAAGCTCAGTATTGACCTTTACTACCTCGCCTACCGATCTTACTGATGCTATAGAGAGGCTATTAAAACCACTGACCATATTTCATGTGAAGGTGCATGAAATAGCAATGATGATGACAATAGCACTGCGCTTTGTGCCAACATTGCTGGAAGAAACCGACAAAATAATGTCAGCTCAAAAGGCCAGAGGCGCCGATATGGAAAGCGGAGGACTTGCAAAAAGAGTCAAAGCTATCGTGCCGGTGCTGATTCCTCTTTTTGTCTCGGCTTTTAGAAGAGCTTATGAATTAGCTACCGCTATGGAGTGCCGTTGCTACCAAGGTGGAACTGGAAGAACAAGAATGAAAAGCTTGCACTTCGGACGAGTTGATTTTGTCTCTCTTCTCGTTTGTCTTATAATTTTGGCAGGAGTGATATTATGCAATGTATTTCTCCCAGCGGCAGTACGCTGAGAAATATTCTTTTAACAATAGCATACGATGGACGAGCCTACCATGGCTGGCAGATACAAAAAAACGCTCTAAGCGTACAGGAGGTATTTCAATCTGCCCTCAAAAATATAATTGGAGACAACTTCTCAGTTAAAGGCTGCAGCCGTACTGATTCAGGTGTACACGCAAATATGTACTGTATCAATATACTTACCACTCATAAAATTTCTCCTGAACGACTCAAAGCTGCTATGAATCGTTTTTTGCCTCTTGACATCGTTGTGAATTCAGCTCAAGAAGTTTCGCTGGATTTTCACGCTCGTTATTCTTGCAAGAGTAAGGAATACATATATAAAATTTGGAACTCGCAAGAGAGAAATCCATTTTTAAACGGATATGCTCTACACTATAGATATGAGCTTGATGTTGAAAAGTTAAATTCTGCCGCTAAAGCATATATTGGAACTCACGACTTTACTTCCTTTTGTACTCTTGATAAGAGGGAAAAGGGTGATTTTACTAGAACAGTAACAAGCTTTCACGTGACAAGAGACGGAAAAATGGTTGAGATGCGAGTTGAGGCGGACGGCTTTCTATATAATATGGTTAGGATAATGGTTGGAACTCTGCTTAGAGTTGCACAGGGGAAAATAGAAGTGAACGAAATTTCCAATATCATTAAAGGTAAAAACAGAAAACTTGCGGGGCCTACAGCTCCTGCTTGCGGACTGTATCTTAACAGAGTAAACTACTAAGGAGAAGTCAATGGCAAAGCATAACAATGAGAATAATGATAAAATAAAGGAAGAAAAGAAAAAACTAAAAAATAAGAAAAACAAATTTAAAAGACCCACGCAACTGAAGGAAAGTTATCGATTCTCACATATAATTGATGCGGATAAAGAAGAGAAAACGATACAGAGAGATCTAATTTCCTCCAAGAGCAAAACTGTTGTCATAATTTTATTGGTCTGTTTGCTCGCTGTAATAACAGCTACCGGTTGGAATTATCTTGCTCCGGATAAGGTTTTGGATAATATTGAAAAAGGGATCTCCGGCAATCAAGGTGATAATTTTCCAACTTTTATTTCCGGCACAACGGTTAGTAATGGCAACTTTTTATATAGTGGCAAAAATCTGATATATGTCAGCGATACATCGCTTATGTGCTTGAATAAATCTGCCGGAGAGGTAATAAACCGGCCAATTAGTTTTGCTCAGCCTGCTATAAAAATCGGTGGTAATTTTATTCTCACATATAACATAAACGGCAACGGCTACCAAGTCGATACTTTAGCTGAGACAAAGGTGAAAAATGAAGTTGAAAACCCTATAATTCAAGGAGATATAGCAGAAAATGGAACTTATGGTTTCATAACTTCAGCCGAAGGTTATCTATCTGAACTTACTATATTTAACTCGTCTGACGAACAAATATACAGGTACTATTTTTCGGACTATTACGCTACATCTTTCGCTCTTAATAAAAATGGTACAAGAGCTGCAGTATCTACTGTTACTTCTAAAAATGGAAGTTTTGAGACGGCAATATATATTCTAGATTTCCAAAACGAGGAACCGATTGCTGTGATAGAAGAGAATGAGACCTTAATATATTCATGTGAATTTATGGATAACGGAGCTATAGCAGCGGTCGGTGATAATGAATCTCTGATGATAAAATCAAATTATACAGACGTAGACAAATATGAATATGATGGGCTTACACTTACTGCATTCAGCTTTGACCAAAGCAGTGCAGGTGTAATCTCTCTGTCTCCATCCAGCGACGGAGGTAACTGTCACCTTATCTACTTGGACAAAAATGGTACTCTTTCAAAAATCAGTGACACTGATTACAGAATCAGCTATCTTGATATATATAATGGTAGTATTGCTGCTCTGTGTGCGGATAAGACTGTGTTTTTTAACACTGTCGGTGAAGAAGTCGGCAGTGCGGATTCCGGTGTTGATGCCCAAAGCATAGCGCTTCACAGCAGCAACAGTGTTTATGTTTTAGGAATGACAGAGATACGAGATGTGAGTATTACCTGAGTTGTTCATAATTTGTTGTTGTATTTTTTCTTAATTTATGATATATTGTAGCCTGTAGAGAGGATTGTGAGGTGGAGTATGGCTATATTTTGGGACGGGCTTGTACTCCTAATCCTTACGCTCTTTGTAGTCAAAGGTGTGCTCAAGGGTGCATTGCGCAGTGCTCTTTCGCTACTTGGTGTAATATTAACCGCATACTTTTCCTCTATTTTGGGTAAGGCCTTGGCTGCATGGTTGTACGATACCTTTTTTAAGCAAAGTATCATCAACTCTGTATCTGACAGTATAAATAGCAGCATCGGACAAAATACAGCGGATGTTATCGCCCAAATAGTTGATAATTTACCTTTTATAAGCCTGTTAAATCCGGACCTTTCTAACTCCGCTACAGTTGTTTCAGCTATTGAGTCTGGCTCGTTAACAGCAGCGAATACTGTTGAATCTGTTTTGTCGCCAATAATCATCGGCTTTATTTCGATTCTTACCACTATTTTTTTATTTATTCTTATATCATTTGCTGTGAGATTTTTGATAAGGCTAATACTAAAAGTCGGTAAACTGCCGGTACTTAGCCAATTTAATCGTATTTTAGGTGGCGTGCTCGGTTTGTTTTCCGGCACTGTAATAATTATGCTGTTGATTTTGATTTTGAAGCTTATTGCGGCTTTTGGTTCAGCAAATCAACTTTTGAGTGACGAAGTAATAAATAGTACCTATTTATTTAAATTGTTTTATAATTTCAATATATTCGATTTCGACTTTAGATTGACTTGAGACGATATGCGAAGCCTTTGTTGTTGGAGGGATATACTTGAGTTTGAATAAAAATCCGGAGGATAGAATCTTTACAATTCCAAATGTCCTTTCTATGATAAGGATAGCGCTCATCATACCCTTAGTAGTTTTTTTCTTTAATCGTAACTATATCGCTGCTGTAGCTTGTATTGCGATATCCGGTCTAAGTGATATGTTTGATGGAATGATAGCAAGAGGATTCAATCAAATAACCAAGCTCGGTAAAATACTTGACCCGATTGCAGATAAACTTACCTTAGTTGCTGTTATTATCTGTATAGGAATACTTATACCCAGCGTAAGACCACTTGTAATAATACTTGCAGCTAAAGATATCATAATGCTGCTGGGCGGAGCATATTTACTTCACCGCAAGATAACACCGCCTGCCGCAAAATGGTACGGGAAGATAGCGACTGTAGTGTTTTATATATCGATAATCATAATCGTAGGAATTGAGTTGATAGGAGGAGCTGCTTTAATCGCAAAACTCACAGTTTTGATTACTGTTCTTCTGATTCTTACAACGGTTGCTATGATTTTTTCCCTTATAATGTACGCAACACTGTTTTTTAAGCTACTAAAATCCGTAAATACAGAAGCTCATACAGTAAAAGCGAAAGAGAGTAAATGACTTTTTAGTTTGTCAAAGGAGATAGAAATATGCTTTGTTGTAAATGTAAAAAACGACCTGCTGTGGTTTTTGTTTCATCAAACGCCTCTGCTGAGCCGCAGGGATATTGCCTGTCATGTGCCAAAGAGCTTGGTATTAAGCCTGTTACCGATATGATGGAAAAAATGGGAATTTCTGATGAAGATATTGATAATGTTCAGGAACAAGTAGATAACCTTATGGCGATGTCTGAGAACGGTGAAATGCCAAGTTTTGCGGAAATGTTGGGTTCGCCTGATGATAATCTTGACGAGAATAACAACAGCGAGGATGGAGATTTTTCTCCGGGTGGCGCACCTACATTTCCTTTTTTCCAAAATTACTTTAACGGTAAAAAGGATGAGAAAAATTCTGCTACTAAAAATAATTCAAAGGATAAAAAGTCGGGTAAAAAACGAAAAAATCTTGATGCCTACTGTGAGAACCTTACAGCTAAAGCACGCAGTGGTAAGATTGACACTGTGATAGGCAGAGATAAAGAAATAGCAAGAGTAATTCAGATTCTTTGTCGCAGAAGCAAAAACAACCCCTGTCTTATCGGTGAGCCGGGTGTCGGTAAAACTGCAATAGCTGAGGGACTTGCCCTTAGAATCGCCTCCGGCAATGTACCATATCGACTCCAGGATAAGGAAATTTATTTGCTCGATCTGACTGCCTTAGTTGCAGGAACACAATTTCGCGGGCAATTTGAAAGCCGTATAAAAGGTCTTACTGAGGAGGTAAAGGCTGCCGGCAACATTATACTTTTCATCGATGAGGTGCATAATCTTGTCGGAACAGGTGATGCTGAGGGAACGATGAACGCTGCCAACATTTTAAAGCCTTCACTTTCAAGAGGCGAGATACAAGTTATCGGCGCAACTACTTTCAATGAGTATAGGAAATACATTGAAAAGGATGCAGCTTTAGAAAGAAGATTCCAACCGGTAAAGGTTTCTGAGCCCTCTATAGCAGAGACAATTGAGGTTCTGACCGGTGTTAAATCGTATTATGAAAAATACCATAGAGTAATTGTACCTGATATGATGGTAAGGAGAGCTGTAGTGCTATCCGAGCGATATATTAACGACCGTTTTTTACCTGATAAAGCTATTGATCTTCTGGACGAAGCCTGTGCAAGTGCAGCGCTCAGAAATAAGCAGTTGGAAAAATACGACGGATATAAAGCCTCTGAACGTAAACTTTTATATCAGCAGGAGAAACTTACATCTGATCCTGAAAATATCGACTATGAGAAGCTTGCCAAGGTTCGCTCTGAGCTTGCAATAGTACAAGAAAACGCTGCCAAAATTCAGGATGAAGCCCTGGGAGGCAAGGTCGAAGAGGAAGATTTAACAAAAGTAATTGAGTTATGGACGGGGATTCCGGCATCGCGAATTCAGGAAAATGAACTGAGTAAGCTTGCGAATATAGAGGATAAGCTTAAGGAGAAGATAATTGGTCAAGATGAAGCAGTAGAGGCTGTTTCTGCGGCAATTCGCAGAAGTCGTGTTCAAATTAGTCCGCGACGTCGCCCCGCATCTTTTATTTTTGTTGGACCTACCGGGGTAGGAAAGACCGAACTTGTAAAAGTTTTGTCTGAGGAGCTTTTTGATACACCGGAAACACTAATACGGCTTGATATGTCAGAATTCATGGAAAAGCACTCGGTATCTAAGATTATTGGTTCCCCTCCGGGATATGTCGGTTACGACGAAGCGGGTCAAGTCACAGAAAAGGTACGACGCCGTCCTTACAGCGTCCTTCTTTTTGATGAAATCGAGAAGGCTCATCCTGATGTACTCAATATCCTACTTCAGATTTTGGATGAAGGCAGACTTACTGATGCTCACGGTAGAGACGTAAACTTTGAAAATACCGTAATTATTATGACCTCAAATGCCGGAAGCAATAAGAAAGAGGGCGCTCTAGGTTTTGGTAAAACACAACAGGCTGCTAACAAAGACAAGGTAATGAAAGCTCTGTCCGAGTTTCTAAGACCGGAATTTCTTAGCCGTGTTGATGAAATTATTGTTTTTAACGAACTCACAAAGAACGATTTTATCAAAATAGCAGACTTGATGCTCTCCGAATACATTGACACACTGGGGGAAAAGGGCATTAAACTAACCTATGATGAGAAAGCTAAGGAATATTTGGCCAATAAAGCCTTTGGAGTTCAAAGCGGTGCCAGAAATCTCAGGCAAACTATCCGTAGAGATGTTGAAGATAAAATTGCAACAGCGATTATAACTCACCGTGAAGGCGAAATCAGCGCTATCTCGCTCACCGCTGATGATAGTGGTCTAAAGATGGATGTAATATAACAATTTATTAGCGCCAATTATTAGCGCCAACTTACTGATAAGGCAGGTTGGCGCTATTAGTTATATTTGCTTATATAATTGTAAAACTTATAAGTCGATAGTAGATAGGGGAGATATCCTTTTATTTATCTTTATATTTGGCCAATGGATTAGAGGCAGCCGCCTTTTCAAGTTGCTCACTGGATATATGCGTATATATCTCTGTAGTTCCAAGATTCTCGTGTCCCAACATTTCCTGTAATATCCTTATGTCGACGTTTCCGTATTGATACATCAACGTAGCAGCAGTGTGACGGAGTTTGTGGACGGAATAACCGTTTCCGTCCAAACCGATTTTTTTTAGGTATTTATATACTACATCTTGAATCGACTGATTTCCCATTCTTTTCTTTAAACGACTTAAGAATAGAGCGTTTTTATCGTAGTTTTCGTTAGGGCGTACTGTAAGGTATTTTTTCAATGCAGAAACACAGGCCTCGTTCAAATACACTATTCGTTGTTTATTTCCTTTTCCAGTTACAATCATTACGTTTTCATTAAAATTAATATCATTCAAATTAAGACCTGCAAGCTCTGACAGTCTAACTCCACAGTTTAAAAATATAGTAAGAATACAATAATCTCTTTCTTTAAATTTGCCATCTACGCTTTTTAGCAGTTCAATACATTGTTCAAGCGAAAGAAATTTAGGCAGTGATTTTTTAGTCTTAGGAACTTCGAGTTCCTCAGTGGGGTTTACAGCGAGAATACCACGCTTGTTGGATATATATGAAAAAAAAGATTTTATGCTTGAGGTCTTCCTAGAACGAGTTTTTGCAGTATTTTGTCTATCTCTAATCGTAAAATCCATAAATGAATAAATATCTGTAAGAGTGATTGTCTTAATAAGCTCGATGTCCACATCAGAAATAGAAATCTTACTGAACTCACAACTATCATTTACTAATCCTTTATTGAGTTTTATATATCTGAAAAAGGTTCTTAAATCCAAATAATACTCATCAACAGTTTTTTGAGACTTACCCCTAATATTTTGCATATAACCTAGATATTCTTTTAGAATTTCAGGAGCTTCATAGATGTATTTACTGTTCATCTTAAATTTCGCCTTCTTTTTTACTTCTGATATAATACAAGCATAACACAGTAATGAAAAGATTTCAATATCCCCAACTACACAAAATGAATATTTTGTGTAGTTGGGGATGGGGGAATTAATTTAAACTAAGCTTTAGATTATTTTAATATAACTGCACCGCCAATATCAATGAGTTCACAGTTAGCTAATGATAGTAACTCAACCCCATAATTCCTGCAAAAAGCTTTAATATCTTTGTAATCTGAATGTTGCCTGACATCTCCAAAGAAAACCAAGTTATTTTTATCCGCCTTAAAACAACATCCACCTATAAAACCATATTCACATCCTTTCAGTTTGACAGAACCTTTAGAAACCTTTAATACATCAATATCATTAAATCGTTTACAAGATTTCAGAATACTTTCATCGTCTGTAATTACAGCATTGTGACTGATTATTGCTGTTGAACAGCGTGCATAACCTTGCTTAACATCTAAAATCCTAACACCCTTATCTATGTACCACAGCAACAGATCCTTGTAGCTGTGGCTTTTTTTACACAATAAATAATCTCCAATATGTGCTGCATTTAAAGTAATATTATTCGGATAATCGCTTATACTACTACGATCACATATCACTATATTTTTACAAATATCAAGATTTCTTATTTTGTTTTCGAGAATCGAACAACTGTTTCTAATAATTGTAAGGGCATTTCCGCATTGATGAATTTGCATGTCAGCATGAAACCGTTCTGGATAAGGTAGTTCGTAAGATTCAATGGTTTTAATAATTCTTATTTTTAGCTCTCGTTCCACTTGCTTTATTATATTGACATATTCCCCGGACATAACCACTGTACTAACTCTTGTTTGCGGTAAATTTGAATTTTCCAAACACCTCTCCCCTTTCCAGGAATATTATATTATTATATGGCTACTCATATCTTAACGCAACAATTGGTTTAAGTTTTGCAGCCTTAATTGACGGGTAAACACCAAAAACCACTCCTGAAGCTATTGAAAACAATACCGTGAGTATAATAGCTCTCCAGTCGATCATCAAACTCATTCCCATAATCCCTGTGCCAAAATACGACAGTAGTAAACCGAGTACAACTCCTATAACCGAACCAATGGCAGAAATTAAAAAAGCCTCGGTTAAAAACTCGCCGATTATGGCAGACTTTGAAGCCCCTATTGACTTTTTAATTCCAATTTCACGTTTTCTCTCTGATACAGATACTATCATCACAGTCATAATGCTAAGCCCGGCTACAATCAAAGAAATAGCGCCAATAGCAGTCAATACTATAGTAACTATACTTAGTATATTAGTTAGCACGTCTCTCTGTTTAGCCATATTATTTGCAATATAACCATCGCTGACTCCATGAAAAGAATTTAATCCATTAGCTATTCTTTCTGAAAGTTGATCAATATTTGCATCGTCCGAAACCTTAGTCATCACTTGGTTGTAGTTACTATACCCGGTTATTTCGGCAGATGTTGTGTAAGGAATATATACAAAACTCGGAACATAGCCGCTTAAAGCATTTTGTAACATACCGCTGCCAGTCTTTATAACGCCAACTACTTTAAAACTTTCTCTTATTCCGCCTATATTTATATTTATTGTTTTTCCAACGATGTTGTCACTTTTGAAAAACTCGTTAGAGAACGCCTTGTCAACCATGCAAACTTTTGATACAGATGCTATATCATTCTTATTGAAAAAACGCCCATACAGAACCTTCAGAGATACTGTTTCTTGAGCCTTTTCATCAATACCCCAACTGATTATATCACAGCTTTCATTACCTAACTCAAATTTTGCATTTGAAGCCATCACCGGAGTAGCGCCTATAATATCGTTGTAAGATGATATTATTTCTAATTCATCACTTGTCAAGGGCAAATTTTTACCTTCCTTGACACAAATATTAACCCCGCTCAACCCAAGACTGTCCAGCTCATTATTTACTGCTGCAGTGCCGCAGGCGCTGATACAGCTGATTATAATAACAGAGGTAACCCCGATTGTAATTCCTGCCATAGTTAACAGTGTTCGAGCTTTTTTTCTAAATACATTTCTCAAAGAAAACAAAAGTATATCAATCATCAACATCCACCTCTGCTTTTACAAAGGTGGAATCCTCTATTCCACCGGAAAATGAGAGGAGGATTTCTCCTTGTTCAATTCCTGATATGACCTCCACTCCATCGCCATATTCTTTTCCTGTTGTTATAGTTTTCTTAATACAATTACCGGTTTCAGAGTAACACATAACGTATTCGCTACCATTATCATCATAGCTTACAGCTTCATACGGCACAAGTATAGCGTTGTTCTTTTTGTCCACTACAATACTGCACTTAGCTGTATATCCGGCTTTAATCTCAGTATCCAGCTCGCTGTCTACTGAGACTATTACCTCTACAGTTGTCTCTTTTCCAAGCGTTGTAGAGGTTTGCTTTGCTGTATTCCCAATCTCACGAACTGTTCCATTTATCGAATTATCTTTTATAGCATTACAGCTAATTTCCACCTTTTGTCCAGGTTCAATTTCGGCAATTTTATCTTCGTTCACATCAAGTCTAATTTGCATATTTTCAGAATCTGAGACATTAAGAACTTTATCTCCATCAGCTAGCGACTGTTTCTCCGCCACATAAATTTCACCCACGATTCCCGAATAATCGCTGAGAATATCTACTGTTTTTATAGCATCTTCTTTTGAAACAGCTATACCATCGCCACTATATTCATCAAGTGCAGACGGATTACCGCTGAGAACACGCTGTACGAGCTCTATATCCTCTTGTGAATGTGTGCTGTTTGAGTATTCTGAGATATTATCTGATACAGCAATTATAGAATACAGCATGTCTCCTATACTAACATGATCTCCTTCTGAAACATAAATATCGTTAATCTTGCCTGTGTATGGTGAGCATACAGTTTGATTCCCCGAATATTCAAATTTTCCGTTGCATACTACGGTGGATTCTACTTCTCGTGTTCTGACGGTAAAAACCTCTACAACCGGTACCTGCATTATAATTATTAAACTGACAATATATGAAAGAAGTATAAACACTCCTGTTATGGAAATCAATATTCCCCTTTTCATTAACACCACTCCTTGCCACTTTATTATTTTTCAAAGAGCGGGTTTTATTATCATGTATGTATAATTTTCGACGGAAACTTTACAATAATCATGGAGGGATAGTATGACAACAATTAACTGTATTTATAACTGTAAGTTTCAAAAAGACGGAATATGCAATCTTAATTCAAACAGTATGACGGTAAGTGCTGATAACTCAGTCGGTTGTCCTTATTTTGTGAAAAAAGAAAGCAAAGGAACTACTAACGAGAGGATAGATGAGAAAAGGCCTCTCTCACGCTTCTTACTCCGATAATCTCTATATTAGGGTAATTTTCTGTGTTTAAATTTTTTAAGCTGTAAGACGGGACTATGCACCTTTCAAAACCTAATCGCTGTGCCTCTTTGATTCTAAGTTCGCAGTGTGATACTGAGCGTATCTCACCAGCCAGCCCTAATTCTCCGAATGCGAGAGCTTTATCATCAATAGGTACATCTTTCAGACTGCTCACGAGTGACATTGCAACTGCCAAATCCACTGCAGGCTCATCAAGATGCAGGCCTCCTACAATGTTGATATATGCATCAGCTCCAGAAAAGGAATAGCCCCCTCTTTTTTCGAGTACAGCCATCAGAAGCATCATGCGGTTGTAATCAAAGCCTGTCGCCATTCTTCTCGGGTTTCCATATCCGCTCGAGCACACGAGCCCCTGTACCTCAGCGAGAATTGGTCTTGTACCTTCCATTGCACAAGCGACACAGGTACCGCTTACATTTTGAGGGCGACCTGACAATAGCATTAAGGAGGGGTTATCTACGTCGAATAAGCCCTTATCGCTCATCTCCAATACACCTATTTCATTTGTCGAGCCAAATCTGTTCTTTACCGCTCTTAAAATCCTGTAGGACATCTGTTTGTCACCTTCAAAATACAAAACAGTATCGACAATGTGTTCTAAAACTTTAGGACCGGCAATTGCACCATCTTTGTTGACATGACCTACAACAACAATAGGAATCTCAAGGTTTTTAGCGTATCTCATAAGCATACTGGTACACTCTCTCACCTGAGTAACACTTCCCGGAGCTGAGCTTAACTCTGTTATATTCATAGTTTGTATTGAATCGATGACAACCATATCCGGCGATTCATCCTTGATAAGTTCGCAAACAGCTTGGCAATCGGTTTGCGTGTAAAGGAAAATATTGTCACCGGCAATGCCGAGTCTAGACGCTCTAAGTTTTATTTGTCGTTTCGATTCCTCTCCTGAAACATACAAAACCTTTTTTCCATTTTTGCCCATGTGGTCACAGACTTGCATAAGTATAGTTGATTTTCCTATGCCCGGGTCACCGCCAATCAACACAAGAGAACCCTTAACCAATCCTCCGCCTAACACTCTATTAAGCTCCTTCGAGCCTGTAGAGTAGCGCTTTTCGTCATTGCTATCAATTTGAGTTATCTCCTGTGGGGTTGAATATCCAACGGTACTTGAACGTGTGGGACTAGCGGTTTTTACCATCTCCTTGACTTCCTCGTTCATACTGTTCCATTCTCCGCAGTTAGGACATTTACCGCACCATTTGGCTGACTCATATCCGCAGTTTGAGCAAATATATACGCTTTTAATTTTCGCCATTTTATTCATCCTTTTACTTAAAATATACATTACTGTTTACTGTAGTGATTCATAAATCCGTTAAATATCGACAACGCAATCTCACCTTGGTATTCATCGTCTTTAAGCAGGTTTAATTCCGATGGATTGGATATAAAACCACACTCTACTATGACAGCAGGGTTTTCACAATTGTATAGAAGATAAATATTTTTGTCAGCGGCCTTAGTTTCACGCTTGTTTTCCGGCTGTAGTAGTGAGATAACAGATTTTTTAATTTCATCAGCCAACAGAGCGCTTTGGCTGTTGTTATTTGAATAGAAAATTTGTGTTCCATGATATTTACTTTGTTCAAATTTATTTTGATGTATACTAATAATTATATTACTTGGATTATCATTAAATATTGCTAAACGATTTTTCATATCGGAAGTTTTTTTCCTCCGCAAGCTATCAAGGCCATCGTCATATATAGCTATATCGGTTTCTCTTGTTGTTATAACATTAAAACCATTTTGAATAAAAAGCGCTTTAAGCTTCATGGCTATCAACAGATTCAAATCCTTTTCTACTGTTCCATCCTCTGCCACTGCTCCCCCATCCTCCCCTCCATGACCAGGATCAATTATCACCGTGACATTCTCCTCATTTTTTGAGGCAAAGGCAGTAAGATTTGCATAGGCAGTAAAACTGGAAATTAAGAACAATATAGCGCAAGCAATTAAAAGTAGCACGCAGAGAAATCGTTTTAAGCTGATAACCAAAGTATCACCCCCGGATATTCTGGTAGATACTATGCTGTGAAAATCATCACTATGACGAAATGTAGAATTTAAGATGCTTTCTTATCGTTGGCAATCAAGTGTTTCATTGCCGTAACAGCTATCTTAATAACTTCATTATTATTTTTCACTGTGGTGTTTTCAACACCATCATTCGCACTCTCTTGGTTCCATATAACCTGTAGCACTGCTCCAGCCCTCATTCTTCTAAGCGAGGCTATCACAAACAGTGTTGAACACTCCATCTCTGAAGCCATAACTCCGCACCGCTTCCAAGCTTCCCATTTTTCTAAAAGTTCAAAAGATACTGCGCTACTTTTCGGATTATGTTGGCCATAGAATGAATCCTTAGACTGAACAACCCCCGTTTTATATGAAAGCTTCATAGATTTACAAGCCTCAATAAGTGCCGAAGTCACCTCAAAATCAGCAACTGCTGGGAATTCAATTGGTGCGTATTCCTTAGTAGTACCGTCCATTCTGACAGCTCCTGTTGCTATAATTGCATTTCCAGAGCGTATATCTCCCTGTATTCCACCACACGTACCTATCCTGATAATAGTTCTAACTCCAACGCTATACAGTTCCTCAATTGCGATAGCCGCGGAAGGTCCTCCTATTCCGGTTGATGTGACTAGAACTTTTTCATTATCAAGCAAACCTGAATATGTCAAAAATTCACGATTTCGTGTAATATAAGACGGAATATTTAAAAACGAAGCTATATGCTCAACTCTCTCAGGAGCACCGCATACAAGCGCATACCTTGCTCCTTGATTTTCAGACAAGTTAATATGATATTGTTTGCCGTTGATCTCCATAATTACCGCCTCCAAACAAAATATTATCTATATTATATCATACTTCCCCAAATTGGTGAAATACTATTTTTTGAGGTGATACAATGACAAATATCAATAATCTTGACCAAGAAGCAAAAGAATATTTCTATTCCTTGCCCTCCGTGTTTCAATCACAAATAGTCGAGAGCGGAGTAACTTTCTCGTCGCGCGAAGATATAGAGAGATATTATAAACTTGCACAAAGTCAAAATTCTCCTTCGTCAAGCTACAGCGGATAAACAAAGTTCTGATTATTAAATCGACGTTTTTAATATTAAGCATATTCTAACCTCATGGAAACTTAGTCCATGAGGTTAATTTAATAATGTGAAACATAGCTGAAATTGTCAAAATTACCGTGGATATAATACGGATCAAAATCTATTAAATTTTTATAAATATTGTTTTAATTTTCAAAATTCTACTTTATTTTTAAATTCAATTTTGTATAATTAAATTAATAAAGACGAAGAGAGGCGGAAAGTTATGAATTTTATGTATAAGGTTGCGCAGTTTTTCCAAGGTCGTTACGGAATAGATAAGTTCTGTTATTTTCTTATTATCTTATACTGTGTATTGTGCTTTGCAAATATATTTGTAAGATCATTTATTTTAACGTTAATTGCAGTAATTATTGCAGTTTACACTATATTCAGAGTATTTTCTAGAAACATTAGTGCAAGGCAGAAGGAAGCTGAGATTTTTGAAGGAGTATATTATAAGATTAAGTATTTTTTTATGAATATAGCTCGGCATATGTCTCAACTAAGAGTTTATTGCTTTCACAAGTGCCCTCATTGCAAAGCTAAACTTCGTCTGCCGAGAAAAAAAGGTAAACACACCGTATGTTGCCCTCGATGCAATAAAGATTTTAAAATGAGAGTTTTGTTTTGAGTAATTTTTAAAAATAGCGCAATATTATTCCCTCAAAGACTTTTCACTTTAAGAGTCTTTGAGGGGAATTTGTTTTGGATGTCCTACTAAAGTGCAAACTATAGACACTTTCTGTATCATACCCCTGCGATAACGAGCTTATCTTTTGATACTGAAATTTTTCTACGCCTAAAATCTTAACTAATTTGTCAATATATCTTGTATCAGAGATATTGGCCTTCATAATACTAAAATACATTATCATTTGTCGAACCGTAAAATTAGGTATAAGCCAAGAGTTCTCCGGCATAACAGAGCTTTTTAGAATCAAAGAATATATCCCTGCCATCGGATTTTATTAATCCGGCTATTATATTAAATAAAGTTGACTTCCCGGAACCATTAGGTCTTATGACTGCCGTAATCATAGGCTTTTCTATGTCAAAGGAAATATCAAAAACACCTTTTCCGTTTTTATATTTTTTGCATATATTATTAACTGTCAACATCTATCTCCTTGACCTTTCTGTTTCTATTTATTGCTAATATAATGCCGGCATAAATTAAATTACTGACCGGCAAAAACGAGATCATGATATCGTTCAAAAAATCCGACATCACGGACATGTGAGCGCTTAACTTTTTATCGGCAATTTCAATTATGAATAAAAAAGTTAGCCTGCGGCATATAAAAAGAACCGCAGGCTATATAGAAAAAAATAATGATGGGTAAATATTATGCGGATGAGAAATTCAAACTTTATTCATCATCTGTTACTAATTTACTACATTTTCCAATATATTACAATATGTGCATTTTAATGTGCTATAAAAATGTGCTTTTCAGTGCACACTTTTACAATCGACCCATAATTTGCCTCTTAGATTAAACTATTAAATATTTAATTTGGCAATTAAAGAATCAAGTTTGTTTTGTATTATTTGTATAGTCTCATCGACGGTGTAAACACTTTCACTACCCTCAAGGCTTTTTACAAAATCAAAAAATGGTATAGACAGTCCGCTGTCATTTAAAGCAAGAATAGATGAAAAACCATCCATATCATCTCTCAAAAGTATAAAAATATCTTCCATACAGCCAGTACCATAAAATCTAATATTTTCGTGAAAATACATTGCTTCCGGCTTTATCATCATAGGAAAATATTTTTTCTTTGCTTTAGCTGCGGCAATCATTTTTCTCAGAATTGCTATTCTGTCGTTGATGGAGAACGGTCTGCATAACATCTCTGGAATCTCTTTTATCTGTCCTGTTTGTATAAAAGAATCAAGTCCCCTCTCTTGAAAAAATACTTTTTTAACTGCTAAATCTTCTTGACCGGTAAAATACGACTTTGCTCTATTGATTATAATATCACAATCAGGGAAATCGCGCTTTACATAGTTTAATATGAGGTTTTCTGTAATAAAAAAAGCTAAACACGGCTCTGACTCCAACGAGTAAACAGGTTCATCTTTAAAATTGTTTAAGTTATTCATATAGTAGTCTATATACGCAAAAATATCTCGGATTTCATATATAAAAGAATATGAGTTTTGCCATCTGCCCATAAATATTTTTCTGTTTGTGTTTACCAGTTCTGGATTTCGTATTATCACTGCTTCTGATAAGCTGCGGGAAAAATTTACTGAATAATTATCGGTAATAATATAATACGGTAAGAAGCATGAGCTATCGTGTGACGAATATATGTAATTCGGATAGTAGTTACGATTATTTATAACGATAGGATAAATCCCGGTTATGACGTTCATGTTGTGAAGGTAGGATTCGTGAGTTTCATCAATTGGTCTGAGAGCTATCAGATGCTTTACATTTGGACAGGTTTCATTTGATCCGAGTAATGATGAAAGTGCGTTAAAAATCAACTCATCATAGCTATCGGTAAAGATGCAGATTTCACTGCCGGCTGAGATTTCTGCTGCAACAAGAGCAGTTATGAGTTTTATGGACTCTGATGTACTGCGGGTTACAACTACCTCGCCATGTATTTCAAAACTGCTGTTCAGATTGTTTTGAACTCGGGGAGATGACTTTTTCTCGCATATAGCTGTGATGTCGTTTAAAAATTTCATGGACAAAACTCGACACTTGTATCTGTCAACTCCAATAAGATCTATTTCATACGCCCTATATAATGCTTGCTTTTCCTCTGCCGATAGAAAAAGAGCACGTGCGATCTTTTCTATATCCTCTTTGTTCGGTTGTCTTTTGCCTGATTTGATTCGCTGCAGCTTTGTCCTTTCTATTCCTGTGTTTTTTGAAAGATTATATATTGTTTCGTTCCCTAATAGTCTTAAAAACTCATCCTTAAACCACATATATTCACCCCGAAAATCAAATAAACAATCAACTTAATTGTAATGTTATATTTTAATATTGTCAATATCAAATCGCAGGTTCTTGATTTATTTTAAATTTATATGCGTCTTTAAAAATAAGTAAATATAAAGAAAAATAAAATCCCGAGCCAATAAAACTTTGCTCGGGATAGAATTTATTAATTTATAAGTAAGGGTGTTAAGCACAAGACTAAAATTCCTAGTGCTATCCGATACCAACCAAAGACTTTGAAATCGTGTTTCTTAATGTAACTCATCAAAAACTTAATGACAACCACTGACACCGCAAAGGCAACAATCATTCCTACAGCGAGAGAGATAAGCTCCTGAGAAGTGAATCCGAAGCCTTCATTTAAAAAATACTTAAGGATTTTAAAAGCGCTGGCTCCAAGCATAGTAGGCACAGCAAGGAAGAAAGTATATTCCGCTGCTACTTTTCTTGAAATGCCTATCAGCAAAGCACCGATAATAGTCGCTCCCGAACGCGAAGTTCCAGGAATCATCGCAAGAGCCTGAAACACTCCAATTATAATTGCGCTTTTATAAGTAAGCTCATCAAACGAGTTAATTAAAGGTGTGCGCTTTTTATTCCATGTTTCCACTATGATAAAGCCTACGCCGTATATTATCAGCATTGCAGCAATTATGTATGGAGCGTAGAGATACTCAGTAATCAAGTCGTCAAATAGCAACCCCAATACTGCTGCTGGAAGAAAACCAACTATAACCTTACCCCACATACTTATTATACTGCGCTCAACCGTCAGAGTCCTGCCTGTAGAATGTTTGAGTTTCTGAACTCTAAACGGCCACAACTGATTCCAAAAAATCAGTATAACAGCGAAAATTGCACCGAATTGAATCACTACAAAGAACATATCTTTAAACTCTTGTGTCATGTTCATGGGCATAAATTCATCCAGCAATAGCATATGTCCGGTGCTGCTGATTGGCAGCCACTCGGTAATTCCTTCAACTATTCCCTGGATTATTACCTTTATCAGTTCAAGCAAATCCATAAGCATACCTTCCTTTATTGCGATCTAGCCCCAAGATTATCTGTACATTACATCAAGACAGCACTTACTCATGTCTTGTGTATCAAAATTCATGTGTTTTTATCATAGACAAGCTTTAGTCCCTTGATGAGCAAGGTATTGTCGATGATTATATCTCTTTTACAAAAAGGAATAATACTGCTCGAAAGTCCCCCTGTAGCAATAACTGTCGTGTTTTCTCCCAGTTCCTGCTCTATCATCTCAACTATACCGTCAACCATAGCGGCGTTACCGTAAATGACACCGCTTTTCATACAGTCAATGGTGTTTTTTCCGATTACTTTTCTTGGAGCTTCAATGCTGATTTTCGGAAGCTGCGAGGTTTTTGCAGTCAATGTCTCCTGCGAAATCTTTACCCCGGGGATAATCATCCCACCAAGGTAATTTCTGTTTCTGTCAATTACAGAAACTGTTGTTGCAGTTCCCATATCAAAGATAATAATCGGAGGATTGTACTCATACAAAGCGGCTACGGCATCTACTACCTGATCACTGCCGAGCTGCGCAGGATTGTCCAGAGTAATGTTAAGACCTGTTTTAACCCCGGGCCCGACTACCAGCGGTAATACTCCCGCAACCAACTGAACTGCCTTTTTAAGCACCGCCACTAAAGGCGGAACTACCGAGGACATGATCGCTCCGGATATTTGGGATTTTTCAATGCCGGCTATCTCCAGCATGTTCTTGAATTCTACGGCATACTGATACTCTGTTTTTGAATGTTCAGTGGCTAACCGTGCCTCGAAAACGATTTTGTTGTCACCGTCAATGCAACCGAGCACAATGTTCGTGTTGCCTGCATCTATTGCCAAAATCATAAACTCACCCTTAATATCTACTGTTTGCTAAAATTATATTGTCCTGACTCGTGCTAAATTACTAATAAATCTATATTCTTTTGTAAAAATCAAGCTCTGTGTCGTTTTGCAATTTGGAAAAGCACTTTTGAAATTACGCAAGTTAGAATTGCCGCTGTAATGGCCTCTAATACGCCGTTGATGCCTACAACTCCCATTATTACTCCGAGAAGTGCTTCGTAGGTAATGCCACTGGCTGCTGCATAGCTTTTTCCAAAGAAAATATATATCATGCTCATTACTAAAACAGTGTTTGTCATTGAGCCCAATACTCCGGCTATGATAAGAGAAACAGTTTCCTTCCCCTTTAACTTGTTAAGAAGTTTCATCAAGCCTTTGAATACAAAATACGGCACTACTCCGACCAGAATACGCGGTACTAAGCAAATTACCAAACTCCAGAAATTTCCTCCGATGCCCGCAACCTCATAAAAAGGTGTAAAGACGAAAGAGGTCGCAGTTGGTGCAATGGTATTATTGATAAGGCTTGTAATACCGAAAACTCCGCCTAAGACAGCTCCCATTTTCGGTCCTAGTACTATGGATCCGATAATTACAGGAACATGGATAATTGTTGCTCGTGTCACTCCCAGCGGGATGTAACCGATTCCGGGTATAAACGCCAGCAGTAGTATAAGCGCCGTAAACAGTGCCAACTGTGCAAGCTCCAGTGATTTTTTTCCGGTGTTAGATGTTTGAGTCATATTAAATTCCTCCTGCTACTGTTCTTTTGGTTTTGTCCTTCAAGATACAATGCAATTTTAGCCTTTATATTATGCACCATCTCAGCGAAAAAGGCAAGTTTTTTCTTTACAATTTGTATTTATTCCTGATATAATATGTTAAAATAAAAAAGCGAGCCTATAAAAATAATTGAAAGGAGACTCAAGATGCTTAATGGAAAAACCGTAATCCTTGGAGTTACGGGAGGAATTGCTGCATACAAAATTCCCAATCTTGCAAGTATGCTAGTAAAACGGGGCTGTGACGTTCATGTTCTTATGAGTAAAAACGCCACTAAATTCATAACAGAGAATACTTTTGAGGCGCTCACCTCAAACAAGTGTATTGTAGATACGTTTGATAGAAATCATCCCTGGGAGATTAAGCACATCTCACTTGCAAAAAAAGCGAATTATTTTCTAATTGCTCCTGCTACAGCTAATATAATCGGTAAAATAGCCGGAGGGATTGCAGATGATATGCTCACAACTACAGTAATGGCTTGTCGATGTCCTGTGGCCATTGCTCCTGCAATGAATGTGAATATGTATGAAAACCCAATAGTTCAGAATAATATAGATAAACTCAGGCATTTTGGATATACAATAATTGAGCCAAAGTTAGGGTATCTTGCCTGTAAGGCTGTCGGCAAAGGAAAAATGCCGGAGCCGTCGGACCTTTTTTCCTATATTGAGCGAGAACTTGCCCTCGAAAAAGATATGAGTGGGATTAAGCTTTTAGTAACTGCGGGGCCTACCATTGAACCTATAGATCCTGTGCGTTATATTACAAACCACTCCTCAGGCAAGATGGGCTACGCTATTGCTAAAGCAGCCATGTTAAGAGGAGCTGAGGTAACGCTGATCAGTGGGCAGACCGCTCTTGAGCCTGTTCCATTCGTTAAAACAATAAAGATCACTACAGCTGACGAGATGTTCAATGCTGTAACATCTTGCTCGATTGATCAGGATATAATAATCAAAGCAGCAGCAGTCGCTGACTATACTCCAAAAACCGTAAGCACTGAAAAAATGAAAAAATCTGATAACGAGCTTTCAATTTCACTCAAGAGAACTAAGGATATACTGCTGCACCTTGGCCAAAACAAAAAATCCGGTCAATTCCTGTGTGGTTTTTCCATGGAAACTCAAAACATGGTTGAAAATGCAAAGGCAAAACTTAAATCAAAGAACCTCGATATGATAGTAGGAAATAATTTAAAGGTTGAGGGTGCTGGATTCTCTACAGATACAAATGTCTTAACTATTATTACCCCTAACAGTGAACAAGAACTTGAGCTGATGAGCAAGTTCGATTGTGCAAACCGAGTACTTGATGCTATATTAAAAGAAAGAGACAGTAAGTAAATCAATATCAATGCCCCGAAATCGTAATAACGGAGATTTCGGGGCATAATTTATTCTATTTACTGTCTTGCCGCTATAACCAAATCCAGAGTATCACAGATTCCATCACCATTTATGTCCGAAGCCTGTAGATATGGTTCTTGAAGCTGCTGCGCCGAGCAAAGAACTTTCATATACAGCCGAACGTCTCTTGAGTTTATATTACCCTCCCCCGTTATATCACCGGGTACAATTAGTGTATAGCTTTTTAAATCAGCGCCGGAAAATGTTGCGATAAAACCCGTCCCAACATTACCGCTGGTTTTGGCACTCCCGCTGTAGCTAACAAATGAAGCTTTATAGCCACTATAGTTAATATTTTGCTTGAACTTTGCTATTGTAGTCGGCGATTTTATACCATTAATGGTCATTGACGCATTATCGACAAAATAAACAGAGGACGAAACACCGCCTTTTCCGTTATATCCGCTGTTGGTAGAATTACTATTTTGTGAGCTGATCGAATCGCTTTCCGATTTTGATGGACTATTAGAGGGACGAGATGTTGTAGAAGCTGGCTGCGTCTCCTTTTCTAAATTGCTGAATTCAGTTGGATTGATACTTATTAGCTTCTCATCATTTACAGCAATAATCCTTCCGCCAGCAACAGTAATATAGTTTATACCGGCTCCAGTATCAAGAGATGAAAAGGGCTCTCCACTTTTGTCCACGGAGTATATTATAGAACCGGAGGGATAATACACTCTGCCGCTGAGATATGCAGCTTTGGATGACGGTACAGAACAAATATAGCTCATAGAATTGCCACTAACTGTATATACCGCACCATCTGCAGAAGAAAGAGCCGATTTACCAATAAGAGAAATAGGGGTCTTAATCTTTCCAAAATCGTATAGAGTATTTCCTTTTAGCATATAAACTCCACCATCATACATTATAAAAAGATTATTGCCGGAGTTGTCAAAGATTAATCTGTACACAGGGTGATAAGTAGTAACGCTGTATTGATATGTACCTTTTAACGAGTAGACCTTTATTGTTTTCAAATCATTTTGAAGAATATAGTAACAGTTTTTACCAAGGGCAAAACCATATTCATCTAAAATAGTTGAATTTATCGTGTTAATACTGCTATTCCTTGTCGTAAAATCATGGGTAAAAACCTGAAGTTGTGAAATACTGCTTCCATTTTGCGATACCTGTGTTCCTGTAAGTACTGCTGCTACTCGAGAACCGCAGCCGGAAAATGCAACTCTGTTCAAACCGTCACGGTTAAAGCTGATTGACTGTGCACCGCTTGAACTAATTCTCCAAAATATACTGCTGTCACCGGTATCTGCACACAAATACACCCCACCGGAATTAGAGGGGTCACTGGAATAGGAAGGATTTTTACCGTTTAATACCGATGAAATGTCATAGTAAGTATAGGCACTTGCATTAAAACTACATAATACACATACCGCAATAGTAATAACAAGAGCAATCGAAAGCCTACGTTTCATATCTATCCCTCCTGGTGTTTTTTTACAATTATATTATCCTACATTTTAGAAGGATTGTGGAGTACTTGTGAACAAAGTTCAATTGTCAAAATTACAGAAATTTTAATGTAATTTTTATTTATAATAGTTATGTGAGTACTATTCTCTATATTAATAGTAATATCAACAAGTTAAGACTATAGTATCTGTATTTAGTACTCTTAACTGCTTGACTTCTGATAAAAAATATGTTATATATTTAATTGCTTATGGTTAAAATGGTGTATTCTGGCGAAATTTGTCGCTTCCGCTGTCATAGCTATGACTACTGTATTTAAGTTAAAGGTGGATATTTGTGAAAGAGTTATTTAAACTGCTTTTTACTTTTAAATTTAAGGACTTGATGTTTACTCCTACAGATAACGGATTTATCAAATTTTTTCGTTACTGTTTTGTCGGCGGCATCGCCTTTGTCGTGGATTACCTTGCCTTTACTCTTACTTGTCTTGCCCTTGGCGCAGGAGATATTATAACTGCAATTGGCACAACGGTAGGCTTTATCTGCGGAATAATAGTTAACTTTTTGCTTTCAAAGAAATTCGTGTTTACCGAAAATGCAACTAAAACATCACTAAAAGGTGAGTTCGTTTGGTACTTCATAATCGGCGCTGTTGGTTGGGGACTTAACGTTTTATTAATGATGGTGTTCACCAGCTGGATTTTTAACATAAACAGATATGTTGCAAAGATAATCGTCACTTTAATAGTACTGGTGTACAACTATACCGCAAGGAAACTGATACTCTACAGCGGCTCATCTAAAACAAAGGCATAAATTTAAATTATTTATTATATACACGAGGGGATAATATGAAAGAACAGGTTGTAATTATTGGCGCTGGTCCTGCCGGATTGACTGCTGCTTATGAATTGCTTAAACGAGCACCGGAGCAGTATGATATCTTAATTCTTGAAGAAAGCGAAGAGATTGGCGGTATTTCCAGAACGGTAAAATACGGTGGTAACAGAATGGATATCGGCGGTCACCGCTTTTTTTCCAAGGATGAACGAGTGACAAACTGGTGGGAAGAGATTATGCCCACACAAGGCAAACCATCTTTTGATGATATAATACTGGGGAGAAAGAAGCAACTGAAACCCGGTGGTCCTGATCCGGAAAAAACTGACTGCGTTATGCTTGTGCGCAATAGAGTCTCAAGAATATATTATAAACATAAGTTTTTCGACTATCCAGTAACCATGAAACCTAAAACATTTAAGAACATGGGCTTTGTTTCTACAGTAAAATCAGGTACCAGCTATTTAAAATCATGTATAAGCAAAAAGCCGGAAACATCTCTCGAGAACTTTTACATAAATCGTTTTGGAAAAACGCTGTATGGTATGTTTTTTGAAGGATATACAGAAAAGCTTTGGGGCAGACATCCGAGAGAAATCTCATCTGACTGGGGTTCACAGCGAGTTAAAGGCCTATCTATCAGTGCAATATTTAAGGACATATTTTCTAAAGTTCTGCCAGGAAAAAATAAACATAAGGAAACCTCTCTTATTGAGGAGTTTTATTATCCTAAGTACGGACCCGGCCATCTTTGGGAAACAGTCGCTGATCATATTGAAGAGATGGGCGGCAAAATTTTAAAAAATCAAAAAGTTGTAAAAATAAACACAGAAAACGGAAAAGTTATCTCAGTTATAACCGACAACAACGGCAATGTTGAGAAATTTAACGGAGATATCTTTATCTCCTCAATGCCGGTTAAGGATTTAGTTGCAGGTATGCCTTCAGTACCTGCGGATATTGCTTCATACGCCAATGGCCTACCGTACAGAGATTTTGTCACGGTTGGCTTACTTGTCGATAAATTAAATCTTAAAAATGAAACGAAAATCCCCACTCTTGGCAATATAGTACCTGATTGTTGGATTTATGTTCAGGATACAAGCGTTAAACTCGGCAGAATACAGATATTTAACAACTGGTCTCCATATATGGTAAAAGATCCTGAGCATACCGTATGGATCGGTCTTGAATTTTTCTGTAAAGAAGGAGACAGCTTTTGGAATTTGTCAGACAATGAATGTATCAATATGGCTATTGGTGAGCTTGTATCTATGGGGATTATCAATAACAAAAACGATGTTAAGGATTCTCATAGAGAACGTGTTAAAAAGGCATATCCTGCCTATTTTGATACCTATGAACATATTGATGAGATAATTAAATATCTTGACAGCTTTGACAATCTCTACTGTGTCGGTCGAAATGGTCAACACAGATACAATAATATGGATCATTCCATGGCTACTTCTTTTGAAACCGTAGACAACATACTAGGTGGAATTAAGGATAAGTCAAATATTTGGAACGTAAATACAGAAAAAGAATACCATGAGGAAAAGAAATCTTAATTGATATTTTCACAGCGCAGCGCACTGCATTAGCTGCGCTGTGTTCTTTAGGAGGGGAATCACAGTATGGTTGCAGAAATTCTTATAGCAGTGGCTGTAACGGTAGTTTGTACCGCAATATGTACTTTCTTAACACGGGCATTTACCGCAAACAGTACTAAAAACCGTAAACTGATAAATTCGAGCATTATTTTTGCGGCGATTGCGGCTGTATTATCAGTAGTTTATATTGCAGTTTTTTCATTGTTATTTAACTGTCACACTCTACCCGGAGCTGTCTCTATTGCTGTAATAATTATACTTTGCTACCTTGCCTTTGTCGGCAGTAAGTTTGTAAATAGAGAAAAAATAGGTAAGCTTTTATTTAGGCTCGGTGTATTGTCAATAATCGCTCTTGCACTTGAGAGCTTCGTATTTAATTATAATAGTCTCAGCTTTGGCAATGAAGAAACTTCAGCCTCATTCACTCATGCATACAGCGAAACTCCAGAATCAGTGCAAAGCAATGCTGGCAGCATAGTATTTAGTGACGATGGCAGTGTTGTCATCCCCGTGAACGCTGAAGGCATAGGCGCATTGAGCCTTAAATTTGACGGGAGTGATGAGTGGATTCGCTGTTCGGTAGATACAAAAGACAGCAATTTTCAAAACATCTTTATAAATGTAGGAGATAAATTTGCAAGCTCAGACAGTGAAGCTGAATTCACTTTGCATACATACAAGAGCTTAAATGAGATAAGAATTAACTTAAGCGAAGTTGACTCTCCTGTAACAATTACAGGTTGTACATTTAGCAAGACTCTGCCATTTAATTTCTCAGACTTAAGGTTTTTACTGACGCTGCTAGTAATGGGAGTGGTGTGTTCTATAGCGACTTTAGGTTTATATAAAATTCGCTATAATAACCGTTCAGTAAAGCACCGAGTTTGCGTATGTGCTGTAGTTGCGCTTTGCGTTTTGATGACATTATTCCTTTATGAACCAAATCAGGAGATGATTGACTACAAAACAGCCGATATACCAAATTCTGATCCCTTTGTACAGATGTTTGATGCTACTATAAACGGACGAGTAAATCTTGACATCCCCACCTCCCCAGAGCTTAAAAACATGGAAAACCCTTATGACAGTTCTTTGCGCACTGCTGAGAATGTCTCTTTTGCATGGGATCGAGCCTATTATGACGGAGAATACTATTCTTATTATGGAATAGCTCCGGTGCTCACCTTCTATTTCCCAATGTATTTACTTACAGGAATGTTACCCACGCTAAATATGACCAGCGTCTTCTTTGGCGGGCTTAGCATAATACTACTATGCGGTGCAATTTTAGCCTTTGTAAAACGGTATTTACCAAAGGTGAACTTGCTCTTGCTGATGGCGCTTATGGTCGGTTCCTGCTTCGCAAGCGGTACTTACTTTCTTGTAGCGAGTTCAAGCTTATACGTTGTTCCCGGTCTTGCGGGATCCTGTTTTTTGTTTTTATGCATATGGACAGGAATTTCAGCTGTAGGCAAAGAGAATAGTTGGATCCGATATCTTCTCTTTGCCGTGTCGGGACTTTCGCTTGCATTATGTGTAGCTTCTCGTCCGACAAGAGCTGTCAGTGCCTTAATTCTAGCCTTTGTATTTATTGGAGTTCTCCTTGACAAGAAGCTTGAAATAAAGCGCAGATTTGCCTCTGCAGGAGCATTTCTTATACCCTTGATACTCGGCGGAATTGGTATAATGATTTACAACTATCTTCGCTTTGATTCACCGTTTGACTTTGGAGCCGCATATCAGTTAACGGTTAGTGATGTAAGCGCTAACAAACTTTATCCTACTTCTCTCCCCTATGCGGTAATACAGTATTTCTTCCAGCCATTGCAAATGACCAATATATTCCCCTATCTGGGCTTTACAAATACTTCACTTGCAGGTAGCGGACAGTATATTTACACTGGTGATTCACATGGAGCGCTTGTCTATCCTCTATTATTCGCTGGTGTTGTGGTATTGCCGTTTTTACTTTGGAACTGGCGCAAAAATAAGCAATATAAATTTCATAAAGTTGGCTATGCAGATCAAGCGATAAAAAAGCACACCTATATCCTGGGTCTTATTTTAGCTGTTGTGGTAGCATTTCTCGATTACTGTATGGCAGGAGTTATATTTAGCTATGTCTGCGACATACTGCCTGTACTCTGTTTGATGTCTGTTTGGGTACTGCTTGATGTTGAGAAACAGTTCACCACCTCCGGCGCTGCGGCTAAATACACCTGCGCTTGCACGGTAGTTGTCGCTGCAACTGTGGCCCTTGTTTTTCTTGAGCTTCTGACTCAGTATAATACAGGAATATATAGAACTATTCCCAATATTATGTTTACAGCCGAGGATTTACTGTGCTTTTGGACCTAAATTATCACCGTGAAAACATCGGTTCAAACCCGAACGATAAATAATAATGGAGGAATTTTCATGAAAGTTTTAATGATTAACAGTAGCCCTCGTACCAAAGGAAACACACATATTGCTTTGAGTGAGATGGAAAAAATCTTTAAGGTAGAGCAAATCGAGACAGAGATAATACAAATCGGGAAACTCGATATTCAAAGTATCGACGTGGTTGTATAGCTTGCAATTCATGTAGCAAGACAGGAAAATGCGTATTTGATGATGCTGTAAATGAAATAGCTCCCAAATTTGAGGCATGCGACGGACTAGTAGTTGCATCCCCTGTTTACTATGCTTCAGCGAACGGTACATTGATTTCGTTCCTCGACAGACTGTTTTACAGTACACATTTTGACAAAAGTATGAAGGTTGGTGCCAGTGTGGTAGCCGCACGAAGAGGCGGACTATCGGCAACCTTTGATGAACTCAACAAATATTTCACCATCTGCGGTATGCCAGTTGCTTCCAGCCAATATTGGAACAGTATCCATGGCAGAGAGGCGGGACAGGCAGAACAGGATATAGAGGGTTTACAGACCATGCGCACACTCGCAAGAAATATGTCATTCCTAATGAAAAGCATTGCACTCGGAAAACAGGCCTATGGCATGCCAGAAAAGGAAGAATTTACGCCAACGAACTTTATCCGATAATACTGTATAAACATTCTTTTATCATGGAGTAACCAAACCGAGCAGAGAATTAATTCTGCTTCGCTGAATATTATGCAAAGAAACGTGCGAAGGCAAGACACATATCGTGTTGCGCTTTCCCACACTGTCAAGAAGCTTGTGCGTGTCCTTTTTACCTTGCAAACAAAAAATCTTGTTAATGATCCTGATTCCTTGCGATTATATCTAACTGATATTTTTAATTCCTTAGAAATTTTTAAAAAGTTCTTGACTTTTTATAGTTAGTCACCTTTAAATTATTATTACAGCTACTTATCAATCCAATTTTCTGAGAAATTCTCGAATTCGTTGGCTTTTGGGGTTATTTATCAGCTGTATCGGGCTGCCCTCCTCGACAATATATCCATTTTCCATAAATATAACCCTGTTGGAAACATCACGAGCAAAGTTAATTTCGTGTGTTACAATGACCATCGTCATCTGCTCTCTGGCAAGCTCCTTGATTACCGAGAGAATCTCCCCTGTAAGCTCAGGATCAAGTGCTGAGGTTGGCTCATCAAAGAACAGTATCTTTGGCTTCATTGCAAGCGCACGAGCTATCGACACCCTCTGCTGCTGTCCGCCTGAAAGTTGCGACGGATAAGCATCTTCCTTATCCTGTAGTCCCATTCGTCTTAACAGCTCACGGCATTCTAACTCAACTTCCGATTTTTTTCTTTTTTGGACTACTATAGGTGCGTGAGTCAAATTCTTCAGCACTGTGAAATGTGGAAAAAGATTAAAGTTTTGAAAAACAAGACTATAATAGCCCTGAATTTCCTTAAGCTCGTTTTTCTTGGCATATACACAATTGCCGTTTTTATCATTCCATGCCGCTTTTTTGTCAAAATAGATAAGCTCACCGCTATCCATTTTCTCAAGCATGGTTGCACATCGTAAAAGTGTAGATTTACCCGAGCCGGATGGCCCGATAATAGAGACGACCTCACCCTGCTCTACGCTAAGTGAAATATTTTTTAACACCTCGGTTTTACCAAAGCCTTTCCTAACATTATTCATTTCAAGTAATTTCACGCTGCCCCACCTCACTTAATTTCATAGTAGTTAAGCTTCTTTTCAACCTTATTCATAACCGTCGCTACAAGGAAGTTGAACACAAAGTAGAATATGCCGGCTACTACAAATGGAATCATGGTAGTCTGTGCTGCGGCAATAGCCTTAGCAAGTGAGAATAGTTCAACATACGCGATTGAGAAAGCCAAAGATGTATCTTTAACCAGGGTAATAATCTCATTTGTAATCGACGGCAGCACTCTTTTTATCACCTGAGGGAAAATAATCCTGATAAAGGTCTGAGCACGGTTATAGCCGAGGATTCTTGCTGCCTCATACTGACCGACAGGCATTGACTCAATTCCCGAACGATATATTTCAGCAAAATATGCAGCATAATTTAATACAAATCCGATAATAACAGCTATGAACCTATATTCACGAGAAAGTGATATTCCAAAGAGATAGTATGGTCCAAAATATACGACCAAAAGCTGAAGCATGAGAGGAGTTCCTCGCATTACAGCTATATAAAATTGTGTTATGTATTTTATAATTTTAAATCTTGACATTCGCCCAAAAGAGACAATTAATCCTAAAGGCAATGTAAATACCAGCGTAATGGCAAAGATCTTAATTGTTTCAAGCATACCTGACGCCAACTGAACAATCATGCTCCAAAGATCAACCTGAGTCGTCTCATTATCAGTCTGAGTTGTCTCGTCTGTGGCTTGTCCGAAAATCAGATTATCGCTCAGTCCCCACTTGTCGGCTATTTTCTCCAAAGTACCATCATTCAGCATATCATACAGTATATTTTGCACCTGATCTTTTAGCTCTTCGTTCCCCTTCAAAAATGCTATACCGTACTTTTCGGTAATAATAGGTTGTTCAAGGATAATGTACTTATCGCCACGAGACTCAATTTGATAGTTAGCTACTCCTATATCCATAGCTATCGCATCAACCGAACCAGCATCCAAATTCATAAAGGCTGTATTATAATCAGGGATTTCTTCCAAGCTTTTAAAACTTGCTGTAAGCTCTTTACACTCGTCAGAATTTAGCGCTTCCAGTGCTGATGAAGCAGTCTGAACTGCAACGTTCTTTCCGGCAAGATCGTCAAAAGACTTAATTCCGGCTTCCTTTTCAACTACGAAAACCTGACTGTTATCTACATAAGGCTCCGACCATGTGTAATCATCAAGCCTGTCCTCGCTCATTGTGAAACCGTTCCATATACAGTCAATTGTTCCTGAACTGAGCTCCATATCCTTAGCATCCCACTCAATGGGCTGCTTAATGAGTTCCCATCCTTGTCTATCGCAAACTTCTTGAGCCAAATCTAAGTCAAATCCCACGTACTCACCGTTGTCATCTCGATATCCGTATGGTGGAAAGCTTGCATCAAAACCGACAACAAACTGCGTCCTTACTTCGGATTCTTCACTATCCTGATTACATGAAACGAGAGTAAAAGACAGACAGATTACCAGCAACAGTAAAAGGAATTTATTTGCATATTTACCGCAAGTTCTTATATTCATCGTTATTTCCTTTCGACAGTTTATTTCTGTTTTTTATAATATCATATTAGTATGAAAAAGTAAATAAGTAAGAATATCTCTATTGCATTTGTCGTTTTATTAGAAAAAGCTCCCTATTTCGGGAGCTTTTTTGCTTATAAATCTATGTCGTTTTTAATTAAGTCCTCGTATGTTTCTCTCTTAACTATAAGTCTGTCCTCACCGTTATTTACCATAACAATTGGAGGCTTCGGAATTCTATTGTAGTTAGACGCCATGGAGTAGTTATATGCACCTGTTGACAAAACAGCAAGTATATCACCCGGCTTAGCATTGACTATTTTAGTGTTTTCCTGAATCAAATCACCGCTTTCACAGCACTTTCCTGCAACAGTCACTACCGTGTCAGGCTCTTTATCAGCTTTATTTGCTGTTACAACCGTGTACTCGGATTGATACAGCGCATAGCGGATATTATCACACATTCCGCCGTCAATGGAAACATAGGTTCTAACATTTGGAATTGTCTTTACAGCTCCGACGGTGTATAGGGTAATTCCGGCTTCACCGACAATCGAGCGACCCGGCTCAATATATATAAACGGCACAGGGATACCGTACTGCTCTGCCTTAGCATGAACAGCCCTAGAAACGGAATTCATATAATTATCATAGGCGGTCGGATTGTCCTTATTTGTATATTTAATTCCAAAGCCTCCGCCCAAATTCAGTTCGGTTACGATATGCGAGGTTTCATCCTTAATAGCCCTAATAAAGTCCATCATTATCTCAGCTGCGGTGACAAATGGATCTATATCGAAAATTTGAGAACCGATATGACAGTGAAGCTCAGTAAGTTCAACATTGCTAAGCTTAATAGATTCTTTAACTGCCTCCATTGCCTCACCTGTTTCAAGTGCAAAACCAAACTTTGAGTCAATTTGTCCTGTTCTGATAAAATCATGTGTATGAGCGTCTACGCCCGGCTTGATTCTCAGAGCGATCTTCTGAATTTTTCCCTTTTCAACACAGAGAGAGTTGATGGTCTCAAGCTCAGTCAGGTTGTCAACAACTATTTTTCCTATATTGTTGTCAAGAGCAAAATTTAACTCATCATATGTTTTATTATTACCATGAAAATGAATTTTTTCAACCGGGAAGCCTGCTTTTAAAGCTGTGTAAAGCTCACCGCCTGATACTACGTCCAGTCCCATTTTTTCCTCAGCAGCCAGTTCACACAATGCTTTGCAGCTGAGAGCCTTACTGGCATAAAGCGCAAGTCCGTTCCCATTGTAATGTTTTTCAATGGAGCTTACATAAGACTTGCAGGTGCTTCTGATTACATTTTCATCGAGTACATACAGCGGTGTTCCGTATTTTTTTGCAAGCTCTACGGTATCGCATCCACCAATAGTCAAATGACCCTCGGCATTTACATTTAAACAGTCGTTAACAAACATTTTTACATCTCCTCTTCTATACTATATTCATCTATCTTGGATTCAAGATATGATAATATCTCCTCTTTTCCATCGCCCTTTAATGCTGAAAACGGGAATACAGGAACGCTGTCAAAATCGCTGAAAATCTCACTGAACAGATTCATCTGCTTTTGCTGCTGTGTTTTATTTAGCTTGTCCTTCTTTGTGAGAACAACAATAAACGGCAGACGGTTATGACTTAAGAAATCTATCATCGTCAAATCCTGTTCGGTCGGGTCATGGCGCATATCAATAATCTGGACAACTACACAGTATTTCCTGTCGCCCGCAAAATATCCCTCGACCAAATCTGCCCATCGCTGTTTTTCCGAGTGTGAAACCTTTGCATAGCCATAACCCGGTAAATCAACGAATTTTGCCTTTCCATCAATATCAAAAAAATTAATAGTGGCTGTCTTTCCCGGAGTAGCGCTGACTCGAGCCAACGCCTTACGGTTCAAAAGCTTGTTGATCAGGGAGGACTTGCCTACATTTGAGCGTCCGGAAAAAATAATCTCCGGCAGTATGGACTCTGGTAACTGTTTTGCAGTGCCGTAGGATGCTTCGTAAGCCGCATTATTTAGATTTAACATTCTATCCCTCCTCATAAATATTTCTATTGGGAACAAATTACAGTTATTAAATCTACTGAATATTGTCAGCAGGCTTTTCTACAAGCGCAAGTTTGAGAACATCCGCAATTGAAGCTACGGGAAAAAATTTAATTGAACTCTTTACAGTTTCGTCAATTTCCGCAATATCGGGAATATTATCCTCGGGAAAAATGACTGTATCAACTCCAAATCTGTAGGCAGCCATTGTCTTTTCTTTTAATCCGCCGATAGGCAACACCCTGCCATGGAGGGTTATTTCACCTGTCATTGCTATATTAGTTTTGACAGGGCAGTTGGTTAGCGCTGAGGCAACTGCCGTCGCCATAGTTATACCTGCCGATGGACCGTCTTTTGGCACAGCTCCTTCCGGAGCGTGGATGTGAATATCGTACTTTTTATAGAAATCCTTTTCGATATTGAGTTTATCACTCATTGTACGAATACAGGTAACTGCGGTTTTTGCCGACTCCTGCATAACATCGCCAAGAGAGCCGGTAAGCTCAATTTTTCCGGTTCCGTCCATAATAGCAGCTTCTATCGGCAGCGTTTCGCCGCCCACAGATGTCCAAGCAAGTCCTGTTACCAAGCCAATTTCGGGAGTTTTTGCGACCTTATCCTTTTTATATTTTACCGGTCCGAGTAGAGATTCGAGTTTATTAGGAGTAACAGTCATAGACTTAATTTCACCCTCAACAAGCATAATGGCCGCTTTTCTCAAAAGCTCCACTATCTTTCGCTCAAGACCTCTTACGCCGGCCTCTCTAGTGTAGCCGTCAATGAGCGCACATATAGCCTCATCGCTTAGCTTAAACATTCTCTTTGTAATTTTGCAATTCTTCATCTGCTTTGGGATGAGATGATCCTTTGCAATATGAAATTTTTCCTCTCTGGTATAGCTGTCAATATTTATTACATCCATTCTATCAAGCAACGGAGTAGGAATCATTGATGCATCGTTCGCTGTAGTGATGAACATTACGTTACTTAAATCGAAGGGCATATCTATGTAGTGATCATAAAATTTATCGTTCTGTTCACTGTCCAGTACCTCCAGCAAAGCCGAGGTCGGGTCGCCCTTATAGTCGTTTCCGAGTTTGTCTATCTCATCGAGAATCAATACCGGATTGTTTACACCGGCGTTTTTTAGTGCCATGATTATTCTGCCCGGCATGGACGCCACATAGGTTCTTCTGTGGCCTCTGATTTCAGACTCGTCTCTGACTCCTCCAAGAGCTATACGTTGGCATTTGCGATTTATAGCTGAGGCTACGGATTGAGCTATTGAGGTTTTTCCAACTCCGGGAGGTCCAACTAAGCAAAGTATTTGTCCTTTAACATCAGGAGAGAGCTTTCGTATGGCGAGATTTTCGAGAATATTCTCTTTGACCTTTTGGAGACCATAATGGTTTTTGTCAAGTGCTGCTCTAACTGCTGAAATATTAATTTTTTCCTTAGAACTTTTATTCCATGGAAGCTCCAAACAGGTGTCAATGTATGTTCTCATAACTGTAGCTTCCTGTGCGCCGTATGGCATTTTATCCAATCGGTCACATTCCTTGAGCAAAGCTTTCTGATTTTCTTCACTTAGTTTTAACTTCAAGATTTTATTGCGCAGTTCATTGGTTTCAGAATAATCGTCATACTCCTCCCCTATTTCAGACTCAATTACCTTGAGCTGTTCTCTGAGGAAATATTCTCTCTGAGACTCGTCAATTCTGCTTCTGGCTTTACGTGCAATATCCTCTTCAATACTGAGAATGTACACCTCCTCAGTAATGAGGTCAATCAAAGCTTCCAGTCGCTGTGAAGGTTCATTTATCTCCAAAATCTCCTGCTTTTTTATATAAGAAAGATTTGCGTTGGCTGCTATATAGTCAGACAGTTCTTCCGTCGAATTGATAAGATTTATTTTATAAAACAAATCAGCCGGAGGTTTAGGAGTATAGCGCAGATACTTTTCAAAAATATCCTTAGCACTTCTAATTAAAGCCACATCATAGGCTGTTAAAGCTTCACTCTCGGTAACAGGAATCGAGGAAATTTTAGCCATCATATATGACGGAGTAACGAGAACATCGTCTATTTCGGCACGGCAAATGCCCTCAACAATAGCTCGCATACCATCATCAGGCTGTTTTATAACCTGGACTACCTTCGCTATTACACCCACAGAATATATATCGTTCTTTTTGGGGTCATTACAATTAATATTTTTCTGAGTGACCATAAATATAAGTTGGTCTTCCCCCATAGCTACCTCTATAGCCTTGGCGGATTTTTTTCTGCCTATATCAAAATGTAGCTTCATACCCGGGAAAAGTACCAAGCCGCGCAATGGAAGCATGGGCAGGGTCATACGTGTTGTTTCTGTCGTACTGAGCATGGGTTTATTCCCTCCTTTAAAACAGAAAGAGCTGCAACCTGAAAAGTAAGTTACAGCTCAGATGTGAAATTGACTAGATTATGAGGCGTTCGTTTTTCGGGGCTTTTTAGACCTATCCTCGCTGATACTCATAGTGACCGGAGTCTTTTCCTGATTATGAATAATTGTTACATTCTCAGGGTTTTTGACTGTCTCAGCAGATATTATAACCTTCTCGATAGTCGGATCTGAGGGTACTTTGAACATAAGTTCAGTCAGTATTCCCTCAATTATCGAACGAAGTCCTCTAGCGCCTGTTTTTTCCTCTATTGCCTTATCAGCTACAGCCTCTAAAGCCTTATCCTCAAAAACAAGCATTACATTATCAAGCGCAAACAATCTTTGGTATTGCTTGATAAGTGCATTTTTTGGCTCTGTGAGAATCTTAACAAGTGCTTTTTTGTCAAGTCCGTCTAAGGCAGTGATAATCGGGAGTCTGCCAACAAGTTCCGGAATCAGCCCGAATTTAACGAGATCATGAGAGACTACTTCGCTCATCCATGATGTTGAATCCAGCTCATTTTTACCGACCACCTCAGCACCAAAACCAAGGCTTGAACCGCCGGTGCGTCGCTCTACTATTTTTTCAAGGCCGTCAAATGCACCGCCACAAATAAAGAGAATATTTTTTGTATTTATCTGCAAAAACTCCTGCTGAGGATGTTTTCTACCGCCCTGAGGAGGCACGTTTGAGACCGTACCCTCTAAAATTTTAAGCAGAGCTTGCTGCACTCCCTCTCCACTTACATCGCGTGTAATGGACGGATTCTCGGATTTACGTGAGATCTTGTCAATTTCGTCAATATAAATGATACCCTTTTCAGCGCGCTCTATATCCATATCTGCCGCCTGAATCAGTCTAAGTAGAATATTTTCAACATCCTCTCCAACATATCCAGCTTGCGTCAGGGTAGTGGCATCTGCTATAGCAAAGGGTACGTCCAAAATTTTTGCCAAAGTTTGAGCCAGATAGGTTTTGCCGGTACCGGTCGGACCGAGCATTAAAACATTACTCTTCACAAATTCAACGTCGTCAGCGTGGTGAGTTATTCTCTTGTAGTGGTTATAAACAGCAACACTGAGAGTTATCTTTGCTTTATCCTGACCGATTACATATTCGTCAAGCTTTGCTTTAATTTCTTCAGGTTTGAGCAAAGTCTCAAAGTCGATATTCTGTTTTTTCTTTTTGACCTTTTTGGATGAAACATCCTCATTCAATATACTGTTACAAAGCTCTACACATTCATCGCAAATGTATACTCCGTTTCCAGCTATGAGCTTTACAGCGAGTTCCTGAGGCTTTCCGCAAAAAGAGCAATGAATATTCTTCTCTCTGATTGAGTCGTCTTTGTTTGCCATTGAAATTAAGCTCCTATCTTATTTACACTTACGGTTTATCTGTTTTCGATTACCTTATCAATCAAGCCATATTCAAGTGCCTGCTGGGCGGTCATAAAGTTATCCCTCTCTGTATCTTTAGCGATAACATCATATGGTTGACCAGTTTTTTCAGACAGAATAGTGTTCAGCTTTTTCTTGATATAGAGTATATGGTCGGCATGAATTTGAATATCTGTTGCCTGACCTTTTGCACCACCACTGGGCTGATGAATCATAATATCGCTGTTTGGCAAGGCAAGTCGCTTGCCCTTGGCGCCAGCTGCAAGCAGGAAAGCACCCATGCTGGCTGCCATGCCCATACATATTGTAGATACATCACATTTGATGTAGTTCATTGTGTCATAGATTGCAAGGCCGTCCGTAACACTTCCGCCCGGGCTGTTTATATATAGGGAAATATCCTTCGTTGAATCCTGCCCTTCCAAAAACAGCAGCTGAGCTACAACCAAGCTGGCGGTTGTACTGTTTACTTCGTCATTGAGCATTACGATTCTATCCTTGAGCAGCCGAGAATAAATGTCGTATGAACGCTCTCCTCTGCCATCCTGCTCTACTACATACGGAACCAATGCCATTCTAATCATCCCTTTTAAATTAATTAGTTGTCTTCGCTCTTAAATGATAGTCAGATTTGTAAAGTAATATGCAGAAATTATGAAATAACCGCATTATCTTTAACAAGCTGCATAGCCTGCTCTACTGCGAGATCCTTCTTCAGATCCTCCTCGGGAATTGAAGCACGAACCTTCTCCTCATCCATAGAATAAAGATCAGCAAGACGCTTGTACTCGTTATCTAAGTCCTCCTTACTCGGGTCGATAGCTTCTTTTTCCGCTATTTTCTCAAGTACGAGACGCAGCTTAACTCTCTTCTCGCCCTGAGGCCGATAGTTTTCAGCCAGAACATCAACTCCCATACCCATATACTGCATATAGGTGTTTATATCGAGTCCCTGTTGACGCAGTCTCATATCAAACTCACGAATCATTTGATTTACTTCGTTTGTGTACATTGCCTCGGGGATTTCACCCTCTACAAGCTCAACAAGCTTATCGGTAATCTGGTTTTCTATATCATCCTCAGATTCCTTTTTGAGTCTCTCGGAAAGCTCATCCTTAAGCTCTTCCTTGTACTCATCTACAGTTTCCTTCTCGCTTACGTCCTTGACAAACTCATCATCAAAGTCAGGAAGTTGTCTTTCCTTAATCTCGTGGAGTTTAATCTTGAACTGAGCATCCTTTCCTTTAAGCTCGTCCACCTGATAATCATCCGGGAACTTTACATCTATTGTAAATTCCTCATCGGTGTTGTGACCGATAAGCTGCTCCTCAAATCCGGGAATAAAGTTGCCGCTGCCGATTCTGAGGTTATAATTCTCTGCCTTTCCGCCTTCAAATGCTTCACCGTCTATAAAGCCCTCAAAATCCATTACAACAAGGTCGCCGTCAGCTGCGGGTCTATCCTCTACTGTTACAAGGCGGCTGTTGCGTTCTCTTACAGACTCAATCTCCTTATCGAGAATTTCATCTGTGACCTCGGTTGACTTGGCCGTTACCTCAAGACCCTTGTAGTTATTTACGTCTATAGTCGGTTTTACGGTAACTGTAGCCTTGAATGTAAATCCATCATCGCCTACATTCTCAACATCAAGATCAATTTTATCGTTTATGATAATAAGTCCCGCCTCTTTTGCGGCCTCTTCCAAAGCCTCGGGATAGAGATCCTGCATGGCATCTTCATAAAATACTTCTTTACCATACATCTTCTCAATAATGCTTTTCGGAGCTTTTCCCTTACGGAAACCGGGAACATTTATACTGCTTTTTCTTCTGCGGTAAACCGCATTGACAGCCTTTTGGAATGTATCTGCATCAATTTCAACCTCCAACTCATGGCGGTTTGTTTCTACCTCTCTTGTTGACTTCAAACTCATTTTATATTTCCTCCATCATAACAATGTAACTGATATTATAACACAGGCTGTTTATTATTACCAGTACTTACTGTGTTAATATTTTATAAATTTTTGCTGATTAGCTTAGGAACAAAACCAAGATAGTCCCCGGAAACAAGACGTAACTCAACGCCCTTATAATTTCCCTGATATGCATACTTAAATGCGTTTGCACCGTGAATATGTCCGTAACAGCAAAGCTTGATTTTATATTCAAGCAACACGTTCATTATCTCCTCACATACTCTACCTTGGAATACAGGCGGATAATGAAGAAAAGCTATAGGCTCTTTTCCTGTTTTTAGGGCAGCCTCAATGGATGTAACAAGTCTGCCTGCTTCACGATGCACTACTTTTTTATCATCGTCAGCCTCAGCGTCATAAAACCAACCTCTTGTCCCGCAAATCGAAATATTTTCGGTTTCAAAGGCATTATTAAATAAAATAGAGATAGTATCAAAGCGATTTGTCTTGATATAATCCTCCATTTTTTTCTTGGTCTGCCACCAATAATCATGATTTCCCTTTACAAGAATTTTCCTGCCCGGTAGTGAATTGATAAACGCAAAATCGCTGTAGGTCTCATTAAGTTTCATAGCCCAAGATATATCTCCGCCGATTACTATCGTGTCATTATCTGTAATTAAGGCTCTCCAGTTTTTTTCAAGCCGGTCAACATAGTTATTCCAGCCGTGAAAGATATCCATAGGCTTATTTGTTCCAAGGGAAAGATGTAAATCTGCAATGGTGAACAGAGACATTATTTTATACCCAGCGACGATAAAACATACTGTGGCATCTCGTCTACCGATATAATATTGTTAAAGCGAATTTTTCTGTCTTTGAGTGCTGCAAGGGGTGCAGGCACAGGCTGAGATGTGAGTGCGTGGAGCGCATCCACCATGTCAAATTCATTTTCGGGCAAGGTTTCGGATGTACTTACAGCCTCCAAAACAGCTTTGGAAAATTTATACGGGCTTGCTGTAGACACAACTACAGTTGGTGTATTGTCACCGGTTGACTTAACATAATTTTCATAAACATTTATCGCCACAGCCGTATGTGTGTCACAAAGATAAGAGGCTTCATCAAACATACTTTTAATTGTATTCTTTGTTTCTTCATCATCACAGAAACCGCCGTAAAACAATTCGGTAATCTTAGACCTTAAACCCTCGCCTACAATATATGAGCCCTTAGATTTAAGTTCATTCATCCACTCCTTGACCTTCTTGTCATCGCAATCGGTAAGATGATATAAAAGACGTTCGAGATTGCTCGATACCAAAATATCCATCGACGGCGAGATAGTTGTGTAGAAATCTCTGTTTTTATTGTACTCACCGGATCTGATAAAGTCAGTCAGCACATTGTTTGAGTTTGAGGCACAGATAAATTTCTTTACGGGGAGCCCCATTCTCATAGCGTAATAGGAAGCCAGAATGTTTCCAAAATTACCGGTAGGCACGCAAACATTGATTTTCTCGCCGAGTTTAATTTTTCCGTCATTTAACATATCGCAATAAGCTGAGAAATAATAAACTATCTGCGGGAGAAGCCTACCCCAGTTGATTGAGTTAGCGCTGGAAAAAAGCATATTGTTCTCACTGAGCGC
This sequence comes from uncultured Clostridia bacterium, assembly GCA_946500295.1. GTDB lineage: Bacteria > Bacillota > Clostridia > Oscillospirales > Acutalibacteraceae > UBA7067. The sequence goes on along the minus strand of CAMMVF010000006.1, from coordinate 60,342 downwards.
GGCTTTAATATCATCTGTGGTAAATATTTTTTTAACGCCCGTTTGAGCATCGTCAAAGTTACCCTTAATAGAGCACACATTCACATTATCGCCGAGCTGAGTATTCATCTGGCGCTCCTGCATAGGACTTACTCCGTTTTTAGGATAGAACACAATAATCTTGGTGCCGTCTACATCCTTGAAACCCTCGAGTGCTGCCTTTCCTGTATCGCCGGAAGTAGCTACAAGAATCACTGCCTCCTTGCCGTTGGCTGTCTTTTTAAGTGATTTAGTAAGCAGGTGAGGAAGGATCTGCAAAGCCATATCCTTAAATGCACAGGTAGGTCCGTGCCAGAGTTCCAGAATATTCATCTCAACTCCATTGTTAGTCTTGTAAACCACTGGTGCGGGATTGGACGCCCCAAACTTTTCGGTGGTATATGCTTTGGTTACACACTCGTCAATTTCCTCTAATGTGAAATCATCGAGGTAGTCACTCAAAATCTTCTTGGCTCTGCCACAATAATCTGTTTTTGCAAGAGCCTCAATATCATCCATCGAGTACCTGGGAATCTCGCAAGGTACAAATAGTCCTCCGTCATCTGAGATGCCCTGGGAGATAGCCTGTGAGGCAGAAACAGACACATCCGTATTTGTTGTGCTGTTGTACTTCATTAGTAATCATCCTTTCCCTTTTTATCGTAAATCTGCAGATTACGACAAGTTACAGTATATTTTATAACAAAACGTCCCGATTGTCAAAGGTTTCATAGAAATTGGCCGCATTGAGGTAAAACAGCTTATCCAGCAAAGTCTCGCTATAATTGAGCTTGAGAAATTGTTCGTAAATTTGCGGGATTGTAGAAATCCCCGAAATATCATGCGGCATATCTGCTCCGTCAAAATCACTGCCAATAGCTACGGTGTTTTCACCACCCAGTGAAAGAAAATGCTCGCAGTGAGTTATAATATCATCAATACTGGCACTTCCATCAGAACGGAGAAATTTTCCGTGGAAGTTAAGCCCTACTAACCCATTATTATTTTTTATTATGTCAAACTGTTCATCAGTGAGGTTTCGCTTATTTGAACAGACTGATCTTGAGTTAGAGTGTGAAGCTATAAAGGGACGATGAGCCTGCGCCGCCACATCAAAAAAAGAGTTATCACTCAAATGTGAAACGTCTACTATTATATTGTTTAACTCCAGCTCTCTTATAACCTGTCTGCCAAAAGAGGTCAATCCGGTATCACAGGTTGTCAAAGCTCCGCAGGCTATAGCGTTATCCCCGTTCCAAGTAAGCGTAAGCATCTTTACTCCGTAAGTGACGAGTTGAGATATCTTATCAATATCATTACCAATGATCCGTCCACCTTCTACACAAAATAATGCATTATGTTTTGAATTGTGATTATTAAGTCCGAATCCGAAACGTGGCAGTTTATTTTTAAACAACTCAGCAGATCGAGTAAAAAGTTGCCATGACTGTTGAAGGCTTATATCATCCGGTATCCAAATGGCAAAGCACTGAGTCCATGCTTCAAATTGTAAAGGATCTGAAAACGTGATATGAAGCCTTGGGTCAGTAAAATCCCTACTCTCAGTTAAAACTTTGTAGAGAGTATCGCAGTGCAGATCAAAATACCGCATAATCATCCTCCAACATAAAGGCGTTTTTAATATAATTTACAATTTTAACGGTTTGAGTATCGGGGTAATATTCCACCTCACAAATATCAAATCGTGGCTGAAGCCTTATACTGTTTTTTTGAATATAGACCCAGGCGGTTTTTATAAGCTTCTCAATTTTCTTTTTGTTTACGGCTTCTACCGGTCTGACTATTGAGCCGACTGCTCTTGCCTTGACTTCGACAAAAGCTATTATCCTTCCCTTTTTTGCCACAATATCTATTTCGCCCCAGCGGCTGTGAAAATTTGTATCAAGAATTTCATAGCCGTTTTTTAACAGGTATTTTTGTGTTCGTTCCTCACCGCTGCGACCGATCTCATTAGGTTTGAGCATTTTTTTCACCCAGTATTTTTTTAAGGAAAGACGGTCTGTGAATTTCACAAGGTCCAATCTCCCTAAGCACCTGCGTGTGCAACTTAGTACCGTAGCCCTTATGTTTTGCAAAACCATATTCCGGGTATTTTTCATCATACTTATACATCAATCTGTCACGACTAACCTTGGCTAAAATAGACGCGCAGGCTATCGACATGGAAAGTGAGTCACCCTTTACAACGGGAAAGGCGGGAATGTCCAAATCCGGTACTTTATTGCCGTCAATCAAAGCAAAGTCCGCCTTAATACTTAAATCCTCAACAGCACGCTTCATGGCAAGCATTGCTGCATTGAGGATATTTATACTTTCTATTTCCTCTATGCTAGCCCACGCAACAGAGTATGCAAGCGAGCGAGCCTTTATTACCTCAAAAAGCTGCTCTCGCTTTTTTTCGCTTAGCTTTTTGGAGTCGTTTACACTATCTATGATTGTATTCTCCGGTAAAATCACCGCAGCAGCGCATACAGGCCCCGCCAGAGGGCCTCTGCCTGCCTCATCAACTCCGCAAACGCTTCTAAACCCGTTTGAAATCAACTTTTTTTCATATTCAAGCCAATCCATGCCTTACCCCCTGGGAGGAAGCTCTAACGTAACTTTTCCAAGCTTTCCTCCTCTGTATTCATCTAAGAGAACATTTGCTGCTCGGAGAGTATCGATCTCTCCTCCGCTTACGAGCATGCCCCTTTTTCGTCCTACAAGTTCTAAAAGCTCATATGGTGTGTACTCAGATAACTCAATATTTTGCAGTTTAAACCTCTCCACAAAATATTGGTTTGGACATTGCTGGAACACCTCCAAAAGTCTTACCGCCAAAAGCTCGATATCCAAAATCCTATCCTTGACCGCACCTGTAAACGCCAGCTTCTCTCCCACCTCGGGGTCGTCAAATTTGGGCCAAAGAACCCCGGGCGTATCCAAAAGTTCAATATTACCGTCAATGGTATACCATTGATTGCCTCTGGTGACGCCGGGTCTGTCCTCTGCCTTAGCCCTGTTTTTCCCTGCTAGCTTATTAATTAATGATGACTTGCCGACATTAGGGATTCCTACTATCATAATTCTTATTACACGTCCAACCATTCCAGAGCTTTCCCATTTCTCAATTTGGGGCTTCATTAACTCTCTGACAGCTGGGAGAAATAGCTTTACTCCTTTACCCGTCTTACAGTCCATCACAATGGTACGGATGTTTTTCTTCTCGTAATAGTTAACCCACAATGCAGTTGCGTTTGGATTGGCCATATCTGATTTGTTTAAAATAATAATTCTCGGCTTGTTGTTCACCAAGGCGTCGATATCCGGATTGCGACTGCTCATAGGCAGTCGAGCATCTACAATCTCAGCTACAAGATCTACAGCCCTAAGATTGTCTTTGATTTTACGCAGGGCCTTGGTCATATGACCGGGAAACCACTGAATGTTTTGTTTATCTGCCATTTTTGCCTCCAAAAATTTAGGGCGTACAAGACGTACGCCCTCTATCTTTTAATATAAATATCCGAATCTGTCAAATGGGAAAAAGATAAGCTGTGCCTTGCCGATTACGTCAGTCTCATTAATAAGACCAATTCTTTGGGAACGGCTGTCGGAAGAGTGATTTCTGTTGTCGCCCATAACGAAGATCTTACCTTCAGGAATAACCTCAGGAATTTCCAGATTGTTTTCGCCGGGATTATCAATCATTGCTTCCGGTAAATATGGCTCGTCTATTGCTACTCCATCAACAATTACCTGATTATTCTCGTAATCAATTTTTACTGTCTGCCCTGCTTTGGCAATGACTCTCTTTATAATCGGAGTTGCATATTCTTGACCGTGACTTATTACTACGATATCCCCATTCTCCGGTTCATATAGGAGGTTAGATACCAAAACCAAGTCTCCATCATGTAGAGTATTCATCATGGACGAACCGTCAACATTAATAATCCTCAAAACAAAAGTCATCAAAACGACAATGATCATTAAAGGAACAAGAAATACCTGGATCCACTCAAATGATGAAGCTACAGCATCTGTCCTGGGCTTTACGGTGTTGACAGCAGCTACTGTTGACCGCCGAGATTTAATGCCGTTTGGATCAAGGCTGTCGGAGTCATCAAAATTGTCGATAAAATCCAGCTCGTCAGCCATATATCATAACACCTCCGTGTATCATAGCAAAAAAGGGACTTAAAGTCCCTTTTTGATTTTTATTATCGGATCTGCTCCTTAACTTTGGCAGCCTTACCAACTCTGTCACGCAGATAGTAGAGCTTGCTTCTGCGAACTTTACCGTATCTGACTACCTTTACGTCCTTAACATTAGGTGAGTGAATCGGGAACACTCTCTCTACACCTACGCCGTAAGAAACTCTTCTTACTGTAAAGGTCTCAGCTACACCGCTGCCTCTCTTGGCAATTACTGTGCCTTCAAACATCTGAATTCTTTCTCTTTCACCCTCACGGATGTTTACACTGATTCTTACAGTATCGCCAATACTGAACTGCGGAAGTTCAGACTTCATTGAATCAGCGGAGATTTTCTTTAGTGCTTCGTTCATTATAATTTCCTCCTGTTTTTAAGACATTCATGCATAAGCAGAGGACTGTCCGTTTCAATATCTCGACTTACGTCGGGCTGTTGACTCCCGTTAGCAGGTAACGGATTTCAAATGCTTATATATTGTATCATATCCAAATCATTAAATCAAGTGTTATTTTTCCTTTTTTTCAAGATAATTAATAAAGCTTTGAAAGTACTCAGGTAGTGGAGATGTAAATTCAAGATATTTTTTCGTGGTAGGATGTATAAATCCGATTTTGTATGCATGGAGACATTGTCCTATAAGATACGCTTCATTATCCTTTCTAACACCGCCGTAAACATCATCACCTGCAACGGGATGACCGATGTAAGACATATGAACTCTAATCTGGTGGGTTCTGCCTGTTTCAAGGCGACAGGTTATGTGCGTATATCCGTTGTATAGCTTTTTCGGGAAATAATGAGTTATCGCATCTTTTGAATTCTTATCGGTGACAGCCATTTTCTTCCTGTCGAGTCTGTGTCTGCCGATCGGTGCGTTTACGGTTCCGCTCGCAACTAACCGTCCGCATACCACCGCTTGATACTCACGAGTAAAGCTGTGCTCTTTTATCTGCTCCGAGAGTAAGGTATGTGAGTTATCGTTTTTTGCAACAATCAGCAATCCGCTGGTGTTCTTATCTATTCGGTGTACTATACCTGGTCTGAGTTGACCGTTAATTCCAGAAAGGCTTCCCTTACAATGATAAAGCAGTGCGTTCACCAGCGTGCCGTTTGTATTTCCAGGGGCAGGATGCACAACCATACCCTTTGGCTTATTCACAACAAGCAAATCGCTATCCTCATAAATTATATCCAGCGGGATGTTTTCAGGTACCGCTTTTATTTCAACGGGGTTTGGTATATTAACTTTAATTATATCCGTTTTCCTGAGCTTATAGCTTTTCGCCTTAGGCGCTCCATTAACGCTGACTTGACCGTCCTCCACCAGTTTTGTAAGAAAGCTTCTGGTTTTATTTTCTATATGCTCAACCAAATACTTATCCAGTCTGCCCCCTATGCTGTCCTCATCAACGGAAAACTCAAACTCCTCCATCTTTTTTCACCCTTTTTTCATCATTTTTCAAGAAATCAGTATAGAAAAACAAATGGATTAAAAATATAATTACTCCTGCTGTGACACAGTAGTCGGCAAAATTGCAAACCGGTGGAAAAAACGAAAGGCTGATATAGTCTATTACATAGCCATAGGCAATTCTGTCAATTAAATTTCCTATACCACCGCCAACCAGTAAAGCTACAGAAATATAAAACAGTCGTCCATGGTTTTTGAGTTTAAACATTGCCGCTATGAGTACAATCATAACTAACGCCGTAAGCGAAATAAATATCCAACGCTGATTAGAAAGGAGTCCGAATGCCATCCCTGTATTTTCAACATAGGTTAAATTAAAAATTCCATTTATTACCGTAACGGTACCGACGGGCTTAAGGTAATTTACAGTCAGCAGTTTAAGAACCTGATCAATAATTACCAACATGACAGCTGCCGCTATAGTGATTATTTTTTTCATAATTAAATACCCCGAAAACTATAAATAGGCGGCGCATCTGACAGACACACCGCCATTAGGATGATTATTTTTAATGAGAGTATGTAAAACAGCGATTATAAAGAAGATTACTCCTCGCTTTTATCCTCTGTACCAACAGCTTCTTCAGCCGCCTTTTGAACTGCATCGGTCGAAAACTCAGTCGTAATATCAACTACGTCACGTTCTTGCGGAGCTGTCTCCTTGGATACCTCATCTACAGTCTTATCAACCTCAGCTTGAGCTACGGGAGTATAAGCTGCGTTTTCAGTCTCAGGATAATTTTCATCCAACTCAGCCTTAGTTTTCTCCATATCATCGACAGTAGGAAGCTCGTCAATGAGCGCTAGGTGGTTTTTATATATTTCACGGAGCTGGTCTCTTAATACAACGGCATCAGCCTGAAGCTTCATATAGCTGTTTTTTTGCTCAACTACCGAAGCATTAGCCTTAACAATAATATCCTGAGCCTGTGCCTGGGCGTCGTTGATAATTTTATCCGCCTCTTGCTGGGCTTCACGTTTTGTAGCCTCCATAACCTTTTGAGCATTCAATAGTGCACCCTTGACGCTCTCCTCATCACGGCGATATTCCTCTATTCTCTTTGCGAGAATATCCAGTTTCTTCACCAAGTCAATCTTGTCATTTTTATTCTGCTCCAGTGTAGCTACAACCTCTTCAATAAATGCCTCGACATCCTCAGGACGATAACCGCCAAGGTTAGCTCTTCTGAAGCTTATGTTTTTTACCTCATCAATAGTAAGCATAAATAATCTCTCCTATCTATATTTCTTTATTATTAATCTTTTTCTGCCTTTTTTACTCTCACCGAGTAATTCTACTACAACACATTTACCCTTACCCCTAACAATTACCGAGTCGCCTTCTTTTAGCATACAAGACGGTGATAGTTTTACACTATGATTCACACTAACTATACCTGACCTGATCGCTTGAGAGCTCTTCTCCCTGCTAAGCTTATAAACAGCTGAAACTATACCGTCAAGTCGCAGGGAAGATACGGTAATATTCAATAAAGTTGTGTCATTTTTAAAAACAAGGTGTGGAATATCATCATAGGAGAGCTTAACCCCGACACGTCCTATTTTGTCGAGCTGTGAAACTACATAATCGGAGATGTCGGACTTTAGCATCACATAAGCCTCTCCGGGCAATATACATATATCTCCGACACAGCTGCGCTTTATGCCTAATGACATCAATGCACCAAGAAAATCTCGATGCGTAAGCTCATACTGCTTAGGAAATTGTATTTTCACTACATTAATTGGAAACTGCTCAGGTTCAAGAGAAATACTGGGAGGTACAAAACCGACAAGAGATCTTTCACTGTCTGGATACCCTCCCCATACAAGATATGAGTCACTGCTTTCAGATTTAAGTTCATTCAGGGCAAGATCCAAATCCTCTGAATTTAAAAACCCGATAAAATACGGCTTATTTCTGAGATCAGAAAGCCTTAGAGCGTCCCTCACCAGCACTGAAATGTTGTCCTCACTGTTCATTAGAAGTACAGTCCGTTATTCTCAAGCTCATCTAAAAGATCATCGCCTGTAAGATCAACATTGTTCGGAATAATTAAAAAGGTGCTTGTCGCAATTCTCTTAACCGAGCCGTTATTTGCGTAAGCGCAGCCGCTAAGAAAATCAAGGATTCTCCTTGATTCAGCCCTGTCTGTTCTTTCGAGATTTAAAACAACTGTGTGAGAGCGAATAAGTTCGTCTGCTATCGCCTTTGTCTCAGTGCCGAAAGTCTCAGGCTTAAATAAAACGACCTGTAGCTTAGCAGTTGCGCTTATATTTACTACCTTATTCTTTCTCTCGTCAGCAGAGCTTGAGGAATAAGAAGGATAGCTGGAAGATGAGAAAGAAGCTGACGAAGAGGATCTTGATCGAGAAGGATAACCATCGTCCTCTTCCTCATCATAATCCGGATAATCGTCATCATAATCGCCGTAGTCATCCTCAGGAACATCCCACATACGCTTAAATTTATCTACTAAACCTGCCATTTACTTTTCCTCCGTTAAACATATATTCTTGGACCAAATAGAGCCGAGCCGAGCCTAACCATATTGGCCCCCTCTAAAATAGCCTCCTCATAGTCAGAAGACATACCCATTGATAAAAACTTCATATCTACATTATCTATTTTTTTGCTCTTAATGTCAACAAATAGTTTGTGCATTTGCAAAAAATATTTTCTGATTTCGGTTTTACTGTCACAAATCGGCGGGATTGACATCAAACCCTTGACATGAACATTATCAAGCTCAGAGATTTCATATAGAAGCTCAGTGAGCTGTTCAGGCTGAATTCCGGATTTACTCTCCTCACCGCCAATATTAACCTCGATTAAAACATCACAGTCAGTATTATTCAGTTTGCTTTGACGGGAAATCTCATTTGAGAGCTTTACGCTGTCTACAGACTGAATAAGATCTACTTTATTTATGATCTGTCTTACCTTATTACTTTGCAAATGTCCTATAAAGTGCAGGCTTGCGTTCTCCAAATCGTAACTTTCATACTTCGATAAAAGCTCTTGAACCCTATTTTCGCCTATATATTTAAGTCCCAAAGATATTGCGTGGTTGATATACACAGGCTCAACTGTCTTAGTAGCCGCCAAGAAAGTTATATCCTCCCTGCTTCTTCCAGATTTTATGGCTGCAGCCGAGATATTTTCCTCAATCGTTTTGTAATTATACTCAATATCTCTTAGCTTGTTTTGATCACACATTGACTCTTTTTCCATCATATAAATCAGTTCCTCCTACTACAACTCTGTCATAAAGCTCTATGGTTTCATCACCAAACAGTTCCTCCTCAGAGGGCGTTTGTTTACAGATTATAAAATCATCCCCGGAATATGCAATTACAACCTCCTTAAATTCAAGAATATTACCGTTTATTACATATACACCCTGAACTCTTTCGGATTGTTCAATTTCATTTCCGTTATCATCTGTGACGATTGTTGTGATTTCATCCTCATGTAGAGCTGACTTACTTACATACAGCCCCTCATATGTCTCAACATCAATTTGCAGCTCCTCCTGTCTCAAGGAAGCAAGCACATCACTCATATAGTTACACTGTAAAATCAAAGCGCCATCATCAGTTTTGGTCTTTTGGTTCATTGCAGCGATAGTGACAGGCAAACTCTGAGCTGCGGCATAAGGCATACTGACTTTAATTTGTGAGGAATCCAGGTTTTTGTTTATTGCAAGACTTTCTTGTGCGCTGATCGGACTGACAATATACCAGTTCAAATCACTGATTACTTTACCGATTACATTGTCCGCAACCTCATCCTGCTTTTCGTTCAGTCCATTTTCGGCCTGTTCAAGGTCAGTCTGAGTAACTGTTTTGTAATCATACTTTTGCTCATAGCCGTCAATAGAGGTGGTAAAATATCCGGATACTGGCGAAGTGATTTCAGCTATTGCATCTCCGGTACTTCCGTTTAATGTATTATATAGAACCTGAAGCTCTGCAATTTTATCGGAATAGTCTTCTACCTCTCCCAAAACCAGCATACTCTCATTCAAGCTGTATATAAGATTATCTTCATTTTCTGAGATACCGAGAATATCTCCATCAACGACGCTCTTGTTGATATTCATTATTTCTGAGGTAATCTGATTTCTTACACTGTCAAGACTTGCAGATTCCATTCTCGCTGATTGATTAAGCTTTTCAAAAATCTCGATCTCCTGCTGGATTTGCTCCATCTGCCTGTGGTTGCTGGCATCCTGCTCACTTGCGTAAACCTTAGCGATCGTACCTCCTGCTGCCACCTTTCTGTTGCCCTCAAACTCATATGATACTACCCCGGCGGTGTCATTTGTAATCAATGTTTCATTTCTTACAATATAACCGTCAGTATATATTGAGTCGGCAACTGTTGTTAGATTTACCGTTTCAGTCTTTACAACAGAAAAATTGGCTCCATATAGAAGGTAGAAAATGTATAGGAGTACAATAAACGCTAACAAGACCACGCCGATTCTTTTAAGTGTAGATTTTTCCAACGCTTTCACCTGCCAAAATCTAATGTTTTTTCTATGAATTCACAGCTTTGGGAGAAAAGCTCCTCTTGCGTAAATTTATCAATATATAACCAATTTATTTTATTATCTCTTCTAAACCATGTAAGCTGTCGCTTGGCATAGCGGCGAGTCTCCATCTTTAGCCTATTTATTGCATCATCATAAGAAACCTCACCATTAATATATGGAATCAGTTCCTTATATCCGATTGCCATTTTTGCAGTTTTTCCTAAATTCATCTGCATTATTCGCCTAGTTTCATTGAGCAGCCCCGAGTCAATCATATAGTCAACCCGTGAATTAATCCTATTGTATAGAAAACTGCGGTCACAAACGGTTAAACCTATCCTGACATCATTATATGGAGTCTCTTTCAGGCGAGACTTTTTAAGGCTCTCGGTCATGGTCTCACCGGTTGTTTTATATATTTCTATAGCTCGGATAATTCTGGATTTGTTTTTCTGGGCAGAAAGTCTTGCTGCACTTTCGGGGTCAAACTTGCCGAGCATATCGAGAAGCTTTTGAATACCTTCCTTGTCACAAATATCCGACAATTCAGCCCTAAGCTTTTCGTCGGAACCAGAAGGTGTAAACTCTATATTATCAAGTAGGGATGAGATGTACAAACCTGTTCCTCCGACCAGCACAGGCAGCTTTCCCCTGTTGAAAATATCCGCAATAATCTGATGAGCAAGAGCTACATAGTCGGCTACAGAGAAGCTTTGGTCAGGCGACAGAAAATCTATCAAGTGATGGGGAATCCCTTGCATTTCCTGCAAGGTGGGCTTTGCCGTGGCTATATCCATATATTTATATATCTGCATTGAGTCAGCAGACACTATTTCTCCGTTGTATTTTTTTGCTATTTCTATTCCTAGTCCTGTCTTACCTGAGGCGGTAGGACCAACAACAGCGACAAGAGGAATTTTTTCAGTGGTATTCAACATTTCACACCCTGCCAAACATTTTTTCAAATTCACTTTTTTTGATTACTGTACATACGGGTCTGCCGTGGGGACAGAATCTGACGTTGGGGTCGGACTCGACGACTTTTAGTATCTCCTTGAGTTCTTCTGAGGTATTTTTATTTCCGCCTTTGATTGCCGCACGACAGGCTATGTTGTGATACACCCAATCCATCTTTTCACTTTGAATTTGCTTTTTGTTGTCAAGCAAATATCCGGCCATCTCTTCAACTGTGGATTTGATATCTTCAACTGCAAGATATTGCGGATATGCTCTGACAGCTACAGTGGAATTACCGAAGTCATCAATTTCAAAGCCGAGGTTCTCAAAAGCTTCAATATTGCTTAATACCACGTCATATTCGGACGAGCTGAGCAAAACAGTCTCCGGGACGAGTAGGGCTTGTGAGTAAGCAGATGGCTTTTCCCTCTTTAATTTTTCATATATCATACGCTCGTGAGCTGCGTGCTTGTCTATAACTAACAGCTCACCTGATCCCCTCTGAGCAAGTATATAGGTATCAAAAATTTCACCAATATATCTTGAAGATGTATTGGTCAATTCAGTGACGGTGTCAACATTTCTATTTACACCTATACTCGTATCAGGTTCAGTATGAGTTTGCTCGTTTATACAAGCTGTTGAAGCAGCGGCAGAAACCGAAATTATAGGATCTTGTTTTGGTTGAGTTGGATTTGTATTAACTGTATCCTCAGAATCACTATCTTTTTCTTGATGTTGTTGATTAAAAGTTTCAGTCAAAGTCGGCGCGTTATTCTCAGGTTCTTCGCAATTTTGTGTCTTGTTTTCGGTATCAGAAATAGTGTTAATTTTATCAATAAAATTAAGATAATTTTTTATTGAACGTCCATTATCGGCGCTGTCTGAAAGCCGAAATTGTACCCCTGCACCGGGCTTTGGCGGCAAATAAAGCTGAGGTTCTCGCTGTGATATATTAGCGGCTTTGGCAGCGGTTTCGTTCTTTTTTTGTCTAATTACTGCGCTGTCAAAGGTAAAGGCTGAGTTTTTTACTGTTTTACTCTGTGACTGGTTGTCAGCGACGCTCTTTGAAAGCAGAACCTCCTTCTCTTTAAAATCCGAGTTAAGGGCTGATTTTACTCCATGGTAAACTGCTTCGAATACCGGCCTTTCATTTACAAAACGAACCTCGGTTTTGGCTGGGTGTACGTTTACATCAACACCTTCAAAGGAAAGTTCGATATGAAGCACGCAGGCAGGAAATTTTCCAACCATAACCATACCCTTGCACGCTTCCTCCAGCGCCACCATAGCTGTGCGGCAGCGAACATAGCGATTATTTATAAAGAAGTTTTGCATACTTCTGTTCGCCCTGGAATTGTAGGGGCGTGAGACATAACCCCAGACTCTTATCCCGTTTAATGTATAATCAACCTCAACCAAATTCTTTGCAAAATCACGACCGTACACTGAGTATATAGCAGACAATAGTTTACCGTCACCCGCAGTTTTAAGTGCGAGCTTACCGTCTTTTATATATGTAAAGGATATCTCCGGATGAGAAAGAGCTATTTTATCTACGACACCAGTAACGGCGTTGCCCTCAGACACATCCTTTTTCAAAAACTTCATTCGAGCCGGAACATTGTAGAAAATATCTCTGACTATGATTGTAGTTCCCTTAGGACAGCCTGCGCTGTCAAATTCAATCTCATCTCCTCCGTGAACTACATACCTGCTGCCGATTTTTTCGTTATCGCTCAGCGTTAAAAGCTCAACCTTGGAAACAGAGCTTACTGAAGCGAGAGCCTCTCCCCTAAATCCAAGGGTAGAAATGGCGTCGAGGTCATCGGGATTTAAAATCTTGCTGGTGGCGTTTCGGATAAAGGCCTTCTTTATGTCCTCTTTCATTATACCGCAGCCGTCATCTGTCACGCGAATATATGTAACACCGCCACGCATTATCTCAACTGTAATATTTTTAGCTCCTGCATCTATAGAATTTTCAACAAGTTCCTTAATTACAGATGCAGGTCGTTCTACTACTTCTCCCGCCGCTATAAGCTCGGCGGTGTGTTTGTCCAGTACATTTATCCTGCCCAATCCAACTCACCTCCCGATTAATTACACATTTTTTTTAGTTCAAAAAGTATATTCATGGATTCAATCGGCGTAAGCGTATTTAAATCAATAGATTTAAGCTTCTCCTCAACCGCAGAATTTCCTGCAGCAAAAAGAGGGAGCGGCTCCGGTTCACTACGTGGTTTTTCCTTTGCGACCTTTTCAGTGCTGCTTGTGCCGGATTCAAGCTCTTTGAGTATTTGCTTAGCCCTTTTTATAATCCACTCAGGTACTCCGGCAAGCTTGGCAACCTCTATACCGTAACTGTCGTCAGCACCGCCTGGTACGATTCGTCTCAGGAAGGTGATGTCATCTCCACGCTTTTTTACAGCAATATTATAATTCTTAACTCCGTCGAGCACATCCTCCATGACGCTGAGCTCGTGGTAATGAGTAGCAAACAGGGTTTTTGCCCCGAGCTTTTTCTTGTTTGCCACATACTCAAGCACAGCCCGAGCGATACTCATTCCGTCAAAGGTAGAAGTTCCCCTGCCGATCTCATCTAAAATTAAAAGACTTTTTGAGGTAGCATTTTTTACAATCGTTGCAACCTCGCTCATCTCAACCATAAAGGTGGACTGTCCCGAGGCCAAATCGTCTGACGCTCCAACACGGGTAAATATACTGTCGCAGATTTCTATATCAGCACTGGAAGCGGGAACAAATGAGCCAATCTGAGCCATTAACACTATCAAAGCCACCTGACGCATATAGGTGGATTTACCCGCCATGTTGGGACCGGTGATAATCGCTACTGTGTTATCACCACTATCCAAAATACAGTTATTCGGCACAAAAGGCGCACCCTTTAAAAGCTGCTCGACTACCGGGTGACGACTTTCTTTGAGTTTGATACCGCCGCTAAGAGAGATATTAGGCTTACAATATCTGTTATCAGCCGCTACACTTGCCAAGGAAGCTAAAACATCCAAATTCGCTATTGCAGTTGCTGTAGATTGGATTCTCTCAAGGTTTGATGAGACCTCCGTTCTAATTTGCTCAAAAATCTTATATTCTAAGCCCTGGGATCGTTCCTTGGCTCCGAGTATTCTGCCCTCCAGACTCTTTAGCTCCTCGGTAATGTATCGCTCGCAATTTGTAAGGGTCTGTTTCCTTATGTATTCTGCGGGCACAAGATTTTTGTATGAGTTTGTAACCTCTATATAATAACCAAAAACACGGTTATAGCCTACTTTGAGCTTAGGTATGGAGGTTTTCTCCCTCTCTCTTTGCTCGATTTCACTTAGAAGAGATGCTGAGTTATTCATATCATTTCTCAGCGAATCAAGCTCCTCACTGTAACCCTCGTTGATTATTCCGCCCTCACGTACTGAAAACGGCGGGTCCTCAACTATAGCGGAATCTATGAGCTGTCGAACATCTTCCAGCGGATCGGTAAGCTTTAACAGTTCGGTGAGCATCGGGGTTTTTACATCGCTGATAATAGCTACCAACTCGGGTACTTTGCTCAACGCTGAGCTTAAATTTCTCAACTCTCGACCGTTTGCACTGCCATAGACAATTCTGGTCATCAGTCTTTCGATATCCGAGATACCGCTCAGTGTATTTTCAAGCTCCAAACGCATCATAGTATTTGTGTACAGCTCGTCCACTGCATTTTGTCTTTTTATAATGGCAGCGCAGCTTACAAGCGGTTGCTCAATCCAATTTCTGATAAGTCTTTTTCCCATAGCGGTTTTGGTTTTATCAAGCACCCACAAAAGGGAGCCCTTTTTATCCTTAGTGCGCATGGTTTCTATAAGTTCAAGATTGCGTCTGGTGTTCAAGTCGAGATTCATGTATTGATTTCCAAGGTAGAAATCAATTTTATTCATTCGTTCAAGACCGTTTTTCTGTGTAGAACGAAGATACTTTAAAAGCGCTCCAACGCAGGAAATTGCCGCTCGATAATTGTCACGGGCGAGCTTATCAGATTGTTCCTTCCCGTATTGTGCTTCAAGTGCAGATAGTGAAGCTTCATAATCAAAGCTTTCATCCTCGAGCATCTCAACTCCAGCTGAGAGCTTTTCTCTTATAAGCTCAGGAAGCTCAGAAAAGCTGCGGATATCACCGCCGATCAAAATTTCTCGGGGCGAAAAGAGAAAAAGCTCATTTTTGAGCGAGTCAAATGAATTTTCTCCGGAAATCTGCGTGCAGTGCAGTTCTCCTGTGGATATATCCGCAAAGCAGGCTCCTATCGTGTTTCCGTCGGCATAGCAACAGGCGATATAGTTATTTTTAGATTCGTCGAGCATACTGCTCTCCATTACAGTACCGGGAGTAATAATTCTGACAATACCACGTTTTACTAGTCCCTTTGCAGCGGACGGATCTTCCATCTGCTCACAGATAGCTACCTTATATCCCTTTGCCACAAGTCTTGCAATATATCCCTCACAGCTATGGAAGGGTACGCCGCACATGGGCGCTCTCTCCTCAAGCCCGCAATCACGACCAGTTAAAGTCAGCTCAAGCTCTTTTGAAGCAAGCTTTGCATCGTCAAAAAACATCTCATAGAAATCGCCGAGACGGAAGAAAAGTATACAATCTTTATTCTGCTCCTTGATTTCCAAGTATTGTTTCATCATCGGAGAAAGCTCTGCCATATTATCCCTCCCTTTGTACATTGTTCAATATAATTATTAATGACAACCGCTGCAGCTTGAGCAGCTTCCGGAGCAGCCGGGGTTATAGTCAGTGGTCTCCGGATCCTCGCCGTTGGCACTTTGGCTGATAATTGCCAGTACCCTTTGTAATATATTATCAAGCTCCCCTTTAGCCTCATTGTAGGCTATCATGTTTTCGTTTTTCATTATATCTGAATAAACATTGCGCATTTCCTGATTAAGCTGCTGAAGCTTTTCATCATCTCTGTCAGACTTCTGAGCCTCGTTGTTAATCGACATTCTCTTTAAATTAAACTCGCCAATTAAATCCTGGAGCTTTTGATCATTGTCGCTGTTTTGCTGCGCTACCTGAAGCTTTAAATAAGCCTGCTCCTGCTGTATTGCCTTTCCCAAATCTCTTGCCATCTGAATTACGTCCATTTTTAGCTTCCTTTCAGCTATTCAGCTATTTATTATTTATTATGTTTATAAAGTAATTATTATATTATCTTCCCTTTTAAAATCCAGTTGCCTGCCTCGGTAATCGCAACATTTCCGAAGCTGCCGATATTACTCTCGTCAGCCTCTGCCTCAACTACTATATTGCCCGAGGTTCTCGCATTTAAGATACCGGGCTTTTTGGATTTTTCTTCAAATAAAACTCTCTGTGTAGTTCCCACCATTGATTTACATCTCTCAGCCGCAACCTTCTCCTGCAATTTTAAAAGACGCTGAAAGCGCTCGGATTTTTCTTCAGCTGTAGTAGGGTCGTCCATTTTTGCAGCGGGAGTGCCGACTCTCTTTGAATAGATGAAGGTAAACAGAGATGTAAAGCCAACCTCCTCAACAAGCGAGAGGGTTTGCTCAAAGTCCTCCTCTGTCTCGCCGGGGAAACCGACTATTATATCAGAGGTCAGGGAAAGCCCCGGGATTTTTTCCTTGGCATAGTTAACTATGTCAAGGTATTTTTCTCGGGTATAGCGGCGGTTCATAAGCTTTAATATCCTGTTACTGCCCGACTGAAACGGCAGGTGGAGGTGGGTGGAGATGTGTCGGCTTTGCGCTATTGTGTCGATGAGTTCCTTTGTACAGTCCTTTGGGTGTGAGGTCATAAAGCGAAGTGTATAATCCCCGTCAATCTCGTCTATCATTTTTAAAAGACGAGAGAAGGTAATATTCTCATCCAGACCCTTCCCGTATGAATTTACGTTTTGTCCTAGGAGGGTAATATCCTTGTAGCCGCTTTCAATCAACTGTCTAGCTTCTTTTAATACATACTTACTTTCGCGGCTGCGCTCTCTTCCTCTAACATAGGGTACTATGCAATAGGTACAGAAATTGTCACAACCATACATTATCGGAAGCCAGCCCTTAAACTGACCGTCTCGCCTTTTTGGCATACCCTCATAAACGAGAAGATCGTCATTATTGAGAATGAACTGACGTTTTCCTGTCAACAGGCTTTGATACAAAAGCTGTGGAAATTTATGCAGGCAGTGAGTACCGAAAACAAGTCCGACAAACGGAAAGCTTTGGTATATTCTCTGAGCTATGTGCTGTTGCTCCATCATACATCCGCAAAGCGCTATAAGGGTTGTAGGATGATTCTTTTTTAGCTTTTTTATTGCTCCGACATTGCCAAAAACCCTGTCCTCGGCGTGTTCTCTGACAGCGCAGGTGTTGAAGAGGATAAAATCCGCCTCTTCTATGTTTTCTGTAAAGTCGTAGCCCATCTGAGCAAGCATTCCCTTAATTGTCTCGCTATCGGCAACATTTTGTTGGCAGCCGTAGGTGCGGATATATGCCAAAGGACGTTCTCCCCTTTTTCGCACCTGCATAATCTCGTCAACAAGACCAATATATTCATTTTGCTGCTTTAGAAACTGATCACTTGTGCTCAAGTCGCTTGTTCTCCATTCTGTTAAACTTACAAATTATGATATCACAAATCGGAAATCACTTCAAGTGGTCAGGTGTGATGCATGAGGCGAATTATATTACTATTCTGTAAATTTAATTTAACCGCAGTGTTTTTTCTTGACATCATTTACTTATAAGCATATAATCAAAAATGTTGACACAGTGTCTAAAGGGAGGGTTTGGCTATGCCAACCAAGGCTTTTTACCAGCTTAGTGATGAGAAGAGAAAGAAACTACTTGACGCTGCCGTAGAGGAGTTTTCTACAGCCCCGTATGAGAGGGTCTCTGTATTTAAAATTGCACGCTCTGCGGGTATATCGAGAAGCGGATTTTATTATTATTTTTCAAACAAGTCGGATTTGTATGCCTACATATATTTTGAGCTTATTCAAAGCGATTTTATAAATTACATGAACTCGCTTGAAGAAAAGTATGACATATTCAGGGTTTTTGAAGCAAGGTTTGACTACTATCTGTCAATAAAGGGAACACAAAACGAACCTTTGATCAAGCAGATGGTTCAGAATTTAAAATCATGTGATTTACTTAAGGTGCTCAACGAAAAGCCTATATCGCTTTTCTGTGGAATTGAAAAAAGCGAACTGCTAAACAAACGATTTGATACTCTCTTCAGTTTTTTTGACAATTTAGACACCTCAACGCTGAACGTTGAAAGCAAGGAGGATATTCTTGTACTTATAATGCTGATAAACACCATAACACTGAAATATGTCTCGTCCTATTTTGACGGAAAAATCACTCTAGAGCAGGCTATGCTTGGATACAAACGGTATGAAGGATATATAAAAAACGGCTTTGCAAGGCACAACTAAAATAGCGAGGTTTTAGATATTTAGGTATTAGAATACCGGAAAGAATAAAATAGATTGTCATCCTGCCCCAAATGACAAGATTTTGCGGCGGCTACCAAATTTTGAGCGATTAAGTTTGATATTCTTTAATATTGAAAATTTGTTAAAAAACACGCATGATTCAGCTCAATCCCAAATTGTGTGTATACTCTTGCAAGAGCGCAATGCAGAGTGAATAGAGAAAATATTCTTTTAGCCGGCATCAGATTTCTCTGTTGTCGCCTTGTCTACAATGTATGTCGGCAGTGACGGATGTCACGGGCTCAAACTTGGAATATTTCTTATCCCGGTGAGTTGCACAGATTCTAAACCATCCGGTTCAGTCGCCTAATCCACTGCACCATAACTGCCTTTAGAGCAACCTTAAGCTCTTTCAGAGCCTTGTAGTACACATATTTACTGTAACTGCAAAGCAGATGAATAATACAGTTTTGAATGTCTGTCTTTAGAAATGCAGCTTTACAGATAATTTGCATCGGACTTTGCTTATCCCGATTCGTCAAATATTTCTGCTAATTTTCTGACTGGATCGTTTCTCTCAATCTTTATTATCAGAAAGGCGGCAGAAGTAGGACAGTCCAAAGAATTTATTGAACGCAAGAAGGAAGCATACCAAGCTCCGGTCGAAGAAGGTGGAGCTAATTTCTCCGGCGGTCAGCGTCAGCGACTGACTATCTCAAGAGCGATATGCCGTGACCCCAAATTTTATTTATTTGACGACTCGTTCTCTGCTCTCGATTTAAAACAGACTCTGTATTGCGCCACCGACTTCGCGAACATGCAAAAGACGCAACACAAATCATTGTCGGACAGCGTGTGGGCAGCATTAAAAATGCGGATATTATCCTTGTGTTTATACTGGCGATACAAAAAACGAGAGACAACACCAGATATGCAGAGATAAGATAAATCTTATGCCGAGAAGCCTGTTGCTTCTGATAGGAAAAAGATACTAAATTGAAACTACTTAAATAACATGCATATCAGTGAAACAAAGTTGGGAAGCACTTTGCCTCTCCAATAGGCAGCTTTCACCTAAAAAGGGATTGTCACAAATTCTAATCGTGACAATCCTTTCATTATGGTATACATTAAAATAACAGCTTTCTATGAATACCCGTTTTGGGTATCACCTTTGAATACGGTATACGATTTTGCGGGTTAATGCTCTGGGCACGATCTTTGTCGCAGCTGCCATTATTTTGTTTCTCAGCCCGTGTATAGCTACGACCTTACCCCTCATAAGCTTTTTATAGCCGTATTTGGCAGCGGAGTCGCAGGACGACCAATTTAAGTTTTTTAGAAGTCCTGAGCCGTCAAGTTCAGCATTTTTGCTAAAGTTTGTCTTGGTTGGACCGGGACAAAAGGCTGTTACGCTGACACCAGTGTTTCTAAGTTCCATCGACAAACCTTCACTAAAGTGCAGTACAAACGCCTTGGAAGCATAGTAAACTGACATCATCGGCCCCGGTTGAAAGGCGGCGGTGGAGGCTAGATTCATAATTTTCCCACCGCCGGATTCTATCATTGGCTTTAAATAGAAATGCGTGAGCTCCATCAATGCGTTAATATTGACCTCAATAAGATTATGGAGTTTTTTTATATCTGCGTCTGCAAACGCAGAAAAATCACCGAAGCCTGCATTATTTACAAGTATGTCAACCGATATATGATTAGACTGACTATAGTCGAACACATCTCTGGCAGCATATTTTTCAGACAAATCCTTCGGAAAGACGCTTACCTTTACCCCGTATTCAGACTCAAGCTTATCCTTGAGAGCATAAAGCCTGTTATCACTGCGCGCCACCAAAACCAGATTATAGCCATCTCTTGCGAACAATCCTGCTAGTTCACGACCCAGTCCCCCGGAAGCGCCTGTAATTAACACTGTTTTACTCATGAGCACTACCTACCTTCTTTTTCACATCCTTGTTTATTTTAGACCTATATATTCGCATAAAGAAATGTATTTTGTTGAAGAAAATATTAAATTATTTTAAACTGTGCTATACCAGGATGACTTGAAAGTATGGCAGCGTTGCTGTATAATCGTTTTTACAAAATAAGAGGTTTTTGGGACTTCATCAAATATTCTAAAGAGTCCTGATTATCGATTAAGTTTTAGAAAGATAGTGAAGAAGTAAATTATGACGAACAACACCCAAACACCATTTAACGCAAAGAAATATTATAGCAATATTTTAAGTATAGTCCCTTTTTATGATGAATTTCATAAACAAACCCTGGGTTTAGTAAAACAGCTCGACTTACAATCGTTAAGCTGGCTCGATTTGGGTTGCGGGAGCGGCGAGCTATGCCTAAAAGCCGCCGAGGTATTTCCCGATATTTGCTTTACTATGGTTGATCCTTCAGAGCAAATGCTGGAGCTTGCCAAAGAGAAAAGCTTACATTTAAATGCTTGCTACATTTGCTCTACATCACAGGAAATTAACTTTAACTCAGAGTTTGACGTGATAACAGCCATAATGTCACATCATTATCTGGATACAGTAAGCCGATGTAGGGCTGTTTTCAACACTTTTCATGCTTTAAAAGACGGCGGGATTTTTATTTGCTTTGAAAACACTGTTCCAGAATTTGAGAAACTTAAAGATTTTGAGCTTGCCCGCTGGGGAAATTTTCAGCTTGATTCAGGGAGAACGCATGAACAGGTAAACGAACACTTAAAGCGTTGCGGAACAAGCTACTTTCCCCTGACGATTTCTGAGCATATTTCTCTTTTAAGGAGTACTGGCTTTAGAGTCTATAATATATTTTGGCACAGCTATATGCAGACCGGGTTTTACGCAATTAAGTGATACAAATCCGCTCTCACACGTTTAAAGAAACGTACGAGAGCGGATTTTATACTTTTATCCAAGCATTACATCCAACAGCATCATAACGGCAAAGCCTGACACAATACCCATAGTTGCGAAATAAGGATGTACACTTTTATTTTGCTGACATTCTGGGATCAGCTCGTGAACCGCTACCAAAATCATTGCTCCTGCTGCAAAGGCTAGGGCAAACGGAAGTATAGCTTCAATATATACAACCAGCATTGCGCCTATTACACCGGCTACGGGCTCAACCATACCCGATGCCTGGCCGAGTAAAAAGCTCCTTTTCCTCGAATATCCTTCACGCCTAAGCGGTATGGAGACCGCGGCTCCCTCGGGAAAGTTTTGCAGCCCGATTCCAACTGCTATAGTGACAGCGCCCATCAAAGCCTCTGAAGTGAGATTACTGTTCAGCGCACCGAAGGCTACACCCACCGCAAGCCCTTCGGGAATATTGTGCAATGTAATTGACAATATGAGCATAATTATTCTATTGACACGCTCCGTAGAATTGACGGTCGTGTTGTTTGCCTTTCGGCGAGCCAAGGTCACCGCTTTATCGGAAACCCACATGAATATTGCCCCGCATAAGAATCCTGCAGTAGCCACAAGCCATGCCGGAGCAGCCGAGGATACTTCCGCACGTTCAATGGCAGGCTGGAGCAGCGACCAGAAACTGGCAGCTATCATAACGCCCGCAGCGAAACCCAACATAAGATTAAGCATCTTCTGATTCGTTCGTTTAAAAATTATAACCGTAGCAGCTCCTAAAGCTGTGACAAGCCAAGTTCCGGTTGTAGCAATCAGCGCCATTATTACGACGTCATTCATCCAATCACCCCGTAACATTGTATGACAGATTGATCTTCAGTGTTCGTAATATTGATCTGTTTTGCCGTCAGTTAATATAGTATATATACTATACCGGAACATTATTTATAAATATCTATCTGTTATCAAAATATGCTATCGCATCCGATAAAACCTCTCCTACCCTATCGTGAAAAACTAAGTCAGCGCTTGTATCATAGTCTGTTTTATCTTTATTGATTATCACCAGCTTATCACCGCTAAAATAACGCACAAAGGAAGCCGCAGGATAAACCGCCAATGAAGTTCCCGCGATTATCATCATTTCTGCATTCGATATTGCGTTGACGGCTTGAGATATCACTTTCTCGTTGAGTATTTCTCCGTAAAGTGTGACATCAGGTCTAACTATTCCCGAACAGTCAGAGCATAGAGGAATGTTTGTGCTTGATTTTACAATGTAGTCGACATCGTACCTCTTTTTACAACTCATACAATAATATCTGAGAGCTGAGCCGTGCAACTCGTAAACCTTTTTGCTGCCCGCTTTTTGGTGAAGTCCGTCAATATTTTGCGTAACCACAGAGAGATCCTTACCCGATTGTTCCAGCTTAGCCAGAGCAAGGTGCGCAGCATTAGGTTTAACATCACAAATAAAGTAATCGCGATAAAAGCGGTAAAATAGCTCAGGTTTTTCTGCTAAACAGTTGCGGCTCAAAAGCTCTTCTGGCGGAAGCCCATAATTACAAGCGGTGTTGTAGATTCCGTCAGCGCTTCTGTAATCTTTAAGACCGCTTTCGGTTGAAACGCCTGCACCGCCAAAGAATACTATCCTGTTACTATTTTTTAACATCTCAGCAAGCTTGTCAATTTTTTGATTCTTACTCATTAAATCACCTCGCAAGTTAAAATACAAGTTCATACTAACTATAATAATACTCCGAATACAACAAAGTCAATAATCTGATATAAGACAAACGGCTCTCAGTCGAGATAATCGACAAAGAGCCGTTAAAAAAATTATACATCAATCCTTTAAGGTTCTGGACTCCATTCCTATAATTTTATAAAAGGAGAAAAAGGGAACAACAGCCCACAAAACAAGAAGTGTACATATCAAAATTGGCAATTCAACAATTGGAAAAAAACTGTTTAAAATCACGCTCAAAATCACAGCAGGCACTGCGGCAATCAAAATCCATACAAGCACTTCAAGATAAATTGCAAGCACCAGTTTCTTTTTCTGACCGTCGTCAGCAAGATTGACTTCTTTAAGCAGCGGTTTGACTTTTTTCCAGCGAATATATGACAGAAGTATTATTGCTAAAAGGAGTATTACTAAGGTAAGAATCAGAGTCACCTCTGAACTGCCGGTAAAACTCATCCAAGAATAGTCTCTTCCGGTTGCTGCAGCAGATACAACTATCGAAAACTCCATAGCAACTAAAAAAATTATAATCGGCGCTCCGACAAGATAGCTCTTCATGGATTTTATCAGCTGTTTGAAGTACATTTTATTCCCCCTTACTATCCATTTTTTCAAAATGAACAAAATTAAAGCACAAGCGAGGGTGCGGAATATACTCTGGCGGCAAGCTCACTGTTGAGCATATATAGAGTTCTGGCATCATCGCCGAACAACTCCATTTTAGTAATCAGATCAGTCGAGTTTTTCTCCTCCTCGCCCTGTTCCTTAACGAACCAATCAAGGAACTGAACAGTGCGATAATCCTGCACCTGGGTAGCGACAGAATAGATGTTATTAATCAAAGAGGTAACGTACTGTTCATGCTCAAGACCGGCTTTCAGCGGATCCATCAAGGTTGTAAATGTTTTGTCAGGTTTAGCGATAGCCTTTAACGTTACTTTCTCGTTATTATTGTGCAAGTACTGATAAATCAGCATCGCATGATCCTGCTCTTCCTTCGCTTGAATTTCATACCAGTTTGCGAACCCGTCAAGTCCTTTGTCGGAATAGAAATTTGCCATATCCAGATAAAGATATGCCGAGTAAAACTCTTTATTGATTTGGTCGTTCAAAAGCTCTGCTAAATTTTTGTCCATAATCGCACCTCCAAAATAGTTACAAGTTTAAATTCAACTTATCAAATATATTATACCACAAGCGTGCAAACTGTCAAATAAAATTGAGAGAGCGAGTATCAGACCCGCTTTCTGAAAAATATAAGCTTATATTCTGCGCCTGTTATAGACGAAAACAGTCATGCCGACAGCCGTAAGTATCAATATAGAGCCAAGTAAATAAACAAGCCATAAATTGTTCGTCACACCCGCAAACGGTAGTGATGGGAGTTTGTTGTTCTTGAGGGTCAAAGTGACTGCGGTGTAATACTCGTTGAACTGCCCTGGATTTTTGACACTGTTCTCATCAGGCTCAATCTCCTGTGTTACTCCCCCTGTGTATGGCAAGGAGATTTCGCGCGCATTGCTTAAAAGCTGATAGCCGTCAAGCGTTTTGACTTCGGTAATTCGATAGTCGCCAGCAGGCAAGCCGGTAATTTTGAAGCTGCCGTCTGCTCCTGTTTCAACGCTGTCTGCGGCTGTTGCTCCATCGGCAAAATCGCTGTAGTTTAAGTTACCATCATTATCAACGGTATAATATATAGTCTGATAATCTTCCTCGCCAGAGGTATCATATTCTATCTTAAACTGCACGCCCTCCATTGGAGAATCATTACTTGCGTCCAGCTTTTTAACGGTAATGGTGTAAGTTTCATCTTGCGGCGATTGAGAAGATACCAAACCGATATTTTGCAGCTTACGGTTAAAGTAGTAGTCAGGAGTGCCGGTCGTTGCCGGATATGCCGCAACCTCGCCCACCGTACCATAGACGTTGTATACAGTGTCATTCATTGTAGAACGGTTAAACCTCAGAATATTCTCGCCCGTCGGCAAATTCTCATTGATGTACATTTGGGAATTTTCGTCTGCGGCAGCGAGATTCCTTGAGCTTTCCTTCAAGCCTGTATGGCTTTCAGCAGGAGAGGGATTGAGTGTACGAGTTACCTTAACATCGCTTAAATTAACTTCTGCCGTCCGATTCTCACCATAATGCAGAGTTAGCTGTCCGTCGGCATTTGCATCCTCAAAGATAACTTTGTACTGCTTGTGTGTGCCGCTTGTAGTGCTGTCAACTGTCACCGGCGTTATTGTCTTGATATTTTCAAAGCTGTAATAGCCCGCAGCATTTGTATCACAAGTATCAAGAACTTCACCATCGCTTCCGTCGCTGTTGAACATAATCAGCTTTGCTCTCAAGCCCTCGATACTCGGCTCGTTTGCATCAAAGCGACCATTGGAATTTGTATCATAGAACGCATATCCGCTGAGCTGACTGCCAACTACGACTGTAGTAACATAGTTACTGTAGCCTTTGATTCCCTGCCCGATATAGTTATCAGAGAACTCAAAAAAGGCGTTGTTGACGTAATTATCTCCTATGCTTGTATTGGTCGGCTCTACAGTGTAGGTCAAGGTTACTACGGTTTCTCCGTTGGTCGTCTGTTCTCCAGTCAGTTTAAGGGCGGTAGGATTGATGTCGGGAAGCGTTTGACCGTCGGTGATTTGAGTCCATGTCACAGTAGCGTCATCAAAATCATCAGACAGATAGCTTCCGTTGTCGTTGACGAAAACGGAGTCGGTAGTATAGTAATAGCCTGAAACGGAAGCGTCTCCGGCTTCGCCCTCATCATCTGGTGTATAGGTATAATCGTAGCTGATACTCTTTAGCCTTAGATTCCCGGTGATTTTTGTGTGTCTTATATCCTTATTTCCGTCTTGATCCAAGTCCTCTGAGTATCTCGCATCTCCATTATAGGGTAAAACATCGTAAATCGTGAAATCGCCGACCGAGCGGTTGATGTAGGTGACGGTATAGGTGATTTCTTTATTCTCGGTGGTGAGTTCGTTGTCAATGTCATCCGTGTCTGCTGTATTTTCGATATAGGTCTTATCAACGGATTTGGAAATTTCACCGCTTCCTGAATGAATATGCACCATTTTGGAATCCTGGGTGAAGCGTCCGTCGGGCATCGACCAGAAAAATAATACATAATAATCGCCTGCGTCTGAAAAATCAAACGCCTGCTGTCCCGACCACTTAAGATAGTTGGTATAGTACGAAACATTATTTGAGTCAGTGCTCATAAAGACCTTTGAGTAGCTTGAGCCTTCGCCCATTTTATAAACCTTAATTATGGTTTTAGCCGGGTTTGTTGTATCGCCGTCTAATGTTGAGTAGGAATTACCAATAAGCGACTGCTCTCTCAGTTCGTCTACATAGAGATTCGTTGTCTTGCCCGTATTATCATCATTTGTAAACAGAGGGATATTTTCATCCGAATAAGACGCCGACTCGGCAAAAACAGAGGACATGGCGAAATAATCCGCACTGTTATATTCCTTAGTTCTGCTTCTTTGGCGGTTAGAGTCGTAATTTTGAATATAGGAGGCACCGTTGCGATTTGTATTGACATCTCCATCAGCTTTTTTGTAGCTGCCGAAATATCCCAGTCCGACCTCGTCTGTAATCAGATAACCGGCGGTCAGAGCCAGATTATAGTAGCTGAAATACTCGTCTTCTATAGCAACGTTGTCACTTGTTTTAAAAGTAACGCCGGTATCGGAGTTACTGTCATAGGTAACAACATTGTTGACATTTTCCAGACTGGCATCGCTGCCCGCCTGTATTACGTCTATATTAGCGTCGTTTCCCGCTTCAATATAGATAGTGGGTATCAGCCTCAGATATCTGCTGGCAATGTAGCCGGCATTCTCCCCTGCTTCGGGCTGTGAGGATGGAGACGTGGGTCTTGTTACGTCTCCCGAACAGCTTACATTTACATACTGTTTTCCCGGTATGAACTCATAGCAATGGGTTTGCGTATAGCCCATATTATCGCCGTTTTCATTTGTAACCTCTTCATTTACAAGCTCAAGCACGGGGTTATCAAACGAGCCTGAAATGCTTTTGCCGTCCACCGTATAATCAAGATTGAACTTTACGCTTGAATCAAAATATTTTTCTTTATTCAATTCTTCGTCAAGCGACCAATCGAGATTGGGCGCTGCAGTGAAGGAAAAGTCGGCGGTGATGTCTCTGACGGTATCGTAGGTAGTATCGGCTGCAATGAATGCTGAGGAGGATACAATCCGGTAATCGCCGCAGAGATACCACTCAAACTCAGCTTCATTTACAACTGCGAGACAATCCTCCGGGTCAACATTTACGCTGATTTGATGTGTATTGGGGTCAAAATATATGGTCACGCTGCAAGTGGTTACAGTTTCGTTAGGGCTTACAAGGTTCAGGCTGTAGTTCCCACCCAAGGAATTTCCGTAGCTTAAGCCCGAGCTGAAGGTTCCGTTTGCAGCTACCTTGAAGGAGAGGTTAGCGGCTACCGAGCTTACATCGACATTTTCATACCGCTTTACATATACGCCGTTTTGGAGCGTCATTTCGCCGTGCTCTCCGGTGGGGTCGCCATCGGTCGGATTGTCCCAGTTGTAGCCTGTTAAGCCTATATCGCCAAGCACTGAGTAGGAGGTAATTGTAGGCTCTTTGATATATTTCGAGCAATCATCGCCCTGAGAATTTGTGAGAGTATAGGTAGTAGCTCTGGAGTTGGAATCGTAGGCAATATTGAGGCTAAAGTTACCCTCCGGGGGCTGACCCGTATCGGAGTCAATAATTGTAAATACCTCATTCTCCCTTGAGTTAGTCATGCCGTATTTTACAACCTTAAAGGCATAGGTTATGGGGTTGCCGTCGCTGTCCGCCGGCGAAAGATTCTCAAAGGAGTATGTATATAGTCCTGTGTCGTGGTCTTGGGACATTAGATTGGTTGTAGTGCCAAAGTTTTCCCCCGTAAGCGCTTCATTGCCTGAAACTACATACTGCTCAAGCTCTATAGCGTCGCTGTGAACAGATATCATACCTGTGTCTCTGTTAAAGGTAATGGTTACATCCGAGGTTGCGTTGGTTGTGAAAACATAGTTTTCGTTACTTTCAAACTGCCCGTATTCAACACCTGTATCGAATGTACCATTAGCGGCGATTTTAAAGGCATGATCTCCTGCCGGTACATTTGAGTAGGTTTTAGTGTAAACTCCAGCATAATGCTCCATATAGTTTGCTTCATTGTCCCAAGCGTATTTACCCTCGGAATTTGGACTATCCCAGTTAAAGCCTGTGAGCTGTTCAGTGCCGAGGACACCAAAAGCATCATAAGGCATATTGTCCTCGATATAGTCTGCATAGCTCGTATCCTCGAGATTGTTCGGATTTACACAAACAGCTTTGGCGGTTCCTGTCACAGAGTCATATGTAAACTTAATGCCGATTTCCGTTATTTGCTCAGGAATATTTGTGTTTATAAAGAAGTTATTGTTACTTCCCTTATCCTCCCCGTTTTCGATTACTTTATAGCCGTAGCCCTTGCCGAAGCTTTCACGGTTTACAACAAAGACTTCGCTCTCGTATAATTGAGTATTATCGTTGTAGGTAAGCTCACCATCTTCAAGAGCCTGAGCGCTGTCGAGCCAGCCGTGACCGGTGATTGCGGCTGCGCCGATAACGGAGTAACCCTCAAAACTGTAAACCGGGGATTCAACATTCACCTCGGTAAGCGCTCCTCGCACGGTGGCAGAAACCTCAGTCATGTGAGTGATTTCGTCGAATACAAAGGTGAGGTCGGAGGCTCTGCCCAGAGTAAAGCTCATATTTCCCCCGTCGAGCGTGCCTCCCAAGCCGTAGGACACAGCCCAGCTGTTGTTCTTCGCAATTTTAAATTCATACCTTCCGGCAGGGACGTTGCTCAGGGTGAGCATATATTTATCGTCGCCAATGTAGGACATATTAAAGCGTGGGTTTTCGACGTTCCAATCTGCATTTTCAGCAAAGTCGGAAAAGCTACCTGCAACTGTCCATATACTCGATATACTCTCGTTCTTTCCAAGCTCCTGAGTGCCGATGATATTTCCTGAGGAGTTGGTATAAACCGCCCAAATTTTGAAGTTAGTATATTCGCCGGCAACACTGACCTGACCCTCGTAGTCGAAGCAGATTGTAGCGTTACAGTCGATGGGAACTTGCAGAATACAGTTTGAGCCGTTGAACTTATCGCTGCCGAAGTTATACGCCCAAGAGCTGCCCTGCTGGATTTTCATCTCGTACTCTCCGGCGGTAAGCCCCTCATAGGTTATCTCCCAGTGATAGCCATCGGTTGACTGATTCCATATATATTCCTCAGTACGCTCACTATCGGCAACTCTGGTAAGCTTATTTTGACTCAAACCTGGAATCCAGTTGTTTTCATCGCCGAGTGAGCCGGTGTCCATATTCATTGTGCTGTCCCAATGGTTGAGAAGTACGGTCGAGGTTGAGGCTGCGGAGTAGCGGCGGACGATTTCAATTTTTTCGTCGAGCTGTGATTTTATTCTCTCCCCTGCGCCATCCTGTGATTCGCC
The DNA here is from genome assembly GCA_946500295.1 of uncultured Clostridia bacterium. Taxonomy (GTDB): domain Bacteria; phylum Bacillota; class Clostridia; order Oscillospirales; family Acutalibacteraceae; genus UBA7067. The sequence continues at coordinate 30,494 of CAMMVF010000006.1, read as the reverse complement.
GTCAGCCGGTACATAGGCTTCGCTGCCGAAATTAGCTTTTACCGCTTCGCTGTCCGAGAGCTGCTTTAATCTGGGGTAGACTTCATCGCTGTAGAGATACTCGTCAGAGCCGCTGCTGACGCTCATAACGCTCACGCCCTCAGCTCCGGTAAGCCCGGGAACACCCTTAGCTTCCGAGCGTTCGGTGTAAACGCCGGTAACACCGGGAATTTGGGATTTAAGCTCGGAGGTATAGTCTTCCCTGCTTGTGTACTGCTCGGAAAAGCCTACCGCACGCTCTCTCATTCCCGTGGTTTGCATATCGTAGTAGCAGTTTACAAAGGTGCCGTGAGCAAGAGGGGTGAAGGCGGTTGCAGTATAATTGCCGCTATCACCCCCCAGATCGGCTTTTACAGCAAAGCCTAAAAAACCGCCCTGCATATTTCTCCCTGAGATCGTTCTGTATGACCCGGTTTGATTTTGAGTCGCTGTTTCATAGTCTGTATCGGTAAAGGTATTGATATTGCCAACCTCGCCGGCTGCATAGCAGTTTATAAAAACAGAACCCGGAACAGGGGCAGCAGTACGAGTTCCGTCCTCGGTGTTGTATATCGGATTGCCGTTTTCATCCGTATCTACTTGTATGGTTGCACTGCTGTTTTGATTAGCACTGCTTCTGGTTGCCATCTTACCCATGAAGCCTCCGAGATGCGTGCCTGCAAAGTCCATGCCCACCATCGCTGTGGAATAACAGTTTTTAAATACTGAAACTCCCCCGCCTCCGGCGGCGTTTTTAGGAGTTTCCAAAGCTGCAAAACCTCCGATATTCTCCGTTCCCTCTACACTGCCGGAGGCATAGCAATTTTCACAGTATAATTCAACTCGTTGTTTACCAGCATCGTCATACATTCCTGTTGTATTGCCGGCAGAAGTAGTTACAACTCTTCCGATAAAGCCTCCGGTATTAGTTCGTCCATACACGGTGGAGTTTGTAAAGCAGTTTCTTATTGTCATTCTATTGCCGCAGGAGACAAATGCTCCGGAATCACCTGCATCGCCAACACTGAACGCCGTACAGTCAAGGGTATAGCAGTTTTCTATAATTTCCGAGAAAGCATTTTTATTCGACCCTAAAACCCATGTTTCCGGATGCTCCGGGAAAGGAGCGTCATACTTAACCTGAGGCTGATTAGATGAACCAAACTGACAGCCTGTAAGGCTTCCCGAGTGGTCGGTACCACGGACATAGCAGTTTGACGCAGAGCAGTTCCTGATAAATCTGTTGCCGTTGGAATAACTCTGCGATCTGCCAATTAATGCTCCGGTATTACTTTGAGAGTTGAAAACCAAAGAGTCGAAAACATTCACATTTTCAAGGTAAAATTCATTACCATTGTTATAACCAATGACTATTGCAGATCTCTCATTAGCAAAAGTAATACAGTTTGAAAAATTCAGATTTTTCATCACTAATCGGATACTGCTGTTCATCGTGCCTATAAAGCCACCGTAATCACCATTTCTATATGATTTCATATTATAGATAGTATAACCGTTACCCTCGATATACAGGCATCTACTAACTCCACTAAATTCGTAATGAGTCCATAGCTGTTCATAGCCCTTGAGATCAATATCTCCGAGAAGATTGATCTTTATGCTTACGCCTGAGGTATTAAACGCTGACATTGCCGCCTCCAATTGAGCTGCATTGGCAACATTGTAAACTGTGTATGTAACACTGGTTTCACTTATATTTATCGTTTGTGCCGGATTAGCTCCGCTTTGAACTGAGTCGGCGGGGTAGGTGATTGTCTCCGTTTCGGTCAATTCAGACGAGCCTCCTGACGCTTCAACTACATTATATTGCCAGTTGAAATAAGGGTTACCGTCCCTAACTCTTTTATTATAATAATGTATAGGCATACGACTTGTTCCCTTTTGGGGATTTACAGCATCATCATTATTTTCATCCCAAACAAAGGTCTGATCCAGAATATCGTCCCACAAGGCGTTTTCATAGTCAACCAAGCTTGCATAGCCGGTCATAGTGTTCAACCGATTAGGTTCGGTCATTAATGCTGCGGCGTCAATTATAAATATGAGAATGGATGCAATGGCAACATTGACAGCCAAAACCAACGCCAACATACGGCGCAAGGCTAAAGATATTCTAATGTGTTTTGCAATATTTATCACGAATATTCCTCCCAAAATCATATACCTATATTTTTCAAAAAGAAAGCTTTCAATTATTACAATGATATATGTCTTTATACAAGTTCACATAAAAATTATACATCTACTCCCATAAAAAGTCAACAATAATAAAAAGCAAGCGCTCATCCGTATATTTATGTGCATTATTTCATGAATATAGCGTTAAGTAATTAGTGAGATTATAAGTCATATTTATAGTCACATACAAATCCCAAAACACAGCTATTGTAAACCTTTGTATATATTAAACTATGTGATTAGCTATATTGACAAAATGAGTATAAAATGCTACAGTTAGACTATAACCAAGTCGCCGATGTCCCCCGCCTCTGTAGGCGGCGGGGGACATTCAGGGTTTCGGTTGGAGTTATAATCCCCCACCGAAACCCTGAGGAGCAAAGCTCCCCGGCAACGGTTACAATCGTCGCTGGCGTGATCAAACGAGCTTGTCACGCGGGCGAAGATTTAAAATTATACAGGGGAGCTTTTGCTGAGAGGAAGTTCGACTTCGACCCTTATACCTGATTTGGGTAATGCCAACGCAGGGAGGAGCTTGATAACAGGCTGAGTCCTACCTGCGGTGGGATACGCCTGTTTTATTTTTTTATTATTTAGGAGGTTAAGCGTGAATTACACTACGCAAATGGACGCTGCTAGGCGCGGAATATTTACCAAAGAGATGGAAGTAGTCTCAAAAAAAGAAGGAATTGATAAAGAAAAGCTCATGCAGTTGATGGCTGAGGGTAAGGTAATTATACCCTGCAACAAGCTTCACACCTGTATTGAGCCTAATGCGCTCGGCTCTATGCTCAAGACTAAGATTAACGTAAATCTCGGTACTTCGAGGGATTGCAAGGATTTGGACATGGAATATGAGAAGGTCAAAAGCGCCGTTGACATGGGAGCTGAAGCGATTATGGATTTGAGCTCATACGGTGACACAAGAAAGTTTAGAAAGAAGCTTACAACAGAGTGCCCTGCTATGATAGGCACAGTCCCGATTTATGATGCAGTGGTTTACTACCACAAGGCTTTGGGTAAGATAACTTCAAGAGAGTGGATTGACATTGCGAAAATGCACGCAGAAGACGGAGTAGATTTCATGACCATTCACTGCGGAATTAACAAAGAGACCGCAAAAAAATTTAAGAAGAATAAGAGGCTTATGAATATCGTGTCGAGAGGCGGTTCGATAATTTTTGCGTGGATGGAAATGACAGGCGAGGAAAACCCGTTTTACGAGCACTATGATGAAATCCTTGATATATGCAGGGAATATGATATTACCCTCAGCCTGGGAGACGCCTGCCGTCCGGGCTGCCTGATGGACGCTACAGACGCTTCGCAGATTGAGGAGCTTATCACACTTGGAGAGCTTACCAAAAGAGCATGGGAAAAGGACGTACAGATTATGATAGAGGGTCCGGGACACATGCCAATTAATCAAATAGCTGCCAACATGGAGATACAAAAGACTCTCTGCCACGGCGCTCCGTTTTATGTGCTCGGTCCTATTGTCACCGATATAGCTCCCGGATACGACCACATAACCTCGGCTATTGGCGGAGCTATTGCAGCATCAAGCGGAGCTGCGTTTTTATGCTACGTAACACCGGCTGAGCACCTGAGATTGCCCGATGTTGACGACGTTAAGGAAGGCATTATCGCAGCCAGAATAGCCGCCCACAGCGCAGACATAGCCAAGGGAGTACCCGGGGCTATCGACTGGGATTTACAGATGGATAAAGCGCGAAAAGCCTTGGATTGGGAAGGTATGTTTAAGCTGGCTATAGACCCGGAAAAAGCCAGACGGTACAGAGAATCCGCAAAGCCCGAAAAGGAAGACACCTGCTCTATGTGCGGTAATTTCTGCGCAGTTAAAAACATGAACAGAATTCTCGACGGCGAAATCGTTTCAATTTTTGATGAATAACAGGTGCGATATGAACAAGGTTGAAGGAATAATTTTTGATTTTGACGGAACTTTATTTGATTCCCAGCATATTTGGGAGAGTTTAGACAGCGATTATCTGAAATCAATCGGCAAACTTCCAAAACCCGGGCTAAAAGAGGAGGTTTCCTCCTTTACTTTAACACAGGGGGCTGAATTTTTAAAAAAGGAATATAGTATTGATCTTAGTGTTGATGAGATAATTACAGGTATAAAGCAGCGAGTTGCGGATGAATATATTTATAGAGTACAACCAAAGGACGGAGCAGTCAAGGCTGTTACTCAGGCACATGAGCTTGGCATAAAAATGTGCGTAGCATCTACAAATACAGCCGAGTTGATTAAAGCTGCGGCTAAACGCTGCGGACTTGATAGGTATTTTTGTGGGTATATCTCTGGAAGCGATTTAAATATAAACAAATCTACCCCAAGGATATATGATATTGCCTGCAAACAGCTCGGCACACAAAAAGAAAACACCTGGGTGTTTGAGGATATGCTCTTCGGAGTGACATCTGCCAAAAAAGGTGGTTTCAAAGCTGCAGCTGTGTATGATGAATACTCTAACCAAAGTCGTGTGGAGATGGAAGCTGTCGCTGATGTTTATCTTGAATCAATGAGAGATTGGAAGAGAATTTATGATTAAGAAGGTACTGACTATAGCAGGTTCCGATTCAAGCGGAGGAGCCGGAATACAAGCCGACGTCAAAACGATCACCTGCATGGGACTTTACGCCATGAGCGCAATTACCTCGCTCACGGCACAGAATACTACTGGTGTATATGGAGTAGCAGACACTGAGCCGAGCTTCTTAATGCAGCAGCTGGACGCTGTATTTACAGATATTTTTCCCGACAGCGTAAAAGTCGGTATGGTATCAAACGCTGAGAATATTGGTATTATTTCCGCGGCAATAAAAAAATACAAGCCCAAACACCTTGTGATTGACCCTGTAATGATCTCCACCAGCGGAAGCAGGTTACTGAATGAGGACGCTATGGGAGCATTGAAAAGTATGCTTCTCCCCCTTGCTGAGCTTATCACACCGAATATACCCGAAGCTGAGAGTCTGAGCGAGACAACAATTCACGATAAAGGTGATATGGAAAAGGCGGCTAAGATAATTTTTGATGAGTTTTGCACTGCCACTTTAGTAAAGGGAGGGCACAGCTTAGATAACGCTGATGACCTGCTCTATGACGGAAAGACTTTTTATTGGTTTCCCTCAGAGCGAATTTATAACAAAAACACTCATGGGACAGGCTGTACTCTATCCTCCGCTATAGCCTGCGGACTTGCCGAGGGGAAGTCTTTATATCAAAGCATTAGCGATGCTAAGGACTATATTACTTCCGCGCTTAAAGCCGGACTTGACATAGGACATGGAAGCGGGCCGCTTCTGCATAATTTTATGCTGGTTTAGCTTCATATAAGAATTAAAACTTAATAAAATTTCAGGAGATATTTTTATGTGCTTTATTTGTGAGCGAATCGGAATGATACAGAAGGGTACAAATCCTTATTTTGTAAAAGAGCTGGAAACCGGCTATGTTGTTATCGGTGATCACCAACATTTCAAAGGTTATACGTTGTTTTTATTTAAAGAGCATGTAACGGAGCTTCATCTGATTGACAGAAGTACAAAAATGAAGTTTCTGGAAGAAATGTCTATTGTAGCTCAAGCGGTTCAAAACGCTTTCGGAGCAGAAAAGATGAATTATGAAATGCTCGGAAACGGAGAAGCCCACATGCACTGGCACCTTTTTCCTCGCAGAAAAAATGACTTAGGCGAATACGGCAACAACGGAAAAGGACCTGTGTGGTGGTATCCTATGGACAAGATGTATGATGATGCAAACTAGCCATCAGAAGTTGAGCTTAACGATATGAAATCCAGGCTGATTTTTGAATTGGATAAACTCTTATAATCGAATCTAAAATATAGGTAATTGCTTCAAAGGGTTACAGCGTAATTTGCTGTAACCCTTTAAGTTTATAAAATATTATAATAGTTTTACTTGCTTTCGATAAAAATCGGCTGACCCAATGAATTGAGCCAGCCGATTAATAATTTTAAGTATATCAGATAACCGGGTACGATATCCTGTATTCAACATCCAATCTTGATACATATTTTTGAACACAAATTGCATCTATAAGAGTGATGCTACCATCAGCATTGATATCAGCAGCTTGAGCCGCATCACCGGTAAGAGTTCCCGCTTCAGCCGATGCCATAGATACTTTGTTGATCAAAATAGCGTCAACAAGAGTAATATTTCCATCGCCATTTGCATCACCGAGCGAATATGTCTCGCAATCAGTCTTGAAAGGAGCAACAGATTCGTAATTTTGCCATGAGCCATTTGTCCAAATCATTGAACCTGTAATCTCAAAGCCGCCAGCCTCGCGGTTAGCAGCCGAGGTAGCGCTGCCGTAATTAACAACTGTCGCAGGAATAGTTCTTCCATCAAGTCCTGTGCTTACCGGACCTTCGTTAAACTTAACTGTTCCAGTTGTTATCGGAAGTTCAACCTTCAGGTAGGTTGTTCCCTCTACAGGCTCCATCTCAAATCCGGGATAAGCGGCAAGCTCGTTTCCGTCTGCATCCTTTGCGTAACAGTAGATTCCGGAAAGCTCGCCCTCATTCATCCAGTCCTCATTGCCCTTTGTGTCAAAGTAAGCAACACAGGTAGCTTCCGGGTTCCGTTTAACAATGGTATATTTATCGGTTATTGTTCCTGCAGCGCTAAATGCTTCGACAGTGACGAAAATCTGTTTACCGTAATCAACGCCATTGCCAATAGTCATATTTATATCACTGCCGTCATCATTAGTTGCGGTTGAAGTCTCGCCATTAGCTGTAACTGTAACAGAAGCAGAGACGACTCCACCGCCAAAGGTACAGTTAAGCTCAGCTGTATCTCCTGTAAAGCTGAGATCAGTATCCGATGTTTCAATATCGTTACCGTTCAGAGTTATATCCGCTGTGGGAACAAAGTCAGCAGTAGTAGGAACATAAAGTACAGCAACACTTCTCGCATCTATTGTACCGCTCAAAACACCATCAGATACGGTGTATTGTGATCCAGTAACCTGGTCAGTATAAGTACCGTCATTAAGGGTTGTTTGAAGCTGTACGTCGCCTGCTCTTGAATCGGTATTAGTGATTACGATTCCTTCTCTTCCCCTCTGTACAAAGAATTGCTTACCATCTGTATAGAGAGTTTCATCTGCATTTGCTGAATTAAAGTGGTTCTTAAATTTATTGACAGCTACAACAGCATCGTCCTGCCACGATAGTGCTCCGGGACCGCCCATCAACTCATCATACATAATGGTTGTGCTACCGGATACGGTGCCGAATCTCTCGTGCTCCGGTCTTACAAGGAAGAGAGCCGGAGAGTCTTTTCTAGCACCAATAATACCCCAACCGAGGACAACCTGCTCATCCCTGAGGGTGGACTCTCTGGATACATAGTTGTCATGTGATTCAACCCACAATACAAGGTCAGAGCCATCTACATCGCTCAAGCCGTAGCTCTCAAGATCTCCGTTTGTAGAACCCTTGGCAGCATTACGAACTGTAGCGCCATAGTTGCTGTCTGTAATTCTCATATACTGAGTGTAGTTAGCGGATTCGGTTCCGAAAGGCGCCAGTATCTCACCATAGATAAAGACATCGTCTTTGAGCTCTCTTGCGTAGGAAGTAATCTCACTCCAGAAATCACTTGCATAGCTTACACCGTTGATTTCCGGATCTGTGTCAAGCTCAATATGCTTTGCAGCGTCAAAACGGAAGCCGTCTGCGCCGTAGTCGATGCACTCTTTCAGGAGGGACTTAACATAGTCCTGTACCTTTTGATTTGAAGTGTTGAGGTCAGGAAGTCCGCTGAGAGTATTCTGCGTCATTGCGTAGCGGTTAGCATCAGTTGTATTAAATGTACTTGTATGCCAACAGTCAGGGTCATCACGTAAGTCGGCGATTACGCTGTCAGCTACCTCGCCAGATTCACCGCCGTCAGCCTGAGCCATATGGTTAGCTACGACATCAACAATAATTTTAACGCCGTACTTTTCTGCCTCAGCACACATTGCCTTGAAATCAGCTTTTGTACCAAAGCCGTTGCCTATTTCAAAGTTGATAGGCTGATATGTAACCCACCAATCGCAGGCATATGTTGAGGAGTTAATTGTTCCTTTATTTGCCTGAACCGGTGAAACCTGCACAGCTGAGTAGCCCGCAGCTGCAATATCCTTCATGTACTTTTTAACGTCGTTAAAATACCAGTTAAACGCATGGAGAATATTTCCGTCTTCAATATTTGAAGCAAGGTTGTAAGCCGAGTTGATATTCTCTGAAGCGCTTGATGACTGAGTATCCTCTGCCGGAGCTACTGCCGAAGGAACAGCAGCGCTGCCAACAGCAAGCAATGCTGCAAGTGAAACACTGAGCAAAGATTTTTTGTTTAGCTTCATTTCTTTAACCTCCTTGTATATATACTAATTATACACATTTCCTTAATCAAATTCAACGAATTTTGCCAAAGAAAAGGGACGAGTTACGAATTCATTAACTCGCCCAAAATAAAATTAAATTTATGTACAACATTAACAATTAGGTGTTTTTATCTACCTGATGGAATTTCTTAAGATTACCGGTTTTTTCGCTTCGCTTATCGAGCTCCGCAAGAACATCCTCCAGTGGAATCCCCATCTCAACCATCAATACTGTCAAGTGATACCAAAGGTCACAAATCTCATACACTGTCTCACCTTTGTCAGAATTTTTGGAGGCAATTATAGTTTCGCTGCACTCCTCACCGACTTTCTTTAAAATCTTGTCTCGACCCTTATCAAAAAGATAACAGGTGTATGAGCCCTCCTGTGGATTTTCTTTACGGCTAACAACGGTCTCGTAAAGTGCTCTTAAAACGCTGTCGTTCATAGGACAATCTCCTTTATTTTAATTTTGTATAAAAGCAGCTATGATTTCCAGTATGGCATGCTGCTCCGGTTTGCTCGACCGTTACTAAAATAGTATCATCGTCACAGTCAGTATAGATATCTATAACCTTTTGCAAATGACCCGAGGTAGCGCCTTTGTTCCAAAGCTCCTGCCTTGAGCGGCTGTAAAACCAGGTGTAGCCCGTTTCAAAGGTTTTTTGAACAGACTCACGATTCATATATGCAAGCATCAAGACCTCTCCTGTTGACTTTTCCTGGACTATGGCCGGAACAAGCTCGGATTTTTTAAAAAATCTGTCATAATCAATATTCATAATCTTTCTCCATATTCTCAACTCGCTCGCCAATTTTAATAGCATCAGGCAAAGAAAGATCACCGGAATAGATGGCCTTACCTGTGATTGCACCATAAATATTTAGCTCGGCAAGATTGATTATATCTTTTAGGTTTGCAATTCCGCCGCTGGCGATTATGTCACAGCTTACTGCTGATTTAAGTTCATCAAGCTGCGTCAGGTTTGGTCCTGATAGCATACCATCTTTTGAAATGTCGGTAAAAATAATTTTAGAAACACCTATCTTTTCCATTTCAACTGCAAGCTCACAAAAATCAACCCCAGAATTATCCATCCAGCCTTCAGCGCAAGCCATACCGTTTATAGCGTCAATACCTACCGCTATCTTTTCACCGTATTTTTTAACAGCATCTACGACCAACTGTTTGTTTTTAACAGCAGCCGAGCCAAAAATAACCCTTGAGACGCCGTTTTGGAGATAATAATCTACTGTCTCCATATCACGTATGCCGCCGCCAACCTCTACCTTTAGACTGGTTTCATTACAGACACGGAGAATAATATCCTGATTTTTCATCATCCCGTCCTTAGCACCATCTAAATCCACCATATGCAGCCAAGTAGCTCCGAGCTGCTGAAATGTAAGCGCTGTCTCCAGCGGACTATCAGCTACCTTATGTACGGTTGAATAGTCGCCCCTATAAAGTCTTACACAATTTCCATCCTTTAAATCTATTGCAGGAATTACGATCATTAAATTTTCCACTCCCATCATATGTATCACATATTACACATACCATACAAATAATATTATCAGCACAAACCGACAATAAAAGATTTTCTGCTTCCTAATTATAATACACCCTTAGTGGAAAGGACTTCTCCGCTGCTCGTTTTCTCAGATGCACTACTAAGTGCATGCGCTACTGCTTTAAATATAGCCTCTATTATATGGTGACTGTTTGCACCGTACATTGACTTAATATGAAGAGTAATTCCTGAGTTAAATGCAAGAGCACGGAAAAATTCCTCTGTCATACAGCAATCAAACTCACCAACAACTGCCTGAGGCATGACCGCATCAAACACCAAAAACGGTCTGCCGCTTATATCTACGCTGCAAAATGCCAGCGCCTCGTCCATCGGTATAAAAAAGCTTGAATAACGCTTGATTCCGGATTTATTTCCCAGTGCTTTTGACAGCGCCTGCCCCAGCACTATACCGACATCTTCGACAGTATGATGGCAGTCAACCTCCAAGTCGCCTTTTGCTCTTATTGTCAATCCAAATCCGGAATGAACAGCCAAAGCGGTGAGCATGTGGTCGAAAAAGCCGATTCCGGTCTCGATCGAAACCTTACCGCCGTCTAAATCGAGAGCAACAAAAATATCTGTTTCCTTTGTTTTACGTTCAACGGCGGCGTTTCTCATTCGTATCAATCCTCACAATATATTTAATTAACAGCAGTGCTTAAAAAGTCATTAATCTGAGAAATTACAACGGAATTTTCCTCATTGGTACCCGCAGATATTCTTATGTAATCACCCATATATCTAATTGCGGTTCCTCTTTGCTTAAGATACTCAAAAAGCTTTAGCGCTACATCGGTTTTTACAAACACAAAATTTGAACTGCCACTGATAACTTCAAAGTGATCCGGGTACTTGTCGGATATTTCCACAAGACTATTATATAGGCTTTGTCTTTGACTTACAATAAATTTTTTCTTTTTTGTTAAATATTCATGATGCGTGTAGATTATTCTGCCGATTTCCTGTGTAAGTGTATTAAGATTATAAGGTGATTTTACCGCCTTAATAGCCGTGGTTATAGTCTTGTTTGCCACGGCAAAACCCAGTCTCACGGCAGCTGCTCCAACGGCCTTAGATGCGGTGCGAAAGATAACCAGATTTGAATAATTATCAACCTCATCCAAAAGAGAACTATCCCAAAAATCCATATAAGCCTCATCCAAGACTACCAAAGCATCAACTGAGCTTATCAGTCTTTTGACATCATCCTTGGAAAGTCCCTTTGACGTAGGATTGCAGGGATTTGAGAAAATAACTATGGCAGCATTATTGTCCTGAACTGCCTTAATCAACCTATCAACATCAATAGTGAGATCCTCATTTTTCTGAACACCTATACATTCAAGCTCTGCTATGGAGCAGTAAAAGTTGTACATTGAAAAATCCGGGTTGACTGTCACTACCTTGTCTCCCTTCATGGCAAAGGAGGACATAATAATAGATATAAGCTCATCGGAGCCGTTGGACGCTGTAACTAACTCAGAATTAATTCCATAGTAGTCGGCAAAAGCCTTGCACACCGCAGTTGCGTTCGGGTCAGGATAGCGATTAAAATCAATCTTTGCTACAGCCGCTTGAATCTCCTCAATTATATCCTGAGGGAGATTCAAACAGCTCTCGTTTGCATCCAGACGGACTTTCATCTCCCCGGTAACCGGATCATAGGGTTTTAAATCCCTGATCTTTTCATTCAACTGATACAAGTTATATCACCTCTTACTAATTTCTTATTCAATAGAATTATAAGCCAAAGCGCACTTTTATGGAATTGGCGTGCGCCGTAAGGCCTTCGGTTTCGGCAAGCTTAATTACGTCCTCAGCGTCTCTTCTGAGTGCCTTTTCAGAATAATAAATAAAACTTGAGCGCTTGATAAAGCTGTCAACTCCGAGCGGCGAGAAGAATCTGGCAGTGCCGCTGGTGGGAAGAACGTGGTTCGGACCTGCGAAATAATCGCCAAGCGGCTCAGGTGAATAGTGCCCAAGGAAAACCGATCCCGCATTATCTAAAACTCCAATATAATCGAGCGGATTTTCCATACACACCTCAAGGTGCTCGGGAGCGAGCTTGTTTGCAAATTTTATCATTTCATCTATATTGGTGCAGATTATAATAGCACCGTAATTCTCAAGCGATGAATCAATGATTGATTTTCTCGAAAGATTTGCACTCTGTCTTTCGATTTCAGCCTGTACTTTTTCGGCAAGTGTTTCACTGGTTGTAAGCAATACAGCAGAGGCTAAAACATCGTGCTCAGCCTGAGACATCAGATCAGCAGCAACAAAGACGGGATTTGCACTCTCATCTGCCATTACCAAAACTTCGCTGGGACCTGCTACCATATCAATATCAACTACTCCATAGAGTAGCTTTTTGGCAGTGGCAACATATATATTTCCCGGGCCGACTATTTTATCAACCTTCGGCACTGTCTGTGTTCCGTAAGCAAGTGCGGCAACAGCTTGTGCTCCCCCCATAAGCAGAACTCTATCCACTCCTCCAACTAAGGCGGCAGCCATGATATCAGGATTTGGCTTTCCGTCCTTTGTTGGTGGTGTAACCATGATTACTTCCTTAACGCCTGCTATTTTTGCAGGAATTGCGCTCATCAACACTGATGAAGGATAAGCTGCCGTTCCGCCGGGAACATAAATCCCGACTCTTTCAAGTCCTCTGATTCTCTGACCGAGGATTACATTTTCATCCTTTGTTACGAAAAAGCTTTCTTTGAGCTGACGTTTGTGGAAATCAGCTATATTTTCAGCCGCTCTTTTTAAAGCATCGAGAAATTTGGGGTCACAATCGGCAGCAAGTGACCTCATTTCATCCTTAGATATCTCTGTTTTCTCCGGAGATTTGCCGTCAAATTTTATCGTATATTCTTTTACCGCCTCGTCTCCCCTGTTTTTAACATCCTCGAGGATGGAGTTTACGACCCCAGTTACGTCCTTATTTGTCTTTTCACTTCTCTTTTCTATTTCCTTTAAAAGCCGAAGCTCTGCACTTCCGTCAGCTTTCACCATAGGTATCATATGTATCACTCCGTTTCTTTTAAGTAATCTTCCATTCTGTCTACAAGATGTTCGATTTCATGCTTTCTAAGTTTGAGACTTGCATTGTTTGCAATCAGTCGTGCAGAAATCGGCACAACATCCTCATATACCTCAAGGCCGTTTTCTCTCAAGGTAGAACCTGTTTCAACTATATCGACTATAGCGTCAGCCAGCCCCAAAAGCGGTGCAAGCTCCACACTGCCCTCTATCTTGATAAAGCGGATATCCATAGCCTTATTTTCAAAATGTCGGCGAGCAACATTTGGATATTTAGTAGCGATGGTTTTCGCCTTGAATCCGTCATACAGGTTATAACCTGCCTTTCCTGCCACGGCAAAACGGCATTTTCCGAAACCAAGATCCAAAAGCTCATAAAAAGAGGTTCCGTTTTCCAAAATTGTATCCTTGCCCACAACTCCAAGGTCGCAGACACCGTGCTCAACATAAGTAATTACATCTGCAGCTTTTGCAAGCACAACTTCTATTTCTCCATCCCCAATCGGGAGGATAAGCTTCCTTCCCTTATTTCGCACTGCCGTACAGTCATACCCTATTTTTTCAAGTAAGTTTATTGTATCCTTTTCCAGTCTTCCCTTTGTCAGGGCTATTCTCAGTGGCTTCATCACTCATTCTCCCATGTTTCAATATCAATAGTTTCCGGTGAATCATTCATCAAGCAAATCTGCTTGATTCCATTTTCTCGTGCGTATTTCACGGCTTCCTCCCTTGAAGTGAACACACTGTTTTCACATTTAAATCCGCTGAGCGAGTAAAAACGACATTGGTTTATAGCGTCCATCTCATAGCCCTCGTCTGCATGAACTATAATATCAGCAGGCTTTTCATCAAAGCTTTTGCCTGAGTCAAGCATTATATCAGCGAGCACATCTGCATTAAGCGCAAATCCGGCTGCCGGCATAGGTGCATCAAATTCGCTCAATAGGTTATCATACCTGCCTCCTGTCAAAACAGCATCTCCGCTGCCCTCAACATAGGCGCTGAATACTATACCGCTATAGTAGTCTATCCTTTGTACGAGTCCCAAATCCATTATGAGCTTGTCACCCATCATTAACTTTGAAAGTGAATGATAAATCTCGCTGAGATACTTTAGATCTTCCTCACCCTCTGTATTTTTAAACAGTGGAGCTGCCTGAGCTAAAACTTCCTCTCCCCCGAATAGTCTCGGAAGCTTTCTTATAGCTTCTACTGTCTCCGAGGGCTCAAGAGAATCAAGGATTGTTCCGAGTTGGGAGTAGTTCTTGCTTTGAATAGAATCTCTGATTTGTTCCTTTATTTCTTCACTGCACGAAAGCTTGTTTGCGAGGGAATTAAAAAAGCCGGCATGCCCAAGTTCAATTCTGAAATCCTTGACAATCTTTTGAAGAGCTTCTACTGCGGTTACTATTACCTCAAGATCGGCTCTCTTACCCGAAGCACCCAAAAGTTCAATACCGGTCTGGCTTATCTCATTCCTTCTGCCGGTGAGACTGGGATTACTGCGGTAGACGGTTTGACTGTAAAACAGTCTAATGGGCAAAGTTTTATTTTGCAGTCTGGTTGCAGCTACTCTGGCAAGCGGCAAAGTGGAGTCAGGCCGAAGCACCATCAATCTGCCCTTGTTGTCCGTTAGCTTAAACATCTGTTCCTGAGGTATTGCTCCGGTGTTCATATTGAATTCATCAAAAAACTCAAGGAAGGGTGTTTTTACCTCATGGTAGCCTTTCGAGCGATAAACTGACGTAGTAATACTCGTTACATCATTTATTGCTCCTGTCTCCTCAAAGAGGTAGTCCCTTGTTCCCTCGGGAGTAATCTTATAATAAGCTTTCATAATATTTTTCCTTTCACTGTCGCTTTAGCGTGCTACTATAATACCATAGTGAAGCCACATTGTCAACTGTTTTAATATCTTTTTTAGGACTGCTCGATTATATTATACCGCACAGAACAGCCAAGCTAACTTGGCTGTTCTGCAAAGATTGATTTATTTTGTGTCAGATTTAGTATCAGAACCAGTTTTCGACTGATCATGCTCGCTTTCCGAGCCCCTGACCTTATTTTTTATATTTCTGATAAACTCCTTATTTATCACATGATGCTTTTTTGTGCCGTCACTTTCAACGATCTCTCTCGGATCCCGCGGCATTTGCTGCTTAATTATATCGTCCTCGGGTGGTTCGCCGATAACAGCCTGCTTGCCGACCTTCGAAATTCTTGAGTTGATATGGCGGCTGAGCAGTACATAGATTGTTGAAAAAATTGGCACAGCCAACAACATACCCCAGAAACCGAAAAGTCCCGAACCGACAATTACGCTAGCCATAATCCAAAAGCCTGAGATACCGATCGAATTTCCCAGTATCTTTGGACCGATAAAGTTTCCGTCTATCTGCTGTAAGAGAAGCAAGAAAATTGTAAACCAAATCGCTTCTATAGGGTTAATCACAAGCATGATAAATATTGTTATCACCGCTCCGGCTATAGGTCCAAATACGGGAACTAAGTTGGTAATCGCAACTATAACGCTGTTGAGCACCGCATAATCAAAACCGAAAATAGACATTCCGATAAAGCACAAAACGCCTATTATCATAGAGTCAATAATCTTGCCATAGACGAATTTACCAAAAATTTTGTTTGAAAGATCGCCTATCTCAAACAGCTTATCACCGAATTTTTCAGGAATATAAGCAACAATAAACTTTTTGGTCTGGTACAAGAGTTTTTCCTTGCAGCACATAAAATAACATGAGATAAATACACCTACAAAAAGGTTTATTATAGTGTTTGTGACATTTTTTGTCACGTCAAATACGGATGGAAGCAGGTCGCTCGACATTCCCGACAACCAGTTAGTAATCTCACTTCCTGTTAAAGTCTGGAAGATATTATTTATAAATACAAAAATATCACTGCTCTGTGTAAGTTGTATATTAAACCATTTGAGCATGATGTCAGTTAACCATACGCGGAAGCTGTCAAAATAGATAGAGAAATTTGTAATCAGCTTCTCTACACTGTCAATAAGCTCCGGAATCAGAATTCCTATTAAAAAGGCTATCACACCAAAGACAACCAGATATGCCAAAACAAGGGCTATGGGTTTTCGTAATTTCTGAGCTATTTTACCCTTGTTACGCATCCATCCCAGCACCCTGTCCGAGAAAAAAACATAGGGCAGATTTACCAGAAACGCCACTATAAATCCCACTACAAACGGCATCAGCACAGAAAATACTGTGGAAAGTATTTCCCAGACTCTGTTGAAATTCAGAAGTAAAAACAACAATAGAACCGTATAGCTTATTAGAATAATCGGACGTTTCAAATTACGCTTTCGCATATTATCATTCCTCCTCTCAGAAAAGGGTCAGCTGGCTGCTTTCAGGCAAAGAAGCTAATGCGCCAACCTCTCTGAGCGTTTCTATTACCGACTTTGAGACCTTCGTCCTGCGCTGCAGTTCATCGACCGAAAGATATTCGCCGTGTTTTCCTTCTTCTGCCAAAACTTCGGCGGCCGCATCTCCTACACCGGATAAAGATGAAAAGGGCAGTCGGATTTTGTTTCCCTCTATAACAAACATTTTAGCCTCAGATTTGTAAATGTCAACAGGCAATACCTCAATTCCTCTGGCGAGCATCTCATTAATTATCTGCAAATTGGAGTACTCCGCCTCATCCTTGGCAGTTGCCTCATAACCCTTGGCTTTGATATTCTTCATCTTTTCCTTTACTGCGTTTATGCCTTTAAGCACCGTTGCCCCGTCGAAATTCTCACCTCGAACGGAAAAATAAGCAGCATAGTATTCGGTTGGTCTGTGCACCTTGTACCAGCCGAGGCGAAGAGTAGAAATCATATATGCAGCTGCGTGAGCCTTGGGGAACATATATTTTATCTTCATACACGAATCCAAATACCACTGAGGTACATCGTGAGCTTTCATCGCCTCAATATGCTCCTCGGTAAGCAATTTTGTAGCCTTGCCCTTTCTAACAATCTCCATAATTTTAAACGCCATTTTGGGCTCCAGACCTTTATGAAGCAGATAGGTCATAATAGAGTCACGAGTACCTATAACCTCGGAAATTGTACACTGTCCACTGTGAATCAAATCTGCGGCGTTGCCTATCCAAACATCAGTTCCATGTGACAGTCCCGAGATTTGCAGCAAGTCAGAAAAAGTCTTAGGTTGAGCTTCAATAAGCATATTGCGAACAAAGTCCGTACCTACTTCAGGGAGAGAGAAGGTACCCGTTTTTGAGCCGATGTCCTCAGGAGTAACACCCAAAGCCTTTGTCGAAGTGAACAATGACATAACCTCAGGGTCGCTCATTGAAACGTGCATAACAGGAATATTTGTAAATTTTTCAAGATAATGATAAATAGTCGGCACATCATGACCGAGTTCATCAAGCTTACAGATTGTATCATGAATTGAGTGGAAGTCAAAATGGGTGGTAATATTATCCGACTTCATATCGTTAGCAGGGTGCTGAACCGGGCAGAAGTCGTAAATCTCCTTGCCCCTCGGCACAACTACCATTCCGCCTGGGTGCTGACCGGTGGTGCGCTTTACGCCTGTGCAACCGGCGGCGAGACGCGACTCCTCGGCTCGATGCAGCACCTTGCCGGAGAGCTCGCAATATTTCTTTACATAGCCTATTGCTGTCTTTTCAGCAACCGTAGCTATTGTACCCGCCTTAAACACATTGTCCTTGCCGAACAATTCTTCTGTGTATCTGTGGGAGTGTGACTGATACTCTCCGCTGAAGTTAAGATCAATATCCGGCGTTTTGTCTCCGTCAAAGCCCAGGAAGGTTTCAAACGGAATTTCATGGCCGTCTCTGTCATACGGAGTTCCGCAAACAGGACAATTTTTGGGCGGAAGATCAAAGCCGGAGCCATAGCTTCCGTCAGTAATGAATTCGCTATTTTTACAATTTGGGCAAATATAGTGCGGACATAGAGGATTTACCTCTGAAATACCTGACATAGTAGCAACAAATGACGAACCTACGCTTCCACGAGACCCCACCAAATAGCCATGTGCTTCGCTGTCTGCAACCAGCTTTTGAGCCGTCATATACAAAACCGAAAAGCCGTGCTTGGTTATCGAGCCCAGTTCACGGTCAAGTCTTGCCTTCACTATCTCCGGGAGCGGATCTCCGTATTTTTCCTTTGCTCTTTGCCATGTAATAGTCGTGAGCTGTTCCTCAGCTCCGTCAATAAACGGCGGGAATACTCCCCTGGGAATAGGTCTGACTCTTTCGATAGAGGCAGCTATTTTTCTTGTGTTTGTGACTACCACCTCGTACGCCTTTTCTTTGCCGAGATATTCAAACTCACTGAGCATCTCGGCAGTAGTTCTAAGATAAAGCGGCGCTTGATTGTCGGCATCCGTGTAGCCCTGAGCAGCTTGTAGGATTTTTCTGTATTCCCCATCTTCGGGGCTTTGGAAGTGGACATCACAGGTAGCTACAACAGGAATATTTAGTTTTTTTCCGAGCTTTACAACGGTTTTATTATACTCCTGAAGTTCCTTAATATCCGAAACGCTGCCATTTCTCAGCATATACATATTGTTGCCTATCGGCTGAATTTCAAGATAATCATAGAACGAAGCTATTTCTAAAAGTTCCTCCCAGGGCTTACCCATTACAATAGCCCTGAAAAGTTCTCCTGCCTCACAGGCACTGCCAATAATCAGCCCCTCTCTGTGCTTAACAAGCTCAGATTTGGGTATTCTCGGCTTTTTATAAAAATATGTCAAGTGTGACATCGAGATAAGCTTGTACAGGTTCTTTAATCCTGTGTCATTTTTCACCAGGATAATTTGATGATACATAGGCAGCTTTTTGGTATCCGATCCAGCAATATGTGTGTTGATCTGCTGTACCTTAGTAATTCCGTAGTCGTCCTTGAGCCTCGTAACCAAGCAAAGAAAAATACGGGATAGGATTTCTGCATCGTCACAGGCACGGTGATGATTAAAAGATCCGAGTCGGAGATATTTTGCTACGGTATCGAGCTTGCAGTTTTTTATGTCCTTCAATATCGCACGGCAAATTGCAACCGTGTCAATTGCGGTGTATTCGTATTTATAGCCGCAACGGACTGCTGCCGCTTTGAGAAATGAAGTATCAAAAGGCGCATTATGGGCAACAAGTACTGCGTCCTTTCCACAAAACTCAAAAAAGTTCTTTACCGCTTCATCTTCAAACGGGGCGTTTTTTACCATAGCGTCAGTGATACCGGTAAGTTCTATGATTTTCTGAGGAATAGGGCGCTTAGGATTGACAAAGGTGGAAAAGGTTTCCGTGATGCAGCCATTTTCTATCTTGACCGCACCTATTTCGGTTATAGCCTCCTTGGAAGCTGAAAGCCCCGTCGTCTCAAGGTCAAAGCAGACTATCGTACTTGAGCTGAGCTCGCAGTCCGCCTTGCCTGAAACCGCAGATATCATATCGTTTACAAAATATGCCTCGGTGCCGTAAATCACCTTGAAGGCGTCCGGATTATCCTCATCTTCCCTATCGACCAAACTCTCTACTGTATCCATCGCCTCCGGGAATGCTTGTGCTACGCCGTGGTCGGTAATTGCTACGGCGGGATGTCCCCAATCATAAGCCTGTTTTATAAGTGATGATGCGTCTGATACTCCGTCCATTGCGGACATTTTTGTATGTAGGTGTAGTTCGACACGCTTTTCGGGAGCATTGTCAACCACCTGAACCTTTTTAATCGAGCCTATGGATCTTGCTCTGAGTACAATTTCATTAATATATCTGTCGTACTCTATTTCCCCACGGCAAACTATGGTCTGACCCTTTCTTATGTCAGCGGCGGGCTTAGCCGCCTTAATCTCATCGAAAACCTTGACCATCATCGAGCCGGTATAGTCGGTAATTTTTATGGTTATTATATTTTTTCGACCGTCTTTAGTAGTTTTAGTTTCGGTTTCAAATACATCTCCCCAGATTACAACTCTGCCCGAATCTGAGGCAAGATTGCTGATTGGCGTGATGTTTTTTGATGAAAAGGTAGATCCGTACAGAGGCTTTGCGCTACCCGCGATAACGCAGGGGTAGTAGTATTCATCCTTCCGGATTTCAATTGCCCTGGTTACCTCTCTATCCTTTTTGCGCTTTGCAGCCTCCTGAATTGCCTCCTCCTTGTTGGCACTGGCAATCATAGCTTCCCTTTTGTGTTTTTCCTCGATTATATTTTGTCTTTGTATATATTGCTCACTGTCAACCGAAACTGCTAAAACTCCATCAAAGGCTACAGAAAAGCTTTGGCTAAATTCCTCCATAATTATCGAACGCAGGTTTTTATCAAATCCCTGAGCCTTAAGCAGGGCTGCTCCCCCGTGGCAGAGATTTACGGTAAGGTTTTGAGCATCGTCAACCACTACACTTGAGTCATTTAGAGAGCCGTTAAGGCTTGTATTTCGTCTTTTTAGCTCCTTAACAAGCTCCGGATAGTAATCAGGTCGAAAGCTCCCGCTGGGAAACACCGGCTTTATGTAGGCGTTGCTCAACCCAAGCGGAAGCTCTTTGATTTTGTTTTCTGTTTCAAACAGGAGGTCTCTGGAAACAGTAGAATCAAACCTCACCTTAATATCCATAATTCTACGTGCGGAATTTATCTTAACCGCCTCTATTTCTCCGCCTTCGATCTGCTGCGGTATGTTGCAGCCGTACTCGCTGAGAAATTCCTTTATCGTCATTAACTTACCTCATTTTTACTTAAACCCCTATGGGGACTACATCTTATCTATTTCCTTCATCAGCTCGGTGATAAGCTCACTTTCCGGTACCTTTCGGATAATTTCACCTTTTTTAAATATCAGACCGACGCCGTTGCCTCCGGCTATTCCTATATCTGCCTCTCTGGCTTCACCCGGTCCATTAACTGCACAACCCATAATTGCGACCTTTAAGTTTTTCTTGCAGCCTCTGAGCTTTTCCTCAACTTCATTGGCAAGCGCTATGAGATCTATTTTGGTTCTGCCGCAGGTTGGGCAGGATACAAAGGTTATCCCGTTTTTTCTGATACCTATGGCTTTCAGCAAATCCTGAGCGGCATATATCTCCTTAACTGGATCAGCCGTAAGAGAAATTCTGATCGTATCGCCGATTCCGTGAAGTAAAAGCGAACCTATACCTGCGGCCGACTTTATCAGACCCATTCGCTCCGTTCCCGCCTCGGTCACCCCGAGGTGAAGAGGATAGTCGCATTTTTGGCTTGCCAGTTCATACGCCTTAACCATAGTAGCAACATCGGAGGATTTCATTGATAGAACTATATCGGTAAAATCAAATTTTTCAAGCAGAGAAGCATGGTAAAGCGCACTCTCGCACAGAGCCTCAGCTGTCGGCGAGCCGTACTTTTCAAGTATGTTCTTTTCAAGGCTACCGGAGTTTACTCCAATCCTTATTGGAATTTTTTTCGAGTTACAAGCGTCAGCAACTGCCTTCACCCTGTCATCGGAACCGATATTGCCTGGATTTATTCTTATCTTATCTACACCTGCGGAAACACATTCAAGAGCAATCCTGTAGTCAAAATGAATATCGGCAACAACCGGTACACTTAAATTCTCTTTTAGTGCAGCAATTAGCTTAACATCACCAAGCGTAGGTACTGCCGCGCGAATAATTTCACAGCCTGCGGCTTCAAGCTCCTTAGCTTGTTTAACGCTGGCGTCGATATTTTCAGCGGGTACATTGAGCATGGATTGTATAGTAACCGGCGCTCCTCCGCCGATTAAAACATTACCGATTTTAATTTGCTTAGTCATAGCTTATTCCTCTTTTATAATTAATTAACCGAATCCCGAACCGGTGACAATTCTAACAATATCATTAAAGGTGATTGCAAGCATAAATACCATCAGCAACGCAAAACCCACACCATGAATAACACCCTCGTATTTTTGTGGAATAGGCTTTCTGCGGATAAGCTCAATTAGCAGGAAGAAGAACCTGCCGCCATCCAAAGCCGGTATCGGCAAAAGGTTAAAGATCCCGAGATTAATTGTCAATATCATCATCACGTAGAGGATATTGTTAAACGCATCTAGAAAACCGCTTTCAAGTCCCTGAGAGGCTACAGTGGTAATAGCTGAAGCTACACCGACCGGACCTGACATATCATTAAAACCAAACTTTCCGGTGACCATTCCCACCAAACTTGCCCATACCATGCGTACAGTTGATACGGTCTGACCTATAGTCTCTCCACAGACGGACAAAAAGCTCTTATCTACTCTCTCAACATAGAAATCGACTGATATTTGCTCATTGCCGTTTTCATCCTCGTAGGTATAAAGGGGAACATTACCGAGGTCTATGCTCTGACCGTCACGGTTAACCTTTATATTAGGCGAAGTGGTTTGAGTTGTGCCAAGTGCAAATACAATATCCCTGGAATTCCATATGGCATATCCGTCTATTGATTCCAGCTTATCTCCAACCTGCAGACTATTTTCGGTAACTGATTGCTCAGGAAAATCAGCAATCGTGGTTGAGGCATAGTATGGCTGCTGTAAAACCAGCGTCAGCGTCATCAACAGTCCGAGAATGATATTCATTATCGCACCCGCAACTACAATTATTATTCTCTTCCACACGGGCTTGTTTCCAAAAGCCCGTGGGTTGGAGCTGTCTTCGTCCTCTCCCTCCATGGCGCAGTAACCGCCGATGGGAAGCAGGCGAAGAGAATACTTGGTTTCTCCTTTTGTGAGGCTAAAAAGCTTAGGTCCCATACCGAGGGCAAACTCATTAACCTGAACTCCCGAAAGCTTCGCCGCAACAAAATGACCGCCTTCATGCACCAGAATAATAAGCTCAAACAAAAGTATGCCAATAATGATAAGCAGTGCTACCTCTATGACAACTCATCCTTTCATCATATACTCGCTTTTACAAGCTCTCTTGCCGCTTCGTCTGCCGCTAAAATATCCTCCACATTTGGTGAGGATATTTTACTCTGAGCGTGCATAGCTTTACTGACAAGTTCCGGGATTTTCAAAAACGGAATCTTACCCTCCAAAAACAAGCGGACAGCTTCTTCATTTGCACCGTTTGCCGCCGCAGGACAGAGTCCTCCGAGGGTTATCGCATCTCTGCAAAGTTTCATACACTCAAAAGTATCCTCATCAGGCTTAAAAAAGCTGAGCGTGCCGATTTCGGTCAAATTTAACTCACTAGACAATCCCACGCATCTTTGCGGATATGTAAGCGCATACTGTATTGGTATCTTCATATCCGGCACACCGAGTTGAGCTATAACAGCTTTATCCTTAAGCTCGACCATTGAGTGGATTATGCTTTCACGATGAACTACAACCTCTATCTTTTCCTGAGGCATATCAAACAGCCACGAGGCCTCGATAATCTCCAAACCTTTATTCATCATTGTGGCTGAATCTATGGTTATTTTTTTCCCCATACTCCAGTTGGGATGATTTAAAGCCTGAGATACACTTACATTTTCAAGCTCACCCTTTGTCTTGCCAAAAAATGGTCCGCCAGAAGCAGTTAAAATCAGCTTATTTACGTCCTTTTTATCAGACACACCCTGCAAGCATTGAAAAATAGCCGAGTGCTCACTGTCGACCGGATAGAGCTTCACTCCATTTTCACGCACAGCCTTCATAACCAAGCTGCCGCCGGTAACGAGTGTTTCTTTATTAGCAAGAGCTATGTTCTTTCTTGCACGAACAGCCGCCAAAGTAGGCAGAAGCCCGACCATACCGACAACAGAGTTCAATACGGTGTCACAGTCCTTGCTTTGAGCAACTTCACAAAGACCGCCAATGCCTGAATAAACTTTAATATTGGTGTCCTTTAAGGCTGCTTTTAACTCTAAAGCTCTTCTTTCATCATAAACGGCTACGACCGTGGGCTTAAACCGCCTTGCTTGCTGCTCAAGCAGCTCTATATTGCTACCTGCCGCTAAGGCGTCAACCTTTATTTCAAGATTTTCACAAACCTCAAGAGCCTGAGTACCAATCGAGCCTGTAGAGCCTAATACTGATAGTGAATTAGTCATTTGATTTCCTTTCAATACTTTCGGATATCAACAAATAATGCATACAGATAAACCGAGTGTATCCTCTAATATTATAGTGAAATAATTGGAAAATATGCCGTAAACAGGAGTATAAACGGCGAAGTGAATATAACTGAGTCACAGCGATCCAAAATACCGCCATGCCCAGGAATTATGCTTCCATAATCCTTAATATGACAACTGCGCTTTATAGCTGAAA
Organism: uncultured Clostridia bacterium; assembly: GCA_946500295.1. GTDB lineage: Bacteria > Bacillota > Clostridia > Oscillospirales > Acutalibacteraceae > UBA7067. The sequence continues at coordinate 5,933 of CAMMVF010000006.1, read as the reverse complement.
AAGTAAGATCACCTATAATGGAAACGGCAGTACCGATAAGCGCCATAACTACAAGCTGCGGGTACAAAACCGCCTCGCCGTTTTGGAAACAGAAAAGCTGAAAAATCAAAGAAATTATAACCGCTCCTATTACGCCAGCAAGCAAGCCGCCAAGCGCACCCTCAACTGTCTTTTTAGGGCTGATGCTGGGACAGAGCTTGTGCTTTCCAAGAAAGCTTCCTGAAAAATACGCTCCAGCATCAGCTACCCAAGGAATACCTATTGTAATCATTATGTAATACAGCGCATGGCTCAGGTTCTTGCCGCACAAAATAATCATCGCGCTAAGTCCAAAAGTGATTACAGAAACTGTCGTAAATGTATAAGCTAAATCCGGGAAAGATATTATTTCCGGAGACGTCAATAAAATAACGAACATGGAAAGGGGGTATAAAAACACGAGCAACTGCCAATGCCCCACACTAAGCAACAAAGGGAAAAGCGCCGCAAATATTAACGAAGGTATTATAAGCCCCAACTTCTTTGTCATGCCTGCAGCTGCTAAAATCTCAAACGAGCATATGAGTGCAACTACCGCTACCAAAATACTGTACACTATCGGAATAAACTGCCCGAGTATCAGCATTACCGCCACGCACAAAGAGCCGATAATACCTGATATTAGTCTTGTTTTCATTATGTACACGCCTCACAAATCTTAGATATTACCGAAACGCCTGTTACGGTTGGCATACTCGAGAATACAGTCCTCAAGCATCTTTTTTGAAAAGTCAGGCCACAAAACATCATCCAATATTACATATTCGGCATAAGCTGACTGCCAAAGCAGGAAGTTTGAGATGCGATATTCTCCGCTCGGGCGAATAATTAAATCGGGGTCGGGCTGACCGGCAGTATAGAGATGGTCACTCAAAAGCTGTTTCGTTATAGCTTCCGGTTTAATTTCGCCCCGTAAACAGAGATTGGCAATCTCCTTTGCCGCCTTAACTATTTCATCTCTGCCTCCGTAATTCATGGCAATATTTAAAACCATACCGCTTCTATCTTTTGAGCACTCCTCATTTTCCTGTATTAGCTGCTGCAGTTCAGGAGAAAAAGCAGACTTGTCGCCGATAAAACGCACAACTATATCCTCATCCTTAAAGTCTCTTATAGCCTCCTCCAGATAGGACTTAAAAAGATCCATGAGTGCATTGACCTCTCCTTCGGGTCTGCTCCAGTTCTCGGTTGAAAAGGCGTAAACTGTAAGATATTTTATACCGATATTGCTACAGTGCTTAGTAATGGTACGAAAATTTTTCGCCCCGGCCCTGTGCCCCGCACTTCTGGGAAGTCCGCGCCTTTTCGCCCAACGGCCGTTACCATCCATAATAATGCCCACATGCTCCGGCAGAATAACATTTTCAAGCCTCAAACTATTTGAGGCTTTTTTATTTTTTATAAATCCAAAAGCCAATTCACTCACCGCCGCTAAAAAAATAGTGAGTTTGCACCCGACGGGGATAAGTACGCGCAGTCGCTTATCACCATTGGGTACAAGCCCGAATTTCAGCGGAGGATAACCTCCGCTGAAAAGCATTCATCAAATAGACATAACTTCCTTTTGTTTGTCATCTGCTAGCTTGTCAATTTCCTTGACACATCTGTCGGTGAGATCCTGAATCTTTTTCTCAGCTTTTTTCAGATCATCCTCGGTAAGCTCTCCGTCTTTTTTCTTCGCCTTTACCTTCTCGACAGCTTCACGCCTGACGTTTCTGATTGAAATTTTTGTCTCCTCAGCCATTTTGTGAACATCTTTGACTATTTCACGTCTGCGATCTTCAGTCAAAGGTGGAAACACGATTCTCAAAGTCTTACCGTCGTTTTGAGGATTTATTCCAAGCTCAGAAGTTTGGATTGCTTTTTCAATTCCCTTCAAAACTGAGGCATCCCATGGCTGAATCATCAAAGTCCTTGCTTCGACAATAGAAACAGCTGCAAGTTGGTTTATCGGAGTTGGAGAGCCGTAGTAATCCACCATTATTTTGTCTAAAACTGCGGGATTTGCTCTGCCGGCTCTGATAGCCGCATAATCGCTCGAGAGATGAGCAATTCTTTTTTCCATTCTGGCATCTGCCTTAGAAATAATTTCGTTCATTCTAATCTCTCCTAATAATTAATTATTCCACGAGTGTACCGATATTTTCCCCGCAAACGGCGGCGACGATATTTTCCGGCTCGTCAATACTGAACACAAGGATCGGAATATGATTGTCCTTACACAGTGAAGCCGCTGTGCTGTCCATAACCTTCAAATCCTTGTTTAAGACATCATAATAAGAAAGTTTGTCGTACTTTTTAGCATTAGGGTTAAGTTTAGGATCGCTGTCGTAAACCCCATCTACCATAGTAGCCTTGAAGATAATATCACAGTCTATCTCCGCAGCTCTCAAGGCTGCCGCAGTATCTGTTGAAAAAAACGGATTTCCCGTACCGCAGCCAAATACAACAACCCTTCCCTTTTCCAGGTGGCGAACGGCTTTGTTACGGATGTACGGCTCTGCAAACGCCTGCATTGAGATTGCGGTCTGAACACGGACGACAACTCCGAGCTGCTCCAAAGCATCTGCTACTCCCAACGCGTTTATTACAGTTGCCATCATTCCCATATGGTCGGCTCTGGTTCTGTCCATTTTGCCGCTGCTTCTGCCCCTCCAGAAGTTACCTCCGCCTACAACTATGGCGACCTGAACTCCCATATCCACGATCTCTTTTATCGGATGGCAGATTTTCAGTACCGTATCAAAGTCGATACCATGTCCGCTTTCTCCAGCCAGCGATTCTCCGCTGAGCTTCAAAAGCAATCGTTTATACTTTGGTTCCATCTGCAACCTTCCTTTCCTCTGTTGTACTTAAACATATTTATTCCTTTTAATAATACTATATCTTGTTTTTTCTGTAAAGTCATAGTGCAAATTTTTACATCAAATTAATAGTTTTTTCGCTGCAGAAAATATGCTGTCAGCTGCAACAAGATATTTTATGCTAAAAAACAGCAGAAAAATACGACTCTGAGTTTCCCAAGAGCCGTATATTCTAACCTAGATCTTAACTTACATCAAGGAGCAAATCAAATCACAATATTTTGTGGTGTCCTCTATCGGCAGCCCTGCTATAAGCAAAGCCTGATTGTAGAGAATTTCAGAATATTTAGCCGCCTTTTCCTTGTCGCCGGAGGAGTATGCCTCCTTCAAAGCTGCAAAGGCTGAGTGATCCGGATTTAATTCCAAGACCTTTGAGCTTGTAGGTTTATTTTCATTACCGGGCATATTAGCGAAATATTTTTCCATCTCAATAGAAACAGGACCTTCAGTAGAAAGGCAAACCGGGTGGCTTACAAGCTTCGATGAAATTACAGCTTTTGTAATCTTTCCGCTTAGCGATTCCTTGATGAAATTCAAAAGCTCCTTGTTGTCCTGCTGCTTTTGCTCAGTATCCTTCTTTTCATCTTCGCTTTGAAGCTCAGAATCCTCTGCTGTAATGGACTTGAACGGCTTATCCTTATAAGCTACCAGAGACTGCGCAACAAACTCGTCTACATCCTCTGTAAAGTAGAGAATCTCGTATCCCTTATTAAGCGCAAGCTCCATCTGCGGCAGAGCAGAGATTTTTGCAACGCTATCGCCACAGGCATAATAAATGTACTTCTGGCTTTCAGGCATACGGGAAACATAGCTTTCAAGCGTCGTAAGCTTACCGTCATTTGAAGAATAAAATACAAGCAGCTCCTCTACTGCATTCTTGTGCATACCATAGTCCGAAGCGGCTCCGTACTTGACATGACGTCCGAAGTTTTTCCAGAAGCTCTCGAATTTATCCATATCGGTATCGAGAATCTTTTTAAGCTCGTTTTTAATTTTCTTCTCAATATTCTTAGCTATTATTGACAGCTGGCGGTCATGCTGTAAGAGCTCTCGGGAAATATTCAGAGAAAGATCCGGCGAATCGACAACACCCTTAACAAAACCAAAGTACTCAGGAAGCAGCTGCTCGCACTTGTCCATAATCAAAACGCCGTTTGAATAAAGCTGCAAGCCCCTTTTGTATTCTCTGGTGTAATAATTGTACGGAAGCTCGCCCGGAATAAAGAGCATTGCCTTGTATGATACCACACCCTCGGCGCTCACACGGATTGTTGCGAGCGGGTCTGAAAATCCACCGAAGCTCTCCTTGTAATAATTATTGCAGTCCTCGTCGGAAACTTCGGACTTCGGACGCTGCCAAATCGGTACCATACTGTTTATAGTTTCACGGCTTTTTACGGTCTCCCACTTGGGGTCTTCTCCATCTTTTGCTGTGTTTACGGAGCTTGAAACCTCCATAATAATCGGGTGACGAATATAATCGCTGTACTTTTTTATTAGGGATTTTAACATATATTCCTCAAGGTAGGATGAATACTTCTCGTCATCGGTATCGGGCTTGAGGTGCATTATGATTTCGGTACCTATCTTATCCTTTTCGCACTCCTCGATTGCATAGCCGTCAACGCCGTCTGAAGTCCATTTATATGCTTTGTCACTGTCATAACGCTTAGTGATTACAGTAACCTTATCAGCTACCATGAAAGCAGAATAAAATCCTACGCCAAATTGTCCGATTATGTCACTCTTTTCTTTCTCGTCAAGCTGTTGCTTAAATTGGAGAGAACCACTGCGGGCAATAGTACCCAAATTGTCTTCCAGCTCCTCGTAACTCATTCCTATACCGTCATCGACTACGGTAAGGGTGTTATTTTCTTTATCTGTGTATATATTGATAGCCGGATTGTCCGCCATCTTCTGTCTTGCAGCTTCATCTGTCAGCGAAACAAAATGCAGCTTGTCAATAGCATCACTGGCATTCGAAATTATTTCTCTAAGAAAAATCTCCTTATGTGTGTAAATTGAGTTAATCATGAGATCTAAAAGCCTCTGTGATTCTGCCTTAAAGGTCTTTTTCTCCATAATTATCATTTCCTTTCGTCTTATAAATAATACTTTTCAGTAAAAGACCGTTTAAATAATATTATACCATATTTTGACACTATGTCAACAGAAAAGTAGCTATGGTGTTGCCGCTCCGTTTGTGCTTTTGTGATGTATAGATAGAATATAGTTTTATTAATTACTAAATGAGTCCATCAATTTTCGAATCAAGACCGGATTTCATTAAAACGGCAATATTGAGTTTAAGTTTCCAGTATCAAGCCGAGCAATTTTGTGTTTATGAAGTGAAGTGCTTTAATTTTTATTATTGACAACACTCTTTTAATAAGTTAATCGACCTGTTCATTTTTTAATACAATTTACGTAACACCAATTTATCATATTGAATAGGATATCATAAAGGTGCAAAAGAAGGGAGACAGAAATGGACAACGATATTTTGAAAATGAAGCTTCCTGAATACGGCATATCGCCACTACCGGAAAACCCTGTCCCGGCGATGGCATATGTACCGTATCAGAACTGCGATAAACTATATTCAGCCGAACACGGTTTAGTAAGCGGAACTATGTTCCCGATTCTCAATAAACCGTTTATGTGCGGTTACGGGAGACAGAAATGACTGAACGAGAGATATTGATGAGAAAGATAGCGACAAATGATTTTGCGCTTGTAGATTTGCACCTTTTTCTCGACACTCACCCGAACAACCGTCAAATAGCGGAAAAAATAAGAGAATATGAGATAAAAAGTTCGATTCTTCGCAAGGAATACGAGGAAAAATACGGTCCGATAACGCCGAGAGATGAAAACGGCAACCGCTGGGCATGGATAGCCGAGCCATGGCCATGGGATATAAAGGAGGACAAGTGCGATGTGGATTTATGAAAAGAAACTGCAATACCCAGTCAAAATTAAAAATCCCAATCCGAAACTGGCACAGATTATTATCAGTCAGTATGGAGG
>CAMMVF010000005.1 GCA_946500295.1 uncultured Clostridia bacterium | reverse complement strand
GGGCAGCTTAAAAATTTCCGTGTAGGAAAAGTGTAAAGGTATATTGACAATATCAGACATTATATCCACACCTACAACTTTGAGCGGCGCCATTCTGCACTTGATTACCAAACACCGGCTGAATGCTACTATCCGGCAATGCTGTTGCCATATGTAGCTTAGCATAAATGGATCTGGGGAGTATTCCACTATTCTCCCCATGCTCCTTGTAACTTATCACCATATCAGTTCATTATAAAAATCTTAGATTTTTGTCTTGACAACTGAGCCACTATAATCATTATGTATCTTCAACAGGAAAGGCAGCGCAACTTCCATTCTTAACGCATTAATATCCTTATACAATACATCAAAATCGGAAACTCCGCTTTTGCAGAACACAATATCAGTGTAATATTTAGCGTATGTATATAAGTCTTTACAAAAATCTTCTACAGTGCTAAATTCACAGTTGTTATGGTACAACTTAAATTCATCATACACCTTATTAATTTTAGGAATTTTCGTAAGATTCATAGTGATATAGTCTCTGAAAAACCTATCCATTACTGACTCTTGCTTATCAAACTCAAAGAGAAGCTCCATAGGCCGCCAATAATGCTCATAAATATATGTTTGCTCATCATTTGGCAATCCCATTAAAATATGATTGCGAATCAAATCTGATTCTGAGAGTTCTTTTCCTGTTGAGTTCAAGCTTTCAAAGATCGCCTGCGGGTCATCCATTGCACGGTCAAGCGTAATATTAACAATTTGCAATTTACCGATAGATTCATAAACTTCAGCAGGCTTTAAAACCAACGAGTTAACCTTATCTTCAAAGTACTGATAATTCCTAAAAAGTCGGGAATTTTCATCCGCTTCCGTTAAAGGCTTACGCTCAATCAAAGTAATCAAAGTATTTCTATCAGTTTCAGTCAGAAGTAATTTATAGCGTTCATCGCCGTTTTCATATTCGTTTTTTAAGAGGACATTTTCAATTTGCTTAAAATTAATACTTTTATCCTCTTTATGATCAGCAGAATAGTTTCTTAAAGCAACTAACATCAAAGTTAAAGTGGTCATACGCTGTTGACCATCGATGATCATATATTTTTCCAAAACTCCAGGACCTGTTTTTTCAGCAATATTTACTATTGAACCTACAAAGTGTCCGGATTTATTCTGAATTTGCATATTGACAATATCATTCCACAGTCTATCACACTGTTCTATATTCCAAGTATAATACCTCTGATATACAGGAATGATAAACTGCCTGTCCCCATTTAAAATTCGATATATATTACATTTTTGAGCGTCCATATCTATACCTCCATCACATTATCCGTCCAGAGCTCACACTGAGTCATAACGACATCTATTGCCTCGGGAATTTCCTCCGGCGGATACTTGTGTTTCCTGAGGAGCTTTTTAATCATCATTCTCATTTTGGCTCTTGCGGATTCTCGCTTTTGCCAGTCAATAGTCCTGTTTTTTCTCAGCGCATCGGCAAGCTCTTTGGTGATTGCTATCAGCTCTTCGTTTTCATAAAAATCCTTAATCGCACGAGGCTTTGTCAGTGCATCATAAAAAGCGAGTTCCTCTGAATTCAGCCCGAGATTATCGCCTTCCTGCTGTGCATTTGCAATTTGCTTTGCAAGATTCAGCAGCTCCTCAATTACCTCTTCATTTGTAAGCATTCCGTTCAGATAACGATTCATAGCAGACTGTATAATTTCGCTGAACTTTTCAGACTTTACAACATTTGTTTTTCTGTAAACCGAAACCTGCTCTGCAATCAGCTTCTTCAAAATTTCATTTGTTTCATATTAGCTATTTCTTCAAGAAATTTCGGGTCAAACAGAGAGAATTCCTCTTTGACATCAGAAAAAAGATTTATTACACCTTCACTCTTAATGCTCTGCTTTAACAGCTCATTGATTCTTTCGTTCATTTCGGGCAGAGAAATTTTCTTTCCTTCTCCGCCGTTGATGATTCTATTAATCATCACTCTTACAGCTTCAAAGAAAGCCGCTTCAAATCTCAATGATTCTTCAACCAGTGAAGCGCAAAGGGATAGAGCCTGGCGCAGAAGCAAAGCTTCTTTTATGAAAATATCTTTATCCTTTTCTTTTTCTCGTGCAAGAATAAAGTTCACAGCACCGCTTATTGTTTTTGCTCTTTCCAAGTCACTGCCTGAAGCAAATTTGCTGTAATCAAAGCCGTGAAACAAATCCCGGCATACGGATAGTTTTTCAAGAAATTTCGGATACGCAACCTTTGATACGTCCGTATCGCCATAATTCTTTTTATCTCGGGTGGTGTAATCATTCATTGCCTGCTTCAAAGCCGTTGCAATGCCTATATAGTCAACGACAAGACCGCCTTCCTTGTCTTTGAAAACACGGTTAACTCTTGCAATTGCCTGCATAAGGTTATGACCCGACATAGGCTTGTACACATACATAGTTGCAAGCGACGGCACATCAAAGCCTGTAAGCCACATATCAACAACAATTGCGATTTTAAGCGGACTGTTGTTATCCTTGAATTTCTTAGCAAGCTCTTCTTTGTGGTGCTTATTTCCGATAATCTTACGCCACTGCTCAGGGTCCTTATTGCTTTCAGTCATAACGACTGCAACTTTTTCACCCCACGAGGGTCGCAGTTGCAAAATTCGGTTATATATTTTCATAGCAATCGGGCGAGAATAGGCAACTATCATCGCTTTACCCGTCAGCAGATTTTCTCTGTAATTTTCATAATGGTCGAGAATGTCGGTGACAAGAGAATCTATTGTTTCATCGTTACCGAGCACAGCCTCCATCTGTCCGAGTTGACGCTTGCTTTTTTCAATAACCTCAGGGTCGGCATTTTGCGCCATCAAGTCGTATTCATCATCAATCAGCTTCAATGTAGCTTGATTTAATTTCAGCTTTATAACTCGGCTTTCATAATATACAGGTCTGGTTGCGCCGTCCTCTACCGCCTGCGTCATATCATATATATCTATGTAATCGCCAAAAACTTCTCGGGTGCTTCTGTCCTTAGAGGAAATGGGAGTACCTGTAAAGCCGATATATGTCGCATTCGGCAGACTGTTTCTGATAATTCTTGCCGTTCCTTTTATAATTTTACCGGTTTTCGGATCGAGCCTTTCTTTTAAACCGTATTGTCCACGGTGTGCTTCATCAGCCATTACGACTATGTTTCTGCGTTCCGACAGAGGCTCTTCCGACTCCTCAAATTTTTGCATAGTCGTAAAAATAATACCGTTAGCTTGTCTGCCTGCAAGCAGTGTTTTCAGGTGCTCACGGCTTTCAGCATGCATAGGCTCCTGCCGCAAAAATGCTTTGCACTTTGCAAACTGTCCGTACAACTGGTCGTCAAGGTCGTTTCTGTCTGTCAGAACTACAATAGTTGGACTTTCAAGCTCCTCCTGCAGAAGATGGGCGTAAAACACCATAGACAGAGATTTTCCGCTGCCTTGTGTGTGCCAGAACACACCGCCCTTACCGTCAGAGACTGTTGCGTGTTTTGTTGATTCAATTGCTTTTCTGACTGCGAAATACTGATGATAACCTGCGAGAATTTTAAATTGATTTATACCCTCATTAGAAAAGCAGATAAAGTTTTTAAGTATATCAAGGAATCTTTCTTTTTGAAAAATACCCTCAAAGAATGTGTCAAAGGTTGCGTACTGTGTGTTTTCGTAGCTGCCATCTTTGGTTTTCCACTCCATAAAGCGGTCTTCACCCGATGTTATTGTGCCTGCTTTTGAAGTCAACTGGTCACTCATTACGCAGATTGCATTATAAATAAACATCGACGGTATTTCCTGCATATAGTTTCTTATCTGCAGATATGCTTCGGATGCGTCGGTTTCTTCACGCGAGGGTGACTTCAGCTCAACCAGCACAACCGGCAAGCCGTTCAAAAAGAGAATTATATCAGGGCGTTTATTGCTGTTCTCAATAAAGGTCCACTGATTGGCAATTATAAAGGAGTTATTGTCGGGATTTTTATAGTCAACAAGATAGACGATAGAAGAACGCTCCTCACCGTCAACAAAATATCTTACAGGAACACCGTTTTGCAGATAATCCATAAACACTGCGTTTTTCTGCACAAGCTCACCGTTTTCAAAGTTTTTAAGCTTGAACAAAGCGTCCTGAATCGCATCATCGGGCAAGCCTCTGTTCAAGCTATAGAGGGAGTCGATAAGGATTTCCTCATACAAGGGGCTGTTAAAATCTCTTGGCACTTCCGGTCCGTAAGCGTATTCGTAGCCTAAATCATTTCTGAAAAGCTCAATTATTGAATTTTCGTATGAGGCTTCGGTGTAAAAGGCTGACATAAAAATACCCCCTTGGGTGAATTAATAATGTTAAAATAGAGTAAACAATAATTTAGCGGCTTAAAGTTCAATGTTAGAAACATCAAGCTCACCAGACATTAACTCTGGTAATAGAGTATCTCTTAAAGCAACTAAAAGAGCGTTTTCTTTTTTGTTGTGTCCTAATGCTTCGAAAAATTGGGCAACGATACCTGTGAACTTACTGATATCATCTGTGTTTAACTCATTTATAGGCATTGAAGCTATATGTTGAGGGTAAATATGTGGCTGAGCCGAGCCTGTTTGTGCGTCAAAAATCTCTTGTTGTCTTTTCTTTAATAAGACATACCAGAAATAAACATCATCTGTCATTGTACTGTCAATATAAGATGAATCTGATGACCAAATGGGAGTATTCCATAAGCTTACATATCCAGCATTAGCTCCTGAAGCAGAAATCGCAAGTACAGGAGATTGTGTGTTTGCCACATTATGGTAGGTTGCTGGTTCTAATCCACCTGCAACTACTGGCACATCACCCCAAACAGCGTTTTTCGAAAGCAAACCTTTGCCTCTTTTTGGTGTTATATAGTTTCCAATAGTGCAAGAACCCTTTGAAATGGCAGGAAACATATTATCAAAAATAGCCATCGCTTGCTGCTCTAAATTATTGTTTATTTCATTGTTCTGTTTTATTTTTTCATCTATTGACCTGAGAATAGCTACAATCTTTCTCTGTGTATTTTTGTCAGGAAGAAGAAGTTCTAAATTCTCAATATCTGAAGGTTTTATAGAAGGATAAGCAGACACACTCTGCTCTGCAATCGCTTGTAAATGTTCAGTAACTTCCTGCTGTGTTAAAGCATAATAGATGTAATCAGGAACTGCTTTCTCAAAATCAACATCAATTACTGCAAATCCAGTTGATACTAAAAAATTCTCAGGCTGTTCTTTAATAATTCCATAGTGCAACTGGTTCGGTCGTACCGTTGAGTAAATAATACTATTCGATTTAACTTTTCTTCTTGCCCTGCTCGGCAGCTTATCCGTTAATGTGTTGATGCATTGTATTTCATTAACTCGATTCATTGTAATATTTCCAGTATCCAAGTAATTTACAAACTGCCAATCCTCTTTTGGAGAATAAGTGTTTTGATTTGTTGAAACTATCGTTCCAAGTCTAACAGTCTGCCATTCAGCCATAATCGTTATCCTCTCTATCCGATGTATTTTCGATGAGCAATCTTTACATTGCTCTGTTTGACCATTGCGTACTGCAAGGTCGTATCTATTTTCCTATGCCCCAAGAGCTGTTGTAATTGCTCAATGGGCATTCCTTTGTCTATTGCCATAGTTGCAAGTGTACGCCTGAACTTGTGAGGGTGAACCTTGTTGATATCAAGTTGTTTCCCCATCTCACGCAAACGTGTTTCAATTCCGCCAATCTTAAGTCTGTTATGCGGAGCCCTGAGCGAAACAAACAATGCAGGTTCATCATCATTTCTGCTTTCAAGGTAATTAAGCAAATGAATTTTTGTTCGGGCATCAAAATAAACTATTCTTTCCTTATCTCCCTTACCAAAAACAACACACTCTCGCTCATTAAAGTTTATGTCCTCACGATTAAGCAGTACCATTTCACCGACACGCATTCCTGTTGAAGCAAGCATATCGATCATTGCTAAATCTCGCAATTCAGTACAGTTATCACGCAACAACTCCAAAGCTTCATCCGTATAAGTTTCTTTGATATTTGTAGCTGTTTTTACTTTATGTATTCTTCTTACAGGGCTTTTAATAATATAGTCCTCGTCCTCTAACCAAGAGAAAAAACTTGAAAGTATTCGTCGAATATTATCAATGGTAACACGGCTTGAATTCTTCCTTTTTTGATAGTCTGTAAGGTATGTCCTTAAATCATCGGTCATAATCTGATTAACTTCTTTGCCTATACTATTAATCATAGTTTCAATGGTAGCTTTATAATATTTTAAGGACTTTTCAGAACATCCCTCTATTCGCTTTGCAGCAAGGAACAGTTCTACAAGATCTCTCTGTTTATTTTCAGATTTACATTGTTCGTCAGCTTCAACTTTCACTGCAAATAATGCGTGTTGTAGCACCATTTGAAGTTTTTCAATCTGTAAATTATTTAGATATGGCAACATATCTTGAACAATTTCATTAATAATTATCTGTTTCATATTCATTCTCCTTAATTTTTATTTAAAGAGAACGACGAACAACGGCAGTTCCTTTGGTAAACTCCCGCCGTTGATGAGAGTTATGTTATTGAGTAGTAAACAATAATTTAGAGCAGCAAGTATCAGCTCTTTATCAATCTTGGTTTGAAGATTTTTCAATGTCTGGCGGAATTTGCCCAGAATCTTGGAAATACGTAACATTATCTGATATAGCGTTTGTTTCAAGTGGTAAACGCCCACCAATGAAATCCTCTATACGTACAGACAATATTAGTATTCCTATAGTTGGAGCCGCTTCAATTATGGGATTTACCAATGAAGCTAACCATGCAGATAAAATTCTTGTGACAGGTAGAGTAGGTACACATGGTGTTATACAAAGATTCAGTTCACCTTGTTGGACATCTGATAATACGCTCGTAATTACAAGTCATTATTATGAATATACCTATCAAATTCTTAAAAAAATTGATTATTCATCTATGAATCGTGGTTCTACACAGCCACTTATAACACAAGGTGATATGAACAAAGTAACTGTATTGTTACCTGATGATTCTATTCTCACTGAATTTGAATCTGTTGCTGGTGCTTTAATGTCACAATATGAGAAAAATATCGTCGAAAACACCAAACTTGCTGAATTGCGAGATTCCCTTTTACCAAAACTTATGTCCGGCGAGCTTGATGTATCCGACATTGAACTCTAAGCCGCTAAATTATTGTTTATCTTATTATTTAGCTCAATTTTGTCATCAAAAGTTTTCAAAATATCTGCGATTTTTTCCTGTTCGCACAGATCTGGAAAAGATATCTCCAAATTTTGAACAACATCTGTCTGTACTCGTTGTCTGCCTGATGAACCAACCATAGATTTAATCGCAGAATCTCTGACAATCGGACTTTTCACAAGATAGTACACAAAATCAGGTGTGGTGTAGCCTTTTTTTGCTCGAAATACAATAAACTCAGTTGAACCAAAGCCAATCTCGCCTGGTTCCAAAATGTTGACAAGTGCGGTTTTCCCATTTTCAAGGCAAGGAGTAATTCTTGCCATAATGGTATCTTCGTTTCTAAACTTTGCACCACCTGAAAATTCCGCCCATTCGTACTCGGGTACATCTCTACAAAAATGTTGAAGCTTATCCATTGATACTTTTTTTGCTATCGTTCCTTTCGAAAGAGTTTCTTTGGGATTTATATCTATATATTCACACAATCGTGCAACCGTAATCATCTCACTTGTCTTCTCCTTCTTCAAAAGGTTCATAGGAAGCCTCTAATAGTTCGTTAGCATTAATGTTATATGTAATGTCAAAAGATTGATTTAGACCATTAATCATTGCTACAAAATTCACATTGTAACTATCTTCTATCGATTCACACGATAGAATTTTTATGTTATATACTTGAGCGTTTTCATCAAGTTCACATTCAGACAGTATTCGTTGCATTAAATAATTGTCTGTCTTCAAAATTCCTTCAATCATATCTGTAGATATTACATTGAATTCACGAGACAATATCATTTGAACATCCTTCGCAGCATTACACATTTTCAAATTTTTATTATGTTTTTCGTTGAAAAGCTCTGAAAAATCACTATCGTTAGAAATAAAAATGCCGAGTTGGTTTTCTGTATGTTTAAGTAAAGTATTAAATATCAGAGCATCCTTAAATCCGGCGTCTATATTCCTTGCCGTTTGCTTTTGCAGTTCTAAACGGCTTTACAGAATTAACCGCTTGGCCAATAATCTGCTGCATAGTATCTTCATCTTTAGGGCAAGGTATAATCTTAGCACTTACTCGTGGATTTTCGAGAAAATCTTGAGCAATGGTAGTCACATAATTCGTGTATTCTGATTCTGTTCTACAATCTTTCATTCATATGTAACCTCTGCTAAATTACCAAATGATTTTCTAAAAGAAGCAATTTTTGTTTCCATAGATGTTTTTTCTGATCTATAGTGACTTACTAAATGTTCTTGAAGTTCAAACCACACTATTTCAGGTATGCATATTTCCACTTTATCTCTCAAACCCATAGTGCTTATTAAATCTTCAATTTCATAATATAAGGAGCTTACAGTAAAACGAGAAAGAAATAACGATTTTCCAGAATGACGGCATTCTAAAGCGTTCGTATCAAAATAGAGATATGCTTTTTCATATTCTCCCATTGTTATTCACTCCCTTTGTTTTTTTATCTCATACCCAATAGCAGATAAGTTTTTACGTATTTCATTCTCCAGTTTGTGCGACTTCGCAAACATTTCCGAAAGTTCAGCTGTAAGTCGTGTCATCTTTTCTTCAAGCGGTTCTCCGTCGTCCTCTTGTTCCTCAATGCCTACATATCTTCCCGGAGTGAGAATAAAATCCTGCTTTTCTATTTCTTCCAAATCTGCTACCGCACAAAATCCCTTAACATCTTCAAGCGTTCCTTCTTGGAACTGAGTGAATGTATCTGCCAGCTTTTGAATATCTTCGTCAGTAAAGTCCCTGTGTTTGCGGTCAACCATATAGCCCATTTTACGAGCATCTATAAACAGGGTTTTACCTTTCTGCTTTTTGTTTTTGCTAATAAACCAAAGAGTAACGGGAATTGTAACACTATAAAACAGCTGTGTAGGCAAGGCAACAATACCCTCAATAAGGTCGTCCTGGATTATTTTTTTACGAATTTCTCCCTCACCGCTTGACTGAGAGGATAATGCTCCGTTCGCAAGTACAAGACCGATTTTTCCGTTTGGAGCAAGATGATGAATCATATGCTGAATCCACGCATAGTTGGCATTGCCTGCAGGAGGAGTACCGTATTTCCAGCGAACATCATCCTTGAGTTTATCCTGTCCCCAGTTAGAAAGATTGAACGGCGGATTTGCCATAATAAAATCAGCTTTTAATGTTCTGTGTAAATCATTGAAAAAAGTGTCTGCCTGATACGGTCCAAGGTTAGCGTCAATTCCTCTGATAGCCATATTCATTTTTGCCATTTTCCACGTATCGGCATTGCTTTCCTGCCCGAATACTGAAACACTGTTGCGGTTTCCGCTGTGTTCCTGAATGAATTTTACCGATTGAACAAACATACCGCCCGAACCGCAGCATGGGTCATATACTCGGCAATTATTATATGGCTTAAGAATTGCAACTATCGTTTTGACTATACTTGCTGGGGTATAGAATTCGCCGCCTTTTTTGCCCTCATACTCAGCAAATTGCTCAATGCAATACTCATATGTTCTGCCAAGTAAATCTTTGCTTTCCTCTGTGTCGTCCATATTCATATTGTTTGTGAACAAATCGACAACATCGCCCAAGACTCTTTTATCAAGGTCAGGACTAGCATAATTTTTAGGAAGTACATTTTTCAGACTTGAATTATCCCTTTCAATTGCTTTCATTGCATTGTCAATAGTTACGCCGATTTCAGCAGTATGCGCAGCTTCGGCTATTATCTTCCAACGGGCTTCTTCCGGCACAAAAAAGATATTCTCCTCAAGATATGCATCGGGATCATCTTCAAAGCCTTCACCCTCTTCTACAAGTTGCTTATATCTCTTATCAAACGCACTTGAAATATACCTTAGAAAAATCAATCCAATTATTACTTTTCTATAATCAGCCGCAGGTATATGTCCCCATAACACACAAGCAGCATCCCAAATTTGCTTTTCAAAACCTATATTCGCATTGTTTTTCTCTGCCATAATAATATCTCCCAAAATTTAGCTAATTTATTTACCATACAAAGATTCGTTTTATATATTATTCTATCACAGTAGTGACAATATTTCAACATAATTTGACTTATTTTTTGTTTATTTTCCATTTGATTCAAAGGTAAAATAATAAATGAAAAATCGACTTTATCTTAATTATATTTATCGGATAGTTTTCCTGCCACGCTTTCACTTATAAATCTCATTGCATTTTCTTCTGAATAGTTATAGCTTAAAAAATCGATATTACCATACCAGACAATTCGCTTGTCAATAACAGCAAAGTTTTGGAACGTATTATCCTGCATAATAAATTCGCTGATGCCGCTTTCCTCTGAGCTCAATATCTCACTGACTATATCATTGTTCTCGGTTTTTGTAACAATCCTGAAATCTATATTTTTATCAACTGTGTTCATTATTTTTCTCGCTACAGATTTGTTCAATCTTGGTGCAGAAATTACAATTTCCTTAACAGCTCCGTATAAATCTTCCGAAAACTTACTGAAGTATGTCTTTGTATCAAAAATAATATTCTCTGTTTCATTATCTGAAGATTTCACTATATACCCCAATTCTGCATATCCTTTTACTCTTTTATGATACATTCTTTCGAGCATAGGCATAAAAATATCTGCATAATCGTAAACGCAAACCTCCTGTTTGCCGTGATAATTTCGGTGCAATCTGCCTGCATACTGCGCAAGAGTACCTTTCCACGCAATCGGCATTGCAAGGAAAAGCGTATCAAGTCTTGGTTCATCAAAGCCTTCTCCTACATATTTGCCCGTTGCCACAATAACAAGGTTTTCGGACTTTGGCACAACTTTAATTTCTTCTAATTTCAGTTTTTTATCTTTAGCCTTATCCTTGCCGCTTAACACAAATACATTATCACATTTGTCTTTAATAAATCCTGCAAGCAAATCAGCGTGTTCCTTGCGCTCCGTTAAAATTATCGGGTTTCTTTTATTTGATACCGCCTTTAGAACATCATTAACAATCATATTATTTCGCATTTCATCCGTACAGACTTTTGCGCAGACAGTCTGATAATCAATGTCGTTTTCAGCAACTCTGAATTCGGTAAATCTCGGAATCATATAATGTGAAAAAGCTCTTTTTTCAGCCTGTATTTTTGCGTCTACCTTGTATCTTATCGGACCGCATTGCATAAAAATAATCGGATGATGCCCGTCCTGTCTGACAGGTGTTGCGGTAAGCCCGTAAACATACTTTGCATTGACTGTTTTCAGGATTTTTTCGAAGCTGAATGCTGAAACATGATGGCACTCATCAACTATCACCATACCGTAATCCTTAACAAACTCCTTGACTTCATTGTCCTTTATCAAAGATTGCATAATTGCAATATCGACTTTTCCGTTAAGAGTATTCTTTCCAGAACCGAGCAAACCTATATGAGAAATTTTCTTTTTTCTTCCTCTTGTTGTTGGCTGTTCCGGGAGTTTATCTTCAAAAGTCAAAAATTGAGATAATGACTTTTCCCACTGTTCAAGCAAGGCGGCAGAATGAACAAGAATCAATGTATTTACACTTCTCTGTGCTATCATATATGAGGCTACAACTGTTTTACCGAATGCAGTTGTAGCAGACAGAACACCGTTTTCATATTTCAGCATTTCGTCAACTGCTGACTGCTGTTCTGCATATAATTCACCGTTGAATTTTACATTTATCGGTGAGCCAATATTTCTTTCATCTTCAATTATATATTCTGCCTCTGCGTTATCAATCAACTCCAAAAGACTCTCTTCGCAGCCTCTCGGAATACAAAGGAATTTATCCGTTTCTTCGGTTGTATCAATTATTCTGGGCTTGTTGTATATCGGCAGTCGCATCGCCTGTGATTTATAGAAGTCAGGATTTTTAAATGCACCAAGCCTTTTTATTTTGTTGAGCGCATATTGCGATATGCCTTTCTTTTTAACAAAAATCATATTAGCTTTTACAATTTCAACTGTTCCCGAAAAATCCATTGGGGTAATATTTTGTTCCGGCTTTTTCTCCCACAGCTTTTCATCTGCAGAAACTAATTCACCCAAATCACCATTGTCGCATAACTGCTTTGTATATTCCTCAATCTCATTTGCAGTGATTTTTTTAATATTATACAGATACTCCCATTGGTCGGGGTAGGATATAAAATTATCATCAACAAATTCGCTGTTTTTATTTTTTCTTGCTCTCCCCTGTAACGGAAGGGCAATCAGATTTCCAAATCCGCTTTTTGGCATAGTATCCTGATTAGGAAACATTCTGTCATAAGAATCAAGTTTGATTTCGTGTCGGCTTTCCATAGCTTTTGTAAGCAATCCGCTTCCGAATTTTCTTGCAGTAGATGCCGGTACTGCTTGTTCGAAAAAGAACCACATATGCGCACCGTTTCCCAAGCGTGAACGCTCAACACTTACAGGGATATTATATTCTCTGCAAATTTTACGAACAGCAGTTACATCCTCCTGCCAGCTTTCCTCGTCAAAGTCGATTGCAAGAAATTTTGTTGTTTCGTCAGGCAAAATTGCATAGAGTCCCACTACATCACGGCAAAATTCATCATCGCCTTTCAGGTGATTGTAAATAACCCTGTCATTTATTTCAATAAAACTGCGGTTTGGACATTTTGAGCAGGTATATTTCTTCTTATCACATACAAAATTCACCCACTCATTACTGCAAGCAGGCACATATCCGCTTTTACCGGTTTTTGTATTGTAATATCGCTTTGCGTAAACATCAGTTCTACCGCAGAATAAAGATTTGAACAGTTCAATTTTCTGTTGCGGAGTGCTGTATTTATTAACTTGTGTTTTATCTGCGGTATTGATTTCAACGGCTCTATTATTAACCCATTCATCAATACTGCAAAAATAAAAATTGCCGCACTCATCCTTGCAGAGGACGGCAGTTTCGTTAGTAATAATGCTTTTAATTTTGTTTACATATGTGTATTTTTCACCTTTGAGTATTGCAAAAGAATTCATATAACTAACCTCTTTCAGATTGCTTTATAATAAAAGTATATCAAATTAACTATAGCTATTCTTCAATTAATCCTATTATGAATAAATACGTTTAGTTATGCTGAACATGATAAATTATGTTCTGATAATAAAACTTATGTGAATTTATTTTGCTATTATTTTATCATACTCGTAAAAAGCAATCAACATCCTTTTAAAAAATTTTTATACTAATGTATACAAAAACTATACTATGTACCGACATATTTAGTGATGTCAGGTATTTCTTAATAACTTACCAAAATATATAATTTGCTACTAATAAAGGAATTTAAAAGTTGCGTCTGTAAGCTCATTGACATACGATAGTGCATTTGCTATCATTTATTTGTAATAGGGATGTGCTTATCTATCAATTATCGGTAAATATAAATTTGGGGTAAAATGTGAAGAGGAAAATTTTTGAGTTTATAAAACAGGAAGCGATATTAATTGTTGCCTGTGTGCTTGCGGTGATTTCAATATTCTTTGTAACACCGGACAAGGCTTATCTTGAGTATATAGATTTCAGGACACTGGGAATATTGTTCTCGTTAATGGCGCTGATGGCAGGCTTTCAGAGTATGGGCATCTTTGAAGAAATCTCACGAAAGCTGTTAAATAAGGTGCAAAATATTCGCCAGCTTGTGGTAACGCTGACTTTACTTTGCTTCTTTTTCAGTATGATAATTACTAATGACGTGGCGCTCATAACCTTTGTTCCGTTTACCTTTGCGCTGTTTGATATGCTCGGACAGGCAGAAGAGAAAAAGTGGCTTATTCCTGTGGTGATTTTGCAGACAATATCGGCTAATCTGGGCAGTATGCTGACACCAATCGGCAATCCTCAGAATTTGTATCTGTACGGAAAATCGGGTATGGCTTTTGAAAAATTTATTTTATTGATGTTGCCTTATACAGTCTTGTCACTTGCAATGCTGCTGGTCAGTAGTTTTGCCATAGGAAGCTTTGGGAACAAAAAAATTACCGTAAGTCTGACCACAAAAAGCAAAGAAAAGAACACCTGCAAGGTGATGGTGTATGTTGCACTGTTTTGCATCTGTATTCTTGCGGTATTGCGTGTTATCAGCGTTAGTATTGCGTTTGCCGTTACAATTTGTGCAATACTGATTTTTGACAGAAAAGTGTTGAAAAAGGTGGACTATTCACTGCTACTCACATTTGTCGGGTTCTTTATATTTATTGGGAATATGGGCAGACTTCCGATGTTTTCATCTCTGTTACAGAAATGCATCTCAGGTAATGAGGTTATTACTGCGGTGCTTACCTCTCAGGTTGTAAGCAATGTTCCGGCGGCACTGCTTTTGTCAAATTTCACCGACAACCTACCGGCATTGATTGTCGGCACTAATATAGGCGGCTTAGGTACATTAATCGCATCTATGGCAAGTCTGATTTCATACAAATTCATAGTACAAAAGAAAAATATATCCAAAGGGAAGTATCTCCTGTTCTTTTCCATTGCAAATATCATTTTTCTTGCGGCATTAATGTTGCTGTATGTTATAATATAAAGCAGAGTTAATCGGATTTCACCGCAACTTTCAATATAATATATCGGACAAAACAAAGCAGAGATTGTCGGGACGCAGAGTACTGCAAGCTGTATAATGTAAGTACAGTGACAGCAAAGGAGCTTGACTTTGATGGAATGGATGTCAATTATCGGAAACTCAATTCAATACATTGAGGAACACATTACCGAGAACATTACCGTAGACGGTATTGCAAAAGCGGTAAATGTATCACCGTTCTATTTTCAAAAGGGATTTGCAATGCTTTGCGGATATACGGTAGGCGAGTATATACGAAACAGGCGGCTGACGCTTGCCGGCAATGATCTTCTTGTATCGCAGGAGAATATAATTGGTATTGCGCTGAAGTACGGATATGATTCTCCCGACAGCTTTACAAAGGCTTTTACAAGATTTCACGGTACTTCCCCATCGGCTGTACGCAAGAACAAGGTTCTTTTGAAGTCATTTGCTCCGCTGAAACTGAAATTTTCACTTGAAGGAGGTTATCTCATGGATTATAAAATCGTGAGAAAAGAGGCATTCACTGTTTTAGCTAACTCTAAAGTATTTCCCTATGAAGGGGCAAAGGAGAATATTCCCCGATTCTGGCAGGAGCATTTTGCAAGCGGTAAAGGTTCTGTTGTTTGCGGAGAATTTGGAATCAATATTGACGAAAGTATGGGACAGGAAAATTTTGAGTATCTGATTGCCGATACATATGATTCTCAAAAGGAAATTCCCGAAGGCTTTGTCACAAAAACGATTCCTGAATTTACATGGGCGGTATTCCCCTGCAAGGGACCTATGCCGCAGGCACTGCAAAAAATCAACGAATCAATCTACACCGAGTGGCTGCCCGCTACAAAGGACTACGAGTTTGCCGCAGGATATTGCGTGGAATACTATGATGACCCTAAAAAATATCCAAATGGAACCGCAGATGAAAATTACTATTGCGAAATCTGGATTCCTGTAAAAATGAAGTAATGCTAAATTCAAGGGAACACCGATTAATCTGTGCTTATTACGGTGACAGATTTATTCGGTGTTCCCATTTTTGAATAATACTCTATTTTATTGCAAACTTACTTTATGTTTTAAATTGGTCTTTATTTTTCTCATAATCTCATAAATCATAAAAGCGCCGTTGCCGATGTCGTATTTTATATGCTTTACTGTTTTAAAGCCACGTTTTTCATAGAAGATACAAGCAGGAAGAGAAGCGTCAAGGTCGCAGTATAGTGGCTCAGTTCATTGTTTTCCTCATCATATTTTCTTTGTAAATCAGATTATTCTATTTGCTTCGTCAAAGCCTAAATTTATATGAAATTGGCGACTGATTTCATTATCGAGTTCGCAGTCACTGGCAAATTCACTGCAACCTTTTTCTTTTGCCCACTTCTCACAGTAATTCAAAAGCTGTTTTGCATAGCCTTGTTTTCGATATTCTTCTTGTACAAAAATTCCTTCTAAATATCCTACTGGACTGCTGTTTGTGCCTTCAACATAATCGTGCCTTAATCCGCATTGTGCAAACCCTTGTATAGTACCGTTAATAATCAACAGGAATAAAGCATTATTATCGCTCTTCATTAACGAAGAAAAACCGTTTGACAAATCTTCTACTGTATGGCTTGCCCACATCTGAACAGCTAATAAGGCAATAGCTTCACTATCGGTATTCGTTGCTTGTCTGTACTCCATTTTCAAAATATCACCCCTATAACCCTTGGATAAATGCAGTTTTGTCCTCTGAATTGTAGCCTGCTTTTTTATAAAAGTCTAAAGTTTTATCGTTCTTTGAACCTGTGAGCAACATCATTTTGTAGCAATTCGCATTCTGTGCAAGTTCCTTTGCGTAGTTCAGACAAGCTGTTGCGTAACCTTTTCCTCTGTAATCAGAGTGAGTAACCACATTTTATATAAAAGCGTAGGGACGGATATTTCTTGTAAGATTCGGAACAATCACGCACACGCAGGAAGAAACAATTTTGCCGTCAACCTCGCAAACAATAATATGATGATTCTCGTCGTTGCAAATTGTATTCCATGTTTTTTCTAAATGTTCTGTATTCTCAGGAACACCAAGCTCGTGCAAATGCGTATATAATTCAAGCAACTCGTTCAGTTCATCTATTTTGATTTCTCTAATCATTTTCATCACCGTAACTAAGCATATTATATATAAATTCTACCACTAAATTAATAATATGGCAATTAGTTATTTTAGTGTTGCTTTATATAAGATACAGACTTGCTGTAAAGCATTTTCTTCTGTGCTTGTCCGAGTCTGTAGCGAGCTTGGCTGTGCGTTTATCAAGCTTTCCGTATGATATGAATTTATAGCTTTTAAACGGCAAAACTTCCAACCGAGGGTACTCGTCAGGTACAGAAGAACTGGCGCATCTTGAGATGATAGGAGCGATAGTGTATCAACTGACAAGAAATCTCAGCATTGAGGAGATTAAAAAGTCGGGATTTGATGCCTATTTTGTAGATCACACTACAGGAGTTTATCCGGTTGCCGCCAGCGGTGCTCCGTTTACAGCGGCTTACCTGCAGTCAAAGGGTGATACGATTACAGATTTACACGAAAATCTGGCGGCAGAACAGAAAGCTAGAACAACCTATGACAACATTCTCCGCTTTTGCGATGATCCGGATGTAGCCGATCCGATTAGGTTTTTGAGAGCTCGTGAGGTAGTTCATTATCAACGTTTCGGTGAAGGATTGAGAATTGCTACGGATAACCTTGACAGTAAGAACTTCTATGCCTTCAACCCCGAATTTGACAAGTGCGGAAAATGCGGAGGTAAAAAGAAAGAATGTAGTGATAAGCATGACTGCTCTGATAAGGACGGTAAGTGTTAGGATATAAAACTAGAAAATCACACACAGCCTATGGCAGATATTTCATGCCATAGGCTGTGGTATTTTATTATCTTTAAGTTAGTGAAACGTCACGCAAATTGTTTGATGATATTCAAAAACTCTCTGCCGTACTTCTTAAGTTTTGCATTTCCAACTCCGGAAACATTAAGTAGTTCTTCCTCGGTTGTTGGCAGCTTTTTACACATATCAATAAGTGTCGCATCCGAAAAAATCACATACGCCGGTACTTTTTCTTTAAACGCCAACTCTCTGCGCAGCTTTTTTAGCTTTTCAAGCATAGGTACATATACAGGATTGTCAGCAGTCGTTTTTCTTTTGGGCTGTTTTTGAATTTTTTGCTCTTTTACTGTTTTCATAGTCAACCTAGATTTGCTGCGCAATACAGTGCTGCTTTTAACTGTGACCTTTAAAACAGGATATTCATCTCCATCAGCTATAATATATCCGCTTTGCGTAAGAAAATCAATGATACTATATATTTTATCCGATTTATAATCCTTTAACAATCCATAGGTTGATTGACTGTCAAGTCCAAGGTCTATAATTCTTTCGTTCTTGCTTCCTCGCAAAATCTCGCATATCATATTTCTGCCATAGCGTTGGCCTGTTTTAATTATGCAGGATAGTATTTTTTGTGCGTCAACTGTTATGTCAACCGTTTCAAAGTGCGTTATACAATTTGAGCATTTTCCGCAGTAGTTTGATGATTTATCGCCAAAATACTTCAAGATAAAATTTCTTAAGCACCTATCGGTTGTACAATAAAATGTCATGTATTTAAGTCGCTCAAAATCCCTTTGGCGTATAAGCTCCTGTTCTTTATCTGTAAGTTCTGGGTTTGGCTCTGAATTATTGATTAAAAATTGATTGGTGCGAACATCGTGGCTGCTATAGAGCAAAATACAATCTGCCTGTGTTCCGTCACGACCAGCTCTACCTGCCTCCTGATAATAAGCTTCTATGTTCTTCGGCATATTGAAATGGATAACAAAAGCTACATTTGATTTGTCTATGCCCATTCCAAAGGCGTTGGTGGCAACCATAATTGTTTTTCTGTCATATACAAAATCTTCTTGATTGGTTTTGCGTTCCTCCTCCGACAAGCCGGCGTGATACCGGGTCGCAGAGAAACCGCTTTCATTCAAAAGCTCACAGACTTCTTCGACATTTTTTCTTGTAGAGCAATATACTATACCTGACTTATCGGCTCTTTCTCTTATTAACTCAATTAATTTAATTTTTTTGTTATTTGGTTTGATTACAGAAAAAAATAGATTTGGACGGTCAAATCCTGTGGTTGCAACAAAGGGATTGTCTAGTTTTAAGAGCTTTATGATGTCATTCCTTACCTCTTTGGTTGCGGTAGCTGTAAACGCTCCCACAATCGGTCGTGTCGGAAGCAGGTCTATAAATTCTGCAATTTTCAGATAGCTGGGTCTGAAATCTTGTCCCCACTGCGAAACGCAGTGAGCCTCATCGACCGCCACCATGGATATACTGACTTTTCTGCAAAAGTTCTGAAATTCATTAGTTGTTAAACGCTCAGGCGCAACATATATTATCTTATACTTGCCGTTGGCTGCATTTCTTAAAGCCTTAATATTCTGTGTTGGTGTCAGCGAGCTGTTAATATAAGCCGCGGGAATTCCCGACTGAAGAAGTGAACTCACCTGATCCTTCATAAGTGAGATCAGAGGAGAAATCACAAGTGTAATTCCGTCATAAATCAATGCCGGTACCTGATAACAGATCGATTTTCCTGCACCTGTCGGCATGATACCGAGTGCATCTTTGCCGGATAAGAGACAATTCACTATATCTTCCTGCCCTTCACGAAAAGAAGAATGACCGAAATACTCTTTTAATACCACCAGTTTATTATTCATTTAATATCTCCAATCAAAACCAGCAATTTACATTAAGATAAATACACTATATCATGAATTGTTTGCCCAATCAACATATTATTTTATATCCGTCGATGGAAACCGCTAAAACTTATAAAAACCATAACACTGCCGCAACAACGCAGGTTATAATATACAAACACAGCCTGTGAGAAACTTGTCTGTTACAGGCTGTGTTTGTTATGCATATAATATTTGCTTTCAATGATGAACTTTATAATTAGCTTTAGAGCAAATAATTTTCTTATTACAGCATCTCTATATCGCTATCAAAATACTGTTCCTGAAAATATACTGCCTGCGCTATTTCCTCCTTAGTAAAGCTCATTCCCCTCGGCGAGGCAACCAGTTTATCCTCAACATCATCGCGACGATGAATTATTGCGATAACCCGAGCTGAATATTGATCTACAGGTTTATCCACACCGAGAAGATATACATCTAATTCCTCCCCGTCTCCCCCGCAAACTCCGGGAATATATCCGTAATTTACCGGATAAATCATATCAGCGTGCTTCGGATGAGTACTTCCAAGAGGTCGATCTACTTTAATATTGATGGTTTTCCCGAGATAAAAAGCGACAAGCGCTTTGCGCTCTTGAAAAGTCATTGAATTTATCCCCCTGTATCAAATTTCATATAAACAAGATAGTGAAAACTAAAATCTATACTGCATAAAGATAACATTATTTTAAATCTTCGCCTGCGTGACAAGCCTGTTTAATCACGCCTGCGGCGATTGCAACCGTCGCCGGGAGCTTTGCTCCTCAAGGGTTCGGTGGAGATTAAACCTCACCGAAAGACTGAATGTCCCCCACCGCCTACAGAGGCGTGAGACATCGGCGACTTGGTTATAAAGTAAAATCAGAATGCAGGTTGCCCCATACAATACAGATGACTTAAAGCTCACACTCACGGCTGTATAAAACCTGTGTAGTCAGTGATGTGTAAAATTCTCTTGGCGTTTTCTATACTCTCTACCGAAGGTGAGGGCACTCCTTCAAGTGGATAAGGTATTCCCATTTCGTCATACTTCAGCTTGCCTAAGCTGTGGTACGGCAAGATTTCAACCCGCTGAACATTGTTTAATGTCCTGATAAAATTATGGAGCTTGTGGAGAGAGAGATCATCATCGGTTATACCCGGCACGAGAACGTGACGGATCCAGATTGGAAAGCCAATTTTAGAAAGATAATTTGCCATATCAAGTATGTTTTCATTTCCTACTCCCGTGAGCTCCTTGTGATCTTTTGTATCAATATGCTTCAAATCGAGCATTATAAGACTGATATACTTAAGCAGCTCATTAAACTTAGAGAAAAAGGGTTCAGTACGTGTAAACGGTTTACCCGCAGTATCAATAACTACGTTTATTCCCTGAGCATGAGCTTTGCGGCTAAGCTCCAGCAAAAAGTCAAGCTGTAAAAGCGGCTCTCCCCCACTGATAGTAATTCCACCTTTTGTTCCCCAATATGATTTATAACGGGTAGCCTGGGTCAGGATTTCGTCGGCAGTTACCTCCTTGCCTTCTCCAAAATCCCATGTATCCGGGTTGTGGCAATACTTACAGCGCATTTTGCACCCCTGCATAAACACAACAAAGCGCACTCCCGGGCCGTCTACAGAGCCGAAACTCTCGGTAGAGTGAATATATCCCTTGGTCATAAATTTACCCCTCCATGTTGTAAAAAAGCCTCTCCACAGTTAGTCTGCGAAGAGGCTGGATTTATATTCTTACAAAATCAGATCACGCCGTGGCAGGTTCTTGCGATAACATCAAGCTGCTGCTCACGAGTAAGGTCGATAAACTTAACAGCATAACCGGATACTCTGATTGTAAAGTTTGCATACTCCTCTTTTTCCGGGTGCTCCATAGCATCAATAAGCTTCTCTGTGCCAAATACGTTGACATTGAGGTGGTGTGCACCTTGATCGAAGTAACCATCCATAATCTGTACGAGATTTTCAACTCTTTCGCCGTCGGTGTGTCCGAGAGCATCAGGGTTGATTGTCTGAGTGTTGGAAATACCGTCAAGTGCATACTCATAAGGCAGCTTAGCAACGGAGTTAAGAGATGCGAGAAGTCCGCTTTTCTCTGCACCATAGGACGGGTTAGCACCCGGTGAAAGCGGCTCTCCTGCCTTTCTTCCATCCGGAAGTGAGCCTGTAGCCTTGCCGTAAACAACATTTGAGGTAATTGTGAGGATTGAGGTTGTTGTCTCAGAACGACGATAGGTGTGGTGCTTGTTGAGCTTAGAAAGGAAGGTTTTGAGCAACCAAACTGCGATTTCATCAGCTCTGTCATCATCGTTACCGTAGCGCGGGAAGTCTCCTTCTGTTTCGTAATCTACTACAATGCCGTCCTCGTCACGGATTGCCTTTACCTTTGCATACTTAATAGCGCTAATGGAATCAACTACATGTGAGAAGCCTGCAATACCGGTTGCAAAAGTTCTTCTTACATTAGTGTCGATAAGAGCCATCTCGGCAGCCTCATAGTAGTACTTATCATGCATATAGTGGATGAGGTTGAGAGTATTTACATACAAGTCAGCAAGCCAATCGAGCATAGCATCATACTTGTCCATTACATCATCATAGTCGAGATACTCTGTGGTAACAGGACGATACTTAGGACCTACCTGCTCCTTTGTCTTTTCATCTATACCACCGTTGATAGCGTAGAGCAAGCACTTTGCAAGGTTAGCACGAGCACCAAAGAACTGCATCTCCTTACCAGTCTCAGTAGCAGATACGCAGCAGCAGATTGAGTAGTCGTCACCCCAAACCTTGCGCATAACATCGTCATTTTCGTACTGAATTGAGCTTGTCTTTACAGAAATATAAGAAGCGTACTTCTTGAAGTTCTTCGGAAGATTTGAAGAATAAAGAACAGTCAGGTTCGGCTCGGGCGCAGGTCCCATGTTCTCGAGTGTGTGGAGGAAACGGAAGTCGTTTTTGGTTACGAGTGAACGTCCGTCAATGCCAAGTCCTGCTACCTCAAGAGTTGCCCATACCGGGTCACCTGAGAAGAGCTCGTTATAGGAAGGAATACGTGCAAACTTAACCATTCTGAACTTCATTACCATATGGTCAATAAGCTCCTGTGCTTCCTTCTCGGTAAGTGTACCTTCGTCAAGGTCACGCTGAATATAAATATCAAGGAAGGTTGAGATACGTCCTACACTCATAGCAGCACCGTTTTGCGTCTTGATAGCTGCAAGATAGCCAAAGTAGAGCCACTGGCAAGCCTCACGAGCGTTGGAAGCAGGCTGTGAAATATCATAGCCGTAAATCTTTGCCATTTCCTTCATCTGAGCAAGAGCGTTGTATTGCTCAGTGATTTCCTCTCTGAGGCGGATGACTTCGCCCTTCATAGAACCTGAACCGCAGGCATTGAAATCTTCCTTCTTTTTCTTCATCAGATAGTCAATACCGTAAAGAGCGACACGTCGATAATCGCCTACTATTCTACCTCTGCCGTAGGTATCCGGAAGACCTGTTATTATCTTGTTATGACGAGCCTTCTTCATCTCGGGAGTATAAGCGTCAAATACGCCCTGGTTGTGTGTCTTGTGATACTGTGTAAAGATCTTGTGAAGCTCCGGATTCGGAGTATAGCCATAAGTTTTTAATGACTCCTCAGCCATCTTAATACCACCATAAGGCATAAAGGCACGCTTAAGGGGCTTATCTGTCTGAAGACCTACAACCTTCTCAAGATCCTTATATTTCTCATTAATGTATCCGGGACCGTGTGAAGTTAAGCCTGATACGATGTCGGTGTCCATATCAAGAACGCCGCCCTTGGCTCTCTCAGCCTTTTGAAGTTTTTGAAGCTCACCCCAAAGTATATCTGTGGCCTCTGTCGGACCCTCAAGGAAAGACTCATCTCCATCATAGGGAGTGTAGTTGCACTGGATAAAGTCTCTTGTATCTATCTCTTCCTTCCAGTGTCTGCCCTTAAAGCCTCTCCACTGTTTGTTCTGTTCCATAAAACAGTCCCCCTTAAATAGAATAAAAATAGAATTGATTCAGTAATATAATCTCATAAAGATTATGTCAGTGTAAACACAGCAAAAGCTGTTAATCCGGAGTGCAGCCGGGATAAAACTCGCCTTATTTCAATAATCATTCACGATTTTTTTGTGCATTTTGCACACCCATATATTGTGGTTAAAATCAGATTTCACAGAGTTTAACACTATATATGCCATGCTGTTTCTCCGTTGCATAAACAGTATATAACAACGCTCTAAAAAAATCAACAGTTAATTTCAAGAAATTTAAAAATAATGCGGCGGAAAACCGCCGCATTAAAAACCTAATATTGCTTTAGTGCAAATTGCATATAAATAGATAATCTGGAATAATTATTCAGTCTGTGTTTCCGACTCATCTGCATAGGTGCCTTCCATCACCTTTTCAAAGACATCGCCGTCCATTTTTTCGTTCTTAAGCAAGTACTTGGCCACCTCGTGAAGCTTTGGCATATACTTCTTCAAAATAGCTTCTGCACGATTATAACCATTTTTAATGAGGGTCAATACTTCCTCATCAATCTCAGAGGCAGTTCTTTCAGAAAAGTCTCTGCCATGACCCATATCCTTTCCAAGGAATATACCACCACTGCCGGAGGTATAATTTACAGGTCCAAGTTTTTCGCTCATGCCATATCTTGTAACCATATCTCGGGCTGTCTTTGTCGCCTTTTCGATATCGTTTGAAGCGCCCGTTGAGATATCATCAAGTACCAATGCTTCGGCTACTCTGCCACCCAGACAAACTACTATATCCTCCTCCATCTCATGTTTGGAACGGTAGGATTTGTCCTCAGTCGGGAGCGGCATCGTATAGCCTCCTGCCATTCCTCTTGGAACAATGGAAATTTGGTGAACCGGATCCTGTGTATCGCAAGCATAGAAGGCTATAGCATGACCCGCCTCATGATAAGCAGTCAGCAGCTTTTCTTTGTCACTCATTGCCTTGGATTTCTTCTCTGCACCTACGACAACCTTTATTGTTGCCTCCTCGATTTCATCCATTGTGATCGCTTTTTTGTTTTTGCGTGCGGCAAGAAGAGCTGCTTCATTGAGAAGGTTTTCGAGGTCGGCGCCTGTAAATCCGGCAGTAGATTTAGCAATTACAGAAAGATCTACATCCGGGGCAAGCGGCTTTTTACGGGAATGAACCTTAAGTATAGCCTCCCTGCCCTTTACATCGGGATATCCAACTACTACCTGTCTGTCAAAACGGCCTGGTCTCATAAGTGCCGGGTCGAGAATATCGGGACGGTTGGTAGCTGCAATAATTATAATGCCTTCGTTAACTCCGAAACCGTCCATTTCAACTAGAAGCTGGTTTAAGGTCTGCTCTCTTTCATCGTGTCCGCCTCCAAGTCCTGTGCCTCTTTGGCGACCTACCGCGTCAATTTCATCTATAAAGATTATGCACGGTGAATTTTTCTTAGCTTGATCAAAAAGATCTCTTACTCTTGAAGCTCCGACACCTACAAACATTTCTACAAAGTCAGAACCGGACATGGAGAAAAACGGAACGCCTGCCTCGCCTGCAACAGCTCTGGCAAGAAGGGTTTTACCTGTTCCCGGAGGTCCGACAAGCAAAACTCCCTTGGGAATCCTAGCCCCAAGCTCGTTGAACTTCTTAGGTTCTTTTAAGAACTCAACAATTTCTTCTAGTTCTTCCTTCTCCTCATCAGCTCCGGCTACGTCTTCAAAGGTCGCGCGGTGCTTTTCTTCATTCATATTTTTTATCTTGGTTTTGCCAAAGCCCATCTGCTTTGAAACATCGCCGCCTAAGCCGCCTGACATCTTCCTCATTATATAGATGTAGAAAGCTATGAGAGCAACAAGCAGTATAATATTGGGCAACAGACTGAGAATCCACGAGTTATCACTCGACTTCTTGTAGTCATATACGATGGGATTGTCAGTATTATCAACATTGTATTCCTTAATATACTCGTTGATATCCTCATACATCAAAGTTGCGCTCGGAGCAGTGTACTCTATTACGATACCCTTATCGTCACTATTTGATGTTGGAACTTTTGGAGCAGTATCAGGGTCGGCAGGTTCCAAAGTCTCGCCGGGTCTCAGGGTAATCTCCATTTGTCCGCTACCCAAATCCAGAGTGAACTCCTCTACCTTATTTTCCGCAAACAAGCCAACAATATCGGAATATTTGTACGAGTATTTGGGTTGCATACTGAAAAGTGTGACAATTATCAGTATAACAGCAATACAAATTCCAATACCGAGTATTATGTTCTTGGTATTTTTTTTGTTGTCCATTTTTACACCTCTTTATTTTCATAAACTTGCGGCTTCAATACGCCGATGTATGGCAGAGCTCTGTATTTTTCCGCAAAATCGAGTCCATACCCTACCACAAAGTAATCCGGTATTTCCTCGCCTATATATTTAACGTCAACCTCATACTCCCGCCTTGACGGCTTACTTAATAAAGTGCAGATGTCAACGCTTTTTACGCCCTTATCTTCGAGGTACTTAACAAGACAGCCGAGAGTAAAACCGCTGTCGATTATATCCTCAACAATCAGCACGTCAAAATTATCAATGGGACAGCTAACATCCTTCAGAATCTTGAGCTGATTGGATGATACAGTTGAGCCGCCGTAACTCGAAACTTGCATAAAATCGAGCCTACACGGTATATGAAGTTTTCTCATCAAATCCGCAGTGAAAACAATGCTGCCCTTTAATATACACAAAAGCAGAAGGTTTTTATCTTTATAGTCTGAATTTATTCTTTCTGCTAAAGTATCTGTGATTTTTTCAAGCTCAGAGCTGTCTAAAAGTATCATCTCAATATCATTATGCATTTCTCTTCCTCTTGGATTCATTAACTATCTCGACATAAAGAACCCTTTTAGTATTTTTGGTGACCTTAGCTTGCTCTGATACTCCAAAGCCCTCAATCCAGAGAACTTGAGAACCATTTGCAATCAACAAAAGTTCCCCTCTTTTTTCAGCGGCAACCTTTTCGTCTATCAAAAACTTCTTCAAACTTTTTGTAAACCCTCTGTCACGAGGAGAAAAGGTATCCTTTGATCTTCTAGTCCTTATAACTGTATCAGCAGTTATTATATCATAATCAAGTTTGTTTTTAAATAACAAATTGTTAAATTTTTCACCAGCAATTAAATCTTCGGCTTTCAAAAGGGATAGTCTCACCATTTTGCCGTCGAAGCAGAACTCTGATTCACCTAAAATCTTATGCGACTCGGTTATGTGCTCTTGCGCACCGCTGTAGATACGAAAAACACCGCTTTTAGCGTCGGCAAAGACTCCCTCTTTAATATTTACCCTTTTCCCCTGTTTAATCGCCGAAATCACAGAGGCTACCATATCATAGTCGGCTGATATTCCGGAAATTTGCTCAAGCACTGAGACAACTGCTCTTGAAAGTATGGGGCGAGGAAGCTCACGAAGTTTAGATACATTATACCCGTAGTCCATTTCCGCATCTTTCAAAGCCTTTTGAGCTTGTATGGTCAGATATTCCTCATCATCCGTAAGCGCACGTACGGCTTTAATAACGGTTGACTCCAGCGATGGATTTATCTGCTTTAATGTAGGTATTACATTATGCCTGATTTTATTGCGGGTATAATCGTCAGCGAGATTTGTGCTATCCGTAACATAATCAATGCCGTATTCCCTGCAATATCTCTCAACTTCCTCTCGGCTAAGCTCCAAAAGCGGACGGATTATATACTCCCTTTTCGGGGGAATTCCGCAAAGCCCTCTCAGTGCGCTTCCTCTGGCCAAATGATATATCAACGTCTCAACATTATCATCTGCATTATGAGCAGTAGCAACTAAAGCATTGTACTCCTGAGAAAGAGATTTGAAAAAATCATACCTTACCTCTCTGCCCATCTGCTCAGTACCGCATTTTTTTTCATGGGCAAGAAAAGGTATATCGACATCTAGCAGTCTGAAAGGAATATCGTGCTGTACGCAAAAGCTGCGGACAAAGTTTTCATCTCGCTTAGCCTCTTCACCTCTGATATTGTGATTTACATGGGCGGCAATTAACAGATTGATATTTAATTCCTCTTTCGCAGAATAAAGAAAATGAAGCAGACACATAGAATCTGCTCCACCTGAGACAGCTGCAACGAGGTTTTTACAGTCGTCGAGCATATTGTAACTTTGTATAGTTTTTAAAATTTTATCCCTCACGATTAACCTCCGGTGAAGTAAAACGCATGAACTCACCCTGCCAATGCAGCTTTACGGTGCCTGTTTCTCCGTGTCTGTTTTTTGCCACCAAGCACTCTCCGCTGTTTTGATCACTGCTGTCGTCATCGTCGTCAGTACCCTTGTCATAGTAACCTTCACGATACAAGAATAAAACTATATCGGCGTCCTGCTCGATAGATCCTGAGTCACGCAAATCGGAAAGCTGGGGTCTGTGGTCAGCTCTCTTTTCGCTTTCACGAGAAAGCTGAGAGAGGGTTATAACGGGCACATCAATTTCCTTTGCCATAATTTTTAGGTTTCTGGTAATTTCGGAAATTTCCTGAACTCGGTTGTCTGTTCTCCTAGCACCGCTCATCAGCTGAAGATAGTCGATAATTACCAAATCTACACCCTTGAGCCTGCGCAGCTTTGCCTTCATAGCCGGAACGGTAAGTCCCGGGGTATCGTCCAGATACATTTCAGTAGAGCCGAGAACATCGGAAGCGGGAATTAGCCTGTTCCACTCATCATTGCTTAACTTGCCTGTTCTGAGGGTTGTGCCGCTTATCAGCGCTTCAGATGAGAGCAGTCTTGATGCAAGCTGCTCTCTCGACATTTCAAGGGAGAAAAAAACCACCTTTTTTCTCGATTTTACTGCGGCATGTTTCGCAATATTGAGAGCAAAGCTGGTTTTTCCCATACCCGGCCTGGCTGCCAAAAGAATTAAATCAGTGCGGTTAAGTCCGGTAATAACCCTGTCCAAATCACCTATTCCGGTTGATATTGGTTTGGCAAGATCGCTGTCCGGAGAGTTGAGCATATCGAGGCGATCCATTGTCTCCAGAATAACTGAACTGAGTTTTTTTAATCCCTTGACCTCATTTTTATTTCTTATATCGTATATTTTCTGTTCAGCGCTGTCTAAAAGCTTGTCAGAGCTGAAATCGCCGGAAAGCGACTCGGTTTGAATCTCTCTGGCGGCATATATAAGAGAACGTATCTCAAATTTTTCCTTAATTATTTCAGCATAGGATTGAACATTGGAAACGGAGGGAACAATGGTAACAAGCTGCATAAGGTAGGACTTGGCGGTTGCTTCGTCAAAGCCGCTGCCGGTTTTTAGAGAATTAAGCACGGTGACATAGTCCGATCGCTTTCCGGCTGCGTAATTTTCAAGCATAACCGCATAAATCAAACGGTGGTTTTCAATGTGAAAATAATCAGGTTCGGGAAGAATTTCCGCCACTATATCCATACAGCTGTTATCAAGTAAAATTGCTCCGAGCACGGACTGCTCGGCTTCAGAACTGTACGGCAGCGAAAAGCTGTCAAACTCAGTTGAAAAATCAGCCACATTATTCCTCCTTTCCAAAATAACTATTGGGTTTTGACTGCAGTTAAAGTCTTACTGCTCGCTGACCTGAACCTTTAGCTTTGCGATTATACCCTGATAGAGCTTAACCTCACAGTTATATGTGCCGAAAGCTTTTATGTCCGTGTCAAGGGTTATCTTCCTCTTATCAACATCAATACCGAGCTGCTTTTTAATCTCGGCGCTGATCTCCTTAGCAGTAACAGAGCCAAAAAGTTTATTATTTTTTCCAGCTTTCGCAGTGATTTTTATTGTCTTATCCTCAAGCTTTGCCTTTGCTGAATTTGCGTTTGCTTTGTCTGTCTCGATCTTGAACTGTCGAGAGCTTTCGGCATTTTTAAGCTCATTCATTGCCTGAGCATTTGCCTCTTTGGCAAGTTTTCTCGGAAGCAAAAAATTTCTTGCATAGCCGTCGGAAACCTCCACAAGCTCCCCTTTTTTACCGCTGCCTTTGACATCCTGTAAAAGCACTACCTTCATTATACTTCCTCCTTGACTTTTTTTACATCAATTTTGCTGATAATATCCACCAGCTTCTCTCTTACCTCGCTGACTGTAGCATCTTTAATCTGAGCTCCTGCCATTGTCATATGGCCGCCGCCGCCGAGTTGCTCCATTATCAGCTGGACGTTTAAGTCACCGAGAGAGCGAGCCGAAATACAAATCTTATCGTCTCTTTTGAATAGAACAAAAGACGCAACAACATCGTGAAGGCTCAAAAGCTCATCGGCTGCCTGAGCGGCAGCAATTCTGACGTCGTCTCCCAAATCATCCGCACAAGCTATGGCGCAGCTATTATAGATCTCAGCCTGTGATATTATCTGATACTTAGTCTTGTATGAATCTATAGAGTTTGAAAACAGTCTCTTGACCTCTACCGTGTCAGCTCCGCACTGACGCAGATATGCTGCAGCTTCAAAGGTGCGAACCCCCGTTTTCAAAACAAAGTTTTTAGTATCCAACATGATACCGGCTAACAGAGCCTCAGCTTCAAGACGGGTTAATATATTGCTGCCCATATACTGAATCAGCTCAGTTGCCATTTCAGAGGCAGATGAAGCAAAGGGCTCGTGAAAAAATACAACCGAATTATCAATGTGATTTACCATCATTCTGTGGTGATCAATGACAACTACGGATTTACATTTCTTGTAAAGCTCTACGCTTTCCAAAAAGTTTGGCGAATGAGTATCCACTATAATGAGGAGGGTTTTATCGTTTGCCAAAAGCAACGCCTCCTCAGGCTCCATAAACATATTTGCATTTCCAGCATTTATCTCGCTCTCGATAATCGGAGTTGCGACCGACTGGCTCTGATTCACCACTACATGAGCAGGCTTTTTTTGCGACTTAGTTACAGCGCTCCATAGTCCTATAGCGGCTCCCATACAGTCGAGATCTGAGTTAGCATGCCCCATAATAAGTACATTTTCAGATTTTTTTATATGATCAATCAAAGTACCTGCAATAACCCTGGCTCTGACCTTATCAAGCTTTGCATAGCCGCTTGAACCACCGCCGAAAAATCTATAGGTATCTCCTGTTTTGACTGCCGCCTGGTCACCGCCGCGGCCGAGCGCCATTTCGAGCGCCCTTCTGGCGATTAGTTCATTTTCTTTGAAGCCGTTTTTCCCTCTGCCGACGCCAATTGAAATCGTCGCAGCCTTTCCACCGGGAAAGCTCAGGTTCTTGACCTCCTCGAGAATTGAAAACTTATCTTCAAGTATATCTCGAAAATTTCTCTCCTCCATAATAACCAGATACTTACTGCC
Source organism: uncultured Clostridia bacterium (assembly GCA_946500295.1). Lineage (GTDB taxonomy): Bacteria > Bacillota > Clostridia > Oscillospirales > Acutalibacteraceae > UBA7067. Next base: position 95,029 of record CAMMVF010000005.1, on the reverse strand, counting down.
AGATACCTTTTTATACAGCGCCATATTTCTTGACGCCCATTTTTGGAGGGTATTTTCGACTATAACTATAGCGTGGGCAAGCTGTTCATCATCATAATCCCGTTCAAATTCCTCACGATTATCAAAGGTAAGCATGGCTACAACAGGTCGGCTGTCAGCATATTCCTCCGCCGTCAATTTATAGAAGGTGTCATCTATGAAATACAATACAGCTCCGTCCGGAACTTCATTGGCGAAAACCGTATATCTTCTCTCGCCGTAGCTGACATCAACAAAATCAGAAGAGAGTATTTTTGACAACTCTGCGCCTGAGGTGTATTGGGTGACAAAATCGCCAACGGCATCCCTGCCTTTGCAAATTTTATTTTTAAACAGCTTATTGTACCAAACCACATCTCCCTTTTCCCCTGCCACCAAAACAGGTATGGAGAAGTTTTCAAGATAATTGACATTAACTCCCTTTAAGCTTCTGGCACTACCCCTTACCACTGATTTTATGTAGCCTTGAAAATACTTTGAGGTTATTATAACAGCAACAATGGAGATTAGAGCGATACTCATCTCTATTGCGAATATATATATATTCCATCTGTAGGAGAAGGCTGCCATCAACAAAATGGCAGCTGAAAATATCAGAAAAAAAGGTGTAAGCGTCCAAGCTCTCTTTTTCATTTTATGCTTCTCCTCCTTACAGGTATAAATTACTCTTGCGAGTAAAGTCTATCACACATCCATAATAATTGGCAGTATCATCGGTGTGCGGCGAGTACGGCTGTAAATCAGGTGTGAAACCTCGTCCTTAATCTTATTCTTTATTACATTCCACTCGTGTACATTGTCATAGGCACAGTCCTCTAACACCTCGGTTGCAGCTTTTTTAATTTCGTCAATGAGCACTTCGGACTCTCTGACATAGACAAAGCCGCGCGACACTATATCGGGTCCCGAGATAATGTGACCGTCATAGGAATCAAGAGAGGCGACTACAATTATCAATCCGTCCTGACCGAGATGCTTTCTGTCTCTGAGCACTATACTGCCGACATCTCCAACTCCGAGACCGTCAACAAAGACCCTGCCTGCCTTGACAGATTCGAGCTGCTTCATGTAGGCTTCGTTAAGCTCGAGCACATTTCCTATATCTCCGATAAAGACATTTTTATGACTCATGCCCATCTGATATGCAAGTCCGGCGTGCTTGCGCAGGTGCTTTTGCTCACCGTGAACAGGAATAAAATACTTTGGACGAGTAAGTCCCTGAATAATTTTCAGCTCCTCCTGACAGGCGTGACCCGACACATGGACCTCATACATCGACTCGTATATCACCTTACATCCAAGCTTTAAAAGCTCATCGACAACTGCACCGACCGTCTTTTCATTTCCCGGAATAGGATTGGCTGAGATAATGATGAAATCTCCGGGACCTACCTCGACCTTTCTATGGTCTGAATACGCCATCCTGTACAAAGCTGACATCGGCTCACCCTGGCTTCCGGTTGTGACAAGTACTACCTTCTCAGCCGGGTACTTATTGAGCATATCAATGTCTATTATTACTCCGTCCGGCACATCAAGATATCCCAGCTCCATAGCGACAGTCATATAATTTATCATACTCCGCCCAGAGAAAGCGACCTTCCTGCCAAACTTAGCCGAGCAGTCGATAATCTGCTGAACCCTGTTTATATTTGAAGCAAAGGTTGCAATGATAATCCTGTTGTCCTCAGCTTCCTTAAATAAATGCTCAAAGGAATTTCCGACACTGCGTTCTGTTTTTGCAAATCCGGGACGTTCAGCGTTAGTAGAATCTGCAAAGAGAGCGAGCACGCCTTGGTTGCCAAGCTCGCCAAAGCGGGCTAAATCTATCATCTGGCCTGCTGTCGGTGTACAGTCGATTTTGAAATCTCCGGTGTGGACTAATATTCCTGCCGGGGTGTGTATTGCTACGCCCACAGCGTCAGGAATAGAATGGTTCACCCTGATAAGCTCTACACTCATACATCCGAACTTAACCGTATCTCCCGCCTTAACCTCGTTGAGCTTTGTTTTGTAAAGAACATTATGTTCCTTGAGCTTATTTTCGATAAGTCCCAGCGTAAGCGCTGTGGCATAAATGGGCAGATTTACTTTTTTAAGTAAAAATGGCAGTCCTCCGATATGATCCTCATGCCCGTGAGTAATCACAATTCCCTTTATTCTATCTATATTTTCCTCAACATAGGTAAAATCCGGTAAAACCAAATCGACACCGAGCATCTCCCCGTCTGGAAATGCCATTCCGCAGTCGAGAATGAACATATCACCACAGCACTCAAAAACCGTGATATTCTTACCTATCTCATTAAGTCCGCCCAAAAAAACAACCTTTACTGAGGGTTTGAATTGTGAAACATTCTTTCGTTTTGATACCGTTCTCTTAGCCGTTGAGTAGGTTTTGTGCTTCTTTGTGCGATTGTTTTGAAGCTGACGCGAGCGCGAAGCCGGTCTCTGCTCGTACAGCCTTATATCGGAAGTCGACTTTTTCGCTAAAGCTTTTGGCTCGCTTTTTGCCAAGGTTTTTGTATCTTTAGCTGCGGCTGACGGAGCACTTTTAATCTTCTGATAATAACCTTTTTTTGAAGATTTCTCCTTGTCTGCATTATTTGCAAGCGATTCATCCGATACCTTTTTCTTATTATTAAATTCTGAAATCACAAATAAACCTCCGTATATGATTTTATTTCTGTATTAGTTTTAAAACATAGTTATCCCATTGTAAAATAAAATGGACGAGCTTATTTAAACGTGTTGCAAACGGTGCCCCATACACATAAGCTCGTAAAAGTTAAATCAGTCAAACTACAATCTCACGAACAGATACATTGAATTAATTCTATTACTTTTGCGTTAATATGTCAAGGCTGAAGCCGACGAGGAAGAAAATGCGGTGATTTCGAGCTCATACATATCTTATCTTTAATCAAAAATTGGAGATTATTACAACATCAATATTACCGTTTGTATTTATATTACTATTTGTACAATTTGATTCACCCCACGCTGTTGTTTATAAAAAATTATTATGATATAATCTTATAAGTATTGATTTGGAGGGAAACAAGTGAAGGAAGTTTCGATTTTTACGGACGGAGCCTGCTCCGGAAATCCCGGTCCCGGTGGCTGGGGTACGATTTTACGTTATAAAAACCACGAAAAAGAAATATCCGGCGGTGCAGCAAACACCACCAATAATCGAATGGAGCTTACAGCTGCAATAGAGGGTCTGAAACTGTTAAAAGAGCGGTGCAAGGTTACTCTCTATTCTGATTCGCAATACGTTTGCAACGGGTTAAAGCTCGGATGGGCAAAAAAGTGGCGAGCTAACGGATGGATGAGGACTAAAAGCGAGCCTGCACTCAACTCGGAGCTGTGGAAAGAGCTTTTGGAGCTTTACGAATACCACGAGGTTGAGATCGTCTGGGTCAAGGGGCATGCGGGGCATCCTGAAAATGAAAGATGCGACGCTATGGCGGTAGCCGAATCGAATAAATATAAGTAATATGAAAGGGCTGACGTGGTGAGTCAGCCCTTTCGCACTGTTAAATCATTTTTTCCCTCTCTTTCTTTGAGAAAATACAACCGCAGTAGTCTTGACGGTAAAGTCCATACTCTTTAGAAAGCTCGGTAGATCGTTTAAATCCGTTTTTCTTTTTAAAGTCTGAGGCTAAATACCTTACACCTATGTCCTGAGCTATGCTAGAGCCAACTGCATTAATTAGCTCGGCATTTTTCATAGGGCTAATTGTAAGTGTTGTAGCATAGTAGTCAAAACCCTTCTCAAGGGCAAGCTCGGCAGTTTTTTCAAGCCGCAGTTCAAAGCATTTTTCACATCTGGCTCCGCCTTCTTTTTCGTTTTCAAATCCCTTTATTTTTTGATAAAATTCATTCGGGTTAAATCCCACTTCGATAAACGAAACAGGGTTGAGAGCATCATAGTTTGAGATAAACCTCTTCTGCTCAGCAGAACGCTTATCATATTCATTATCCGGATACAAGTTAGGGTTATAGTAAAAAACAGTAATTTTAAAATATTTTGAAAGATACTCAATTACATAGCTGCTGCAAGGAGCACAGCAGCTGTGCAGCAACAGCGTAGGAATTACGCCCTCTCGAGTGTTTTTTTCTATAAGAGCATCCATTTCCCTTTGAAAATTCACCCGGTTAGCCATTTAATATCACCTTTTTGAGTTCATCAACTGAATTTGCCAGTTTTTTCGCTCCCTCGCCGATAAGCTCCTCGGCAGTTCTAAAGCCCCAGAGAACTCCGCAAAAATCGAGTTTGGCATTACGAGCTGTTATTACATCCACATTGCTGTCTCCTACATAAAGACAATCTGATTTATCAACTTCCAGCTCTGACAGCAGTGCATGGATTGACCCCGGGTCAGGCTTGGGAGCAAACTGCGGCTTCTTGCCCCAGGCAATAGTGAATTTTATACCGGGAAAGAGCTTGCTCAGCATCTTATCGACAAACTCATCAGGCTTATTTGAAAGCACGCATATAGCGATGTCCTTTGGTATCAAAGCAGATAAAAGCTCAGGAATACCATCATATGGTGCGGTTTTATCCATACAGTGTATTAAATAATCCTCATCGTAATATTCTGTAACAGCATTAAGCAAAGCCATGTCGGACGCCGCATCACCCATGGCTCTTTCTATAAGCTTTGCCCTGCCGTTACCGACAAAGTATTTGTAGGGCTCGTACGGATGCGTTGGCAAGCCGTAATGCTCTAACGCCCTATTCACACTGTCGGCTAGATCATAAAGAGAATTTACCAGTGTGCCGTCCAAATCAAAAATTACTGCCTTGTACATATTTACCACCTGCTTTAAAATCCAAACCTTTCATCATAGCTGCGCTCCGGCAACTCTTCTAGTTTCTCCAAGAGCTGACGCTCCGCCTTTTTAGCCTGTCTTTTTAATTGTTCATCCCTTTTTAGGTTGAGCTTTTTATTTTTTCTGATTAGAAACAGAATCAACAGAGCCGTAATAAGCACCATTGCACCTGATATAGTACAATAAAGAACTATTCCCTCACGATAAGGCAGGGTAGCAGTATATTTTACCGTTGCCTCACCGCCATCGAGTTCAAGTTTATATCCGCTTGACTTATCCTTATCGAGAGAAGCTATATCACCTGTACCCTCTGAACTTGTTCCGGAGAAACTCGAGACGCTCTCACTGCCCTTAGTATAGAGGGTGTAAATCAAAGGAACTTCCTTGTTCTTTCCTGTCAGCATATAAGAGATATTTATTTGGTCTATAAAGCTGACATTGGTTACAACGCTCATATCATCGGTTGTACGGTTACACTCTATCAAATTTCCACCGCCGAACAATGCGCTTATCTCATCCGAAATCTCCTTTGCACTACCCTGAGAAGTAATGCGACACAAAAGTCCATCGTCATTTTTTTCTCGACTGACTTTAACACCCTTTTCTTTGAGGAAATTATAGGCATAATCACGCCCCTCCTCACCGTTAATGCTGTCGTATATAAAATCAAAGTATCTTGTGAAGTTATCATTGTCATAACTTTCCAAGGTAACGTTGATTCCCTGAATCTCATACTGCATACCGTCGGGAATCCTTATATCATAGACCGTATCGGTTGATTTTAGAGTATATATTCCATCTATCCACTCCCCGGTCTTTTCCCAAACTCCGTTTTTAAGCTGAACTCCCTCGCCGTGAGTGGTTCGTATGGGCAATGAATACTTGTAGCTGAAATCGACCTTCGAACCATCTTTGGAAACAAATGAGAGGGTATTTATTTCCTCCTCAAACACAAGCTGCTCTGCGAGAGGAGTGCTGGAGTTGTTTTTGTCACCATAATAAATTGACACGGTATCACAGTCGAGGAAAAGAGCGGTGGCATTTTGAAGCTCAGCAAGTGACAACCCATTGTAAACTATCTCATATTCCTGGTTATTACCCTGCTGAGTCCAGCCGCTGTAAGCTGCGGCAGGGAGAGTTCTTTCCTTCATTATATTTATAAGCTTATCGCCCATCTCCTCATAGGTCTGCTGCGGTACGGAAATGGTAAAAGTTCGGTCGTAGCTGTCCTTTTTGTTGTTGGTAGTCTCTATATATATTCCCGTAACAGGGTAGCCGGTTACGGCGTTGACTTCTGTCATATCCTCACCCGTGCTGCTGCGAATGTCACCGTTATAATTTACTATATTTGATAAACAGCTCAGAGTATATTTCAGGTCGCTAAAGCCCGCTTCTTCTATTCCTGATTTAAGCCAGAAAAAGAAATCCTCCGCCGCAAAGTCCTCGACATAGCGCCACCCCTTTGCAAGCTCGCTGCTGGGAATTACCAAGGTTGCCTGCACTTGTTTGCCGGTTATAAGCGAAAGCTTTGAAATATAATCCGCCCTTGAATCGAAGTTCAAGGTGAAGATATATTTTAAACTTCCGTCCTGCTCAAGTTCCTCTCTTTGCAGAGAAGAGGGACAGTATTCATTTATCACCTCGTTAAATTTTGCCTTTGCCTCGGCATCATTTAGAAGCTCAGAGCCGGTATTTAGCGTAATTGTCCTTGTTCCCTTGAACTGAGCATCAATTTCAAGCATGCTCTCGTATTCAAAGCTCTTATCCCCACAGCCGTAAAATGATAAAATCGGGACAATGAGAAGAAGTAAAGCTATTGCTGTAAATATTCTTTTTTTCATCTTCATTCCTCCTTCTTTAAATCTTCGCCTGCATGACAAGCCAGTTTGATCACGTCTGCGACGATTGCAACCGTTGCAGGAGAACTTTGCTCCTCAGGGTTGGGGAATTATAACCCCCACAGAAATACTGAATGCCCCCCCCCGCCGCCTACAGAGGCGGGGGACATCGGCGACTTGGTTATATTCCCTTTTCATTACCAAATAGCACAGCTCTCACGGGAGCGGCCTCCAGTGAGCCGAGCTTTAACGGAAAAGCGGCAATAGTGTACTCTCCATCCTTTACCGCGCTTAAATCAAGTCCTTCAATAAGCAAAATATCATTCAAAAACAGCTCACGGTGAATTTCAAATTCATCGCCGCTTTGTGCGGGAGACAAAGAGTCCACACCGAGAAGCTTTATTCCATAGTCGCTCATAACAAAGACAGCGCTTGGTGTAAGAAAGACCTCGCCCTCTCCCCTGAGCAACAGCTTTTTTCGGCAGTGAGGGAGTATATGCTCCATATCCTGACCGGTAATAAGCCCGCTTATAGTCACAACTGTACAGCGTCCGTAAAATCGAGACAGCGGTATTTCGTCTATCGTCATTCCGTCGTCAAGATAGTGATACGGTGCATCGATGTGGGTTCCGGCATGGGAGGACATGGCGATAGCCGAAAGGTTGTACTCTTCGCCGTATTCAATTTTTGAAAGCCAACTCGACTGAGGCTTAGGGTCGCCGCTATATACCGGCGAAGAAAAAACCTCACGGGATATGTCGTAAATCAGCATAATCTTCCTCCTATAGTCAATCCGAAATTTTCCGTTGTTGTACCTATATCTGAACATCGTTCATTCTTGTGTTCTGCTTGTATTGAACGATGTTCATTTTATTTTATCACATTTAACTTTTGTCATCAAATGTCAAAAAACCGTTTATTATTCCGGTAAGAGCCATGGCGCAGGAAGCAAGAGCGAGCACAGAACGAAACTCCTCATCCCCGAAAAGATAAGCTGCAATTGACAGTATAAACAATACGACCGCCGCGGCTATACAAAATGCAACGCAATGCTTTCTCAATAAATTCATTATTATTCACCCGTATCGTATATAGTGTAGACCTAAATAGACCTTAAAATTTATCGTACAAGACATTCGTAATTTTTGCAAAGTCGCCAAGGGTAAGCTGTTCCGCTCGTGCTGATACAGAAATTAAAGCATCATTTAAGGCTGAGATTACAGCCGCCTTCTCAAGCTTCAGCCCTGATGACAACGAGTTTGAAATCGTCTTTCTCCTTTGGGCAAAGGCAGAGCGGATAACCCTGAAAAGCAGTTCCTCACTTTTCACACTGACCGGCGGTGTTTTGAGTATGTCAAGCCGTATAACCGCTGAATCCACCTTTGGAGCAGGCATAAAGCTGCCCGCAGATACTCCGAAAAGCAGTTTTGCCTTTGCATAATAATTTACCGCAAGGGTCAAAGCCGAGCTTTGACGGCTGCCGGGAAGGGCACAGATTCGCTGAGCTGCCTCCTTCTGCACCATAACGGTTATAGCCTCAGCGTTTAGCTTTGATTCGAGCAGGTACATTATTACCGGGGAGGTTATATAATACGGCAGGTTTGCACAGATGCAGACAGACCTTCCGTCAAACTCATCTTCAATCAGTTTGTTAAAATCTACCTTTAAGGCATCCTCGTTTATAATCTTTACGTTATCAAATTCTGATAGAGTCTCTTCCAAAACGGGCAGCAGTCTTGAGTCAAGCTCCACCGAAACCACCTTATCTGCCAATCGTGCAAGCTCACAGGTGAGCACTCCTATTCCGGGACCTATCTCTATCACTCCGACTCCGGCTCTGGCTCCGCTGAGCTCTGCCATTCTGGGGCAGACGGACGGATTTATCAGGAAGTTTTGACCCAGAGCCTTTGAAAAGGTGAAGCCGTGGCGAGAGAGGATATTTTTAATATTATTAATATTTGATAGCTTTTCCATAACTCACCTTAATAATTTCTCAATCCCTTGGGATATTTGTTTTTGAGCCTTCCTGCGGAGACCTTTCCAAAGCCGAGAGAGATACCATCTACGCTGACCATGCAATAGCCCTTGTCCGCAGTACCAGAGGCAAGCTCTTCTCCCTTTATAAATGCGAAAATATCCGAGCAGTCATGTGGATAATCAATGCAGTTATTCACCTGCGCGGGCATAAGCGACATAAACAGGCTGTGGTGAGGTTCAAGTCGATTTTTCTTTATTTCAGCGAGAACTACCCCTGCCCGTAGGATATTTAAGCCCTTAAACTCCGGCAAGCTCTCCGGCAGCAGAAGTATTTTATCTTTTAATAACGCAATTAATCCGTAAGGCTTTGCTTTCATTACAGATAGTATGAGCTCATCTACCTGAGACTGAAAATCTCTCAGTCTTGGATTTTCTGTATAAGTATAATCAGAAGTGGAATATGGATTTTCCCCTATTCTTTTAAATTTAACTGCGTAGTGTCCCTCTCCACCGTCCATAGGGAATATCCTTATGCCGCAGTTGTCGGTTTTTCTTCCAAAGCTTACACCGCTGTCAACCGGCACGAAATCGCGATGGGCTGATAGAAACTCCGCCGTGACTTCTTCGTTCTCCTCACGAGAAAAGGTACAGGTTGAATATACGAGCTCGCCGCCGCTTCTGACGGTCATAGCCGCATTGTCGAGGATTTCAAGCTGACGGCGTTTACAAAGCTCGACGTTTGCTCTGCTCCACTGCTTTATTGCTTCCTCATCCTTTCTGAACATTCCCTCGCCTGAGCAGGGTGCATCAACCAAAACCTTGTCAAAATAGCCTTTTAAGGCACTGCAAAGCCTGTCCGGAGCTTCGCTTGATACGACAGCGTTTTTCACCCCACAGCGCTCTATATTTGAAAGCAGAATGTTCGCCCTTGATTTTATAATCTCGTTGCTCCACAGAAGTCCCGTTGAACCGAGGAAGGCGGCTATCTGTGTGGATTTGCCACCGGGAGCAGCACATAAATCAAGCACCTTGTCACCCTTGGAAATATTAAGCAGGGTAACTGCGCTCATTGCTGAGGGTTCCTGAACGTAAAACGCTCCGGCATGATGATAAGGGAGACTTCCTATACCCTCGTAATCATAACTGAGATAGTACCCAAGCGGAGAAAATGGGCTTTTAGTTATTTTGTCTTCAAAAAAATTTTCCAATTTTTCCTGCGAACACTTGAGGGTGTTCACCCTCAATCCTCTGTATGGAGGTCGATCATATTCTTCTATAAGCTTTGAACACTCATCGCCGAGCAAAGTTTCCATATCGCAAATATAGTCTTCGGGCAAATTAATTTTCATATGCTCTCCAAAATTTAAGTATATTTTTCAGGCTGTAGCGGATAATAAGGCTGTCGGGAGGTGACATAAATGAGAAGAAATAACCAGAACAACAGCCAGAATAACAATCAGAACAATAACCAGAATAACAACCAGAACAACAACCAAAATAACAACCAGAATAATAACCAAAACAACAACCAGAATAACAACCAAAATAATAACCAAAACAATAATCAGAATAACAACCAGAATAGAAATCATAACCGGAACTTCTGATTACGGTTTTTGTGGTCGCAGGCGTAATATTTCGGCTGTGACCCGATTACATAAATTTAGTAGCCGAGCTGCTCCTTGATTATAATAACCTTTATTCGGTTTTTATGTCTTTGCTGAGCTGAGACAACATAGTTGCAGCAGATTCTCTGCTCGCTGTGACAGCCACTGCAAATAAGCGGCGAACCGCTTTTTAACGAGACGCACTCTCCCGTTTTAGCACAGGGAGTATCGCAGCTGAGCCTGAGTGTATTTGCCGGAGCTGCTATAGTCTTGACTCTGGTTATAGCCTCATTGATATCCCTGACTATTTTATTAATGCCGACAAACACGAGTACGTTCTTCGGTCCATACAAAATGGCGGAGACTCTGTTGGAGTTGCCGTCTACATTATAAAGCTCGCCGGTTTCGGTAACAGCGTTTGAGCTGGTGAAATAATAATCGGCGAAGTACGACTTGCGGTAAATCTCCTCAACCTGCTCACGGGTAAGACCTTCGGCGCTGCGATCGAGATAATTATAATCGCCGCCGCTCAAAAGCTCGGGAATACCGAGCTGTATCAAAGTCTCGGAGCCGCCGTGAGTCACTGTAGCCCCGGGACAGACAAGGCTTTTTGCAAGTTCCACCGCCTCCTGCTTTGTCTCACAGCAAAACGGCTCCATGTTGTTTCGCTTCAAATTTTCCATTGTTTTTTTAATTTTTAAATCCATTACTTTTGTAGCCATATTCTCCATAAAATCACCCCGTAATTGTGACATTAATTTTCAATTTAATAGTATATCACATTTTTTTCGAGAAAAAAAGAGGATAAACGATAATAAACAAAAATCCCTCCCCTATGGTCTAATTTTAATTTTTTACAGAGGAAAATCTTGAAAGAAATGTGAATCAATGCTATAATAGGCTAATAATGCGGCTATCTGCGTTAATATGTAAATTAATACCCGAAAGGAACATTATATTTATGATTAAGGAAAACGAATATCGCACACACCTGTGCGGTGATTTGAGAGAAAGCGACATCGGACGTAAGGTTAGAGTTTCGGGCTGGGTCGAGACCATCAGAGACCACGGCGGTGTTATGTTCATTGACGTAAGAGACCAGTACGGCGTTGTACAGGTGGTTGTACATGATGATAGTCTTTTGAAAGAAGTTAATAAGGAATGTACGGTCATGGTAAGCGGCGAAGTAGTAAAGAGGGACGAGGAAACAATCAACCCCAAAATAGCAACCGGCACTGTGGAGATAGTTACCAAAGAGCTGAGGGTTTTGGGCAAGTGCAAAAACAACCTCCCATTTGAGGTGTTAACCTCGACAGATACCAAGGAGGATATTCGTCTCAAGTACCGCTTTCTTGATTTGAGAAATCCTAAGGTTCATAATAATATCTTGTTCCGCAGTCAGGTTATTGCGTTTTTGCGTTCAAAGATGACTGAGCTAGGCTTTAACGAAATAAACACACCAATACTCTCCGCCAGTTCCCCCGAGGGTGCGAGAGATTATCTCATACCCAGCAGGAAGCACAAGGGCAAGTTTTATGCCCTACCGCAGGCACCTCAGATCTTCAAGCAGCTTTTGATGGTGTCGGGCTTTGACAAATACTTCCAGATAGCTCCTTGCTTCCGTGATGAGGACGCAAGAGCTGACCGCTCGCCCGGAGAGTTTTATCAGCTTGACTTCGAGATGGCGTTTGCCACTCAGGAGGACGTATTCGACGTAGCCGAGCAGGTGCTGTACGACACCTTCACAAAATTCTCGGACAAGGAGGTTTCAAAGCCGCCGTTCAGAAGAATTTCCTACAAGGAAGCTATGCTGAGCTACGGCACAGACAAACCGGACCTCAGAAATCCCCTGCTTATTAAAGATATAAGTCCGATGTTTGATGAAACGGATTTCAAGCCATTCCTAAAGAAAACAGTTCGCTCTATAAACGTACCGGACGCTGCCAAGCAGTCAAAGACTTGGTTTAAAAAGATGGAGGAGTTTGCGCTATCCATAGGAATGAAAGGCCTCGGATATGTAAAGGTCAGAGATGATTTAAGCTTCGACGGTCCTATAGACAAGTTCCTCAAGGAGGGCGACCGTGAAAAGCTCATAGAGATTAACGGCTCTAAGCCAGGTGATGTAATCTACTTCATAGCCGATTCAGCGGAGGAAGCTCCGAAGCTTGCGGGTCAGATCAGAACCGAGGTAGCTACAAGACTTGATTTGATTGATAAAAGCCGCTTCGAGATGTGCTTTATAGTTGACTTCCCGATGTTCGAGCATGACGAGGAAACCGGAGTCATCGCCTTTACTCACAACCCGTTTTCTATGCCTCAGGGCGGCATGAAGGCTTTAAACACCCTCGCCCCTTGCGATGTACTTGCATATCAGTATGACATCGTATGCAACGGTGTGGAGCTTTCCTCAGGCGCTGTGAGAAATCACGACCTCGACATAATGATTAAAGCATTTGAGATTGCCGGCTACAGCGAGGAGGATTTGAAGGAGAAGTTTTCGTCACTCTACAATGCCTTCCAGTATGGTGCACCGCCGCACGCAGGAATGGCCCCCGGTGTAGACAGAATGTTGATGCTTTTGTGTGAGGAAGAAAACATCAGAGAAGTTATAGCCTTCCCGATGAACAGCAACGCTCAGGATCTTCTGCTCGGCGCCCCGAGCGAGGTAACCGAACAGCAGCTGCGAGAGGTTCACATCAAGCTTAGATAAAGAGGTGTTAGCATGGTTACACATGAAGATATAAAACAAATCGCCAATCTGGCGAAGCTTTCTGTTCCGGAAGAAAAGCTAGACGCTTTGACCAAGGACATGGCTGAAATAATTGAGTTTGCAAACACTATTAACGACGCTGCCGACGACGGAGAATCGTTCGACAATATCAACAATTTGTCAAATGTATTCAGAAAGGATGAGGTTGTTCCCTCGTACAGCGTTGATGAAATCTTAAAAAATGCAAACGACAGTGAAAACGACCACTTCCTGGTTAAAAAAAGAGTGCTGTAAGATACTGAAAGGACTGAAGGCTAATGAGTGAAATCAAAGGGAGGATAAGCACGATAAGCTCAATGCTGGAATCTAAGGAAATCAGCTGTACTGAGCTTACCCAAAAATATCTCTCTGAAATAGATAAGATAAACGGCAAGCTTAACGCATATGTAAATGTGACGCCGCAGACAGCCCTTGACACTGCAAAAGCGGTCGATGAAAAAATAGCCAAGGGCGAACAGCTCTCCCCCTTGGAAGGTATCCCGATGACCTTAAAGGACAACATCTCCACTAAGGACATCGAGACAAGCTGCTGCTCGAAGATATTAAAGGGCTACAAGCCGATTTATGACGCAACAGTTTGGAGCAATCTTAAAAGCCAGAACGCCGTTTTGCTCGGCAAGACAAATATGGACGAGTTCGCCATGGGCTCATCGTGCGAAACCTCCTGCTTCGGAGGGGCTAAAAACCCGCACAACTTTAATCATGTAGCAGGAGGAAGCTCCGGCGGCGTGGCAAGCGCAGTAGGCGGAAATATAGCGGCTTACGGCTTGGGCTCAGACACCGGCGGATCTATTCGCCAGCCCGCAAGCTTCTGCGGCATTGTAGGTTTAAAGCCTACATACGGCTCAGTCTCACGTTACGGCCTTATAGCCTATGCTTCAAGTCTCGACCAGATAGGTCCTATCACTACAACCGTCGAGGACGCCGCTATAGTTTTCGACGCTATCTCACAGTATGACCCGATGGATTCCACTTCTCAGGGGGCTAAACAAGCTGCAACCCCTACTTTAAAGGATTCTATCAAGGGTAAGAAAATCGGAATAGCCAGAGAATATCTTGAGGGAATAAGAGACGATGTAAAGCAGGCTATTTTAGACGCCGCTAAGGTTTATGAGAGCCTGGGTGCGGAGATTGTCTACTTCGACCTTCCTGCGCTCAAATATGCTTTGCCGGTTTATTATATCATCGCCTGCGCGGAGGCATCCTCTAACCTCGGAAGATACGACGGAATCCGCTACGGTTACAAAACGCCGAAATATATGGACGTAAACGACATGATATGCAAAACCCGCAGCGAGGGCTTTGGAGACGAGGTGCAGAGGAGAATCCTGCTAGGCTCTTATGTTCTCAGCGCAGGCTATTATGACGCTTATTATAAAAAGGCTCAAAATCTCAGAGGCTCGATAGTACGCTCGTTTAAAAACGCATTTGAACACTGCGACCTTATCCTTGCCCCCACCGTACCAATGACAGCGTTTGAGTGCGGCAAGGCTGTGTCCGATCCTATCGAGACTTATCTTACGGACATCTGCACTGTTCCGGTGAACATTGCCGGGCTTCCAGCCGTGTCTATCCCCTGCGGTCAAAACGCTAAGGGAATGCCGATAGGCATGCAGCTTATAGGCAACACCTTCTGCGAGCATGTTATACTTAACGCCGCATGGCAGTACGAGCAGGCTGTAGGCAGCGAGATATTTAAAAATTCCGGACTGGGGGTATCGCTATGAAATACGAAATGGTAGCAGGGCTTGAAACCCACGTAGAGCTTACGACCAAGACAAAGATATTCTGCGGCTGCACTACTCAGTTCGGCGGAGACCCAAATACCCATTGTTGTCCTATATGCATAGGACTTCCGGGAACACTCCCCAAGCTCAACGAGGAAGTAGTAAATTACGCTATTAAAGCAGGGCTAGCAACTAACTGTGAGATCCCCGAAATCTCAAAAATGGATAGAAAAAACTACTGCTATCCCGACCTGCCGAAGGCTTACCAGATTTCACAGTACGACAAGCCGCTGTGCTTAAACGGCTACGTTGAACTGAGCAACGGCAGGAAAATCCGCTTGACAAGGATTCACATTGAGGAGGACGCCGGAAAGCTGATTCACAGCCACGGAGACACCTACGTGGACTACAACAGAGGCGGAGTACCGCTTATCGAAATTGTCAGCGAGCCCGATATTCGCTCCCCCGAGGAAGCTAAGGAGTATGTTGAAAAACTCCAGCTAATTATGAAGTACATCGGTGTTTCGGACTGTAAGATGCAGGAAGGCTCTATGAGATGCGACGTAAATATCTCAGTCAGACCCGAGGGCAGTGATGAGTTCGGCACAAGAACCGAGATTAAGAATATGAACTCCATCACCTTTATGACAAAGGCTATGGAGTATGAGTTTAACCGTCAGGTTGACTTGATAGAAAGCGGCGGCAAGGTTGAGCAGGAGACTCTGCGCTACGACGAGGTAAGCGACACCACCTCGTCGATGAGGGGCAAGGAGGACGCCAACGACTACCGTTATTTTCGCGACCCGGATTTGGTTACAATTCAAGTTCCCCGTGAAAAGGTTGAGGAAATTAGAAAAACTCTTCCAGAGCTGCCCGATCAGAAGCTACAAAGATATATCAGCGAGCTGGAAATTCCCGAAAACGATGCCAGGCTGCTTGTAAAATACAGAGCTGTGGCTGAATTTTTCGAGAAGGCAAGCGAGGGCACAAAAACTCCGAGAACCGCCGCTAACTTTATCATCGGTCAGATTTTCTCCATTCTCGAAAACGACAACGCAAAAGAGGAGTTTGACATCAAAGTAAGCGCTGAAAATCTTAACGCCCTAATCAAGCTTCTTGACGAGGGAAAGATTAAGATGAATCTCGCCAAGAAAACTCTGGCAAAAATGCTTGAAACAGGCAAAGCGCCGAGCGAGCTTATTGACGAAAACGATATGGGCAGTCTCGACGATGCGGCTCTTACAGAGCTTTGCCAAAAGGCTGTAGAAGCTAACCCCAATGCTGTAACGGATTACAAAAACGGCAAGGTAAAAGCTATAAAGGCTTTGGTGGGCTTCGTTATGAAAAACAGCCGAGGCAAGGCAGACGCAGCGGCAGCCGAGCAAAAGCTCATAGCTATGATTGAATAACGGCATTTAAGCGCCTGTTTAATCATATATATTTATACTTGGAATTCACACGAATTTATTTGGGAGGTAATATAATGCTAATTTGTCCTAAGTGCGGTACTGAGCTTAACGATGGAGTTGTATTTTGCTCTAAATGCGGCACAAATGTAACCCACCAGACTCCCCCTACCGGGTCAAACCAGGCTCAGGGCGCATATCAGCAAGGCGGCTACAGCAGTAACAGCGATAAAGTCAAGTCAGGTTTTGACAAGGCTGTAAATAAGACCAAGACCTTCTTCTTCGACACTACGGACGAAAGCTCCATGCAGGACGCACAGGACGTACAGGAGAACAAGATTCTTGCTTTTGTAAGCTACCTGGGGTACTTTTTCTTTATTCCTATGATTGTGAAGCCTTACTCCCGCTACCTGAGATTTCACGGCAATCAGGGGCTTACGCTCTGCCTCTATCTCGTAGCCATATCCATTGTAAATTTCGTCCTCACCAGCCTTATCGGTCTGGGCGGAATGGCAGGTATGGGAGCTTACATAGCTGTATCAATTATAAATATTATCATTTCGATAATTCTTTACGGCTCATGGCTTTTACTGGCTGTAATTGGCATTTATAATGCAGTAAAGGGCTATGCCAAGGAACTGCCTGTAATCGGGAAAATCAGACTGCTCAGGGAGTTTTGATTAAACTGGTCATTATTAAGCTTACATTAAAATACTGAAACGGAAACACGGACAGCCGCACAAGGTGGCTGTCCGTGTTTATATTATTTATAGCTATAGCAGGAATTTTTGTATTTAAAATACCTATACACAGCTTCCGCCGTGTCAATAATTAAAGCCATTGTAATAACAAATAGCAAGAAGTACTGGAAGTTGCTGAACATATTTATTACTATCTCTTTATCCGAGGGAAATATGTCCAGTATTGAGCTTTGAAAAATTGGGTTGATGAGATTATCACGCAGCAGCCACCAAAAACACATAGCTATAGATAGCAGATTGGTGACAATGCAAACCACCATTACACGAAAGTTGTATCTATCCTCAATCAGCTTTACACACTCTCTAATTATGCCAAGTGCGGCAAAAATGAGTAGTATATACCAGCATGAGCGCATTACTTCGGTGTTGAAGATGGGGAGCATTTCTCCGTTGACAAAAACAACAAAGATATTCGGAAAGATGGTGAACGCCAAAGCTACTAAAATAATAAAGACTATGAGAGCAGCTGATGAAGCTCTGCCGATTTTTTCTTTTTTATTAGGTACGGAGGGTAAATCTTCAAGAGAATTATCCCGACCCAAATCTATACCCTTGCGGTAAAAAACGGCAAATAGCAATGTAATAAAGGTAAAGCAGGCACAAAGTGCAGAGAACAAATTCAACGCCAGAGTTCCCAAAAACGAGTACCACTGGACGCTATTGTTGCCAAACAAAAGCTCTATTACTGAAGCTAGTATTATTCCGAACGCTACACAGCAAAGTACAATTTTTAGTACGGTTGTATAGGTGTAATAATATGGTGCCCCTATCAAACACTTAGGAGAGTCGGCGGTGTACTTCTCGGCAACCTCCGCAGGCGTGCCGAGCTCAGTAAGCACTACTCGCACATCTTTATCCTGCGGGGTCAGCTCTCCACAGCGGTCAGCAAGCATATCATCAATTAATCCTCTCAGCTCCTCCCCCACCTCGCTCCTGAGCTTTGAGGGCAGCCGCCTAGTCACGGCGTAGATGTATCTCTCTATTAAATCGTTATTCATTTTCTTCCTCCAATAGGCTATCCACATTTGTGGAGAATTTTTCCCAATATTCCTTTACCCTGCCGAGCACAATTAATCCGTCCTCAGTGGTTTTGTAATACTTTCTGGGTTTGGTTTCACTTGTATTCCACTCGCTTTTTAAAAGTCCTTGGAATTCAAGACGGCGCATAAGCGGATAAAGAGTGTTTGCTTCTATCGGTATTTCGCTATCCTTGAGCTGTTTTACAAGCTCATAACCGTACTTGGGTTTTCTGAGTCTGCTGAGCACCAGCATAATCAGCGTTCCCCTGCGTAGCTCCAAAATAAGCCCCGAAACAACTTCATCGTAATCCAAGTTCCCACCTCCTGGTATATACACTATAGTGTGTTCCACACATTATATCTATATTATAGCGTGTGACACACACTATGTCAAGATAAATTTGCGCTGTAAAAAGCGCCATGCCGACGGCTAGGCGCAGAGAAGGCGGGCGCAACAGCGAAAGCAAAAATCACCCCTCGGTTTCCCGAGGGGTGAAAAATCTATTTTTGATAACGGATTAATACATACCACCCATGTCAGGGGATGCCGGAGCAGCCGGAGCGGGCTCTTTGATATCCGTTACGAGTGATTCGGTTGTGAGTACCATTGAAGCAACTGACGCTGCATTCTGGAGGGCCGAACGTGTAACTTTGGTCGGATCTACAATACCAGCTGAAATCATATCGGTATAAACCTCGTCTTTTGCATTGAAGCCGTAGCCTACCTTGCCTGAGTTCTTTACGTTCTCGGCGATTACGCTACCCTCGAGGCCTGCGTTAGCGGCAATCTGACGAAGCGGCTCCTCAAGGGCTTTGAGCACGATATTTACGCCTGTCTTCTCGTCGCCCTCTACAGAGTTTGCGAGCTCGGCAACAGCCGGGATAGCGTTGATAAGGGCGATACCGCCGCCTGCTACTATGCCTTCCTCGACAGCTGCCTTTGTAGCAGCCAGAGCATCCTCTATGCGGAGCTTCTTCTCCTTCATTTCGACCTCAGTAGCTGCGCCTACCTTGATTACTGCTACGCCGCCTGCGAGCTTTGCGAGTCTCTCCTGAAGCTTCTCTCTGTCGAAGTCGGAGGTTGTGTTCTCGATCTGAGTTCTGATTTGACCACATCTTGCCTTGATTTCATCGCTGTCGCCTGCGCCGTCAACAATGATAGTATTCTCCTTGTCAACCTTAACCTGTCTTGCACGGCCGAGCTGGTCAAGGGTAGTATCCTTAAGCTCAAGACCCAAATCAGAGGAGATTACCTGACCGCCGGTGAGTATAGCGATATCCTGGAGCATTTCCTTTCTTCTGTCGCCGAAGCCGGGTGCCTTAACAGCTACACATGTGAATGTACCTCTGATCTTGTTGAGAACGAGGGTAGTGAGAGCCTCGCCCTCCACGTCCTCAGCAATGAGCAAAAGCTTTTTGCCGGACTGGACAATCTGCTCAAGGAGAGGAAGAATTTCCTGAATGTTGGAAATCTTCTTATCAGTTATAAGAACGTAGGGATCGTCAAGCTCTGCAACCATTTTCTCGGTATCAGTTACCATATAGGGAGCGATATAACCTCTGTCAAACATCATTCCCTCTACTACTTCTGAATAGGTCTCGGCAGTCTTTGATTCCTCTACTGTGATTACGCCGTCACTGCTGACCTTATCCATAGCCTCGGCAATGAGCTTACCGATATATTCATCTGCCGAGGAAATTGTTGCAACCCTTGCTATATCATCTGAGCCTTTGATTTTCTGAGAGTTGTTCTCAATAGCCTCTACAGCCTTCTCCACTGCCTCGCTGATGCCTTTTTTGAGAACCATCGGATTAGCTCCGGCTGTTACGTTCTTCATGCCCTCGCGGATAAGTGCTTGTGCAAGCAATGTAGCTGTCGTTGTACCGTCGCCTGCTACGTCGTTTGTCTTAATGGAAACCTCTTTTACAAGCTGAGCCCCCATGTTCTCAAACGGATCCTCAAGCTCTATCTCCTTTGCGATTGTTACGCCGTCGTTTGTAATAAGCGGTGCACCAAATTTCTTATCGAGAACTACGTTTCTGCCCTTGGGACCGAGTGTGATTTTTACTGTATCAGCGAGCTGGTTAACGCCGTTCATAAGAGCCTTTCTTGCTTCCTCGCCGTATGCTATCTGCTTTGCCATAATAAATTTCCTCCCTTATTGATATATATTATTTATTCAATTACTGCCAGAATATCGCCCTGACGTACTATGGTGTATTCCTCACCGTCAAGCTTTACCTCTGTGCCGGAATATTTGCTTGTGATTACCTTATCGCCGACCTTGACGTACATCTCAACTTCCTTGCCGTCAACTACTCCGCCCGGGCCTACTGCTACTATACTAGCAAACTGCGGCTTTTCTTTGGCTGAACCCGCCAAAACGATTCCGCTCTTTGTGGTTTCTTCAGCTTCCTCCATCTTTAATACTACTCTGTCCAACAGTGGTTTGATAGTCATAAATAATTGCCTCCTTAGCAAATTTTCTGTAATGCTTTAGCACTCTCACTCCTTGAGTGCTAATTTTATTATATACCAACTTACGGAAAAATCAAGCGTTTTTTGGGATTTTTATCCTACTTAATAATTTTTTTACAATTAGCCCGGTAAATAGCGCAATAGCAAACGGGCTTGACACTAGCCAAGCCCGTGAAATTTTATTCTTCAAATCTATTTTCTCAGTTTTTAAAATACATATATATCTGACATTTCAGCTTGCCGTTGTATATCTTCCTTCTCTTATCGGCTTTTCTGCCAAAATATCTCTCAAACTCCTCGTCGGGAGAGATTATATAATAGCTCTTGCCCGGGGCTTTTTCAAACTTCTTCCCCATCACGGTATAAATCTCTCTCGCTTTTTTATAGTCGAGCAATCTTTCGCCATAGGGAGGGTTACAAATTACCGTAGAGCGGTCAAAATGATCGGAATAATCCCTTATATCACGCTTTTCAAAGTGCAGACAGGCGGCGACCCCTGCTTTTTCGGCGTTTTGCTTTGCCAGCGCTATTGCTTCATCGTCAATGTCGTAACCGTAGCCATGAAAACCGCAATCAGTGATAATATCTTCAACCGCCAAGGCTCTCTCGCTACGCCAAAGCTCCTTATCTATCTGCTGCCAGCTTTCACAGGCAAAGGTTCTATGCAGTCCCGGCGCTATATTTTTCGCCTTCATCGCCGCTTCAATCAGCAAAGTTCCCGAACCACAGGTGGGGTCTATTACGGTGTGATTGGATTTTATAATTGCCAAATCCGCTATTACGGCGGCTAGAGTTTCCTTGATTGGCGCTTCCATGGACTGAGCTCGGTAGCCCCTCTTGTGAAGCCCTTCGCCGCTTGTGTCAACCATAATCGAAAATGTATCCTTAAGCGCAACAAAATGGATTCTATAAATCGCTCCGTCCTCGGGGCAATGTGACACCTTAAACTTTGACATTAGGCGAGAAGCAATAGCCTTCTTAATAATTTTTTGACATGCAGGGATGCTGGAGAGCTTTGAACTCAGGCTGCTTCCGTTTACAGGAAAAGCCCCGGCTTTACCTGTGATATTTTCCCAAGGTATTGAGCGTACATTTTCAAACAGCTGTTCAAAGGTAATGGCTTTGAAAACACCGGCGAGTAAGACTATTCTCTCGCAGTAGCGGCAACGGAGATTAGAGCGCACCAAAAGCTTATCGGAATAGTCAAACACTACCCTGCCGTTTTCAGCGCTGACGTTTTCGGCTCCCATTCTTCTCAGTTCTCCGGCGGCTATTCCCTCAGTGCCAAAAATGCACAAGCCCGCAAGCTTCAATCCCTTAAA
Source organism: uncultured Clostridia bacterium (assembly GCA_946500295.1). Lineage (GTDB taxonomy): Bacteria > Bacillota > Clostridia > Oscillospirales > Acutalibacteraceae > UBA7067. Next base: position 73,242 of record CAMMVF010000005.1, on the reverse strand, counting down.
CATAAATTCACAACCTTTAATTTAATATTAATAATATATCATGTTTTTTACATCTTGTCGAGCACTACCAGCTTCTGTACATATAGGTTGGCAGTTCTCCCACGATAAGAGTTTGGGCTACAGGTACATTTGTTTCGATTACTACATTAGGATATTCCTCGTCCGAGGTCAAAAAAACCTCTGCCTTTACGCGTATTTCCAAGGTTGACTGAGTTTGGTTAATACCGGCTGATTCCAATGAGTTAATTATTTCAGTTTCAATACTGCTTGAAAAATACAGCTGAACACTGAGCACTGGACCCATACCGTTTAAAAGCTCAAATCCGGATATGTCACCGAGATAATAATTGAATTCTTTATGTTGAAGCTTATCAAGCTGGTTTTGAACCTCGAGAGATACCCCGGATTTCAGCTTATTTACATTTACTGTGTTGGTTGAAATACTGCTTATAGTATTTGAATCGGTGTACCTTATTTCAGCCAGCTCATCATATGTAAACTTGAGCTCTTCGATGACCCTATCCACAGCCGTATTAATCGCCTCTGTTGCGAGGGTTTGAGCCTTAATCTCAGTTAAATCCATAATTGACGGCTCTATTTTAAACTCAATGTAGGCAAAAAAGGCTATAACAATCATAAGCATTACGCTCACAGCCTTGCATAGCTTTTTCAGTCTTTTTTTATCCCGAGTTTTAAGCGCACGCATAAAATCACCTCGGTTTATATTACGCTGTAGGCAATTTTAGGGTGAGAAATAGTAAAAACAGCTAATAGAAAATCCACCATAGACTCAGCTTGTTAGCTACTCTATGGTGGATTTTACAATGACTTATATCTTTAAATTCAAATATTGCACCTAGCTTATTCTACTTCAATATCAATTTCTGCCTGGTTGGTAACATCGACAATTTCCTGTGTACCGACACCGGTGCATATTTGTGATTCATTCATATCAACCGAAATATCGCAGGCCTTTGAAGTGCTCTCCTTCACTGTGAATTTACACTCCAAAACCTGTACAGGAGCAGAAAATTCAACTCCAACGCTTGCTGAAATGCAATTCATTAATATAGAACCATTTAAGTTAGTGTTCATAATGCAGGACGAGTTATAAGGGATAACAGAATCAGCATTAAGCTCCAGAAGTTCATTGTCGTAATCAATGCCAAACTGGAAAGCTGCCACCAGCTCATTGATACCTCCAACTGTCATCCTCATAGTGACGGTGTCGCCAACTTCAAACTGTTTGCCGTTTATCGTCACAGTGCCATCTGAGGTTTGTTGATTTGACGAAGTATTGTTTGAAGATGAGCCGGAAGATGAGTGAGAAGAAGATTCCGAAGATGAAGTTTGACTATTCGCAGCTGAGCTCGAATTATTATTAGTGGAGGTGTTGCCTGAAGAAGCAGCTGAGGACGAACCTGCGCTCGACGAAGTGCTTGGTATATCATAAGAAATAATATTACCCTCACGGTCAGTAGTCACAGTCGAGGTTGTACCATCGAGACCGACATAGGTTGTAACTATATTTCCATCCTCATCGACCTCTCTGGTAATTGTATTGCCATAAGAATCAACTGCTTGAGTTATGATATTTCCGTCCTCATCCTCGATGTTTTCGATTATCTCCTCATATCCGCTGGGCATGGTAAGCTCTTCAGTTGCACTGGTGTTTCCACCGTTGCCAGCACCGTCGCCACCGTGGTTGTTATTGCCGAATACAAAGACAGCAAGCAGTATAATCACCACAATTACTACAACTGCGCTCGCAGTAATTGCTATTATTGTTTTTTTCGATGGTGATTTTTTGCCATTTGGAGATGAGGGATCGTTAAAATCGTCTGAAAAATCAGGTTGCTCAAAGCCGTCTTGAACAGCAGCCTTTTCATCAACAAATTCGTTTGATTTTGGCTGTTCTGAGGTTTCCTCTTTCTCAGAAACATTTTCTGCACAATATGGGCAGCTGGGAAGTTCGTCTGAGTACTCCCTGCCACAGTTCGGACACATCTTATTCATACAAATTCCCTTTCTATTTTTTCTTCTAATCGATTATAACACACTTTATTTTTGTCGTAAATAAAGGAAATTGAATTTTACAATATGTTCACAATAGAGAAATTATTGAGGCATATCTGTCATGTAAAAAAACAATAGCGAAACAATGGTCTAACCACTTGACTTGACAGCATAAAGCAGTTAGAATACCTCGGTGAAAAGGAATAATGCAAACAAGGAGGACGGACAAAATGAAAAAAATCACCTTATTCAGCCTGGCTTGGCCTATATTTATTGAAACAGCTCTATTCATGACGCTTGGCTTTGTAGACGTTTTTGTACTCAGTCGCTACAACGATCTCGCAGCTTCCGCAGTCAACACTGCTAACCAAGCTATTTCGATCTGCACTTTGGTATTCACTGTTTTATCAACTGCAAGCGCTGTTTTAATTTCACAAAATCTCGGAGCAGGCAAACGGCAGGAAGCATCAAGAATTGCAGCACTGTCCATTACATTTAATCTGCTGATTGGAATTGTGATCAGTCTTGCGTTGCTTATATTCAGCAAGCCGATTTTGGCTTTCATTGGTGCTCAGGGCGAAGTACTTCAATTTGCTGACGAATATATGAAGATTGTCGGCGGCTTTCTGTTTACACAAGGTCTGTTAAACGCATTATCGGCAATAATCAGAAATCACGGATACACTAAACCACCCATGTATGTAACCGTAGTTATGAATATTATAAATACGGTGCTAGACGTGATATTTGTACTGGGGCTTTTGGGTGCTCCTCAGCTCGGCGTAAAGGGCGCTGCCATAGCAACTTCTCTGAGCAGAGTTGTAGGAGTAATAGCGCTGGCAATAGTCGTTTTCACCCTTGTGGAAAAGCCGTCTATCTTTAAACTGTTAAAGCCTTTTCCATTCAAAGATATGTGGCAGCTGCTTAAAATCGGCGTGCCATCTGCTTTTGAGTCTTTTAACTACAACATCTCTCAGATTGTCGTAACCTCTATTGTCCTCAACTGTCTCAGTGATACCGAACTAATCACAAAAACTTACATCTCAAATATTTCTATGTTCTTCTACATCTTCTCTGTTTCAATAGGTCAAGCTTCACAGATTATGACCGGTCATCTGTGCGGAGCTAAAAAATATGACGAGGCATACAAAAGCGGGCTTAAAGCTTTTAGGTGCGCATTTATCATAGCAATGTGTTTAGAGATTGTCGGTATTATTTTCCGCTATAATTTAATCGGCCTGTTTACGGACAATCAAGCCGTTATTGAAATGGGCGCTAACCTAATAATTCTCACAATTTTTGTCGAGATGGGGCGTACGACAAACCTGACCATCATAAATGCGCTAAGAGGAGCGGGAGACGTGTTTTTCCCTACGGGAGTGGCTATATTTTCAATGTGGATAGTCAGCACACTCGGCTCTTATCTGCTTGCTGTTCCGCTTGGTCTCGGACTTAACGGACTGTGGATAGCCTTTGCAGCAGACGAGTGTCTCAGAGGAATATTGATGTTGTGGAGATGGAAAAAAGGCAAGTGGAGATCCAAGGTTTTAGTTTAATTTTACATATACAACTTAATACAACACAAAATCCCCCGGCTGTAGCCGGGGGATTGTAATTTGTTAGAAAGATTTTCCCATCATTATCTGTCTAATCAATTACACTGAAAGATCCTTGAGCAAATCCTCTCCAAGCACCTTCTGAATACCGATATTGATTGCACGGTACTCATCAACAATGGATTTGAGATACTCCTTGCCCGCTTCCTCCAAGTGATAGTACTTACGAAGCCTCTTACCAACTATCTCCTGTCTGTCACTGACAACACCCTTTTCAATCAGGCGATAGAGCGTCGGATAAAGAGATCCCTCAGGCATAACAAAGTACCCTTCACTGCGTTCACGTAACTCCTGAGCAAGCTGATAGCCGTACATATCCTCCTTTTCCAAGAGAAAGAGAATAAGCATTTCAGAGGTACCCTTTTTCAGGTTTTCGGAAATTCCCATCATTATCCTCCTTTGATATTGAATAACACGAAGGTACATTATACTGCACCTTCAATGTAATAATTGTACAACATATTTCGAGAACACACAATGTTTTTAGAACAAGAAATTTTGTGCACAATAAATTTTGGAAAAGATAACTAAATGCGAGTGGTTAATTTGTGCACACAAGCAACAAAATGCAAAAATATTTATAAGATATATTACAAAACCCAATTAGGTAATCATAATTAGTTTATACATGTTTTAACTATATTGTTTTATAGCTAATAAATATAATCTGTGATATATTATGGCTGCTGCTTTGTCAAAATACTCTCCATCATAAAAAATCGTATATTTTATCAAAACTATGCATTTATAAATTTAAGACTACTACATATTCTTTTTGTAATTTCCTCTACATTATCAATTAGAGCTGAAAAATTAAGACGGAGAGTAAATACCTCTGCGCCATTTTTTACCAAAAAATATATCCGCTTGACAACCCTCAAACCAATTTCAGACGTAAGGACGGCTGTGCGCCCGTCGAACTCAACAAGCTGAAAATCCGCCCCGATAAGTTGAGTCATGTTAAACTGTCTGAGACGAAATTCCTTCTCGGTAAGCGATTTGAGGAGCTTGACCCTCTCAATTTCCAAAAGCAGCGGAGATGAATATATATCATCTGCGCAATCACGAGAATAGGCAATCAACTCACGGCTATAATAGTTTTTCTTCCATTCAAAGGCTGTGGGAAGAGTTATCACATAATCCCTCATAGAAGCCCGAATACCAGCTCCGAAGTTTAAGTAACCCCTGCTTTGGGTCATTTTTAAACCCAACTGTTCCGCCTGTCGCTTCATTGCTTCTGAGAGATAGTTAGAGGCATCACGAATTTCCGGGGCGACATATCCCGAGCTGTATCCACCGCCATAGCGTTCGCTGTAACCGCCTGTAGACGGTTCACGGCTAATCATAGCCGCATAATCAGCCGCATTTGTCGCTTTTTCTTCCGTCATTTCGCCCCACCTCCTATATTTAACAAGTATATTATACAATAACTAGGAAATATTTGCAACGAAAATCGCTGTAAGTATGTTTAAGATTTTGTAACAATCAGGCTAAATTTTTAGAATGTACAGTTAAAACTTGTAGGATATATAGGTCATTCTGTAATGCTATCAAAATTTAAAAGGCTTAACAACCGCTCAACAGCAGAGTTAAGCCTTTTATTTAATTGCAGATTTTAGACTTGATTTCTTTAATCTCTATGCTTGTGCGCAGTCTTAATTCTTCTAACCAACTTTACCAGCTCATACCAACAAACCGATGCAACAGCCAACGCAACAGCTATTGCAAGATCGACGACACATAGTGGAACAAGGTTGAGCGGTCCGCTCAATGGAGTATATAACACAAGAGCAACTAACACAACTGTAGCTGCTGCGGTAATCCACATTACCTTGTCTCTTGCCAAGGCTTTCAGCGAATTTATCATAAATTCTTTTTCACTGCTGTTTACAAATACAAGCAGAAGATTTGACAAGATTATTATTGAAAGCCCCATCGAGCGAGCATATTCCGCAGAGAAGCCCGAATTGAGATAAAAAAGATAAGATCCAAACGAGGCGGCGAATATAACGCCTCCCTGTATTAAGCTTTTAATCATACCGCCGAGGGTAACAAGCCCGGCTTTTGGGCTTCTGGGTGGTCGCTGCATAATATCCTTCTCGGCAGGCTGCCTTTCCAGAACTATCGAGCAGGTAGGGTCAATTATAAGTTCCAGCAAAACAATGTGCAGAGGTAAAAGCATAAGCGAACCGGAGGTTATACCCAACATCGGAGCTATCAAAGACGCTGCTGCAATTGGAACGTGAATAGAGAATATATATCCCACTGCTCTTTTTATGTTATCAAATATCCTTCGACCATCCCTAACGGAATCAACTATCGTTGAAAAATTGTCATCGAGCAAAATCAAATCCGCAGCTTCTCTGGATACTTCGCTGCCCCGCTTTCCCATTGCTATTCCGATATCTGCATATTTTAATGCCGCAGCGTCATTTACGCCGTCACCTGTCATGGCGACAACCTCGCCGCTGCTTTTGATTGCCTTGACAATTCTCATCTTGTGCTCTGGGATGACTCGAGAAAAAACATTAACTGTTTTCACAGCGCGAACGAGCTCTTCATCACTCATTTGATCGAGCATTTCCCCTGTAATGATTTTGTCGCTGTTTTGGATTCCTACCTTGCGAGCTATGCTGGAGGCCGTAGCCGCACCGTCGCCGGTAATCATAATAACCCTAATTCCCGCACGGCTGCACAGGGCAATATCCTTATCAACCGAGGGTCTGGGCGGATCCATAAGACCGACAAGCCCCAAAAGTTCTAATTGACAGTCTGTGAGCTCCGACGGTATTTCGCTGTCGGATGCGAGTGACATTTGTGCCACTGCAATAACCCTCAATCCTTCAGCTGAAAACGCTTGAAAGCGGTTTAGAGCATCACTGCGCTCCTCATTACTCAACTTACAAAGGGGAATTATCGCTTCTGGTGAACCCTTGGCAGCTATTATAACTTTGTTGTCTTTTTTCCAGACATGGCCCATCATTTTTAGCTTGTTTGTAAATGCGTATTCTTTGATGAGCTCTCCGGAAAACAAATATTCCCTATTTAGTCCCAAGTCATCACAACACTTGAGCATTGCGTTCTCCATTGGGTCATAGGTCTCCTTTTCACAGCCAAGCCCCATAATATACGCCAAGTGTTTTTTTTCACAGCCAAGAGGGCAAAGCTCGGTCACGGTCATATCGTTTAGGGTAATTGTACCCGTTTTATCCACGCACAAAACTGAGACACAGCCCAGAGTTTCTACTGAAGGCATCTTTCTCACCAGGGAATTTTTTCGAGCCAGACGCCATGCTCCCATGGAGAGAAATACGGTGAGTACAACGGGAAATTCCTCGGGTATCATTGCCATTGCAAGGGTGACGCCGGAGAGAATACTCTGAATTATGGCATCTCCTACAGTTGGTGCGGCTGTATTAATAAATGTAACTACAGCTACAAGTAAAAACAGAGCCGCCGCAACAAATGCGCAAATCTTTACAAGACGTCCGGTCTGCTTTTGCAGAGGTGTGGGCATATCCGGAGCTTCAGCTATATTTTTACCGATTTTACCATATTCTGTGTTGGCTCCGGTTTTTTTTACTAAAACCGTGGCACTGCCTTGGGTTACAAGCGTTCCCGCATAGCAGTAATCCCGCCTCCAATAGCCATCACTTTTGGCTTGTGAATCAACAGAATGTTTCCAAACGCCCTCGCTTTCGCCCGTAAGAGAGGATTCGTCAACACAGAGATCGCTACAGCTCAGAATTTCACCATCTGCCGGTATTTTTGCGCCCTCGCATAAAAGGAGGATATCACCCGGTACCAGTTCGCTACTTGGAATTGTTATTTCAATATCGTCTCTTATTACCTGAGATCGAGGTGCTGAAAGATTTTTCAAGGCGGCGAGAGTTTTATCTGTTTTACGCTGCTGAAATATATCTATACCGATGATAACAACTACAAACAGGAGCATTATCACTCCATCCCTCGGTTCTCCTAAAATGAAGTAAATCACCGAAGCGGCGAGCAATAAAAGAAACATCGGTTCACACAGCGTGTGCAGAGCTTTTTTGAGCGGGCTCTCCTTTTTAGGCGGGTTTAGTTCGTTCTTTCCATTCTCCTCTAAAAGCCTTTTCGCTTGTTCGGAGCTTAACCCTTTAAATTTCTTATTATCGTTCATAGCTATCCCTCCGTTGTGAAATCAGCATATTTGTCACGCACAGAAACATACACAAAAAAATAAAAGCATCTGCGGGATTTTACTGTCCCGCAGATGCTGATAGTCTGTCTGCTGCCTTTCGGCCCGGCGCTATGAAAATTCATCGCCTGTTCAGTTTGTACCGATATATTGCATTTTATGTAATATTTTTCAGTGCAAAGAATTTAATTTATATTATCATATTGTAGTCTTGCTGTCAATAAGTATAAAGACAAATTGCTGTAAAAATTTCAAAAAAAGAAGTAAATTAGAGCGTGTTAATGAGAAAAAATTGTCTCTATTCTTCTTGAACAACACTCAGGAGAATAGAGGAAGCTGTCGAGGTGATCTCCGGTAAAAAAGTATTTTGGCGGGTCGATTTTTTCAGGGGAATCAAAGGAGTCGATGATTATGAGCTTTATCTTCATTCGCTCTGGTATTATGTTTTTAATATATACGCTAGCTTGCTGACCAGCTTTTATTCCCTCTTTGAGCTCGGCAAGTCCTGCCAGGTTTGGAGTAAGCTCTACAAAAGCGCCGTAATCCTCAACAGAGCGGATTATACCGGCAACTGTCTCACCCGAGGTAAAACCACTCACATTTTCCTCCCAACTTCCCAAAAGCTCCTTATGAGAAAGGCTTATCCTGCCGTTATCAATGTTTTTAATTATAGTTTTGATATCCATGCCTACGCAGAAGCGTTGAGACGGATGGGCGATTCTTGAAACCGATATGGAGTCAATGGGCATCAACGCAATTACCCCACATCCTATATCCACAAAAGCGCCAAAGCTCTCAAGATGAGTAACTCTGCCCTGAGTTACATCCCCTATTTTAAGATTACTGAGCTTTTCACCAACACATTTTTCCTGTGCTCTTCGCCGTGACAGCAAGGCAATGGGGTTTCCGTGGGCATCGGTATCTATGCTGTCTACTATAAAGCAAACCGGTCTGTTTACACGTGAAATCACTGCTATATCCTTGACCGTGCCCTCTTTTATGCCAAGCGCTCCCTCCTCCCTTGGGATTATCCCCTTCATACAACCGAGGTCAACTATCAGATTATGCTCTGCATCGCAGATTATCGCCCTTGCCTCCAATATTCTCTGCTCAGCGCAAGCCTCGCTAAGGCTGACTTTGGAGCGCAGGCAGTTTGAATTGAGTGGGGAAGCTATAAGTCTGCCCTCAGGATAAAATTCTGTCATTTTTCTTCCTCCCGTTATGTGCATTTCTAAGAAAGTATATTATCAGATAACGAGAATTATTACAGACGCAAAACTGAGGATTTATGAACAAACTTTGCTTGCTAAATTTAGAGAAATGATTTAAAATCAGTATGTATAGCTCGGAAGAATTTAATACAACGAGCGAATTTGAAATTGAAAGGATTGTTATTTTTGAAAAAACGTAAATTGAAGGCAACAGCCGCTGCCATTTTGGCTGCGCTTACAATTTCGGTTGCTGTCAGCGGCTGCTCATCGGACTCCACGACCACGACAAGCGGAAACTCATCATCAAGCGAAACTTCTTCGTCAGAGTCAACTGCCGCAACTGAGGCTGCTACGAATGCTGCTCTTGTTGATTGGGATGATTTCGACATAGAAAGAGATATTTACGATGACACAGAGCACGAGGTTGGCTACCAGCTTGATATGCCTACTGAGGGTGAGCAGGTGGCTATAATGCACACATCATTGGGAGATATTTCTCTGCGTTTCTTCCCCGAAGCGGCACCCAAGGCGGTAGAAAACTTCATAACCCACGTTCAGGATGGCTATTACGATGGACTTACCTTTCACAGAGTAATCGAGGACTTCATGATTCAGGGCGGTGATCCAAACGGCGACGGCACGGGCGGCGAAAGCATATATGACGGAGAGGCATTTGAGGACGAATTCTCAAATAAGCTTTTCAACATCAGAGGAAGCGTTGCTATGGCAAACAGCGGCGCTGACACCAACGGCAGTCAGTTTTTTATCAACCAAGCAGATGCGGACGTATTTCAAGGCTGGGACTACTATGAATCTCAGTGGGCATCAGTTCACCAACAGATATCAAATTATATTGCTGAAGGTCAGTGGGACACAGTAGTAAGCAGTCTAAACTATATTTTCGGACTCGACACTGACATTGTACCTGACGAGGTAAAAAACTTATATGAAGAAAACGGTGGAAACCCGACATTGGACGGTGCTTTTAACGCAGTTGACAGGGGACACACTGTATTTGCTCAAGTATATGATGGTATGGATGTAGTTGACGCTATCGCTGTAGTTGATGTTGATGCAAACAGCAAACCCACTGAAGATGTAACCATCGAAAGCATTGAAATCACAACCTACAGCGAGTAAAATATCTATTTTAGTAAAAACTAAATCAGGAAAGGATTGATAGTATGGCAATTTTACACCCAACTGAGGCAGAATTTGATAAGCTTATGAACGAAAGCGGAGTTTTGTTTGTCGATTTTTACGCTGACTGGTGCGGTCCGTGTAAGATGCTCGCACCACTGATTGAGCAGCTCGATAAGGAGTACGAGGGCAAAATCAAAATTGCAAAAATCAATGTGGACGAGGAATCAAAGCTTGCAATGCGTTTTGGGGTTAGCAGCATACCTACAGTGATTATATTCAAGGACGGCTTGCAATCAGGGATTGAAATTGGCTTTAAGCCTATTGACGCATACAAGGGTATAATTGACAGTTTACTCTGAGACTAAGTGGGCGTCGCAAATGATCAAATTTGCGACGCCCACTTTTAATAAACATTTTTTTAGAAAGGGTACAAATCAAAACCGGATAAAGCTTAAAATACGTTAACCACAATTGGCACAAATACGCAAATAGCGCTTAGGACGGAAGTGTCTGCGACATTCTACTTTATTTTTAATAATTCTCATAAGCAAAATCCTGTAAAAAATATATGGTATAATTTTTAGGATAAGGAGGTTTTGTGATGTTTGAAAATGTTATCGACCTTGAGGAAATTTCTCAGGACAAGCTGCAAAAAGTAATTGACCTCGCCTGTGAGATAAAAGCTGACCCGCAACGCTACAGCGAAAGCTGTCACGGCAAGATACTTGCAACCCTTTTTTACGAGCCTTCAACCAGAACTCAGATGTCGTTTAAGGCGGCAATGATGAGGCTTGGCGGCAACACACTGGGCTTTGACAATCCTATGAACTCCTCGGTTTCTAAGGGAGAAAGCCTCAAGGATACAATTAAAATGATAAGCGGCTACACAGATATAATAGCAATCCGCCACCCGCTCGAGGGTTCGGCTAAAGCCGCTAGCCTCTATTCCGATGCACCAGTTATAAACGCAGGCGACGGCGGTCATCTGCACCCGACGCAGACGCTTACCGACCTTGTAACCCTCTACAATGAGGTCGGCAGACTTGACCATTTGAAAATAGGAATTTGCGGAGATTTGAAATACGGCAGAACCGCCCACTCCCTGATAAAGACAATGAGCCACTACGAGGGCAACGAGTTTTATCTGATTTCAACACCGGACTTAAAGCTTCCCTCCTACATCACAAACATACTTAAGGGCTCCGGATGCAAGTACACCGAGCTTAACAGTCTGAGCGAGGCTATGCCGATGCTCGACGTACTTTACATGACGAGAATCCAGCGGGAGAGATTTGCAAGCGAGGAGGAGTACAAAAAGCAAAGCGGAATTTACGTGCTGGACACTGAAAAGCTGAGTCTGGGAAAGGCAAGCTTAAAGATTCTCCACCCACTGCCGAGAGTAGATGAAATAGCTGTCGAGGTTGACAACGACCCGAGAGCTGTCTACTTCAAACAGGCTGTATATGGTATGTACGCCAGAATGGCACTGATATATTTAATGCTTAACGAACCCGCCCCAAAAATTCACTCTGAGCCATCTACGGGAGATTTAGTTCACACATGCAGCAATCCAAACTGTATAACAAACAGCGAAGTCTACCTGCCGAGGTCGTTTGTAAATTCAGGCGATATGTTGACTTGCACCTACTGCGACAGCCGGATGCTGATTTAAAAAATACGGACTGTAACCGTACGGATAAAAGCCTCAATTTTAGAGCTTTATTCTGCTCATGGAGGACAACAAATACGGATACAGTCCTTTTTATATATATTTTAATTAAGTAACCGTCATAGCAAGCCTTCCTCAAGCATTGACTGAGCGGCGAGCATTACGCCTGTCTTGCCCGAAGGGAAGTTTATGCCTCCCTGCATCCAGCAGGCATAGGGCTCCCGCAAGGGGGCGTCGGCTGAAAGCTCTATTGACGAGCCGAGGGTAAAGGCTCCGGCAGCCATTATCACCTTACAGCTATAGCCCGGCATATCCCACGGCTCGGGTGTGACAAATGAATCCACAGGCGCACCCTTTTGTATTCCCTTACAAAAAGCAACTAACGCCTCGGGCGATTTGAGCTTGAGCACCTGAATTATATCGCCCCTTACCTCGTTATAGCGTGGACTTACATCAAAGCCCAAAATCTCGAACATTGCCGCCGCAAAAACGGCTGTTTTCAAGGCTTCGCCAGTAACCATCGGAGCGGAGTACGCTCCCATGAAGAGCTCACGGTTATGTCCCAAGGTTGCCCCGACCTCCTTGCCGGTAGCAGGGGTTGTCAATCGACAGGCGCAAAGCTCGACAAGCTCACGCTTTCCCGCAATATATCCCCCGGTGGGCGCAATGGCTCCGCCGGGATTTTTTATTAAAGAGCCTGCCATCAGATCCACTCCGTGAGCAAGCGGCTGTTCCTTTTCCACAAACTCTCCGTAGCAGTTGTCAAGCATCACGATAGCTTTCGGACATTTCCTCTTTGCTATCTCTGCTATTTTTGCTATCTGCACACAAGTAAGGGACGGGCGCAGGCTGTAGCCTCGTGAGCGCTGGATATATACCATTTTCACAGGCTCGTTAAGAGCACGCTCTATTGCCTCATAGTCTGGATTACCGTCGTCGGCAAGAGAAACCTCACCGTAGTCTATGCCGAAATCGTGTAGATTTCCGTTTCCGTCGCCTTCGCCGTTAATGCCTATTACAGGATGGATGGTATCGTAAGGCGTGCCTGTAACGCTGAGCATTTTGTCTCCTGGCCTTAAAACTCCGAACAGAGCAATCTCCAGCGTGTGAGTGCCGCTGACAAAATTATGGCGGACAAGCGCATCCTCCGCATCGAATACAGCAGCAAATATTTCATCCAAAACCTCTCTGCCACGGTCTCCGTAGCCGTAGCCCGTCGATGCCACCAAATGGCTTTCGCTGACCCCGGCTTGTTGAAAAGCATAGAGCATTTTGTTCTGATTATAATCTTGAATTTCTTCAATTTTTTTAAGCTCCGATGCACACAGCTTCATCGCATCATCTGCGGCTTTAAGTACATCGGGGCTGATTTTAAAAAATGTATTTTCCATTTTATCTCTTCCTATACTTTAATCTCCTGCCAAGTACCTGCGACGTTAAAGCCGAGAGGGCAGTAAAAATTGAGAAGTGAATTGTCCTCAATTTGGACATAAATATCGCTTACTCCTATACTGTTAAGATTATCAACCAGCGAAAGCAGAGCGCATCGCCCAAAACCCATCTGCCTATAGGTTTTATCCGTACATACCGCCGAAATCACAGCTCCGCTGTCCGAAACGAAAGGGGCAACGGCACATGACACAGGGTTGTTGCCTGAAAACACAAGGGCTGAGGACGCACAGCCGTGTCGAACTTTGTGAGAAATATCGACGTAGAAATCACTGAAATCAAGCTGTGAAGAATCAAAGCTGTCGCTGAGCAGTGAGTAAATCTCCCTGAAGCCGTCGTTTAACAAAATCATATTATCGCTCTGCTTTTGAAGCCGCTCGGAAGTTTGATATTTTAATATGTACCCCTCGGCACTCTTTCCTTTGTCAAGTTCGAACTCTCCCGAACATAGTATGGTTTTCACCCCGAGTACTGAGCAGAAGTCCATAATTTCCTCACTTACAGGAACTGCGGAGTCGATTATGAGCAAATCACCGTATTTTGCCAGCACAGCACCGCTCAAGGTATCCTGATAGAACCTGCACAGATGTGTGCCGCCATAAGCAGCATACAACGCCTTAATCCTTATTCCAAAAGGATTTAAGGCGTTAAAGGCTGCATCATTATTAATAAGTTTTATCATTATAGCTTTGCCAGCTCCATAGCGGTCATCTTGACTATATCAAGCGAGGATTGTAAATCCTCAGAGGAAATAAGCCCTGTCTGAGAGTGAATATATCTGCACGGCAGCGACACCGCCGTAGTACGAACTCCTCCTGCCGAGGTATGGATAGCGCCTGCATCGTTACCGCCTGCTACTGCTCGCTTGAGCTGTACCTTGATATTATTTTTCTCTGCTGTTTTAAGCGCAATATTCAAACATTCCTTATCGTAAATAGTCGCTCTGTCCATAATTGAGAGCACCGCTCCCTTACCGACGTTGCAAACCTCGTTTGTGCTGTCGCTGCCCGGAATATCGGCTGCTGTAGTAGATTCCACAACTATGGCAAAATCCGGCTTCATTGTGTAACTTGCCGCTCTTGCTCCGCGAAGACCGACTTCCTCTTGAACCACGAAGGAGCAGAATATATCGTACTCAAGCTCCTGCCTTAGGATCTCGGTGAGTATAAAACAACCCGCTCTGTCGTCGATAGCCTTCGCCATAATAATTCCGTTTTTCTCAGTATAGTTCGGTTCAAAGCAAACGCTGTCTCCAAGGGAGACATATTTTAAGCTCTCCTCACGGCTATCTGTTCCAATATCTACTACCATCTTGTCAATTGGGATTACGCTGTCCCTCTCGTCACCGCTTAGCAGGTGTATGGGCTTGACGGAAATCGCTCCTCTCACGCCCTTAGCTCCGATTAAAGCACTTTTACCGTAAATTGCTCTGCGGTCAACTCCGCCAACAGAGCTTATATGCAGAGTACCGTCAGCGCAGATATCTGTTACTATAAAGCCTACCTCATCCATATGAGCTGAGAGCAGCACCTTATTCTTAGCTCTCTTTTTCCCTTTTTTACTTACCAGAAGGTTGCCCATAGCGTCAACCCTCATCTCAACTCCACTTTCATGTATTCGCTTTTTTATCAGCTCGCATACTCTCGACTCATCTCCTGATATTCCGCAGCACAGGCAAAGCTTTCTCAAAAAATCTGTGTTCAACATACGGTGACACTCCTTTCCAGAATATACTCTGCCAAAAGCTCGCCTACGGCAGCTATGTCATTCAGCGAGGCTATCTCAACCGCCGTGTGCATGCTGCGCATAGGGATAGACACAAGCCCCGTTCTTATGCCTCCACGGGTGGAGGAGATTGCATCGGCTGTAGTACCGGTTACGCCTCCCATCACTTCAAGCTGATAATTCAGCTTCTTGACCTTTGCGGCGGTTATAAGCTTTGAGGTTATATCTTTATCAAGAACGGGTGATATACCTATCATCGGTCCCTCGTCGAGCACTCCCCTACCCTCAGACGGAACACCGCTTTGCTTTGCAAAGCTGACGTCAACAGCTATCGCTTCACTGGGGTAGAGTGAAAACGCTGCCGTTTTAGCTCCTGCCATATTGACCTCCTCACGGGAGGACAAGGAAATTATCACACGGCAGTTGAGCTCATGCCTTTTTAAAATATCGCCGCAGTACATTAGAGCAGCTACTCCTGCTCTGTTGTCCAAAGCGGGAGATAGAACCCTATTTCCGAGTAAAAGTTTGGGCTCAGCTGAAAAAACAATTCGATCACCAAGCGAGACTATCTCTCGGAGTTCTTCTGAAGCAAGACCGGTATCAAACCAAATCTCACCCGCAGCAACCGCCTTATCCTCCTTGCCGTTTGAAAGGTGAGGGGGTGTTGAACAGCACAGGCAAGGAACTTCGGTTTTTCCGAGGATTGTAAATCTGTCGGCTTGCAGCACTCGTCTGTCGATGCCTCCGCAGGGAGAAGCCTTAACAAAGCCGTTGTCGTCAATATGGGTTATTATCAGCCCTATCTGGTCGATATGGGCATCAAGCATTATGGAATATTTTGCATCCTTTTTTCCAAACTTGGCGAATAAATTTCCGTTTTGGTCTGTACTAACCTCTGCATAAGTTTCAAGCGCAAGCCTGACAGCTTCTTTGACCGGAGCCTCCTCTCCGCTTACAGCTTTTGCAGAACAGAGATTAAAAATTAGGTTTTTCATCTATATCAGTTCTTTCATTTAAATCAGAGTTTATTTACTAAAGCCTTAAAATGCTTTCCTCTCTCGTCAAAGTTTTTGTACAAATCAAAGCTGGCGCTAGCTGGCGACATTGATACTATGTCTCCGCTTACTGCGTTTTCAGCAGCCGCTGCGACCGCCTCCTCCATATTTTTGACATGGATGATTTTTATAGCAGAGGGGTCGTAGTTGTCGGCTTCAAGCACAGCCTTTTCTATTTTGGGAGCTGTCGCACCCATCAATATCAGTACCTTGACCTTATCGTTAATGACGGGACCTAAGGGCTCGTATGGAATTTTCTTGTCGTAGCCGCCGGCTATAAGCACTATCTTAAAATCATAAAGCGAGAGTGTCCCTAACGCCGTCCTTGTCGGGCTGGAGGCTATGGAGTCATTAAAGTAACGAACGCCGTTTACCTCACGGACAAACTCGGCCCTGTGCTCAACACCGCCGAAGGTCTTGGCGACCTCCAAAATATTATTGATGCTGACCATTCCCCAGACTGCACTTATAGCAGCAAGGTAGTTCTCGACGTTGTGAAGCCCGGGAATTTTTATATCCGCACAGTTCATAACATACTCTTTATTTCCGCCGTGAGCAAAGAAGATATCTCCGTGTTCATCGCAGTATGCTCCGTTTTCAACGGCCGAGCGCCGTGAGAATTTCAGCACCTCTCCCCTGCAATCGCTCTCAAAGCTGTTTGAAATCTCATTATCGCGATTTAAAACAGCACGTGAGAAAGCACTTTGATGCAAAACTATATTCTTCTTAGCATCTATATACTCCTGCATATCCTTGTGAATATCGAGGTGGTTTGGCGCAAGGTTTGTTACCACTGCCACGTCGGGACTTTCCCTCATTGAAATAAGCTGGAAGCTGGAAAGCTCCACTACAGCTATATCGTCCTTGGTTATCTCCTCAATCTGCGGAAGCAAAGGAGTGCCGATATTGCCGCCGAGATAGACACGCTTGCCCTGCTTTTTCAAAAGCTCTGAGATTATGGTGGTTGTAGTGGTTTTTCCGTCGCTGCCTGTTACGGCTATAATTTTGCAGGGGCAAAGCTCGAAAAACAGCTCCATTTCAGAGGTGACTACCACTCCCTTTTTCCGAAACTGCACCAGCTCATCCATATAGTATTTCATTCCGGGAGTGCGGAAAACAATATCGACATTATCAAGATTGAGGTAACCCTCACCGAGTGAAAGCTGTGCTCCGTAGCTGCGGGCAAGCTCTGCGTTCTCGCCGAGGGCGGCTTCGTCCCTTTTGTCGCAGGCTATGACGCAAGCTCCGTATTTCTTAAATAGCTTTATCAAATACAAATTGCTCTTTCCTATTCCGCAGAGGGCTATCCTCTTGCCGCATAGGGACTTTAAAAAGTCAACTGCGTTATGATTCATATTTTAATCTGCCTTTCTAATTTATCCGCATATTATTATACTTTCATCAAAAAAAAATATCAACACCAGAAAGGGAAATAAATCCATATTTGCAAAACCAAGAGACTATCAGACGTCGATTATGTCGTTAAGCTCGAAGGAATATATTACCCTGCGTGAAACCTCAAGCCCCGTCATCTGCTGCATTGCAAGGCTGTAAAGCTCAAGCTGGGCTTGATAGCGTTCTTTAAGCTGCTGCATTGTTTTTACCCTGTCTGTCTTATAGTCAAGTATAATTATTGATCCGTCCTTGACGAAAGCGCAGTCGACAGCACCCTGCAGCAAAAGTTCACCGTCGCTGCCTTCAGGCAAGTCATCGTACACGTCTGAAGCCTTGATTTTAACAGCAAAGCGGTACTCACGAAATGACTGCTGAGCATTCATATACTCCATCATAAGCGGATTTGAAAGGCAGTTTAGGATTTTATCCTTATCCACAGCTGCACACTGAGCCTCCGTAAGATATCGGCTGAGCCTGAGCCTTTCTATCTCGGCTGAGGGATCATCCAGAAACGCCTTATAATCAGCAAACTGCATAAGAGCGTGTATGGCGCTGCCCTTTTCGGCGGCGGTCAAGCCCTGCTCAGACATGAATGCCGGGCGAGCCGCAAAGGAAAATTCCCTGCCCTCGTCCTTATGAGCAAGCTCGGATACGGATACCTTTACAGGGACTGATGACAGTCCGCTGTTTTGGTAGCTCAGATTTACCCTGCGCATAATCTCGTCATAGGTGATTTTAAAGCCCTGATTCCCCGACTGAGTTTCTATTGGGTCGGGCTTAGGTATATCCGCTCCAAACAGAATCTCAGTCTTCCAGAAATCCTCCGCCTTGCCGTCGAATACACCGCAGGGCTGTCCGAGCAGATTTGTAATACAGCTGTTCTTACCGTACAAAATCGCACAGGCGGCTAATCGGCGAGCCGTAGTGCCCAAACTGCGGACTACATAGGGGTGAATCTCATCCTTGCCGAGTCTTGAGCTTATTTCCGACAAAGTCTTTTCAGGATTTGAGCTTCTCAAAGTTGCGAGAACATACAGTCTCTCCTTTGCTCTTGTCAGGGCAACGTAGAGAACTCTAAGCTCCTCGGAGATTTCATCCACGTCCTTTTTCATCCTGATTGCCTGCTTTTGTACGGATTCGAGCTTATACGAATCGGAGATGAAGTTAATCGCCGCACCTACTCCGAGCTTCGGGTGCATGAGAAGCTGGTCACTTTCAGTTTTTTTATACGAGGAAATACCAGCGACAAAGCAGACGGGAAATTCCAGCCCCTTTGAAGTGTGTATAGTCATTATCTGCACTCTGCCGCTGTCCTCGTCTATATTCGAGCCTTTAAGCTCAATATCATTTTCAATTAAGCTGTCGAGATAGCGCAGGTAGCTTGACAGGGTAGAGTCAGAATAATCCGTTGTATAGCGGTAAAACAGCCTGAGGTTATTCACCTTCAAACTTCCCGAGTCGCTCGCAGAAGCTATTTCCGGGTAAGAGGTTTTTAAGTAGATTTCAGATATGAGCTCTGGAAGGGTGACGGAGCTTGATAGACTGCGGTAATAATCAAGCTCAGATACAAGCTCCTTGCAGTGGCTGTCCCCACGGTCAGCGCCGAGCTTTACGGAGTCGTAGAGGGATTTTTTGCGGCTGTTCGCTCTAAGCTGCGCCAGCTCGGTTTGGGTGAAGGCGAAAATCGGGCTTGTCATAACATTTAAAAGTGGAATATCCTGATAGGGATTACTGATAACCTTTAACAGCGAGATTACAAGCTGAATTTCCGAAGCTGCCAAAAAGTTATCGGCGGCGGCACAGCGGGCGGGAATACCAGCCTCTTTAAGAACATTTTGATAATCCAGAGCGTGAAGGTTTGTACGCAGAAGTATGGCAAAATCTCCAAACTTAGCAGGTCTTTTAACTCCGTTTTCCTCCACCGTAAAGCTTGATTTAAGCTCAATTATCTGCTGAGCTATTCTTCTCGCCTCTGCGATATGAGCGGGAATTTCGGATTTTATAGGAGTGAAAATCAGCTCTAAGGTGGAGTCAGGCTCGTTTGAGGGCTCGTAGGATGAACCGCAGTTGAGCATATCCTCTTCGGTGTAGTACATATCTCCGGCAAGGGGTGACATCAGCTTTGAGAAGATGAAGTTTACCGTCTCGGCTATACCGCTTCGGCTTCGGAAATTTTTGTCAAGAATGATTTTTGCAGGGTAGGCATCTTTATTTCTGTCATAGAGCGGATAGCTGTTTTTTCGTCTTAAAAAAAGCTCCGGGTTTGCCTGACGAAAGCGGTAAACGCTCTGCTTTACGTCCCCCACTACAAATAGCTTTCTGCCGCCGTCGCTCACTGCTGTAAATATTAAATCCTGAACCTCGTTTGCGTCCTGATATTCATCGACCATAACCTCGGTAAAGCGCTCGCTTAGTTCTGCGGCGAGCTCAGTTGGAGAACCGTTGTTATAAAGCAGTCTTAAAGTCCATCTTTCCAAATCAGAAAAGTCGGCGAGATTATTATTAGATTTTAAATCACTGTACTCGTCTGAAAATTCCATCACAGTTTTGAACAGAGCGGTAATGGCAGGAGCCGCAATTTTTGTAGTGCGGCTGTAGTCCTCGGCAGAATATATAAAGAGCTTGGGAAGCTCCTTGGTAAGCTCGTCCTTTATCATAGAGCAGATGGAAGCTATTGTAAGCTTTGCAGGGTCGTTTGCATAGCCTTTAGCGGCTGACAGTCTGCCAAAGTCATGCTTTTTATTGAAAAATTCGTACAACCCGTCCCAGTCTCCGTCTGCGGCTAAAGTGGAAAACTCGTCTACGATACGCTTATAATTATTATTTATCGTCTCGCCGATTTTTACACCTATATCCGGGTTTTGTTCATAAAGCTCAATGCACTCCTTGACCTTCGAGCCGAGGTACTCAGCCGCAACAGTCGCCTGCTCCAGTATAGTTTTTCCGCAAAGGCTTGAAGTTACCGGCTTGTCCGAATACTCCTCCTCAGCCTTTTTAAGCCACTGCTTTGGAAAGGGCTGTGAACAGAGAAAGTCGTAAATATTGAGCACTGTGGATTTTAAATTGTATTCGCTTTTTGCAGTGCTGAAGCAATCAGACATATAGAGAAAGCCCTCGTCGCCGCTTGCGTACATCCTCTCCAGCACATTATCCACCGCCTGAGACTTGATTATGCTAAGAGCGCTTTCGTCGGCAATTTTATAATCAGAGGGGATATCGTTGAGCTTGAAGAAATTTTCCTTTATCACATTGCCGCAAAAGCTGTGTATCGTGCTGATATTTGCCCTCGGAAGCAGCATGAGCTGGCGGCGGTAAGAGGTATTGTCCGGATTTGCTCGAGAAAGCCGCTCTAAAGATGCAGAGATTCTTTCCCTCATCTCTGCGGCGGCAGCCTTGGTGTAGGTGACTATCAGCAGTCTGTCTATATCCACCGGGCTTTCGGGGTCGGTGATTCGGCTTAAAACACGTTCAACGAGCACAGCCGTCTTTCCAGAGCCAGCCGCCGCCGAAACGAGCACAGCCCCGCCCTTGGCGTTGATAGCGTCAAGCTGAGCTGCAGTCCATTTTCTGCCCATTTACATCCCCTCCTTTTGATTATAGACAGGCGAATTTGCCTTGTCCTTCAAATCCACCGTATCCATACCCTGTTCAAAGCCGCAGCTATTGAAGTAAGGGCAATATTTGCAGGCGTCGTTATCGTAGGTTTTCACCGGCTTTGCCTGAATATTTCCGTCCATAAGCCCCTGAACCATATGGATTATTAATGTGTCTATCTTATCAAAGCAGGTTTTAAGCTCGGAGCTTTGCATTACATTTTTGGTTTTCAGGTATTTTTCGTTCATTGCGCCGATTATCGTACCGTTGTCATCTACTATAACTCCGTCCATGGCAAAGGAGCGGTCTATCTCGCTTTGGCCCTTTAACTGAGAGGTAAGGGCGGGAGAGGCAGGCATATAAAGTATGCCTGCGGGGGTGACTTTTGTGTGGAAGGCTTTCTCTCCGTTTTGCGCTATTGCCTTTAAGTAAAGGAGCATTTGCAGGTTAAGCCCGAAATTTATATCATTGATTTTAAAATCCTTTTTGCCTGTTTTGTAGTCAATTATACGTATATAGAAATTTCCGTCCTGCTCAAGCTTGTCAACCCGGTCGACCATTCCCCTGATATTTATCTTTGTTCCGTCGGGAAGGCTCAGGCTCATCGGCTCTATGTCGCCGTCATTTTCCTCGTAGTCGATTTTAAGCTCACAGCACAGCGGGTCGAAGCCGCAGGAACTTAACTCCGATATGATATGGCTTACCAAAATATTGACTCCCCTTTCAATCCTTGAAAGCGAGTAGAGAAAGCGCCGGGTTTTATCCTCTTTGCCGCCGAGAACCGTATCGAGATAATCCTCAAGCACAAGGTGGATCTCATCACTGAGGTTTCCACTATCACTGAGCTGTTCAAGCTGAGAGAGATTAAACCGGCTGAAAAGATTTTCGAGTATATAGTGAACCAAAGTTCCGTATTCTGCTGCATTTATCTCCGCCTTTTTCCTCTCCTTCAGATTCAGACCGTAGGTACAGAAATAATTGTAGGGGCAGAGATAGTATTTTTCTATCTGCGAGGCTGAGAGATTAATTTTTTCCTCGCCGAAGAGAGCCCTTGCCGACTGCGGACTTATACTCAAAGGCTTTTTTTCAAGCGAGGCGGTTATTTTCTCTATAGTTCCAGCCTTGTCGGTTTTGAGGAAATGCTCCTTTAGACGAGATATAAGCTCGCTGTCGGCGGTGAAATTTGAGCAGAGAAATTCAAAGGCGTCGCCCTCGCTGCGGATTCTGCTTCCGTCGTGGGTTTCTATTATATAATTATCGCCCATATCAAGCGGATTAAAAAGCGAGACTGTCTCGCGGATAATGGAGGATTCCCTCTTTTCTTCGCCGGCAAGCCCCTGTGTGTAAAAACTCAGATAGAGTCTGCTTGCAGGGGCTGAAACCGAGGTATAGACATAAAACAACTCGTTTGCGCCAAGCTGTTCGGCGCTGTCGTACATTGAAAGTCCGTTTTCACGCAAGACCTCCCTTTCGTTCTCGGTAAAGATGCCGTATGATGATGGGATTTTTGGAAACTCATCCTGAATACAACCGAGAACAAACACCGCCTTGGGTGAGTCGGTTCTTATTCTATCGGCTGTTCCGATGGTTACTTCGTCAAGGCTCTGGGGAATGTAGGATATATCTTCAGCACTCATGTAAAGCTTAAAAATCTCGGTGTACTCCTTGAGCGTAAGTTTAAATTCGGAAAGTGATGAGTAAAGAGAGTCGAGGCTTTCAATCAACACCTCCCACACTCTGTCAAGCTCCTGTAATGCTTTGGAATCCTCATTGTCAAGACAGCTCTTTTCCAAAACTTTGAGCCTGCGCTGTACGTTAACGCTCTCGAGCAGGAAATACAGCTGACGGGTTATTTCCGCCCCCGTTTTATCCTTTGTTTTTTCACGAAATTCAAGCAACGGTTTAATAAATTTCAATCTATAGTCTTCAATTCGACCGAGCCTGCGCTCGTCAATTTCCGAGCGCACAAAGCCGTCGGGATTCTGGGTAAAAGGAGACAGCCATTTCGAGCCGTTTATGTTCCACATATAGGCATAGTTTTCAAGCTTGCAGATTTGATTATCCGTAAGCGGTGAAAAGCCAGTTTTAAGCATTTTGAAAATATATTCCGAGGAAAAGCCTGAGCAGATGGTTTCGAGCAGGGCGGTGACGTAGATGACCAAGGAACGGGTTGAAAGCGGCTTTGGATTTTCCATAAAGTAGGCTATGCCCTGCTTGTCAAGCGCCGAGGAAAGAACCCCCTTATAGGGCGAAAGATCCCTTGCTATTATAGCGATGTCCGAATATTGGTAAGAGCACTCGGTAGTAAGCCTTCTTATCTCGCCTGCGACAAAGGCGCACTCGTCGTACACAGTCGTTCCCTGATATATGCTTATGCCGTCGCTTTCGGGAAGCTCGCAGCGATTTTGGCGGGTGTACATATACTTCTCAAGATGTGAAAGCGCAGGCGAGGTGAACCGCTTATTCTCGCTAAGTACAAGCGGCTCAAGCACCGAAACCGAATTTTTATGTGCCATGGCGATTATCGCTCTGGCGGTTTCGTTGGTTTTTGAAAAGACCTCGCTGCCGGAACGCATATCCTCCGTGGTCGTACACAGGCTCAGATAGAGGCTTGAGCTTTCTTTAAGCAGAAGCTCCAAAATCATCAATTCTTGACGGGTAAATCCGCTGAAGCCGTCCAGAGCTATAGTGTAATCTGAAAAAATATTATTCTGCAGAAGTCTGTTGTAGATAAGAGTCAGATTATCCAAAGGGTCGGAGTAGGCTCTGCCGAGCATGGCATTGTAGCACGAGGATATCAGCGCAAGATCGGATAGCTTCTGCTTGAGAGTCTCGTTATCCACAGCCGCCTTACAGCCGGAGATAGTCTCGGCCGTTGCGGCGCAGGATTTCATCTCTTTCACAGAGTTCAGGATTATCGGTATAAACTCGGGTCGTCCAAGCTGATTTGAGTAAAGGCTTAAATTATCCGAACACTCCTTAAGAGCCAAGGACATGAACACGCTCCTCATACCCTCATTCACAGGCTTCATAGGAAAACCGCCCGTAGCTAAAAACACTGCGTCCGCCATTCGGCTGAAGCTGAGCACATTAATTTTTTGCGCATCAGCAGCGCCTATTTTATCTATTATCTTTTTTTCCGTTGAAAAGCTATGCTGCTCAGGTACTAAAAGCAGGAGCTTTTCATCTCCGCTTTGAGCCATGGTGCAGAGCTTGTTTATTATGTATTCGCTCTTTCCTGTTCCGCTTCTTCCTAAAATCAATTTAAGCATAGAATCACTACCCATTAATTAGTTTTATCCCCATGCTGGGCTGCCACCTTGCGGTCGGCTTCGGAGGCGAGCACAGACTCTATATTGTCAATTATAAACTGCTGGGCGGCAGTGTTATAGGTAATGCGGAAATATTTATGACCGTACATGCTCACCCTCTCCTCAGCCATTATACCCAGCTTTTCTCCGTCTTGGGTCGGTCGCTTGCGGGTTCTGCCGCCGCTTATTATATCATCCGTAAGCATACCAATATCCGTAAGCCAACGATTAATGGAAGCTCCTGAAAGTCTTGAGGTTGCGTCGGGATCTATAAAGGAGTTATAAAGGTCAGCAACCTCGGTTATGGTAAGCGGTATATTGCTCGGGTGTACCGACCTAAGCATATCATCTGTGACTGCAAACGGAGTTTTTCTGTGCTTTATTCTCTGCGTGCCGCCGTTGTCTATTATTTGCTGTAAGAGAGTAGAAACGTAGCAAAGGCAACGAGAAATGCGGACGTTATTCAAAAGCTCCCTCTCCGGCACCGGGGTGTTGTCAAGGGGATTTATGCCCTGGGAAAGCTTGTCGATAAAACCTTTCGTGTATTTTATTTTTTCAAGCTCGGTCATGGTAAGCTCCTTTATGATTTATTTTTCTTCATCCACTCGACAGATTTCTTCAAGCCTTCGACTGTTTTGGTTTCCAAAACAACTCGGCAACCGCAGTGTTCAGCCATATACAGATATCGTTTCAGCTCAAGCTCTCCTTCGCCCAGGGCGAGGTGATCATTTTTGCCCGCCGCATCGTGAAAGTGAAAGTGGCGCAGTCTGTCTTTATATTTTAAGATAGTCGGCTCATCCGCACCTTTGATACAGTAATTATGACCTATATCAAAGGTCAGGGCAAAAACCTCGCTTTCAAGCAGGATATCAAGCGCCTGTATATGAAACGGCGTATATCCGCCGCTGTTTTCCACGCAGATTTTAATATTCGATTCACCTATACTTTTTTCACATTCGTCACGAAACAGCTCCATACTATGTAAATATTGAGCCTTGTATTCATCAAACAGAAAGACCTTTCTGTCCGGAAGCGTAAAATAAACTCCGGGCGAGAGGTGCATATTCAACACGGGAATATGCAGTTGTTTTGCCGTTTCGATAGCCTCCAAAACAGTGCGCAGATACGCCTTAGCAACATAGGGGTTGAAATCGCTGATATTTAAATTTTCGTCAAGATGAATGGTAAAGTAGATATTGTATTTTTCGGACATCCTTGCAAGGCTGAGATTATCTAGTCTGTCAAGCTGATATTGGGGCATATTCATATTAAGCTCCACAAACTGAAGTCCGAGCTGTGTACACAGCTTGGCGCAAGCCTCAAGCTCCGGAATTTCAATTAAAGTTGGCATACCCAAGTCCGGCATTGAGCTCACCTCCTACACATAATAAACATCATCTTATTGTAATAGACATAACACACCTATTCTCAAATTAAATTGGAATAGCGTTCAAGTATTATTTCACGAAAAATATCTATTGGAAATTGGTAATCAATTACACCGTTCTTCTTGATTCGTGTTACTCGTTCAGTATTGAAATAATTATTTAACTCTTTTGTATGAAAAATACCATTTCGTATAAAATCGTCAAATAATTCACGCTGAAAAAATACTCTTTCAATACTGTTAAGTTTTGCAACTATGCTCCGATTTTCCAGCCTTGTAAACACACATATTTTATGTTCACTAAACAAACGCAAAAGACGGTTTTTAATTTTTTTCTCATTTTTAAAAATATCCAACAGATACTCCGCCAATAAATTGGCTGCAAACTCAACATGCTCATATTTTAAGTCTATCAAAAAAATTGTCATATAGGTTTTTAAATTGACAAGCAGCAAGCAGGGTCTGGAATCAAAAAAAGTAAGCTTTCCTCCCCATTCAAGCAGCTCATCCCCTCTCTCGGAATCAATGACTTTACGGCATGTTTCGGCTACAAAAGGATTTTGCATATTCTCCGGAGTTTTAAGATCATAATAATTCATAGCGGATTTCGTTAAGTAAATTATCATATTTCAAGCTCTTCTCCTTATTAACAAAATCAGATTTAATCGTAATTTTATTATAAGGCAAGCCCGGATATTGTTCAATAATTATTTTCTGTTATAGTCTTAATTAAGCGTTAGTATCAGCGGTACATCAAACCCGGCATTTTCACCTTGTGACGTCCGTCATCCGGAACTTTTATATCACCGAGCAATGCGGCGTAGGTAAGCGAGGACTTACCGAAACGGGAGCGTAAATCTTCCACCGCTTCCCAAAGTCTTTCTCTGCCTGCGCGCTTCATTGAATCGATAAACAGCGAAAGCTGCTCCGGCTCGTCCTTAGGCACAAGAGAGGTAGCCCTGACTGTGAGCGAGCGGATTTTGTCGTCCCAGCTATAGCGTTCCTTAAAAACTCGAAACGCCGCCTGAGCAATTTCACTCGGAATCTGGGTTTTGTACGGAAGCGGAATGTTAAATTGTTGTGTATGAAGCTCGCAACTGCGTACTGAAATTTGAACAGAGCGCGCGGACAGCTCGTGCAGTCTGAGCCTATGACCTACATCCTGACTCAAATGCAAAATAACTCGCCACACCTCGTCATTATTTAATAAATCCGTCACACAGGTAACTCCATGACCTATTGACTTTATCGGAGATACAAAGCTTTTGTGCATTACTCGGGAATTGTCCGCTCCGTTTGCATACCGCCACAGCGCAACGCCGTTTACACCGAGCAGTTGCTTTAAAAACTTAGGATCAGTTTGAGCCAGTTGACCTATAGTAATTATACCGTATTTTGCAAGCTTAGCTGTTGTAGAACGTCCGCAGTATATCATCTCCCCCACATTTAGCGGCCAAACCTTTTCTCTGTAGGCTTTTCGGCTTATTTCGGTAATTGCATCCGGTTTTTTCATATCCGACCCAAGCTTTGCAAACACCTTTGTAAACGAAACACCGATGCTCACCGTAAGCCCGAGCTCCTCCTTCACGCTTTTGCGAATCTTCTCGGCTATCTCTCTGCCATTGCCGAACAAGAGCCTGCTTTCGGTCACATCAAGCCAGCACTCATCCATGCCGAAAGGCTCAACCAAGTCCGTGTATCTTTGGTAAATTTCGCGCGTCAGCTTAGAATACTTGAGATACTGGTCATATTGAGGAGGAAGCAGAATAAGCTCCGGACAGAGTTTAAGAGCCTGCCAATTTACCATTCCAGTTTTCACCCCCGCCGCCTTTGCTTTTTCGGATTTAGCCAGTATAATACCGTGTCTGTCCTCAGCACAGCCGCACACCGCCACAGCCTTGCCCTTTAAGGAGGGGTCGAGCATCGTCTCTACTGAGGCGTAAAAGCCGTTTAAATCGCTGTGAAGTATCACCCTATCACCGTTCAAAACACCCACCCTCTCTGATAAAAATAATTCACTGCACTTTAATGAACTTAAAGCTTGACAATCGACAAGTCATTGTATATAATTAAGTAAAAATTCAATTTAGTTCATGTTTATGATAACATTTACATGAACTTTTGTCAATTATTTAACGCACTTTATTGAACTTTTTATTTGAGAAGGTGATTTATATGAAGGCCTTTTGTGACAAAATAAAAGACGCCAGAGCCGAAAGCGGGCTGTCTCAGCCGCAGCTTGGTGAGATGGCAGGGGTATCGACACGCTCGATTGTCGCCTATGAAAAAGGAGAAAAAAAGCCGAGACAGGGAACGCTTTTAAAACTTGCAAAGGCGCTGGGAGTATCGGTGAAATTTTTGAGCGACGACAGCTGTGAAAATCCGATGGAAGATATAGAAAGAGACGGGTATATAGAACAGGCAAGAAAGCTCTACGGTGTTCGGGGCGGAAATGACGTTGATTCCCTGCTGAGGGCAAACTCTGCTCTTTTTGCCGGGGGTGAGTTATCTCAAGCTGAAAAGGACGCTTTTTTTGAGGCTGTAATGAAGGCATACATAACCTGCAAGGAGGAAGCCAGAGAAAGGTACGGTAGAAAAAAGGATTGAGTTGATTTTACTCTTTAGCTTTTTAATTTGAGTATTTACTTAGAGCTTGTCTTGACGCTTATTTTATTGTATTTATTAGTTTGTCCTGTTTATGTGACGGATTTCTCAGTATAATATTACCGTAGAATTAAAACAAACGGCAGGGAGGTAAGGCTGTGACCTACGCTGAAATATCGAAGTCGGTATCCAAAATCAAGAAAAAATACGGAGAGACAGACCCGTTTTTACTGTGCGAGGCTATGGGAATCAGGGTTTTGTTTCAGAATATGGGCTCGCACGAAAGTGCCGTAAAGGGATTTTTCCTTGAAAGCAACCGTATCAGGGTTATTACAATAAACAGCGAACTGCCGAAGATAGTACAGCGCATAATAGCGGCGCACGAGCTTTGTCACGCTATAAACCACCGCAAAAACGGAATCTACGCCTTCCACGAGCTTGCGCTTTTTGACCAAAACTCGGAGCTTGAGCGGGACGCAAACCTCTTTGCCGCCGAGCTTTTGCTGGAGGATGAGGAGGTTTTAGAGGTATTGAACGGGGACGTTACCTTTTTTTCGGCGGCGGCGATCCTCTGCGTGCCGACAGAGCTTTTGGACTTCAAGTTTCGAGTGATGAAATGGAAGGGCTACAAGCTTACTCAGCCGCCAATAAACGCAAGGAGTGATTTCTTGAAGGATATGGAGGTGTCTAAAAATGGAGGAGACTTCTGACAGGCCTTTGAAGGTCTATTTGTCCGTCAACGCCGATTTTGACAGTGAAGGAACTATGATTCCCAGAGAGATAACTTGGGAAACCGGCGAGAAATTTATTATCGACAGAATTCTCGACGTACGTCAAGCACCCGCAATGAAGGCAGGAGGTCAGGGCGACCGATATACCATATTGATAAAGGGAAAGCTGAGCTACCTGTTTTTCGAGCGCAGCACCTCGCTCAGCGGCAACAACATAGGTCGCTGGTTTGTCGAGAGAAAAGTTCGGGTATAAATTCTGATACAAAAGTTTTACAGGCAGGATAAATTAAAATATATCAAAATAATACAACAGCGGCGCTCCCATAGGGTATCCACCTGACGTGAGCGCCGCTTTGCGTATTAAATTGCGTTTTACTATTTTAAGCAGTTAAGCCAACCACACGCTTTTGCAGCAGTAGTGCATCATCAAGCTTTACCTGTCCATCACCATTTATATCAGCCAGAGCTTTCGCTCTACCTTCAAGAACGGTTAGGTTAAGTGTATGCCGTTGTACTAAGATTGCGTCCTTGAGGTTTACACTGCCGTTTAAGTCAACATCACCAAGCTGATAATAGATCTCCCAAGAGCCGACATAGACATCACCCTTGGTTTGATCATAACCCACGTTTTCACAGTCGGGAACAAATATGCTGTTCGGCTCGTCTATAAATACCAAATCCTCTGTTTGAGCTGTCTGGAGTCCGTTGCTGAAAATTATATTGCTTACGCCCGGCACAAGCTTGAACTTCCACACATCGTTTTCGCACTCGGTCATAAGATATCCGGGCCAGGAGGGATTATCTCCTTCGACAACTCCCCACCAGCAGACATATACCTCGTCCCATGCCGTATCGGAATTGTCAAAGTATACATACAGTCCTCCGAGGGCGTCACGCATTTCGGATTTGGCATTGGAAAGCGCTTGCTGTATGCTCATGGCTGTATCGGCTGAGTTGATTGCCTCTACTCCGTTTTCATAGGCAGAGATAAAGCTATTCCATTCGTCCTCGCTATAGTCGTCCTGATAAAAGAGGTTTTTATACTCTGAAAGGCTTTCAAGCGCTGATTTACGGGAATTGTCCATATCTGTAAACAGGGCGCTCATAAATTCCTCTCTCTGTAAAAGCCAGTTGAGATAATAGTTAAGCTGACTTTCGTGGGTAGTTCCAGCCGCAGGAACAAGGAGATTATCCGTCAAGTCCCAGCGGGTGTAATTCATTTTTGCACTATCCTCAAGAATAGAGGAGTAATACTCAAGGCTCTTAAGTCTTCCCGTACCCTCTGTTTTTCCGTTTAATATATCAAAGGCAGGGAGGAATCTTTCGTTCCAGAGTCTGCGAGCTTCTTGCTGAACCTCCTCATGCTGAGCAAGCTGAGCTATTATGGTATAATAATCCGAATTATATCTCTTGGATATTCCTGCAAATACGCTGTCTGTGGAAGTCATGCTCACTCCGTCTTTGATATTTGTGAGATTGCCAAACGCTACGTCGAAATCCCAGACAGGTGCAGCATGGAGCTTTCCGTCGCCGTTGAGGTCGGAGTCCTTGTAGAAGAAGCAGCTTGAAATGCCTGCGTCGATATTGAGCGAAAGCTCCTGCAAAAGATACATCAAAGCAGCCGACTCAAGGTCTATGTATTCAGTATAATGCTTGCCCTTTGAATTATATCCTGTATCGGAGTATAAAGCGTCCTCCATATCCTGTACAAAGTCAGCTATATAATTCACCTGCTCAATCGAGTTTACTGTTTTTAAGTCAACCTGCTGTCCTCTGCTCGTTGTGAAGTTGCAGGGCTCCTCAGATACGGTCATGTACTCTATTAAATATCCGCCTGTTATATCATCGGGGTTTACAGGCAGGCTGTAGCCGCTGCGATTCCTTGAAGTAGTAAGGCTGTAGGACTCGATATCGTCATCGTAGCCCGCATCTGCAAGAGCGTCCTCAGTATTGCCCTGCAAATCGGTAATGCTGACAAGATTATTCTTTCCGAGGTCAACCTTCTCCGTTATTTGGTATGAGCCGAGGTACTCGCCGTTTGCATACACGTCCAGAAATCTCGATTCGGGCGAATAGTCAAGTCCGACCTCGTCAGCCAAATCGTAAGCAACCCTGTTACGTAGCATGGAATGATCCTGACCGTTTGCAAGCAGACACCATTTTTTGCTCGCCTTCATTCCAAGCAGGCTCTCTTTCTGCGGAAGCTTAATATTGTATGGCTTCTTTTCGATATTTCTCCAAGTGGTGTTTCCTCTGCCCTTGATGGAATCGAGTTCTCCGTCGTATGAAACTGTTCCGTCGCTGTCAACAAGCAGAAGCTGTCCCGACTCCTCCGTTTCATGGTCAGGATCTGCATTTATTGAGTCCATACTGCCGCTTTCAGTCGTCAAAAACATTGCTGCAACCCCGGACGACTTCATTATCATCGCTTTATAGCTCTCGCCGTCAGCCTCAATGCTAAAGGTAGTGTCAATAGGCAGATCAGTTAAGATATCTCCGCTTGTGACCTCATTACCCATAACCTTAAGAGAATTAAAGTTGTGGTAAAGAGTGAGCGCATTCTCGTCGGCAGTGCTCGGCAGGAAGAAATAATAAACGCCGTCGTCGTCAAGATACCACTTGACTGCGTCTATCTCGGTAACTCCCGCAGCAGAACAGCCATCCAGCCACACTGCCTTTTCTGCGCTTTCACTTACATAAGGCGGAACTGCGGACTGAATACTTTCTCCGCTTACTGCCAGAGCAGTTTGCGCTCCGCTTAAAACCAACAGAACACAGAGAAGTACAGACGTAAATCTCCTTATGTATTTACACCGTTTCATCTTAAAAACCTCCAATTTTAAACCTAAGACTTAAGTTAATTATAGCATTTCACACAGCCTTTTTATATTGTCAAGATAGTTAAATTTCCGGCGCAAAAAATAGTAATAAGTATCAACGGAGGTTGGGTTAAAGATTGAGTAAAGCAAGACTAATAAACATTATTACATTTGAAAGGCTTAAAGCTATGAAGAGATTGAAAAATTTCAACTTATAAATTATAATTAGAAAATATTATTATCAAGCTTATAGAAGAAGAGGATACAACAAGCGATAATTGCTTTATAATCAAGTGTTAAACAACCAGGGAGGATATACGGATGACAAACAGTTTTAAAGTGGCGTTATTACAGCTATTGCCAATGGAAAACCAGGAACAAAATCTCAGCAAGGGCTTGGAAGCCTGCCGCAGAGCAAAGGCTATAGGAGCGGACTTGGCGGTTTTCCCAGAAATGTGGAACATAGGCTACAAAATACCTGCTGAGCCGAACGAACTTAATTTGAGCGCAATAGCGCACGATGATAGCTTCGTGAAGTCGTTTACTTCGCTTGCAAGAGAGCTTGAGATGGCGATAGCGATAACCTTTTTGGAAAAGCATGAAGACGCACCGAAAAACACCGTCTGCGTTTTCGACAAATTCGGGAATCTAAAGCTCAAATACTCAAAGGTACACACCTGCGTTTTTGGCGACGAGAGGGTATTGAGCGCAGGCGAGGAGTTCTTTGTGACGGAGCTGGACGCAGGAAACGACACTGTAAAGCTCGGAGCTATGATTTGCTATGACAGGGAGTTTCCGGAGAGCGCGAGAATTTTAATGCTGAAGGGCGCTGAGATAATTATAACCCCGAACGCCTGTCCAATGGAGATAAACAGAATTTCACAGCTTCGTGCCAGGGCATATGAGAACATGGTAGGTATAGCCACCGTCAACTATCCAAAAGGACAGCCCGACTGCAACGGGCACTCCACCGCCTTCGACGGAATAGCCTACCGCATTGACGAGCCGTGCTCTCGAGACACTCTTATTATTGAAGCGGGAGAGCGTGAGGGAATTTATATCGCCGACTTTCCCATAGATGAGCTTCGCCGCTACAGAAGCCGTGAGGTTCACGGCAACGCCTACAGACAACCCGACAAATACAAAGAGCTGATTTCTACGGAGAAAAAATATCCGTTTATAAGGTAATTAACAGAAGGCAAAAACAGAGCCAAAGCGAAACGCCCCCAAAAGTTAAACCCTTAGGTATAACTTTTGGGGGTTGTTCATATATCGGCTCAGTTATTATTATATTTATTTACTTACGATTCTGTAGTAGGAGCGGGCTGTGATTGAATAGATTATCACATAGAGAATGGCGAAGGCTACAAAACACAGAGCCGTAACGGTAATCATCAGCGGTACATTTGTAAGGGAGAATATCATCAAAAGCCTGCGTATTATCGGGAAGGCAACGGCGGTATGCAGACCTGCGGTGATAAGCGGCAGGAAGAAAACGGTGAGTATCTGCGAGCTTATGGAGCTTTTTATTTCCCTGCGGCTGACTCCGACCTTCTGCATTATTTCATAGCGTTCTTTATCCTCATATCCCTCAGATATCTGCTTGTAGTAGATTATCAAAATTGTTGCTATCGTAAACAATATACCTAAGAATGCTCCGAGGAAGAAAAAGCCGGCAATCATCGGGTACATACTTTCTCTGCCTTCTATTTTGCTTTCTGCATATGCGGTAAAACCGACTTCGTCACTCGTGCTGCCGTTCGAGATAAGCGAAATTATCTCGTGATAGATTTCCCTTTTAGCCTCGTCGCTTCCCTCAAAGTCATAGCCGAAATAAGTCTGCATTAACGAGTGGGTATCCATTGACTTTTGATCCTCATACAGCTTGTTGTAATCATTTTCGTTCATCACAACAAATTCGGTTTTGTATATATTTGCTACTGTTTCAAAATCGTCTCCTACAAAGTCGGGCACAAGCTCCTTTACCCTGTACTCGTTGTCAAGCAGGCTGAAGGAATCCAAGTTAAAATCGTCATTACAGGAATATATGAGCACCTCGCCGTCTGAAAGCTCTGCTTTATTCCCGCTGAATTCATTATATTGCTCGGCTGTAAAGAAAATGAAACAAGTGATATCGCTCAAGTCAACGGTTGGAACGAGATTGTACACATCGTCATCGGCAGTCAAAAATTCATTGCCGCTTTGCAAAAAGGCAAGTGAGTAGTATGAGTAACGAATCTCATTGGTAAGTTTTAGGCTGTCGTCATTGGATATCAATTCGTTTATACTGTCATAGAGTTCATCCTTGGATTCAGCCATAGCCTCGGTATTTTCCTCATGCTGGATTTGAACGTCGATTTCATGAGGATAGCGGGTGTTCATCGAATCCTCGAAGCCGACCATCAGCGAGGTTGTGCTCGAGAGCATTACCAAAACCATGGTTGACAGCACGCAGATGTTTGCAAGCCCGACTGCGTTTTGCTTCATTCGGTAAAGCATGGAAGATATGCTGAGGAAATGCTTTGTCTTATAGTAATAGCGTTTGTTTTTCTTGAGCAGTTTTAGCAGAGTTATACTGCCGGCAGTAAAGAGGAGGTAGGTGCCTATGATTACAAGAATTACCGCAAAGAAAAACTTTAGCAAAGCTGAAATGGGATCTTGCGTGGTAATTGACATATAATAGCCAACACCGAGACAGACAAGACCTAAAATTGCAATAAACCACTTAGCCTTAGGCTCACGCTCGCCCGTGTTCAAGCTTTTGAGCAGTTCAATGGGCTTTGAAAGGTGAATCTGCCTTAGAGAGTTCAGGTAAATCAAAAAATAAGTAACCGCAAACAGCAGGGCTGTTATTATCATTGAATCGGGCGAAATGTAAAAGCCGAAGGGGGCGTCCTCCCCCACTATCTTTGCGATAATAAGATACATCAGCTTATCCAGAGCAACACCAAAAATCATTCCTCCGACAAGACTTAACAGGACTATATACAAGGTCTCAAAGCCTATAACGCAGGAGATGTGGCGTTTTTCCATTCCAAGTATATTGAAAAGTCCAAACTCACGCTTGCGACGCTTCATCAAAAAGCTGTTTGTATAAAACAGAAAAATAAGTGCGAAGATAGCGACGACTATACAGCCGAGGTTCATCACATACTGTACGTCCCCAGCTCCCTTCATTTCCTTAATTCCCTCGTTTTGGGACAGGGAACGCATGATGTAGAAAACCGCAACCGTAATAATGCTTGTGATTATATAGGGAACGTAGGTTTTAGCATTTTTTCTTATATTATTGGCGGCGAGCTTAGGGTAAAAAAGCTTATTCATCGCTTCCACCGCCTGTCGAAATTATAGTCAGGGTATCGGATATCTTTCTGAACAGCTCATCGTTTGAACAAGTACCGCGGTAGATTTGGTGGAACACCCTGCCGTCCTTTATAAAGAGAACTCTGCCCGCATGGCTTGCCGCCTTGACGGAGTGAGTAACCATTAGTATGGTTTGTCCCTCCCTGTTAATCTGGGCAAAGAGGTTCAAAAGTCCGTCGGCTGCACGTGAATCCAGCGCTCCGGTAGGCTCATCAGCCAAAACGAGCTTGGGCTCGGTAATAAGCGCACGGGCTACGGCGGCTCTCTGCTTTTGACCGCCTGAAACCTCGTAGGGGAATTTAGATAGTATGTCTACTATACCGAGCTTAGCCGCAAGCGGCTGCAATGCGGAGTTCATCTCTGCATAGGTACAGCCTGAGAGCACCAGCGGTAAGAGTATATTGTCCTGTAGAGAAAAGTTATCCAGCAGATTGAAGTCCTGAAATACAAATCCAAGGTTTTCGCGGCGGAAAGCTGAAATTTCCTTTTCCTTTATTGCCGTGAGCTTCTTACCGTCCAGCACAACCTCTCCAACCGTAGGTTTATCAAGGGCGGCGAGAATATTGAGCAGGGTGGTTTTTCCGGAGCCTGACTCGCCCATAATTGCGACGTACTCTCCCGGCTCGACGGAAAAGCTCACGTCTGCCAGCGCCTGCACCTGATTCCCGCCAAAGCGCGTGGTGTATATTTTCTTTAGATTCTTTACTTCTAAAATAGCCATAATAATCTCCTTTGCTGTATTGACCTCGGGCTTACCCCTCAGCCTTGATTTTATTTTAGCAAAGGCGGTTAAGTATAAAAATCTTTCCGAGTGACATTTGAAAGCTCAATCTTACATTTTTGTAAGTTTCACTCAGTATGCAGCTCGTCTGTATTCAAATCAAGGCAAAAACGACTCCCCTGCCCCACCGCCGAGGTTACCGTAAGGTTTGCGGATATACGGTCTGCGGCTTTTTTACACAGGTAAAGCCCAAGCCCTGTGGATTTTTTGTCTCCCCGCCCGTTATATCCTGTAAAGCCCTTTTCAAATATTCTGGGTAAATCCTCGGGGGCTATGCCT
Source organism: uncultured Clostridia bacterium (assembly GCA_946500295.1). GTDB lineage: Bacteria > Bacillota > Clostridia > Oscillospirales > Acutalibacteraceae > UBA7067. The sequence goes on along the minus strand of CAMMVF010000005.1, from coordinate 36,914 downwards.
ATGCCCGTATCTGTAACATAGAGGCATTTGTTTTCATCCACGCTTATGGTCACGCTGCCTTTATCAGTGTATTTTACGGCATTGGACAAAAGCTGCTCCAAAATAAAGGAAAGCCATTTTTCATCTGTCAGGACAATGCAGTTAGTACCCGAGTAATTTATGCCTATCCTTTTTCTGACAAACAAGGGCGCAAAACGGCGGATAGCCTTTCTTATAACAGGATCTAATGGGAATTCTGTAAATACAAAATCGCTTGTATCGCTGTTTAATCTGAAATATGTGAGCACCATTTCGGTGTACTGCTCTATTCTGAACAGTTCTGAGAGCAGTTCTCGGTTTTCTTCGGTGTCGTTGCTTTGAAGCATCAGCCGCATAGCTGCTATGGGGGCTTTTATCTGGTGAACCCAGGTGGTAAAGTAGTCGTATGCCTCGCTTCGTGCAGAGGACATAATATAGCTCTCATCGAGTCGTATTTTATTAAGAGATTTTATAATTTTTACATATTCCTCTTCACACGGCGTTTTAGGAGCGGGCAATTTGTCGATAGAGAGGGTTGGACTTTTTAAAACAATTTTAAAATCACGATATCTTCGGTAAACAAAGATAAAATGCACAATCAAAGTCAAAACGCCAATCAAGGCACAAAGCAAAAAGGCGTAAAGCACCGGCTCTAACGACTGGCTGTACAGATAAAATACAAGGGTAAAGACCAGAAAAAACACAAGGTATAACAAAATTTGCAGACGATACTGCTTTATATAAGAAATCAACAGCTTCATCCTCACCCTCCTACTCTATGATATAGCCTAAGCCGACCTTGGTTTTTATAAAATTATCAAGTCCTATGGACTCAAGCTTTTTTCTTAGCCTGTTGATATTTACCGTGAGAGTATTTTCCTCCACATAGCAATCAACTTCCCACAGCGCAGTCATCAAAGTGTCGCGGCTGACGACCTTGCCCTTATTGTGCATTAAGGTTTGCAAAATTCTGAAATCGTTTCTAGTCAGAGTCAGCTTTTTGTCGTTGTAGCTCAAGGTGGTATCGTTTAAATTTAAAATAGCTCCGTTATGTTCAAGGACGGGGATTTTTCCACCCATGTCATAGCTTCGGCGCAAGACTGCCTGAATTTTGGCTGTGAGAACATTTAAGTCAAAGGGCTTTGATATAAAATCATCCCCGCCCATATTCATAGCCATTACTATATTCATATTATCACTGGCAGAAGAGATGAAGATTACAGGCACGTTGGACAGCTTTCTTATCTCCGTACACCAGTGGTAGCCGTTGTAAAAAGGGAGCATAATATCGAGCAGTACCAGATGAGGGTCAAACTCCGTAAACTCCTCGATAATATTTTGAAAGTTGCGGGCGCAATAAACCTCGTTTCCCCATGAGGCTATCTGGCGTCTCATAGCCTCCGCCATAGACGAGTCATCCTCGACAATAAATATCTTGTACAATCCTATCACTCCAATTCCATTACAAATATTAAGATAACAGAAAAGCGGACGAAATGCAATCCTGCATCCGTCCGCTGTTTTTTTAATCTTCGTCGGGGAGCTTTGCTCCTCAGGGTTTCGGCGGGGAATTATAACCCCCACCGAAAGACTGAATGTCCCCCGCCGCCTACAGAGGCGGGGCGACTTGGTTATATAAAGCTTTATATCTTAATATCCATGCGCCTGCTTTAGCATCATATCCTTGACCTTCATCAGCCGTATCTGCGTACTGCGCTCGTTTTCATCGAGCTTCATTGTGATATACCTTATACTTTCCTGCGTTTCAGGTATTACCACGTGCTCAAGGGCGTTGACCCGGCGGCGGGTCTTTTCGATTTCCTCCGCCAAAAGCTGGCAGGACTTTTCACGCTCGGCTAAAAGCAGTAGGCGCGGCAGTATTTCCGACAGGGATTTTACCGCCTCATCCAAATCCGCCGAGGTAAATGCAAAACCGTAGGAGTATATATCATTTTCATCCGGTGTTCTGGTTTTAGTATGAAAAACAGGGATGTTCACGCTCATGATGTTTTTGCTTTCAAGTTCAATCGAGATTTCCTGCTTGGGCGCAAGCAAGGCTGCATTCAGAGCCTCGTCGCTCATCATAGCACGAGCCAGGGCGAAGGCTCTGTTCGCCTGAGCTATGCTCTGTTCGACCTCTTCTCGCAGGGTTTTATTCTCCCTTACCATGTCGAGAAACTGCCTCATAAGCTCGTCTCGCTTATCCTTTAAAAGCTTATGCCCCCTGATGGCGGTGACGAGCTTTTTCTTCAGCCTTGTAAGCTCCATTCTGGTTGGGTTTACGGTTTTTGAAGCCAAGTGTGCTCACCTCTTCCCTGAGATATTCATTCCTGCTGCGAAATATAACCAAGTCGCCGATGTCCCCCGCCTCTGTAGGCGGCGGGTTCCATTCAGTCTTTCGGTGGGGTTTATAATCCCCCACCGAAACCCTGAGGAGCAAAGCTCCTCGGCGACGGTTGCAATCGTCGCTGGCGTGATCAAACGAGCTTGTCACGCTTTGCTCCGATTTAAATACTCGTCAAGATACTCATCCTTGATTCTTTTCAGCTCGCTCCTCGGCAAAATAGACAGCAGTTTCCAGCCGATGGAGAGGGTTTGCTCTATATCTCTGTTTGTATTGTAACCCTGATTTACATACTTACGCTCAAATTCGTCGGCAAACTTTGCATAGAGCTTGTCGATGTCCGTTAAAGCCGCTTCGCCAAGGATAGTCATGAGTTCCTTTGCATCCTTTCCTCTGGCATAGGCGGCAAAGAGCTGGTTCATCGTATTTGCATGGTCAGCTCTGGTTTTGCCCTCTCCTATCCCCTTATCCTTTAATCGGCTCAGAGAGGGGAGCACATCTATGGGCGGGGAAATATTCTTCCTGTAAAGCTCTCGGCTGAGGATAATCTGCCCCTCGGTAATATAGCCTGTGAGATCGGGAATAGGGTGGGTTTTGTCGTCCTCGGGCATGGTGAGAATCGGTATCAGCGTAATACTGCCGTTTTTGCCCTTCTGCCTTCCTGCTCTTTCATAAATAGAAGCCAAATCCGTGTACATATATCCCGGGTAACCTCGTCTGCCGGGGACTTCCTTTCTCGCCGCTGAGACCTCCCTGAGAGCGTCTGCATAGTTAGTTATATCGGTGAGGATTACAAGCACGTGCATTCCCACATCAAAGGCAAGGTATTCAGCGGCAGTGAGAGCCATTCGCGGGGTTGCGATTCTCTCAATGGCGGGATCGTTAGCTAGATTTATAAACATTACCGTTCTGTCGATAGCCCCCGTTTCCCGAAAGCTCTCAACAAAGAAATTCGACTCCTCAAAGGTAATTCCCATTGCGGCGAAAACAACGCCGAATGGCTCGTCGGTACCCCTGACCTTTGCCTGGCGGGCAATCTGAGCCGCAAGATTCGCATGAGGAAGACCGGAGGCTGAAAAAATCGGAAGTTTCTGACCTCTGACGAGGGTATTCAGCCCGTCTATGGCTGAAACTCCCGTCTGAATAAACTCCTGTGGGTAATTTCTCGCCGCCGGGTTCATCGGCAGACCGTTGATATCAAGCCTTTTTCGGGGGAGTATTTCAGCTCCGCCGTCTATTGGACGACCCAAGCCGTCGAACACTCGGCTGAGCATATCCTCGCTGACGGGAAGTTCCATACTTCTGCCTAAAAATCTGACCTTGCTGTTTGAAAGATTTATTCCGGCGCTGTTTTCAAAAAGCTGAACCAGCGCATTGGAACCGTTTATTTCAAGCACCCTGCACCGGCGCTTTTCGCCGCTTTCCAGCTCTATTTCACCCAGCTCGTCATAGCAGACTCCCTCAACTCCCTTTATAAGCATCAGCGGTCCTGCTACCTCCTGTATCGTCCTGTACTCCTTAGGCATCAGCGCTCACCTCCGTTTCCGCTTGTCTGCCGATTTCAAGTTTGAGCTGTTCTAATATCAGCTTATATTCCTCCTCCGCTTTGTCGGAGGGAGCGTATTTAAACCTGCCTATCTTCTCCCTTACCGGAAGTGAAAGAAGGGCGTCTACCTCTGCCCCGTTTTCCAAGGCATCAAGAGAAAGGTCATAGTAGGCAAGAATCAAGAGCATCATCAAATGCTGTTTTCCAAGAGGGGTGTAGGTATCTACTTCGTGGAAGGCGTCCTGATGTAGAAAATCCTCACGAATGGAACGAGCCGCCTCGAGCTTCAGCCTGTCAGGAGCTGAGAGCGCATCCATTCCGACGAGCTTTACTATTTCGTCAAGCTCCGCCTCCTGCTGTAATATAGCCATCATTTTGTGGCGGCAATCCATCCAGTCGGGAGCAACTTTTTTGTTGTACCACGGAGACAATGCGTCGAGGTAGAGCGAATAGCTGTTGAGCCAGTTAATTGCTGGGAAATGACGTTTATACGCAAGCGACGAGTCAAGTCCCCAGAAAACCTTGACTATTCTCAGAGTAGCCTGAGATACCGGCTCTGAGATATCCCCTCCCGGGGGAGAGACTGCACCTATAACAGTAAGCGCACCCTCCTCGTCTTTACTGCCGAGATTTAAAACTCTGCCGGCTCTCTCATAAAACTGTGCCAGGCGACTTCCGAGGTAGGCGGGATATCCCTCCTCTCCGGGCATTTCCTCGAGTCTGCCCGACATTTCACGCAGAGCCTCAGCCCAGCGGGAGGTGGAATCGCCCATCAGCGCAACCGAATACCCCATATCACGGAAATACTCGGCTATTGTAATCCCCGTATAAATCGAGGCTTCTCGGGCGGCAACCGGCATATCGGAGGTGTTGGCAATAAGCACCGTCCTCTCCATAAGCGACCTGCCCGTTTTCGGATCGATAAGCTCGGGGAACTCATTCAGAACGTCTGTCATCTCGTTGCCTCGCTCCCCGCAGCCGATGTACACAACTATATCCGCCTCAGCCCATTTTGCAAGCTGGTGCTGTACTACGGTCTTGCCGCTCCCAAAGGGACCCGGCACAGCCGCAACGCCGCCCTTGGCTATGGGAAAGAGGGTATCTATAACACGCTGACCTGTCACCAGCGGCATATCCGGGGATAGCTTTTTTTGGTATGGTCTGCCCACTCTTACCGGCCATTTCTGCATCATCTTCACCTCGATATCCGTCCCGTCCTCCGTTGTAAGGACAGCAACGGTATCGTCAACGGTATAGCTTCCGCCCGAAATGCTTTTTACCGTACCGCTCAACTTGTTCGGCACCATGATTTTCTGGGTAACGACGGCAGTCTCCTGAACCGTGCCGAGGCAGTCCCCGGCAGTCACTTTATCTCCAATTTTGGCGCAGGGGGTAAACTCCCATTTTTTATCACGGTCAAGCGAGCTTACCTCAACCCCTCTTTTCAGGTTACTGCCTGAAATCTCCATTATCTTATCAAGGGGTCTTTGGATTCCGTCGTATATACTGCCAATAAGTCCCGGTCCCAGCTCAACGCTGAGCGGAGAGCCCGTGGACTCCACCGGCTCTCCGGGACCGAGCCCCGAAGTCTCCTCATATACCTGAATAGAAGCTTTGTCTCCGTGCATCTCTATAATTTCGCCTATGAGCCTCTGCTTGCTGACGCGCACAACGTCGAACATATTTGCGTCTCTCATTCCCTCGGCAATTACGAGGGAGCCCGCTACCTTCTGAATTATTCCTTTGCTCACTTACTTTTCATTCCCTTCTTCGGGTTTAATCGTTAAAAATTATATCCGAGCCTACAGCCTTCTCCACTGCCTTTTTTAAATTCTTGATTCCTATGCCGTTGTTGCCTTTTATTCCCGGGATTGGGATTACTGCCGGAATCTCTCTGTCCGATATTTTATCTATCTCCGCTTCAAGCTCGGCTGCCAGCGACTCCGTAATATAAATTATGGCGTATTTACCCGAAGCAAGCTGTCGGAAGCTGTGTGCCGCCTGCTCGCTGTCGCTTACCGCCACAACGTCTATCCCGAGCGTCCCAAAGCCGTACACGCTGTCTCTGTCGCCCATGGCTGCTATCCTATACATACATATCCCTCAATCTTTCGCTAACAACTTTCGGGTCAAAGCCGTTTTGCTTAGCCGTAAGTATCAGCCTTACCACTTTAAGCTCGTTTTCCTTGGCTATTATATAGGCTGAAATGGGGCTGATTGTAAACGGCTGATATTTTTGCGGCTTAATTTTATCAATGAGATAATTGTCGCGCCATCTTTCAAAGGCGGAAATCGAGATTTTCAGCTCTTCCGCCGCCAAGGCATATTCGGTGGTACTGAGATAGCTTAAAATATCGTCAAAAGATTTTGCAGCCGCCCTTGCCAGAAGCTCGATGTTAATCGTATTACAGGGCGCTAAAGCACGAATTATAAAGCCGTGCTTTTTTCCGATACGCTCACAGCGCACCGCCGCCAGAATATCGGCGCTGGCTATGGTAAGCTCCGAATAAAGCTTAATAACCTCGCAGTCGCTTCTTTCGGCAAGCTCATATAAAGTATTTAGGTAGGCTGAATCTATAATTAAATCACAGCTTTGCCCGTCCCCGGTTTGAAGCAGAGCAGTAAAAGCCGGTTGCGCCGCCTGCCGCAGATAATCGGGAAGGGAGCTGTAGTCCTGCCCCTTTACACAGTGGTATATCTTTTCACCGCTCACACTCCCGTTTTGGAGCAGCATTGGCTCGACATCCCTTGTCACAGCCTTTATGGAAATTTTAAGATTCTGAAAGTCATCGGCACAGCGGAAAACATCAAAAACGGATAAATCAGGGACAAGCTCCGAAATAAGCTCCCAAAGCCTCCTTCTTTCCTGAGCTAAAACAGTTCGTTCGTCCCTGTCGCCGTCGTCATCGCCATAGCCCTTGTCAATCAGATAGTCCATACACTCATCATAAGTTTTCAAGCCCAGAAGAGCATCTATATCCTTTATTGACAACAGCTTAAGCTCACGGGAGCGTATTCTCGCTACGGCATAGGTGTAGTCCTGTTTCAAAATAACACCTCCGTTTTTATGAAAACAGCATAGAGCTTACCTCGTCAACAAGGGCGTCATGCTTTTCTCTGAATATAGCCTCAAAGGAGCAGTTTTCCTCTATTCCGCCGTATATCAGCACAAAGCCGCCGTCGATATTCGCGCATGAGTCTGCAAACTTCAGGTTTCCCTGAGACAGCAAGGCTATTTTTGCTTTATACAGCTTCGGCATACGCTGAATATCCCTCTCGTTAAAAGCTATTACTCCCTTTTCCCCGTTGTGGGCATAAATTGAAATAAGCTTTTCAATCAATTCAAAATACTCGTTATCGGGAAGGGAAAGCAGTTCGCTGTGGGCTGAGCTTATCATTTCGGCTATTGCCTTCTGCTTTGCTCTAAGGAGGCTTTGCTTTTTGATAAGTTCAGCCGAGGACTGCGCCCTTTTGATTATCTCGGCACAATCTGACTTGGTCTGCTGCTTGATTCTTTCAATTTCACTCTCGGTCTGACTTGAGGTCTCAGCTCGGTTTTCAAGGACTGTCTTTTCAGCCTCAGCCTTGATTTTCTCAACCGCCTGCTCCGAGTCCGACCTTATCTGTTGTAAAATTCTGTCTAAGCCGCTCATCTTCATTCTCCATTCATTTCACAAGAGAATCACAGGTTAAGCCCCGGAATATTGAACACTGCGAGCATGGAGATAAGCAAAGCCAGAATCGCATATGTTTCAACCATTGCGGGAAGCAGTATAGCCTTACCGAACTGGTCGGGTCTTTTAGCTATAGTTCCTATACCTGCCACCGAACAGTTTCCCTGATGGATAGCCGAAAACAGTCCCGCTACCGCTATCGGCAGACTTGCGGCAAGATACAAAAGCCCTTTGGTTGTTGAAATATTGGGATCGCCGCCCAGCACGCCGATATTAGATAATATCAAAAAGGCTACGAGCAGTCCGTAAATTCCTTGAGTTGCAGGAAGAAGCTGAAAAACCAGAACCTTGCCGAATTTTGACGGATCCTCCGCCAAAACTCCTGCCGCCGCAACACCCGCCTTGCCAACGCCTATAGCCGAGCCTGTGCCCGCCATAAAGGTCGCAAGCGCAGCACCCAACAACCCGAAGATGATACCTAAATTATCCATTGTTGATGTCCTCCTTAATATTGTAATGCTTAGTATTGATTTTGAATGGGGCGAATTTCTCGCCGCCGCCCTCGTAGAATTTCCCGAAAAACTCGACAAATTGCAGACGGTTGGTGTGGACATAAGCGCCGAGGGCATTGATACCAATATTGAGACTGTGCCCTATCAAAAACACTAGAATAAAAACTATTGCTCCCAAAACTCCGCCTCCGAGCATACTGCCGATTTGGTTAAACACCTGAGCTATAACCCCCGTGGCAAGCCCGAGCGCAAGAAGCCTTGAATACGACAATATATCGCTGAGGTAACTGCTCACGCCGTAAACGCCGTAAATGCCTTTGAGCGCCCTTTTTAACGGCGTTGAACCTCTTCCGCTGAACAGCAAAATTAATACAGCCCCTACTGCGGCGCAGACTCCACCGACAGTAAGAAATACAGGCGGCAAGGTAAAGCCGGTCATAGATTTTAAAATATCCATAGACATTAGTGCAACCAGTCCGCCGCCCACGAGAAGATACCAGCTAAGCACATCGTAAATCGCGTCTTTTATCTTTCCGTCCTTTATATACATATAGCCCTTGATACCGAGCCCGACAAAGATGTGAATAATACCAAACAGAAAACAGTACATCAAAAGCGTCATAGAGTTTGTTCCCTGAATCGGGTCGAACCAAAGAGCGGGAAAAGCCCAGTCTGCATTAAAGAAGGTCTTTCCTATTACCGTAACGGCGTCTCCAAAAAAGCTTCCATACATAAATCCCCAGAAGGTAGTCGAGATACCGCAAAACATAAACATTTTAACGCTCTTTTTTATGCCGTCCTCCATATTTTTAAACTTTAAAAGCGCCGCCGCACAGGCTATGGTCATGACGATTCCGTATCCCGCGTCGGAAAACATCATACCGAAGAATATATAGTAGAAGATAGCCATTATTCCGGTGGGGTCGAACTCATATCTTGTCGGGAGGCTGTAGGTTTCAAGCACGCTCTCGACAGGTCTTACAAAGGAGTTGTTTTCGAGCGCAATCGGTATTTCCTCATCCTGCGGGATTTCACTGCACTCAACTACCGCATCGTATTTATCGCAAAGGTAAGTTCTCAGCTTCTGTGCGTCCTTCTCGGGGGCATAGCCCGACAAAAAGAAGGTGTGGCGGGTATTGACGAGCTTTTGAAGCTCGTTGTACTTATCTGCCCTGATGGAGAAGTAATCTTCCATAAACATGAATAAGTCCATCTTATCCTGATAGGATTTGATTTTTTCCTCAAGACTCACAGCCTCGCTCCTGAGCATTTTTATTTTCTCTTTTAAAACCGCAATCCTCTCGCCGGGCGGCAGCTTTGAGATAACGCTCGGAGCGGAAAATCCGAGTTTTCGCAACGCAAACTCTAGGTCATCGCCCTCGGTTTTTTTGCAAATTAAAAATACACAGGTCATTTCCCTGCTTGCGCTGATAACCTCCAGGCTCACCGATGAAAGGTCGGGCTCCTGCTCGGCTATTAAATTCAAAATCTGCTCATGGTCAAGCTGCTCGGGCAAGGTGCCTATAAAAGCTCTAGTTGAATCAGTGCCCTTAAAGGTCATTGAAATATCCAGATTTTCCCATGGCTTTAACGCCTCAATTTGGTGTTCATATCTGAGCGCCTCCGCCCTCGTTTCTGACAGTTCTTTATCAAGCGCAAGCACATCCTGCACATCGTGCATTATCTCCTTAGCCTTACTTGCGAGATTGTAGTACTGCTCGGTACTCAACTGCTGCCTGCCGTGAAACATCTCAAGCATTGAGCTTTTGCGAGGATAATAGCGCAACATAATCTCATACGCCCTTGAGGCTGCTGAAGAGTTTTTCATAAACAGCGACTGCTGACGTGAGGTCTCGAGCTTTTCAAATACTCCCCCCTCAAATTCAAGCGGCGATATTTCCACCACACCTCTGCGCTGCAAATCCTCGATTATAGCCTTGCGGTTCTTTCTCAGCGCACAGATATCTATTCTGGTCATACTTACAACTGCCAAGGCTCATCACCTCCGCTCATTTTAATATTTTCTCTATTATCGTATTTATAACCTCTCTTTTTTTAGCTTCAACCGCCCTAATCAGATTATCCGACTCGGCTTGGGCTGTCTTTTGAGCCTCGGCGATTATCTGCTCTGCTTTTTGTCTTGCCGCTTCTATTTCCCTTTTCCTTTCCTGATTTTGAAGTGCAATTTTTTTTGAAGCTTTCGCACTGTCCGTCTCTGTAGAGGATTTAATATACTGCTGCGCCGTTAGCAGCGCTTCGGACTCGAGATTTAGCGAACGCTGTTCGGCATTTTTAATTTTTTCGACCACTTCGAGAGCCATGTTATCACCTCTTAGTATAATACCATTATTTTACATAAATTCGTTAGTTATGTCAATTTGTTTTTATTAAAACAGACATTCAACGGAATTACCTCTTAAATCTCAACTCTATTAACCAATATTTTAAAGAAATAAATTGAACAGAATCCATTTAAATCTTCGCCTGCGTGGAAGCTCGTTTGATCAAGCCTGCGACGATTGCAAGCATCGCAGTGGAGCTTTGCTCCTTAGTCTTTCGGTGAGGGATTATAATCCCACCGAAAGACTGAATGGAACCCGCCGCCTACTCAGGCGGGAGACATAGGCGACTTGGTTATTAATTTATACTTCCCAAGGTTTGGAAAAATAATCTCCAACGCTAATATATGACAAGATTTGCCCGTGTCCGAGTGAGATAATAACAACATAGACAAGGAGGGATTGAAATAGCCAGGGTTGTATACATAGATGTTTTGCTCTGCTTAAACTTAGTTATAAACTACTTTATTTTACTCTCCGTTGCTATGCTGTTGAGACGGCGGCGGCGCAAACTCAGGCTTATACTGGCGGCGGGTGTGGGAAGCCTTGCCTCGCTGATTATTTTACTGCCGCCTATGAACGCATTTTTAAGCTTTGCAGTCAAGCTTTTAATATCGGCTGTAATCTGTGTCACTGCCTTTAAATGGGGCGGTAAAAGGGAATTTTTTAAAAACACAGCCGCCTTTTATATGATAAGTTTTCTGTTTTGCGGTGTTATGATTGCTCTGTGGTTTACCTTCACCCCAAAGGGCATGGTAATAAACAATTCAACAGTTTACTTCAATATTTCTCCTGTTTATCTGATTATTTCCTCGCTTGTGACATACTTGATTGTTCAGCTGATATGTAGGATAACAGGGCGGCGGAAAGCCGAAAAACTGTTTCTCGATGTCAAAATTGAACACCTAGGAAAAGCTCGCGAGCTGAGAGGAAAGCTAGACACGGGATGCAGTCTTGTGGAGCCGTTTAGCGGCAATCCGGTAATAATTTGCTCGAAAAAAGCTTTGAACGGACTTGAGCCGGAAAGCATCGAACTAAAAGCGGAGACTATGGCAGGTGCACGAAGCGACGAGAGATTAAGCAGCATGAGCGTACACAGCGGTATAAGGATAATTCCTTACAAAACCATTAGCGGTCAAGGGCTTTTGCCCTGCTTTAAGCCGAACAGGATTTTCATTGACGGCAGGTTATGCCTGAACGAAATTTACATAGCTGTAAGCGAGAGAGGGATTGCGGACAACGAGCTTGACTGTCTGATAAATCCCTTATGCATAGATTAGATAAGCCAGGAGGAAGGATAATGTTACTTGAAAAAATAAAAAAGCTTTTTGTGCGTCTTTTAAGCTATATTTTCGGAGAGAGAGATGTACACTATATCAACGGTCCGCAGACTCTCCCCCCTCCTCTTTCAAAAGAAGAGGAGGCAAAAATCATGGAAAGGATCGAAAATGGCGACACCGACGCACGAGAACCTTTGATAACACACAACCTGCGTCTTGTAGTCTACATAGCAAAGAAATTTGAAACCGTCGGAGCAGGTGTCGAGGATTTGATATCTATAGGTACTATCGGCCTTATCAAAGCCGTGAACACCTTCTGTCCAGCCAAAAAAATCAAGCTTGCAACCTACGCTTCACGCTGTATAGAGAACGAAATTTTAATGTATCTGCGTAAAACATCCCAGCTAAAAAATGAAATATCAATTGACGAACCGCTGAACGTGGACTGGGATGGAAACGAACTTTTGTTAAGCGATATACTCGGCAGCGACAGCGACGCCGTGAATATAAGTATTGAGCAAGAGGCGGATGTGGTTCTTTTAAACGAAGCAGTAAGCAGACTTGAGGAGCGTGAAAAAACTATAATGCAGCTTCGCTTCGGGCTGCTCGGGTGTAAGGAGCACACTCAAAAGGAGGTAGCGGATATGCTGGGGATATCTCAGTCGTATATATCCAGACTTGAAAAGAAAATAATAAAAAAATTGAAAAAAGAGCTTGGAAATGTTATATGAATGTATGAAATCGAAATACAGGTAAAAAATACTATTGTCCTGCGGACAGAAATATAACTCGAAAGGAAATTTGAAATGAAGAAATTTATATCTGTATTCCTGACAGCCGCACTGTCACTGATGCTCTTTGTAGGATGCAGCGGGGACAACGGCAAAATCGGAAACGGAACTAACGGAACTATTACTGACAACAATAAGGCTACCGAAGCAACGAGTCGAATTGAATCCATGACCAACAACAGCGCAACGGAAAAAGCAACCGAAAACATGCTTGACAACAGCTCACACGACAATAACTCAGACTCAAGCGACGGCAATAATGCCGCACAGGATATTGCCGACGGAGCAGGAGACATAGTGAGCGATGCTGGCGAGGCCGTTGGAGATGTAACCAGCGATGCCGGCGAGATAGTATCTGACGGAGCCAGCGCCATAGGCGACGCAGTGGACGGAAACGACAATAACAGAGATAACGAATAACTCTAAACAAAAACGACCCGGGGTAATCTCACTTCATTACCCCGGGCTGTTTATATATTTCTTTATCTTTCTTTTAGCAAGACGGTGAGCTGGATTTTCCCTGTTTTTAAGGTGGCTCTGAGACAAACTGCGGCTGTGATTACAGTCATAATCAGAAATACGATAAGGATATAAAATATGCTAAATTCGACTTGCATTGCCATCAGTCCCTCACCAAAAGTTTTACCAAGGTAGGGATTAATAATTAATTCTCCCACTGCAAACGACGCTGCAACCGATAGAACTATTCCGACGAGAAGCAACATGAAATACTCAGCAAAAATAATCGTAAATATATGTCCCGCCTTAAACCCTAGAGAACGGTAGAGTGCAAGCTCATTGATTCTGTTTCCGATACAGTTGGAAACAAATACAGACGTACCTATTATTACCATTACAATAAACAGAGCAAGAACTATCAGCAGTGCAACGAGCGCTGTGTTATAGTTACTTAAGTCTATGTTAAAGCTGTTTCCGTAATAAACTAAATCAACTATCTCCGAGCACTCGGCTTCTACGGCGTCACGGTTACGATAATTGTCTACTATAATACTGTAGGGTGTTGATGACGAGGAGTCATTAACCGCAGCGCTGATCTGCTCGAGCTGCCGGAAGCTTGTATAAATTTTCATCTCGTCAAGCGCCGGGTCGGTTACATCGAACGTTCCTATAATTTTAAAACTCCAATTATTCCCTGATTCATCCTGAAAATCCAAGGTTTTGCCAATCAGGCTTTTTCCGTCTATTTCAGTTCTGCGTTGTGTCAGAGGGTCTGTTGAAGGAATTGAATCTGCAATTACCGCCATGCCCAGCTCATCCTCATTTACGGTTCTGCCCGAAGTTATCACAGGAGTATAGTCATTATGAAAGTATGAAAGAGTAAACATGTCATTCAGTTCGTTACTTGTTCCGAACAACTGCACATCAAAACATGACTTATAAACTTTGACAACATGCTCCAATGCCTTTATTTCACTGAGTTTATTGTCAAGGCTCTCCCCCGTCTCAGACATTTCAGCCGTCAGCTCAAGATTGTAAGGATGAGAGTTGACCTTGTTCTCCATGTTATTCCACAGCGGCATGATAATTGAGACGGTTAACAGAACGCAGGCGGCGCAGAACATGGTAAAGAGAGTGAAAACCACGGAGCGGGTCTTGTACCTTTTTATTGAAGCTCTTGCAAGCGGCAAGAGCCTTAGGGCGGTCATGGTCTTTCCTCCAGAAGCTCCCCGTCCTTCATGTAATACACCTTATCGGCATAGTCGAGAATAGCTTCATTGTGAGAGACAACCATAACCCCCTTGCCTGACTGTGCAAGTTCCTTTAAAAGCGTGAAGATAGATTCCTCGTTGTTCGAGTCCAAATTACCCGTAGGCTCGTCGGCGAGGATAAAATCGGGGTCATTCGCCAGAGCGCGGGCGATGGCAACTCTCTGCTGCTCGCCGCCGGAAAGCTCGTTTGGATAATGCTCGGCGCGCTCGGTAAGCCCCACTGAGTCGATAAGCTCTCTCGCCTTTTTTTGAATATCTGCTTTAGTTTTGTATTCGGGATTAATGAGCATTGGGAGCATTACGTTTTCATAGGCTCTTAGCTGTGGATTTAAGTGAAATGCCTGAAAGACAAAGCCTATTGTCTTCATGCGCATTTTGGCGAGGTCGTTTTTCTTGAGACGGGATACGTCCTCGCCGTTGATTATAACCTCTCCCTCGCTCGGCGTATCCAAAAGGCCAACCATTTGAAGCAGGGTGGACTTGCCCGAACCGGAGTGACCCATTACGGCTATAAAGCTCCCCTGTTCAATATCAAGGGAAACATTTTTTAATGCCGTAACCCGGTTGTCATAGATTTTTGTGAGGTTTTTTGCCGATATAGATTTCATATTTCTGCCTCCTCGCATAATATTTTTTAGCCTCGGCTACAGCCGATGGGCTGAATAATCCCGTAACATTCTCCGTCAAGAGTTCATCGCCTCCTGCGGCTGGATTTTGGCTATCATATTTATCATAATAAGCTGGCATATCAATGGGATAATCAGGATAACAGCCAAAGCTATAACGAGCAAAATTGCAAAGTCAGACCACGGCAGGACGTAGCTTATTAAATAGGAGTTACCGCTTGTTGAGGCAAAGATGTTTATTCCAAGCACAGCGGCAATTGAGACAGCGCCGCCTGTTATAAAAGCCTTAAAGGCAGAGAGGACATTTTCCATATAAGTACTGAAAAATATCTGTGAGGTTTTAAAGCCTAACGCCTTCATCAAGCCTATTTGCCCCTTGCGCTCATTTAAATTTGAGTGCACGCTCAAAAAGAGGTTTATTATTGTCAAAAGCATGATTGCGATTATTAGGAAGGTGGCGCAGCCGCTGAAAAAACTAGAGAATGTCAAAACCGACGGATTCATAAACCCTCTTTCAAACGATTCAAAACCCAAATCCTTGATTTCAGACTTAACCTCAGAAACACTGTCATATTCATCTACGGTCACAATATAGGGGCGGGCGAATTTGTCATTTATGTAATCATCAATGCCATAAGTGATATTTTTACTTTGCGCCTTTTCAAGCGCCATGTTTTCAAGTTCTATTACCGTTTCCGGCGAGATAAGTATATCGGGCGCTCCGTTTACAGAGGTTTCATTTGCATAGCGATATACGCCTACTACTCTTAAATCAAAGTTAATATTCGCCACTTTCGTCCAGTCATCCGAATATCCTCCGTTAGGCTCTTTATTATATAAATGAATCTGATAATCACAGCTCATACCTAAGGTTTTACCCAAAAGGTAAGACGTATCAATAAAAATTTCCCTGTCGGTTTCCAAGTCGAGATAAAAACCTGTATCAGGTACAATACAGCTCATCACCGGGGCGTCCTTCAACTGTTGACCTGATATGGAAACCATACTCAGTTCATCATCCGGCATCATCTCCCACAAATTTTTAGTGAGCTTTTCGACATCATACTCCTCACTGGAGTTAGTAATATCATCTCCCTGCTCGTCCTTAACACTGACAATTTTGGGAAATTGATAACCGGCATAGGGCTGAAATTCACCCGATAACACATGATCCAGAGAGAGGATTTCGTCTATACTCGCTTCGTCCAGCGACTTATACCGAACTTCACCCAATGCGCTTGGCGGAAAAATATATAATTGTCTTACTAATAAATTATTCTTATGGGCAGACATAATATCATTTACCAGCGAAAGATAACCTCCCAGTACGACAATAGCTATAATCGAGAGAATCATCATAATCAAGACTGTCTTTTCTTTTTTGGAGCCTTTGAGGTTGGCTTTAGAGATAAATAATGTGTGAGAAAGCTTCATATTTTTCACTCCTGTTTTACAATAACTCTACACTTGATTCGACAAGCCGGACTATGCGTTCATCGCCTCCTGCGGCTGGATTTTGGCTATCATATTTATCATAATAAGCTGGCATATCAATGGGATAATCAGGATAACAGCCAAAGCTATAACGAGCAAAATTGCAAAGTCAGACCACGGCAGGACGTAGCTGAACAAGAAGGCATCGCCGCTGTTGGTGTTAAGCATATTTATTGTAAACACAGCCAAAGCCGAGATTGCTCCTCCGACTAATAAAGCCTTAAACGCTGTAATGACATTCTCGAGATACATACTAAGAAAAATCTGCGAGGTTTTGTATCCGAGGGCTTTCATCAAGCCTATTTGACCCTTGCGTGAGGAAATGCTATTATGAACGCTTAGAAAAAGCATCACAACCGTAAGCAGCATGACAGCACCTAGCAAAAAGGTTGCAGCTCCGCTAAAATAAGATGAATAATATTCAACATCCTGATACAAACTTCCGGTTGAAGCAGCAAAATACCCAAGCTCCGTAAGCTTATTTTCAACATATGGCACATTTTCATAGCTGTCAACTGTCAAAAGCAGCTCTCTTGCATAAGGGTCGTCGATATAGTCGCTTACATCCACCACACCCTCTTCCTGTGCCTTTGACAGAGCCATGTTTTCTATAGCCGTAACTGTTTCAGGGGAAATTATTATATATGGAGAACCGTATATCGCTGTTTCGTTTGAGTAGTGGTAAACTCCGACCACCTTCAGCTTATAAGTGATATTCGCAACATCATAAAAATCATCGGTATAACCGCCCAGCTCGGATTTTTGAAACAGGCGCAGGCTGTAGTCGCAATTTATAGTAAGAGTTTTTCCAAGTAACGGACCCGGATCAAATTTTTCATATCTACTAGAGTCAGCTATATATTTTTGAGGATAATCAGGAACCAAACAGCTCATCACAGGAGCATCCTCAAGCTGTTGACCTGATATAGATTTTGTAAATAGTTCTTTATCTGCAACAACTGCCCCCATACCTTCATTGATCTCATCAATGTCAAATTCAGGTGAAGATGTGACATCGTTGCCGTTTTCATCCTCTATTGCCTCAATGGAAACAAGCTGATACTCCTCAAATTGCTTAAACTCACTGTCAATAACATGGTCAACCGAGAGTATTTCGTCCATAGTTTTCTCATTAACACCCTTGTAAGTTTGGGGAGGCGCAAGCTCAGGATAAACCGCCACCTGACGAAAGAGAAGCTTACTTTTCTGCTGCTGTAAAATATCATTTGTAAGATTTAAAAAGCCAGCCAGAACCGTGATACATACAACGGAGAGAGACATCATTATAATAATTAGCTTTTTTCGTTTTAAACCCTTAAGATTGAGTCTTGCCAAACGGAACGTATTGATTAATTTCATACTGTACCTCCTGCTGTGCAGCGCCGCAGGAAATGTTTTTTCTGCGGCGCTGCGCTTTGCAATAAATTTACTGAATTATGCGCTCATCGCCTCCTGCGGCTGGATTTTAGCTATCATATTTATCATAATAAGCTGGCATATTAGGGGGATAATATAATCGCAGGAGTCAAAACGCTATTTTTAATCTATACTTATCATTATTTATAAGAAAATTTATGCATTATTAACCCGTTTTAAATTAATTATAACATAATATTCTACAAATCACAAGAAGCTTATAGTTATTTTTTGAGCTTTATGTAATTGTTCTGTAATTATGATTATTTCCAAGATAATCTGAATATTAAAGGTTCATTATTCACAATTAGTATTCGCATGACAATTTGACTTAATTATATGTTTTTCAGATCAACCCTAGCTTTACGTTATATCTTAAATAATATTGAATCAGGAGGGGATTTGTTATATACTGACTACAAAGAACCACCGAATTCTTAAATCTGAGCAAAGCGTAACAAGCTCGTTTGATCACGCCGCCTACAGAGGCGGGGAACATCGGCGACTTAGTTATAAAGGGCGGTGTAAGGTATGATTGATTTTAGCAGCATAGAAAAATACAGGGAAAACAACAGGATTGAAGCAAAGCTCGCCTTGGGTGGACTGCCTAAAAGTATATGGGAGACCTACTCGGCGTTTGCAAATACTCTTGGAGGAATTATTCTGCTGGGAGTGGAGGAGTATCGTGACCACTCCCTCCACCCAGTTGATTTGCCTAATCCGGAAAGCTTGGTTGAAGAGTTTTGGAATTTAGTCAACGACCCCAAAAAGGTCAGCGTGAATATACTCACCAGAAACAACATTGCCATTGAGCTTGCCGAAGGCAAGCGTATAATCGTCATAACCGTTCCCAGAGCTATGCGGTATGACAAGCCGGTATATATAGACGGAAACTCCATGACAGGCAGCTACCGTCGTAGCGGCGAGGGAGATTACCGCTGCAGCGCAGATGATGTAGAGTCCATGCTGAGGGACTCTAAAATACACACTCAGGATATGAGAGTTATTGAACAAGCCGAGTTAGATGTGCTTGATTACAGCTCTATAGCTTCCTACCGCAGAAAAATGAAATATATCCGCCCCGGGCACACCTGGGAGGAGCTTGACGACATTAATTTTTTATACAAGCTCGGAGCGGTCGGCAGAGGGATAAACGGAAAATTCAAGCCCACTGCCGCCGGTCTTTTGATGTTTGGCAGCGTAAATGAAATAAAAAAAGAGTTTCCGAACTACCTGCTCGAATACTGTGTTGAAGCTGATGACAGGAGTATCTGTTCAATTTCATCCGATGCAGGTCAGTGGAGCGGAAACGTATATGATTTTTATTTTATGGTATGCAGGCATCTTGAAAAAGATCTCCTACCCATTTGTCAAAATTCAGATTACAACGCAGACACTTTAATCGGTGCTATGCGTGAGGCGCTTATCAACTCCATTGTAAACGCCGACTACTACGAGGAAGGCGGTATCATAATTGTCAAAAAAGCAGATGAACTCTCCATCTCAAACCCGGGAAGCTTCAGAATTGACATATCTGATGCAAAAAGCGGAGGGGTGTCCGACCCGAGAAATGCAGGACTTATGAAGATGTTCGCCCTCATTAACATAAGCAGTCGCAGCGGAAGCGGTATCCCGAGTATTTTTAAATTGTGGAGCGAGCTGAAGCTCAAAGAACCTGTAATAACTGAGAGCTTTGCCCCCGAGAGAATTACCCTCTCGCTTTTCATAAAAAAAGACGGCGAACTTGATATAAAAGCAAGCGGCAAAAAAACTGTTTCAAAAATAAACTCAGCCAACGTGGCTGTAAACCTTGCAGGCAAGCAGCTGATTATAGACTACCTGACGGATAATGTCACTGCTAAAGAGGTAGAGCTTGCATACTTTCTCGGTATTGACAATAAAGCAATCCGCACTTACCTCGACGAACTGATCAAGAACAATATAGTAGTCACTGAGGGTAACGGCAAAAATAGAATCTACAAGCTTAAGGCTTAGGGTGTCAGAAAGGCTGTACATTTCGTTACTGTACAGCCTCTTTTTATCTATCACTTTATTTACTTTTAGAATACACCGTCATTGAAACGCCGGTATCCTGAATCAAGATATCTGGAGGCAGACGGAGGAATTTTACTGTTACATATAGATCTCCTATTGAACCCGAAATATTCATAGCCTGAATAAGATATATTGTCCAAAACCATGAAACGCCGCACAGCAAATTCAAAACAAGTAAGACTACTCCGAGCAAAACTACTGGGGCTAGCGCTATTATAATGTAGGATTTTTTGTTGAAATACGCCTCGCTCCCTGCAAAAAAGTAAAGTCCGGTGTAGCCGTACTTCACCTTAGTCTTTGTAAAAGCCTTCATACATATTCCGTGCGTAAGCTCATGCAAGACGAAATATACTATCATGCCGCCTAAAAGCGGAAGCCAACGCAGTAAAAACGTAAAAAGATCGTTTTGAAAACCATTGGGATTTTCCATTATAGATGTAAAATCTAAAGGAGGGCAAATTATTGCCGTCGGCACTACCATTGCGGCTAATATAAGCAGAGAGCCTACATTAATAAATAGGGCAAGCTTTTTGTCCTTCTGTAAATCAACCTTAATAAGCTCATAATACCCCGTTGGCAAGAGCAAAGTATTCCTAACCATAATGACCTCCGATTTAGTTCTTTCGTTTTTTCTCGAGCTTCGCCGCTTCTCTGTAGTATGAAACAAGCAAAACAAGCCAGATTATCGTTACAAACACAACAGGGATAAGACCGATTTTCAAAAATATATCTCCAATTAAAGATACTAACCACAACACCATACAGGTAAAGTTAACTTTTTTAAATGCGGCATAGGAGGATTTATAAATCACGAACAACTCTGCTTCGTCGCAGCTTTTCTCCCATTGCTTATTAAAGCGGAGGCTCAAAACCTCTCCCCTTTTTTCCGGGTTAATTTTTTTTGCTGCATCCACAAAAAGCTTTTGAAATACAGTATAAAGGATTACGGTCAGCAGCAGAAGAACTACCATTGCTATATCCAGTGCGCCTATATATTTATCATTGCCCTGATAGCTCATCATATTGTGTATCCAGACTGAGAATAAGAATATCTCAAGAATATAAAATATGTTGCAGGCTACACCGCAAACACTAAGCGCTCTCTCCGCCTTTTCAACATGGCTCTCATCCTCGCCGTCCCAGGTTTTATAGAGCCTTTTTGCACGTCTGAATGAAAGAACATAAATCAGTATTTCAATAATCAGCAGTAAAACCGACAATGAAGGTACTATAAAATTAAGATAAGGCGATAGAGCCATTCCTATATCTCTGATATCCAAATTCTCTGGCAGATACATTCCCCCGAAGAATCCCACTATATAACCGCCAATACCACAGGCAAGCATAAACAATATAAAAATTAAAATGGTTTTCCTAGACGTTTTATTCTTATTTTTAATTTCAACCTTCATATTTTTCTTCCTCCTCATATCTGAAAATATCTTCTACCCTTACCCCGCAAGCCCTTGCTATTTTGAGCGCCAGAGTCACCGAGGGAGAATAGTCTCCCCTCTCGATTTGGCTTATGGTCTGTCTTGATGTACCGACCATAGCGCCGAATTGCTGTTGGTTTACTCCGAGCTTTACTCGAAACTCCTTTAATTTGTTGTAAAGCGGCACAGTCTTTCCTCCTTCGTAAGAGATATTGATGGATTATAACAAAAACCTCCTTGAAACAATAATGACAACTATTCTTGTCATTATTATATCAATGACAAGAATAGTTGTCAATTGATTTTTTGTATTTTTTGTATTTTTTACATTATTTAAAAATCACGAGTCCGTAAGTTAATTACTTCAAAACCGTGTAAAAAATATCTATTTTTACATAAATTTTTCTTTTATGTTGAATATTATTGTTAAGTTGTCAAATTCCGTCCATCTTTTGGGTTAAAAAAGGGTATTTTTTGAGCACGATTTCAATTATACTAATATTGTAAACACAGTTTTAACAATTCGTTACGGCTGTACATTAATCATTAAGGAGGAAAACATAATGAATGGCAAAATTAAAAAAATTACAAGTCTCGCCTTAATGCTTGCCATGTTGCTTACACAGCTGTGCTTTGCTACTGTAAGTGCTGATGCCGCAAGTTCTTCAAAAGGCGAAACGGTTTACTTCAAGCTACCCGCAGAATGGACAGGCAGGGTAGACACTACTACAGGCGAAACGGTTTTACCAGCCGCATACACCGCAGGCGGCACAAGCGGCGAAGCTGTGCCATGGGTTGGAACACATATGGACAAGGTTGAGGGTACGGAAGACATTTATTCCTTTGTAATCCCTGACGACCAGACCTATATTATTTTCAATACCGGTATGCAACGCGACTGGCAAACCGGCGAGCTGGCACTCAGCGGCGGCGATATGATTTTTATTGTTGACAGCGATATTGAAACAAAGAACGCTATCGGTCACTGGGAGCCATATAACACGGATTCCCCCAAGGTATCTATCAATACCGGCACATTTAACTTTGTGGGAAAACAGGAACTCGTGCTGAGCAGGTTCAACTCAACTTCAGGTACATACAAAATTAACGACGGTGAAGAAATACCGTTTGAAAGCGGTCAGACAATTACCATCGGCGAGGGTATTGATCCCGACACAGATGTAAATATCGTACTAACAGCAACAAACGGAACAGAGACTACAAGCTATGAGTACACCTTCCACAAAAGTCCGAGCGTGACTGTTTTCGCAAAGAATAACGCAGGCTGGGAAGATGTTTACGTACATTACTGGGGTGGCGAATCAACCTCAATATGGCCGGGCGTAGCGATGACACCTTATCAAGGCTCTGATACTGTTTATTATGCCGAGCTACCCTCAAAAACAACGAACTACAAATTTAATAACAATAAAAACGGCACGGAATATGAAGAGCAGACAGTCAACCTTGCAATGCAGGATATCGTCCCGGGCGTAGCCGAATGTTACATAATCAACAGACTCAACGAAGGTGAAACGGCAAACTCGGGCGAATACACAACCTTAGACAGAGCACTTTCTGATACGCCTGAGGAAGGCAAACCGACAATCTATGTCAGCGATGTCGAGGGAAATTTGGGTTCGGAAATCAACGTACCGATTTCTCTTGAAAACATTCCGGCAGTTTCAGGGTATGTAATTCAAGTAAGCTATGACAGCACCGCTATTGAGCCGATTATAGATAACATCGACAGCTCTATAGTCGCAAATGTAAGAACTCCGGGTGAGCTGTACATCGCTTATGCCGCAGTAGATCCAACTGATTTCACTGAAAGGTTAGTACTCGCTACAATACCGTTTAAGGTTATTTCAGAATCTACATCACAGACTCGCGTTACAGCAACTCCCTTGCAGATGTTTGCAGATGAAAACATAAGGATTACCTTCTCTTCATCAAATGTTGTATCGGGCAAGGTAACAGTTGGAGTTGATAAGACAGCATTGAAGGAAAGGCTTGATTATGCAAAATCGCTTAATCCCAATAATTATACCGCAACCTCCTTCCAGGCTCTTGAAATCGCTATTAGCGCCTCTGAGCTAGTGTATGAGCTCCCCACAGCAACTCAAGATGTGGTCGACGCTCAGCTTGAAGCTCTTGAGCTCGCAATTTCCGAGCTGGTCGCTGAGAGCGACGACGGCAATTACTTCTACTTTAAGAATATTGTCGGCTGGGAAGAGGTATATGCTTATTGGTGGGGTGGAGAAACTGCCTGCCCTGCTTTTCCGGGCGTAAAGGCGACATTGGTTGATGGTACATCTGATGTTTACCGTATAGAGCTTCCTCTTGACGCTGAAGGACTTAATTTCAACGACGGCAGCAATACCGACGGCGATAAGGAACAAACCGACAGCATTACGGGAGAGAGCTTAAAAATAGGTAATATCTTTATTCCTGACCCAAACGACACTTACGAAAAAAACAACGGTATTCGCTACAGAGGCACAACCGAGGAGTATGTTCCGAACAAGATTTACTTCAAAAACGTAGCAAACTGGGAGGAAGTCTACGCCTACTGGTGGGGTGGTGAGACTGCTTGCCCCGCTTTCCCCGGTGTAAAAGCAAAGCTTCTTGACGGAACAAGCGACATCTACTGGGTTATCTTCCCCGAGGACGCTACAGGCTTTAACTTCAGCAATGGTAAGGAGGGTACTGACGGCGGCGAGCAAACCTCGAGCATGAGTGTGTTCGAGCCAGGTAAAATCCTCATTATGGATCTCGATAGCAAATACGAGAAAAACGGCGGTTACCGTTATGACGCCGCTTACGATGTGCTCGATAATTATATCAACAAAATTTACTTCAAGAATGTAGCAAACTGGGAGGAAGTCTACGCCTACTGGTGGGGCGGAGAAACTGCTTGCCCTGCTTTCCCTGGTGTAAAGGCAAAGCTCCTTGACGGCACTACAGATATCTACTGGATTATATTTCCAAACGACGCCACTGGCTACAACTTCAGCAACGGTAAGGAGGGTACTGACGGCGGCGAGCAAACCTCGAGTATGTCCGTGTTTGAACCTGGCAGGATTCTTATAATGGATCTCGACAGCAAGTACGAGAAAAACGGCGGATACCGCTATGACGCTGCTTATGACGACCTTGCAAATCACCTTCCCAAGGAGACGATGATGGGCGATGTTAACGGCGACGAACGAATTACAGTTGCCGACGCTATAGAGGTTCAAAGAGCAGTTGCCGCAATTATTACTTTTAACTCAGACCAAATGTCGATTGCCGATGTAACAGCAGATGGACAAATTACAGTCGCAGATGCGATTGAGATTCAAAGGTATATCGCAGGCCTTATTACATCCTTTGACAGTGTAGCTTAAATGGAAGGAGAGAATAACATTGACCAGATTTAAAAAGACAGCGGCGTGTGTGCTGAGCGTTGCGCTAACTACGACAATCATAGCCTCAACAGTTTTTCAGCCGGTCGCTTTAGAAAACTGGGACTCTATTCAAAATGAGTTTACCCAGGTTGCCCTGGCGCCGGGCAATGATCCCAGTGAACTGAATTTTGCATGGTACAGTACAGAGAACGCCACCCCCTATGTTCAGATAGCAAAAGATGAAGAATCCTTCGACAATGCAAACGAATTTGAAGGAAGCAGCACCGCTGCTTATAATGACACCCAGGCATCTGTGCAGTACTACTCAAACAAGGTCACTGTTAGCGGACTTGAGGAAAATACATCCTATAAATACAGATATAAGGTAGGAGATGGCAGCTGGAGTGCTGAATACAGCTACAAAACTCAAGACTTGACAGAGGGTTTGAGCTTTATAGCAGTCGGTGATCCACAAATTGGTATAGGAATCGGCGGAAGTGAAGCTGATACAGAAAGATGGATCAACACTCTAAATCTCGCAACAGCCATCGCACCCAACGCAAGCTTCATCTACAGCATGGGTGACCAAATTGATGCAAATCAGGAATATGGTCAGTACGCAGGTTTCTTGCACCCCTCTATTTTGCGTCAACTGCCAATAGCCACAACTGTGGGCAACCACGATTGTGATGTTCCTAATTTCCAGTGGCACTTCAACAATCCCAATATGACGTCCTATGGTGAAACGAGTGCAGGCGGAGACTATTACTTCTCATATGGCGATGTTTTGTTTATCAACCTCAACTCAAACGCAGTGCTTAAATCCTCAAAAAGCTCCAACGCCATTGCTGTTGAACACAGGAAGGCCATCGAAGAAGCCATTGATTCAAATCCGTATGCAAAGTGGAGAGTTGTAACCTTCCACCATGACATCTACGGTTATCCCGATCATTATGATGATGTCGAGGTTGCCGAGTGTCGCGAGCAGCTTTACCCAATTATTGATGATTATGACATTGACGTTGTTTTGACAGGTCACGGACACAACTTCACACGTTCTTTCCAAATGCAAAATAACGAGCCTGTCGACAGCTCCGATATGTTTAAGCAACAGAGTGTAACAATTGACAACCCGAGCGGAACTGTTTATTTTGAGCTCAGCACTGCTGCAAGCAAAAACTACGAGAATAACAAGCCCGGCAGCAATGCCCACATAGCAAATTCATTTGCCGTTAATAATGTTCAGTCGTTCTCGGTTGTTAATATTGCAAACGGTTCACTGTCTATTGAAACCTATAGAACCGATACAATGGAGATGTACGACTCCTACACTATCAATAAAGCTGATAGAACAAAGCTTGATAAATCCATTGAAGAGGCTCAGTCGATAATTAGCAGTGGTGAGTACACCGAGGATGAGCTTGTCGAATTGAACGAGGCATTACAGGCAGCTTTGCGTGTTCCTACTGATTGTGATTTAAAGACAGCTTATGACGCTGCTGTTGCTCTTGACGCAGTTATTAAGTCATTTGATCCGATTCTATACGGAGATGTAAATGAAGACGGAGACGTCATGATTAATGACAGCATAATGATTCTTAAATACAATATTGGTCTGATTGAATTGACGCCAAGTCAGCTGAAAGCAGCAGATGTGACGCACGACGAAGACGGCACAGTTGATCTGCAAGACGCAATTCAAATTCAAAAATACCTTATTTATATGATTGACTCCCTCGACTGATTAACTCGCATAGCTTAACCCCTTGCACACAAAGTGTTGTGCAAGGGGATTTTTTTTGTTATAATTAAAATATGAACAATTTATTGCGGTGATGATATATTATGGAGCTTGAATTTGAAAATGTAAAATTTAGCAATAAATATCCTGCTAAAATTTTGTTGCAGGACAAACCAGGTAAAAGGTGCAATACCCCACAACATTGGCACAAATGTTTGGAGCTGCTTTATATGGTAGATGGAAGAATAAACCTCAAAACGTATGACGGTAACTATACTTTAAAAAATGGTAATATAGCCTTTCTAAATCAAGAGGTAATCCACGGAACAAAAGCCTTTTCTGATGAAGAGAATATTAAGTATCTTGTCGTACTACTGTCGCTC
Source organism: uncultured Clostridia bacterium (assembly GCA_946500295.1). Taxonomy (GTDB): domain Bacteria; phylum Bacillota; class Clostridia; order Oscillospirales; family Acutalibacteraceae; genus UBA7067. The sequence continues at coordinate 10,143 of CAMMVF010000005.1, read as the reverse complement.
AATCCTCTGAGAAAACATTTTGAACACATTGATAGCATTAACTTTACGCTCGAACACAACGATACCGCAAAAGGCAAAATTCAGGAAAACCTTGCGCTCATCGCCCGTCTATTTGCCGCTAAAGAAAAATATTATGAGGTTGCCATAAACAGTCTGCTGTATAACATTTATCATCTGCTGCTTACAAACTGTATTGAAGAAAACGTAAAGCCATCATATAACGGTAACAATAACTTTCTCTATGCCAAAAATGCAATAGAATACATAGGAATACACTTTACTGAGGATATCAGCTTGCAAAAGGTTGCCTCTCATGTTGGGCTTTCACCATCGTATTTTTCACGGTACTTTAAAAGCATTACTAAAAATACCTTTGTACAGTATTTGAATGAGGTGAGGCTTGAAAACGCCTTGCGGGATCTAACCGAAAATAGAGTCTCCGTTACAAACGCCGCTTTAAACAACGGCTTTTCAAGCGTAAAGTCATTGATTCGAATATGCAAAGAGGTATATAACTGTACTCCAACACAATATAAGAAAAAATATCTAGACGATTTAAATGAGTAAAAAGAGGCTGATATGAATTATACTACAGAGCGCTACAAAGGGAGCAAAAGATTTAACGGGCAATATTCTGAAATCTACCGTTTTCTTTTAAAAGCCGCAGACAGCGGATTCAACGAGCATTTTCACTGGGGAAGGCTTGAATGGATGATGGTTCACCCCTTGCTCGAGACAGATAAGCTTGATAAAATTACAATGTTTAAAAATGAATATAACGAGACGGTCGGGCTGGTATGCTTTGACACCTTATTCAGTGACGGTCCTTATCTTATACATTCTGATAACGACATTGAACTTTTGGAATTAATGCTTAGACAAGCCTGTACAGATTACGGAATCGAAGGAAAAAGCGCAACTGTCAAGATAGACTCGAGTGATGGAGCTATGTCTTCGCTTTTGATTAAAGAAAACTTTATAAAAAAGTGGCGTGAGGAAGGAGTTTTGGAAATATCACTCGACAGGGATTTTAGTTACGCTCTGCCAACGGGCTACTACCTTTCACCTAAAGATTTCATTTGTGATAATTATAAATATCAGCTCGTAATCCACAAGGGCTTTGATCACAGCGGTGAACCCGAGAGGTGGAACGACGAGCTTTTTAAACCCACACCGAATCTCAACCGCGAGTTGAAGGTATTTGCTTTAAGTTCCGGAGAATACTGTGCACACTGCGGGGTATGGTACACAGAAGGCGACACAGCCTACATAGAACCGGTTGTAACTATTCCACAGTGCAGAGGCTTAGGGTTGGCAAAAGCCGTAGTTTACGAGGCGTTATCAAGAGCAAGAGAGCTTGGAGCCAAAAGAGCCATTGTCCTATCCAGTATGGATTTTTACTACAGCTTGGGATTTTGCTCCTCTTCCGAATTTTACCTATGGGAAAACGATTCATATAAAAACGCAAATATATAAGCGGCGGTACGCCATGAATTAAATTTAATCAAAACCAGAGGAAAGGATAAGTAACCTTTCCTCTGTTTTTTGTTAAGAGATGAAGTTAAAAAATTTGGCGGCAGGCACTGTATAGCGCCTGCCGCCGTCGCTTGCTTCAACACCCCTACAATATTTAAATTTCTACTCACGCCTTACAGCGGCCTTTGCCAATGGATTTGATTCATGGTTTAAAGCAAGCAATAAAATTATATATCAAAACAATAGTTAAATCAAATTTTATTAAATTCATTCTCTTAAATATTGTAGGGGTAGACATTCAATATTAAACATGTTATATTATCCGTAAGGTGTAGCTTAAATATAGAACAGTGAATATTTGAAACTAGCCCACACACATAATCTACACCGTTATTGCTGTTAAATCAATTTATTTAAGCCATATTGACAGCCAAAAATTAAAGATGTTCCAAAACAAGTACACATAATCGCTTTATCATACAATTTGTACTATACTTTGTTGTTTTTTGTTTACATCGCACTAATATCATGTTATAATTAATTTCAATCAGAGCTAAACTTCAATGATTATAACTATTATTGTTTTTGTGAGCAATTCTCTTAGCTCTGAAACTCTATGTAAACTTTAGGCAATCAAACTTAGTATTTGTACAGATGAAGTGTGTAAAATTAAAATGAAAAGAGGAAATATATGACTGACGAAAAAATTTACAAGGCTCATGTAAAAACTGATGAGCAGGGAAACACCATCGACATTCAAACCGTAAAGCAACACAATGAGGACACAGCTAAGCTGGCTGAGGAATTTGCTGTACCAAAGCTTAAGGGAATCGTAGGCGCAATGGGGCTTTTACACGATGTGGGTAAGTACCAGCCCTCATTTCAAAGGAAGATTGACGGCGCAGCCTTGCAGGTTGACCATTCCACCTGCGGAGCTTTGGCGGCAAAGCAGGAATACGGTAAATCGCTTGGGCTTATGATGAGCTATTGCATAGCGGGTCATCACAGTGGAATCCCCGACGGTGAGGCGGCACCGAACGATACCCCCGATATGCCCACTTTAAGAGGAAGGCTTCAAAAGGAACTTGAGGACTTTTCCAAATATAAAAGTGAGATTCGTCTTCCCCAGCTTGACGAGCGAGAGTTTCAAGTCTATCTCAGTTCAGACTGCACTACCGGAGATCAGGTGATTGAAAAATTCGCCTTTTTCACGAGGTACTGCTTTTCATGTCTGACGGATGCTGACTCGCTCGACACTGCCGAATTTACTAGCGGCAAGACCGAGCGAAGCCTGAGCGCAGACTTTGAAGCTTGTCTTGAAAGGGTAAACTCACGGCTTGCAGCCTTCACTCCGAAAACAGATTTACAAAAGACCAGAGCTGTGCTCCAAAATCAGGTGTTTGAGAAGAGTGAGCTTGATTCTGAGATTTATCTGATGAATATGCCGACGGGAAGCGGCAAAACCTTGTGCAGTATTAAATTTGCACTGGAGAGGGCTATTAAAACCGGCAAGAAAAGAATTATATACATAATTCCCTACAACAGCATTATCGACCAGACCGCAGAGGAGTTCAGCTCGTTGTTTACCGGCTGCGCCGATATTCTCAGGCATCAGTCAACCTTCTCATACGATGAGCTCGACGATACCAAGGACAGCTCCAAGGGCTACGGTGAAATCGCCAAGCTGGCGGCAGAAAACTGGGACGCTCAGCTAATTATTACGACTGCGGTGCAGTTTTTCGAGTCGATTTACGCAAATAAAAGGGGCAAACTGAGGAAGCTCCACAACATGGCCGACAGTGTGCTTGTATTTGACGAAGCTCATTTAATGCCAAGGAACTACCTCCAGCCCTGCCTTCGGGCAATTTCCTATATAACAAAATACTTGAACAGTGAGGCGGTCTTTTTGACCGCCACCATGCCAGACTTCAAAAGCTTAATTTCACAGTACGCAATGCAAAACAGCAAAATTGCCGACTTGGTGAGCAACACCTCAGAGTTTTACAAGTTCAACAAATGCTCCTATGTGAATATCGGCGAGATAAGCGAGGAGAGCTTAATAACCAAGGCTTCTCTCTCCCCTTCCAGCCTCATTGTTGTAAACAGCAGAGCACAGGCGAGAAAGCTGTATCAAGCTTGCCCGGGCAAGCGCTATCATCTGTCCACCTATATGACGGCATTTGACAGGAAGAGAATAATAGACGAAATCAAGCTCGAGCTCCAAAAGCTTGAGAAGGATTATCCGAACCTTGAAAATGTGCCGGACGACAGGCGGATTACCGTGGTTTCAACCTCGCTTATCGAGGCCGGAGTGGATTTGGATTTTTACTGTGTATTCAGAGAGCTTAGCGGACTTGACAGCATTTTGCAGTCCGGAGGGCGCTGTAACCGAGAGGGCAAGAGGAAGAATGCGGAGGTGTTCATATTCACCTTAGAGGGAGTTAAAATTCCCTCTCAAGATGAAAGAGCAAATATCACCAAGGGCTTAATTAACAGATATCAGGATATCTCCTGCCCTGAGAGTATAGCAGAATACTATGAAAGCTGTTCTTCGTAGAAAGAGACAAGCTAACTGCAAACTCGATAAGCAATGAATCTAAGCAGCTTAACGCAATCAATTTCAGGACATATGCAGAAAAGTTTGAAATCATCGAGAACAACACAATCTCGGTTGCCGTCCCAAGAGATGAAAATAGCGCAAAGCTCATTGACGCTCTGCGATTCGGCGCAAAAGTAAGCACAAGGAAGCTGCAAAAATACTGCTTCTCGGTAAAGCGTTATGAGTTTGAAAAATTGGCGACTCAGGGTGTAATAAATGATTTTGACAGCGGTATATTCTGTCTTACCAACCATGAGTATTACGACGAGAACCTCGGCGTAAAATTCGAGGGAAAAGACATCTATATAAATTAAACGTAAAGGAGGAAAAATATGAGCTACGGTTTTAAGGTAATTATCGAGGGCGACTATGCCTGTTTTACTCGCCCAGAGATGAAGGTGGAAAGAGTCAGCTATGACGCCCCTACCCCATCGGCTCTTGAGGGTCTGCTCAAAAGCGTATACTGGAAGCCTGCGATAAGGTATGTGATTGATAAAATCATCGTCTTCAACCCGGTAAATTTCATCAACATACGCCGTAACGAGGTAAAGGACAAAGTAATGTACAGTGCCGTTAAAAACCAGATGAAGAGCAAGGGAGCTGACCCCTGCATCTACACAGCCGAAAGCAGAAGCCAGAGGGCGGCTATGGTTCTCAAAGACGTGCGCTACGGAGTTCAGTTTCACTTCGAGCTCACCGGGCTTAAAAGTGAAAACCAGGACGAAACCGAGGACAAGCACTACTGCATAATCAAGCGCAGGCTCGAAAACGGTCAGTATTTCCGCACACCCTGTCTTGGTTGTGCTGAGTTCCCGGTCAGGAGGATTGAGCTAGTCGATGACTTCGACCTGAGCAAAATCAGTCCTCAGGTGCTCTCGCTGGGGGATGTTGATTTGGGCTTTATGACCTATGCAGTCAGATTTGCCGACGGCGGCAAGCCTGTAAACGGAGACTGGCAGAATCCAAAGTTTTCGGACAAGGCTACGACAGTTTACTACCGCCCTCACATGATAGGCGGAGTTATAGACGTTGGACAGTACAGGGGGGCGATGAAATGCTGATAAGCTCGCTTTGCAATTACTACGACATCCTTGCAAAAAGCGGGAGAGTTCTCCCCGACGGTTATTCCTTGGTAGATATCCGCTATATAGTCAACCTGACGCCCGAGGGGAAAATAGACAGTATTGTAGACTGTCAGGAAAAGATAACCACTTTAACTAAAAAGGGCAAGGAAAAAATCACATTCATTCCTCGGAAAGTTATTATGCCAAAGAGGACGGAAAAACCCGGAATTGACGCTAACTTCGTCGAGCACCGACCACTTTATCTGTTCGGGCTGAATTTTGACAAGGACCACCTCTCCCCTGACGACAGAACCGACAAGGCGAGGAAATCGCATAAGCTTTTGGTGGAGGAAAACCTGAAACTTATAGACGGACTTAACTCGCCTGTGGTGAACGCCTACAGGGAATTTCTGAAAAACTGGATACCCGAGGACGAATGTGAAAATCCGCACCTTTTAGAGCTTGGAAAAAACCTGACCACCTCCGGCTTTGCCATTGGACTTGCTGGTGATATCGCAAGACTTCACGAGGATTCCGGGATAAAATCAAGGTGGGAGAGCATTTACTCAGAGCGTAACAAGCCCTCGGAGAACGACGTAACCTCACAATGCGCCGTAAGCGGAGAAATAGAACCAATAGCAAGGATTCACAACAAGATAAAGGGGTTCAACTCCACGGGATCGCTTTTAGTTTCTTTTGATAAGCCGTCGTTTGCTTCATACGGCAATGAGCAATCCTATAATTCAAACATCTCAAATACCGCTATGAAAAAATACACTGAGGCGCTGAATTATCTCCTCAGCAGCAGAAATCACCGCTCAAATCTTGATGATATCAAGATAGTTTACTGGGCGGCAGACCCCGATAAGGATGAAACTGAATCCGAGATCGTAAGCTTATTCCTTTTTGAAGATGAGAATAAAGAGGATGAGAAAAAAATTGACGCAGACGGAGCTCAGAAGATACTTGAACAGATGGCAAAGGAGGCGAGGACGGGAAGCATCAACCCACAGAAGCTGTTATCAGAAAGAGATATAGACGAAAATGTAGATTTTTACATAGTCGGACTGAAACCCAATTCGGGGCGGCTGTCGCAGAAATTTATCTACAGGAAACGGTTCGGTCAGCTGATGCAGAATATAGCCCAGCATCAAAGTGATTTGCAGATTGGCGACAACTTCAAAAGCGTGCCACTTTATTTCATAAAAAATGAAATGGCGTCCCCACATCAAAAAGATAAAAATCCTGACCCAGCCTTAGTTGCAAAGATATTTGAGTCGATAGTCAACGGCAGCGAATACCCAAATTTCTTGCTTGCAACGATAGTCCTCAGGGTAAAGACCGACCGATATGTAAACCGAACCAGAGCAGGAATAATCAAAGCCTGTGTAAACCGAAGTACAAGAATAAAGAACAAAAAGGAGGAAATTGAATTGGCTCTCGATTTAGAAAACAAAAATCCGGCTTATCTGTGCGGCAGGCTGTTTGCCGCACTGGAAAAGCTCCAGACTGACGCTCTCGGCGATTTAAACAGAACTATCAAGGATGCGTACTTTGCCAGCGCAGTTTCAAGACCGGCGTTAATATTCCCAAGGCTTGAAAAGCTTGCTCAAAACCACCTGAAGAAATTAGGTTCAGGCAAACCCAAAAGCGAGGCTTTCTATAACCGCCTAATGGGAGAAATCAACGATAAGCTCGATAAAGAATACCCGAATAGACTCTCTCTAAAAGAGCAGGGCAAGTTCATTATCGGCTACTATCAGCAACGAGAGGAATTGTACAGAAAAAAGGATAAGCAAACAGACGAAGTTATAAATTCAGAGGAGGATAAATAATTATGGCTATTCAAAACAGATATGAGTTCGTGATGATATTCGACGTAGAAAACGGCAACCCAAACGGCGACCCCGACGCAGGCAATGCACCGAGAGTAGACCCGGAAAGCAATCACGGTTATGTTACCGATGTGTGCTTAAAGAGAAAGATAAGAAATTACATAGAGCTGGCTAAGGGTGGCGAGCCGGGCTACAATATTTTAATCAAGCCCGATAAGGCGCTCAACACAAAATTCACCGAGGCATATGAAGCCGAGGGGCTGACAACGGGTAAAAACAAGAAAAAGAATCCCGCCGATGAAAAAACAGCCAGAGACTACATGTGCCGCAACTACTACGATGTGAGAGCCTTCGGCGCAGTAATGTCAACCGGCGACGACCCCTGCGGCATAGTAAGAGGTCCCGTACAGATAAACTTTGCAAGAAGCATTTCAGAGATTTATCAGGAGGACGTGACCATTACCCGTCAGGCTCGTACTACAGAGGACAGACAGCAAAAAGGCGGAGAGACCGAGATGGGAAAAAAGACCATTATTCCTTACGCTCTGTACAGAGCAGAGGGATATATATCGGCAGCTTTGGCTGATAAGGTCACTGGGCTGAGTGACGAGGATGTTGAACTGCTGTGGGAAGCTATAATAAACATGTTTGAGCACGACCACAGTGCGGCAAGGGGCAAGATGTGCATGAGAAGGCTATATGTATTCAAGCACGAATCCCTCCTCGGCAACTGCCCGTCTCATATTCTCTTTGACAAAATCGTTGTCAAGGAAAAGGATGAGGTAGAGGTTCCAAGGCAATTTAATGACTATGATATCATAGTGGACGAAAATATGCCTCATGGCGTTGAGTTCATATCCAAAATCTAGCCATGGATAATGTATCAATAGCAATTCGCAGTATTCAGCACTATCTCTACTGCCCCCACCGCTGGGGGCTGGTAGAGATAGGAAGGGTTTGGGCTGAAAATTACTTCGTCACCAAAGCACAGCTAATGCATGAGAGAGTACATAATCCCGAAAGCAGCTATATCAGCAGAGGCAAGAAAGTTTTTACCGACTTATGGGTATACAATGACGATCTAGGGCTATACGGCAAGACAGACTGCATAGAGGCAACTCCGGACAAGGACGGCTGTACAGTTGATGACAGCTGCGAAAAATACAAGCTTTGCATAGTAGAGTACAAGCCCACTGCTCCGCAAAATCAGAATTTTAACTTTGACGATTCAATGCAGGTCTTTGCTCAAAAACTCTGTACGGACTATGTTTTTAACTGCGACTGCGATACTGTGATTTATTATGCGGATATCAAAAAGAGAGTCAAGCTGCCACTCAGAGAAAAGCAAGAGGAATATTTAATCGCCCTTGAGGATATCCTCGAGAAAATGAGGCAATATTTGAAAAATGGGAAAATCCCCGAAAAACCTAAGCGACAAAAATGCAGCGGCTGTTCTTTTAAAGATGTTTGCATGCCAAGGATAAAAACTCCCATAAGCATACGCAGAGAAATAGAGGAATTGGCGGAGGACAGAGTATGAGAAAGCTGCTTAATACAATCTATATCACAAACGAAGACGCCTACCTGACCCTAGACGGAGAGAATCTCATTTGCAAGGTTGAAAACGAGGTACGTCTGAGGATTCCTTTTGACAATATAGAAAATATAGTCTGCTTTAATTATCTCGGATGTTCGCCCGCCTTGATGGGAAAATGTGTGAGCAAGACGATTCCGATTAGCTTTATTTCGCCGCAGGGCAAATTTTTAGCTAAGGTGTGTGGAGAGACAAAAGGCAATGTCTTTTTAAGAGTTGCCCAGATAGACCGCTTTAGGAATGATGGTTTGACTTTGGCTCAAAACACAATAGCCGCCAAGCTGGTAAATACACGCCAGCTTATAAAGAGGACTTTGCACGACAATCCGCAGCTCAGAGAGGATGGGGAAATTATCAGCGCAATGACTGCACTGTCAGAAGGCGTTCAACAGCTATACAATACCCAAAATATAGAACAGCTAATAGGAATTGAGGGAAATTGCGCTAGGAGCTATTTTTCGATTTTCGGAAAGCTCATTACGAACAAGCGAGTTTCTCTCAGCTTCGAGTACCGCTCAAAGCGACCTCCCTTAGATCCGGTAAACGCAGTATTGTCATTCGTATATACTCTTTTCACCAACGAATTTGCCGCAGCGCTTGAAGCGGTCGGGCTTGACAGCTATATCGGCTATTGTCACACTTTGAGAAGTGGCAGGGTTTCTCTTGCCTGCGACTTGATAGAAGAGTGCAGGTGCTTGGCTGAAAGATTTGTACTTACCTTAATTAATTTGCAGATAATCGGCAAGGACGATTTTGACAGGCAAGTCTCTGGCGCTGTCTGGCTAAACGATGACGGCAGAAAAAAGGTTTTGACAAAATGGCAGGAGAAAAAACGTTCGGATTATCTTCACCCCTACCTCAAGCAAAAAATCCCCTTCGGTTTGATTCCCTATGTTCAAAGCAATCTTCTTGCAAAATATGTAAGAGGAGACATTGAGGAATACCCGTGCTTTTTAAACAAGTAGGTGAAGCCTTATGATGGTAATTATTAGCTATGATGTATCCACTGCTGATAAAGCCGGAAGCACAAGGCTTCGGAAGATAGCGAAGGAATGTCAAAATCACGCACAGAGGGTTCAAAACTCTGTATTTGAGGCAGACCTTGATTATTCTACATTTCTAAAGCTGAAAGACAGGCTTTTGAAGCTTATGGATAAGGAAAAGGACAGCTTGAGGTTTTACTATCTGGGAAATAACTGGAAACGCAGAGTTGAACATGTAGGAGCTAAAAAAAGCTATGACCCTGAGGGAGTTTTGATAATTAACTGAGAAGCAAAGTAAATTAACCTTCCCTGTTAACTGCTTATGGTATTTTTCTCTATTTTGGCGAACCGCAGTTAATTTCAATAATCCCATGCCCTTCGCCATAATTTTGGTGTAAAAATAGATAAATTTTTGAATTTATATTTCCTACACGGAATTTTAAATTATTAGTCCTCCTTATGCTGTAGTGCGACCGCAAACAAATACAATATTTTGCTGTCGCACCTCGCATGAGGTGCGTGAGTAGAAATTGTCATCAGGAGTCCTGCAAATAAAAGTCAAGCCCTAAAATGAAAAAATTTTAAATTTTTT
>CAMMVF010000004.1 GCA_946500295.1 uncultured Clostridia bacterium | reverse complement strand
TTTTGACCACTTTTGATAAAGTTTAGCGCTTGCTGAACTGCGGAGCGCGACGGGCTGCCTTGAGGCCGTACTTCTTACGCTCTTTCATTCTCGGGTCACGAGTGAGGAATCCAGCCTTCTTGAGAGCCGGACGGAGAGCCTCACTGTCGTACTGGAGCAAAGCTCTGGAGATGCCATGACGGATAGCGCCTGCCTGGCCTGTAACTCCGCCGCCTGCTACTGTGCAAACGATATCGAACTGCTCTGTTGTCTTAGTCAAGGCAAGAGGCTGACGAACGATGAGCTTGAGCGTCTCGAGTCCGAAGTAGTCGTCGATGTCTCTGTTGTTGATAGTAATTTTACCTGTGCCCTTGTAAAGCCTTACTCTGGCTACTGAGCTCTTTCTTCTTCCTGTTCCGTAAAAATACGGTGCTGATTCGTACATTTAAAATGCCTCCTTCCTTATTTTGTCCAAGCCTCGGGCTTCTGAGCCTCGTGCTTGTGCTGGTCGCCTGCATAGAGCTTAAGTCTGAGCAGAGCGGCTCTGCCGATTGTGTTTGAGGGGATCATTCCCTTTACTGCAAGCTGCATAGCCTTTGTCGGGTTTGAAGACATGAGTGTGTCATATCTTGTCTCCTTGAGGTGACCGATATAGCCTGTGTGACGATAGTAATACTTCTGCTGAAGCTTCTTACCTGTCAATACTGCGTCAGCGCAGTTGATGATGATAACGTGATCTCCGCAGTCAACGTGCGGGGTGAATGTCGGCTTGTGCTTGCCTCTGAGCAAGGTTGCTGCCTGAGCGGCAACACGTCCGAGCGGCTTGCCTGCGGCATCTATAACATACCACTTGCGCTCAACATTCTGCTTTTTTTCCATAAATGTAGACATGCTTCTTCCTCCTGCTTTAATCTTCGGGTTATCCCGAACTTTCTAACGATAAGTCGCAAGATAGATAATAGCACAACGAAGTCGGCAAGTCAACATTTTTTTGAAAAAATTTAATCCTCGAACGATATATCTCTCTTATACTCTTTTATTCTCGCTGTATCTCTCTTGTTCTCGCTTGCTATTTTTAATTTTGTGCATTTGATTTTTTATTTTTCGGGATAAGTCATAATAGCGGAGGCTTTACCCTACGCTTTGACAAAATACTCGGTACATTGAGAGTATAATTGGGAGGAATTTGAAAACGGAGGAAGAAAAATGAAATTTGAAAGGGCAGTCGCAGTGGGCGGCTTCTTCAGGGACAAGAGCAGATCTAAGGGAGTGCGAGCGGTAGCTACTCAGATAGGCTATTTTTTAGCGGGGATTTTGGTATCGGGCGGAGCTGTATTCGGAAGCTATGCTCCGTTTGGAGGGGCGTTGGTAGCGGCGGTGCCACAAAGCTATTTAATTTCCGTAACAGGCGGAACGATATTCGGCTACATAGCCCTTACTCCGAGCGGAAGCTTCCGCTATGTAGCTACAGTATTGGCGATAGGAGCCATAAGGTGGACCTTCAGCGATTTAAAATGGCTCAATTCAAAACGGCTTTTCGCTCCGGCGGTAGCCTTTGTACCGATGCTCGCAACCGGGCTTGTGCTGAGCGCCGTCGGTGATTTTGAGCTCACGCTCGTATTTATGAGTATAATAGAAGCTGTGCTTGCGGCAGTAGGTGCCTACTTTTTTAACAGAACCATCACCCTCGCCTCAGGCGTTAGGGGGCTTGCGCGCTTCAGCCAACAGGAAATTGCCTGCGTAGTGATGACCTGCTGCATTGTTCTGCTGTCCTTTTCGGGCATATCGGTAGCGGGGATATCACTCGGCAGGATTATAGCTATCTGCGCCGTACTGCTCTGCGCCAAATACGGCGCAGTTGCGGGCGGGTGTATTTCGGGCGTATCCACGGGAGTTGTGTTCAGCCTTTCTGATATATCGCTGAGCTTCCTCGGCGGAGCTTACGCCTTTGGAGGACTGCTTGCGGGCTTATTCGCTCCTATGGGAAAGCTCGGCTGTCTGCTGGCTTTTTCAGTATGCAACATAGTAATGACCTTCCAGTCGGGAGATATGAACACAGTGCTAAGCTCAATATACGAAACGGCTATAGCCGGCGGCATTTTCATGCTTCTGCCGAAGGATTTGGGAAACTTCATATCCACGGTGTTTGCCCCTCCTATAGACCGCAGCCACAGCGAGGGCTTGCGCCGCAGCGTGATAATGCGACTTGACTTTGCCGCAAAGGCATTATGCGACGTATCATCGGCGGTGGACAGCGTTGCGGAAAAGATGAAAAAGCTCTTTGCCGCCGACCCGTCTCAGATTTACACAAACTCCGCCGAGGAAATTTGCCAAAACTGCGGGCTGAGAGTGTTTTGCTGGGAAAAGCAAAGACAGAGCACTCTGAATGATTTTCAGAGTTTGACCTCCGCACTCAAGAAAAACGGCAGGATAAGCGAAAAGGATTTTTCGGTGCGATTTGCAAAAAAATGCTGTAAAGCTCGGGAGATGGCGACAAGTATAAACAGGAATTACGAGTCCTATCTTTCGTATTTATCTGCCGAGAGGCGGGTCGGCGAGGTTCGTGCCGTGGTAGCGGGGCAGTTTTCGGGGTTGTCGGAAATACTCGGCGAGATGGCTGAGGAATTTCGCCGCTTCGAGAGATTCGACGCCGCCGGCGCAGAGAGGGTAAGCGAGGCATTGAAGGAAGTCGGCATCTCCCCCATTGACGTAAGCTGTAGGATAGACCGCTTCGGGAGAATGGCCGTTGAAATAGAGACGGTGGATTTTCACAGCAATTCCGTTAAGAATGCCGAGCTATTAAAGCAGGTGTCAAGAGCCTGCGGCAGAAGGTTTGACTCGCCCTGTCTAAGCCTCGCACCCGACAGATGCAAAATTCAAATGAGTGAGAGAGCAAGCCTCGACATAGAGATAGGCAGCAGTCAGCACATCAGCAATGACGGAGCGCTGTGCGGCGACAGTTTCAATTATTTCACCGACGGCTCTGGCAGGTTAGTCGCCATAATTAGCGACGGAATGGGCACGGGCGGCAGAGCTGCGGTTGACGGCAGCATGGCGGAGAGCATTATGAGCAAGCTCATAAAAGCGGGGCTTGGCTACGACTGCGCTTTAAGCGTGGTAAACTCGGCTTTGATGGTAAAATCGGGTGACGAGTCGCTGGCGACCTTGGACGTTTTATCCTTTGATTTATTCACAGGCGACGCAGAGCTTCTAAAGGCAGGAGCACCGCTGACCTTTATCAAAAAGGACGGCAGGGTGCTGAAATTCAGCAGCACCTCCCTCCCCGCCGGGATATTAACAGAAATTAAATTTTCCCACGAGAGGGCGAACCTCTCCCCCGGAGACGCAATTGTTATGGTATCCGATGGTGCGGTAGCCACCGGCGACAACTGGATAGAGGATATAGTCAAGGATTGGGAGGACGAGGAAGCTCAAGCCCTTGCTAAAAAGATAGTCGATGAGGCGCGCTCAAGGCGCACGGACGGATACGACGATGATATCACGGTAATTGCGATGAAGGTTATTGAGAATGGGAAGGAGGGGTGAAAACGCCTTGTTTTCAACACAAAATCCGATTGACTCTCAGTAAGAAGGTCAATCGGATTTTGTTTCTTTGATTAAATTGTAACCAAGTCGCCGATGCCCCTCGCCTCTGTAGGCGGCGGGGGACATTCAGTCTTTCGGTTTGGGTTAAAATCCCCCACCGAAACCCTAAGGAGCAAAGCTCCCCCGGCGACGGTTGCAATCTTCGCCGGCGTAATCAAACGAGCTTGTCACGCAGGCGAAGATTTAAAAATGGAAAAAGAAACCAGGTTTTAGCTTTCTCCATTCCATTCTGCCATAAATTCATCTAAATATGACTTCATATAACTTTCCCTATGTTCAGCAATTTCTTTAGCGGTTTGAGTATTCATCATATTTTTTAATAAAAACAGTTTCTCATAAAAGTGGTTAATTGTCGTTGATTTATGCTTAGAATACTCTTTTTTATTCATATCTTTTTTTGGGGGCACATTGGGAATATAAATTGCCCTATTATGACTACCGCCATAAGCAAACGCCCTTGCAATGCCGATTGCACCAATAGCATCTAATCGGTCGGCATCCTGAACACATTTTCCTTCTATTGAAGATGGAATAATTGTATCTGTACCCGCAAATGATACTTCATCAATAATTGTACAAATCCTATTTATTGTAGTCTCATCAACTTTATGAGATTTCAAGAATTTAATAGTTCTATCTTTATGCTCATAAGTTAATGGGGATAGCTTTTTATCATCAACATCATGCAGCAAAGAAGCTAATTGCACAATTAGTATATCTGCTTTTTCTTTGCAGGCAATATTAGATGCTGTTTTATAAACTCTCAAAGTATGAAAAACATCGTGTCCGCTATAATCATTTTCAAATATCTGCTTAATATAAGCAATAGCATCTTCAATAATTGTTTTCATGCAATAATCTCCGCAAATTTAAGCTTATCATTCAGTTGTTACTTAATTATCATATCACCTTTAAAAAGCTTTGTCTACAAAAATCCCCTTCCCCTCGCACTGACGAAAACGTCGGTTTTATATACGGCAGATTCAACAAGGAGTGATTTTTGAGATAAGATTAGGGCTGTTGCAAATTCTCCCTTTGCAACAGCCCCATTGTGTTTGATTATATTACCCCTGCAAATCAGAGATTATTTTACCATGCTGGCTACTTCCTCAGCGAAGTTGTCCTGACGCTTCTCAAGACCCTCGCCCTTCTCATAGCGAGCAAAGTCAACGATAGCAATAGAACCGCCGAGATCCTTGGCTACCTTCTCTGTGTACTTCTTAACTGTGTAGTCGCCGTCCTTTACGAAGAGCTGATCTACAAGGCAGTTCTCCTTGTAGTACTTGCCAATCTTGCCCATTACGATCTTCTCGGCGATCTGTGCGGGCTTGCCCTCGTTGATAACCTGCTCTGTGAGGATCTTCTTCTCGTGCTCGATTACGTCAGCCGGAACGCTCTGCTCGTCGAGGTAGAGCGGGTTGGCTGCTGCTACCTGCATTGCGATGTCTTTGGCATAGGTCTTGAACTCGTCCTTATCGGCAAGGTCTGTGTCGAACTTAACCATAACGCCGATTCTGCCTGCAGCGTGGATGTAGGTTACTACTGCGCCCTCGAAGCGAACAAAGCGGCGAATCTTGATGTTCTCGCCGATAGTCTGAATCTTCTCCTGAAGAAGGTCTGCTACTGTTACGTCGCTGCCCTCAGCCTTGCAGGCAAGAAGTGCATCTACGTCAGCGGGATTCTGGTTCATTACTGTATCTGCACAGGTCTTAACAAAAGCCTTAAACTCGTCGTTCTTGGCTACGAAGTCTGTCTCTGCGTTGATTTCGATTACTACGCCGACTGTAGCGTCTGCGTTAGTCTCGGCATAGGCTACGCCCTCAGCTGCAATTCTGCCGCTCTTCTTAGCTGCCTTTGCAAGACCCTGCTCTCTCAAAAAGTCAATAGCTGCGTCCATGTCGCCGTTTGCCTCGGTAAGAGCCTTCTTGCAGTCCATCATACCGCAGCCTGTTTTTTCTCTCAATGCCTTTACGTCTTGTGCTGTAAATGCTGCCATTTTTATCTTCCTCTCTAATTTTACTACTATAATATATCAGGCAGACAGCCATAAAACTGCCTGCCTGCAAAATTTTTATTACTCAGCTTCCTGCTCTGTCTCGGACTCTGCTTCAGCCTCAGTCTCCTGTGCCGCTGCGCCCATTTGACCCTCGTGTCCCTCGATAATAGCGTTTGCCATTGTGCTTGCAATGAGCTTTACGGCGCGGATAGCGTCGTCGTTGCCGGGGATTACGTAGTCAATCTCGTCCGGGTCGCAGTTTGTGTCAACGATAGCGACAATGGGAATACCAAGCTTGTGAGCCTCGGATACTGCGATTCTCTCTTTTCTCGGGTCAACGATGAACAGAGCTCCCGGAGCCTCCTTCATTTCCTTGATTCCGCCCATGAACTTCTCGAGCTTTTCAATCTCGAGGTTGAGCTTGATTACCTCTTTCTTCGGCAAAAGCTCAAAAGTACCGTCAGCCTCCATAGCGCGAAGCTGCTTAAGTCTCTCGATTCTTCTCTTGATTGTTGAGAAGTTTGTCAGCATACCGCCGAGCCAGCGAGCGTTTACATAGTAAGCTCCTGCTCTCTCTGCCTCTTCCTTAACGGAGTCCTGAGCCTGCTTCTTTGTTCCTACGAAGAGAACGCTCTTGCCCTCAGCTGAAAGCTCACGAACGAAGGCGTATGCCTCCTCGAGCTTCTTAACTGTTTTCTGAAGGTCGATGATGTAGATTCCGTTTCTCTCTGTGAAGATGTACTCAGCCATCTTGGGATTCCATCTTCTTGTCTGGTGACCAAAGTGTACGCCGGCCTCCAAAAGCTGTTTCATTGATACTACTGCCATTATAAATTCCTCCTTAGGTTATGACCTCCGCCGTGCCGTTTTATTCCCGTATGACCGCATTGCGGCACCACCTCGGCGACATCGGCGTGCGTAGTGCCTTAGTATTATATCACGGTCAAATTTTAAAATCAAGATTTTTATGATATTTTATTTTACAATCAACCCAAATTTCTGCCTTTAAATAAATATAGCCCGTTGTCTTAAAATAAACGAAGCCAAATGGTATACGCCGAATTAAATGTTTACATCTGCCTTTCCAAAAGCTATTGCTTATCCGAAATTTTTATTATATAATAGTAATAATAAAAATTCTGCGAGGTGTTAATATTGAAGATAAAAAAGGTCGTAGCCATCGCCTTGGTGGCTGCGGCAGCCGGCTGTTCATGCTTATTCCCTACATCAGCAGCAGAAAACAGCACATACTCAAAAAGTATTAGCGTAAAAGAAGGACAGGTGGTCACAGCAAAGATTTATGTGAATGTGGACAATCCCGTTTCTGATGACAGCGTTGGTAATTTGGTTTCCGGCATTGAATACGGTTTACTGCGTGACCACGAAGCTCTGAGCTTCACAGAAAAAACACTTAACGCAAGCCCCGAAGAATTGTGCCCGGACCTTCCCAACACACTGATCAATCTTCACTCAAATGAAAACGAGTCGCTATTCAGCTTTATGGACGTTGCCAACCCTAAAGATTTTACAGACTTACAGCTGATGGCAAGCCTTGACTTTAATGCAGAAAAAACCGGAATAACCACCCTAAGCCCAAAGGTTAGACGAGCCAGCCACTTAAATATGGCACCCGACGATGATACCATAACCGATCATACACCGTACAGCTCTATCAATCTTGAAATTTATATCGACGGCTATATGCTCGGAGACTGCGATAAAAACACAGTCATCACAGTCTCCGACGCCATAGAAATTCAAAAGGGTATCGCCGGAATCACCGAGCTCGACCCGCTTACAGAAAGTCTTGCCGACACAACTGGCGATGGACTTGTTACTGTAGCAGACGCCATAAGAGTACAACAATACATATCCAATATTATTGGCTTTATTTAAATATTACAGGAGGAATATATCATGTCATTAAAATTCAAAAAACTGGTATCACTCATTCTTGCAGGTGCAATGGCAGCTTCAGCATTTGCCTTTTCGGCTGCAGCTGCAGAGACGGAGACTGCAGCATACGTACCCGATGGTGAAGAAACGATATCAAATAATTTCAATCTTCACTTGAGCGAGGGCGACGTTGTAAAGGTTACGGTAAGCCCTCAGTGCGATTCCATGGCTGTTTCAGTTTGGGGACAAATTTCGGTCGATAAATCAAAGCTCTATGTCACGGACGACCTTGCCGCCATAAAGGATGACCTGGCTGCAGTAACCGAGGCTGTAATTATAGGTGATACTTTCAAGCAGGGCGTTTTCGGGGCATCTATCGTAGAATCCGGTGACGCTTTGAATGTCACAGCGAACACATCTTACGCTCTTGATGTATATGACTTCCGGCAGGAAACCCCGTATGTCTCAGCTACCTTTAAAGCTCTGGATGATTGTGAGACAACGGTAAAAACAACTATTTCCGGCATATATAAAACCATAGTAGATGAAAACGATGTCCATGATGTCGTTTCTGCTATGGACGAAGCAAGCGCCAGCGTAGATATAACAATCAACGGCTATGAGATGGGAGACGTAACCAACGACGGGTATATAACCGTTGCAGACGCCATAGCTGTTCAGAGGCACATTGCCAATCTTGAAACACTCAGCGGGGCTAATTTCACGCTTGCAGACGTGAATTATGATAATAATCTCAGCGTAGCAGACGCTATTGAAATTCAGAGAATGATTGCAGGTCTGGTATAAGTCTGATACCAATCATAGAAATACATAACAATGCAAATCAGCAGCGAAGTAAATTTCGCTGCTGATTTTTGTTTTCTATTTGTTTTCTATGTATTAATACGAGCGCTGCGCAGGAGTACGTAGGTTATTAAAGTTTAAAAAAGGAGACCTGCCCTAAATTGGCACAGATTAATATGAGAGCAGTGCAGAAGTACGTAGGTTATTAAAGGTCACTAAAGGAAACTTGCTCTAAATTGGTAAAAATTAATACAGGAGCAGTGCAGAAGTACGTAGGTCATAAAAGTCTGCGACGGCGGAGCATACTTCCTGCGGGGATGTTTACGTCTGTTACGGCGGTGAGCCTTTGCATCGGATGAGGGGCGCTCTGAACCGGGATTCCGTCCTCGTCGTACATTTCAAGAATTACTGCATTAAAAGGACGGCCGCTCGGCGGCAACACATCGAGAGTATCGCCGGTGAAAAATCGGTTTCTCTGGATAATCAGCGCCTTGTTTTCATTCGAGCTTTCACAGGTGCCGACAAAATCATAATGGCGTATATAACCTCCGTCCGAGGTGTTCTGCCCCGGCTCGCCACCGAGGTAAAAGCCTGTAGAATATGCACGGTGACTGATTTTGTCAAGCTCCTGAGCTATTTCTGGTGCCACATAATAATCCTGTTTGCAGCCGCCGGCGTAGAAATCAGCTACGGCGTGACGGTAGGCGTTTGTGACAACCGCAGTATAATAAGCAGACTTCGCTCGTCCCTCTATTTTCAGACTTGATACCCCGGCAGCATACAGTTGAGGAATGTAATCTATCATGCACATATCCTTTGAATTGTAAAGGTAAGTACCTCCGTCTGCCTCCTCCACCGGAAAGAACTGCCCCTCCCGATTTTCCTCATAAAGGTGGTACTTCCACCTGCACGGCTGGGCGCAGTCGCCTCGGTTGGCGTCTCTGCCAGTAAGGTAGGCTGAAATAAGACACCTTCCCGAAAACGAAACACACATAGCCCCGTGGACAAAGACCTCAATCTCAAGCTGTGACGGTATATGAGCACGGATATCGGCTATCTCATCGAGAGAAAGCTCCCTTGCGAGCACAACCCTGCTTGCTCCGAGGTTATAAAAGGCGTTTGCTGCGGCGTAGTTGACTATTCCTGCCTGAGTGGAGATATGCACCTCTACAGATGGAGCGTATTTTTTCGCAAGCTGTAAAACACCCATATCGGCTATTATAAAGGCGTCCACACCGACGCTCTCACACCCCGATAAAAACTCAGGCAGACGGTCAAGCTCATTGTTTCTGGGCAAGGTGTTGCAGGTCACATAAACCCTGACACCTTTTGAATGTGCATAGTTCACCGCTTTTTCAAGCTCAGTCATATCAAAATTTTTTGAGGCTGTTCTCATGCCGAACTCCTGCCCCGCTAAAAACACAGCGTCAGCGCCGAAGTCCACTGCTTTTACAAGGCACTCCATATCCCCCGCCGGGGAGAGCACCTCCATTTTATTTTCCTGCATCGCCCTCATCCTTTTCATAAATTTAATCTGAAAAATCTCAGGGCAACTAAAATGCGCCCTGAGATTTTTCTATGAGTAGATTATTTGTCCCGGTATTACTCCGTGTCGTTTTCATCTCTAAGCCCGGCTTCAATCTCATTTTGAACCTGCTCGGCATAAGTAGTAGCGTAGTATGAAACTGCGGGTTCTGTGTCGGTAGCCGGCTTATGGCAGAAGAAGTAGTAGTTGGTGGATGCCGGGTCGAGCACAGCCGCTATCGCATTTTCACCCGGATTGTTGATAGCTCCCGGCGGCAGACCTGTAATATTGTAGGTGTTATAAGTACTTACAAAGGTATCGGCTATTTCATCCGGTACATCATCTGCGGAATGGTAGGGATAATAAATAGTCGGATCTGACCTGAGTTTGTTCACGTCATAATCTCCGTAAGGCGTCATTCCGTCAGTGGCGTCAGTTGACAAACGGTTGAAAAATATCGAGGCTATGGTGTACATATCGTTTTCATCGGCCGCCTCAGCCTGCACCATGGAGGAAAGGGTTATCACATAATCTATCGTCATTCCCTTCAGCTCAGCATACTCTTCAACTGTCATCTCCTCGGAGTATCCGGAATAGCGCCTGGTATCAAAGCAAATCTTCTGTTCAAAGTTGTCAAGGAATTTTTCTATTACGCTGTTAACATCATCATTCACATAGAAAGTGTAGGTATCAGGGAAGAGATAACCCTCGAGCTTGTAGTATCTCTCGTCATCGTTCTCTATAGCGGCAATAAAATCGTATTCCTCGTCAAAATCATTGCTGTTGCACGCATCGAGGAATTCGTCCATCTTGCAGACATTGTTCTGCTCAAGCTCCAGCGCTATATCGCGGGCGCTCATTCCCTCAGTAAAGCGAACTGTAACAGTGCTCTTGGGACCTGCGTCGTAAAGCAAGCAGTTCAAAATAGCCTCGTAGTCCATGTTGGTCTCGAGCGCGAAGCTGCCCTCGAGGAACGGCTCGCCACTCTTCGTAATAGAGGCGTAAAGCTTAAAGAACATCGGCTCATTAATTATTCCGTTTTCCACTAAGATATCAGCAACCTGGTCAAGGCTTGCTTTAGCGGGAATATCGACATTCACCGTCCTGACCCCGTTATCTTGAGCGGCAGACCCGCCCTCTCCATCGACGGAAACTGTATTCTCCAAAGCTCCCCTGTCTATTGCGAGCATATCGTTAGTTCCACGGATCAAAAACATTCCCAGCAGCGTAGCAACAAAGATAACCATTACAAGCCACACGAGCTTAAACATACAGCCGTTTCTTTTGGCTTTTTTTCGTACTCTCTTTTTTAGGCTCTTTTTATATTCCTTGAGCTGCTCCTTGTCAGCGAGATCCATCTTCCGGCGCAGCTCCTCATCGCTGTAGCTGCTGATAACGTCGTCCTCGCTTTCTGCGTTCTCCGCCGTTTCGTCTGCAAGAGCGTCCGACTGCTGAGGAATAGGGCTCATCAGCGGCTGCGTATCATTCTCTATCTTTTCGCCGAGCTTTTCCTGTGCTGCGTTTGCCAGCCTTTGCATTTCATCCTCGGGAGTTTCCTTGGCATGCTCCGGAGTAAAATTTGCTATAGCCGCTACTCTTTCATCATATGGCAGTTCATATTTTTCATCTGTCTTTCTTTCAAGGTCAGGCTCTACATAAACAGGAGGAACAAATCGTTCTTTATTTTTAGGTTCTTCCTTTTGGGAAATTTCTGCTGTATTGTCCTCCAGCGAGAGATAATTATTATTTGAGGTTTCCTCCTTGCCGTTTGTGCGCTTACGCTTCGCCTGTGATCTGTCAGATGCTCTGCGACGAGAAGCTTCGCTTGATTTTCCTGCTTTTTTGGCTGTCTTGGAAGCATTGACGGTAGATGCTATGTCCTTTAATATATCGTTGACGCTCTCGGAGCCTACCCTGTCATTAGAATTCGGCTTAGGAGAAGCGTCGGCAAAGCCGAAGTCATCGACATGCAGCTTAAAGCTCTGAATTTTCTTCTTTCTGGCTTCACTGGCAGCCTCCTCAGGAGTCATCGACCTGCCCTTGTTTTCATCGTTCATACAAAACCTCCTGCCGCACGGGAAATATGCGGCTATTTATATGTTTAATATGCCGTCATCGGCAATTATCATATCGACCTTGCGATCAGTGTCATACGACGGGAGCGTCTCCAGTAAAAAGCCGCTTCTGCACAGTCCCACCGCTATTCCGTCAAGCTCGGGTAAAAATCGGTCATAATATCCCTTGCCATATCCCAATCGGATTCCGCTGTAATCAAAGCAAAGCCCGGGAACTATGCACATTCCTACCGGCTTTTCAACCCGTCTAAGTCCTGACTTGGGCTGTAAAATCCCGAAGCTGCCCCGCTCAAGCTGCGACATCGAGCTTACATAGTAAAACTCCAGCTTAAATCCCTCAGCACAGCGCGGCAGAGCAAGTAATTTATTATCGTCCAATACACGGTCGATTATGCGCTGCGTGCTGACCTCGCTGCCTATGGAGGAGTAAGCGAGGACGGTATCCGCATCCTTATACTCCTTTAAGCCAACCAGCTTGAGATATATTCTCTCGTCCAACTCATTTCTGAGCGCAGTATCTAGCTCGTCTCGCTTCTTGCGATAAAAACTTCTCAGCCTTGATTTTTCCTCGGCAACGTCCATCATCTGCACTGAAGTGCGGCAGCGACCGCCTCGCTCTTTTCCTTCCCGGCTAAAACGGCAGCTATTTGAAGTCCAAACTCAATCGCTGCACCCGCGCCCTTTCCGGTGACAATATTTCCGTCGGTAACTGCAAGTTCGTCTACAAGTACAGCTCCATCAAGCTGAGTTTCAAATCCCGGGAAGCAGGTAGCGCGCTTGCCCTTGAGCAAGCCCATGTGACCGAGTATCGACGGAGCGGCGCAGATAGCGCAAATCGGAAGTCCTTTTTGAGCGCAGTAGCTCACACAATCCTTAACCACGGCTGACTTCTCCAAATTCAGCGTACCGGGCATACCTCCCGGAAGAACAACGGCGTCTATACATTCGGTATCCACTTTATCTTCGGTAATATCCGCCTTTACCGTGATATTATGTGAACCTGTTACATATTCCCCGGAAACTCCGACCGTGCAAACCTCAAGTCCGCTGCGGCGAAGAATATCGACCGGAGCCAAAGCCTCCGTCTCCTCAAATCCGTTAGCTAAAAATACATATATCATCTATTATTCCCCCTAAAGAATAAGTGTAATCAGGCAGTATCCAAAAACAAAAAAGACCGCATATTTTTTGCTAAGGCGAGGAAAGCTCCGATGAATAATCGGAAAATGACCTTCGTATTTCGAGCATTTTCACGAAGCGGTCACCCCTATTAGCAGATAACAGACAGCTCCTTTGATGTTCAGATACACCCGGTTAATCAAGGCTCAACCCCAGATAAGAAGGAAAGTCAAGCGGTATGCTTTCCCCGCTCAGCGGCAAGAGCATACCCATATCAATTTTCTGTACATCAAGCCCAAGCTTATTCGTTATACCCACCGGACACCTGACCTTGAGCTTGTCTGCGCCAAGAGAATATGCCAGAGCCGTCAGCAGCTCATTGAGCTTTTCGGGGATACAGACCAATTCTCCTACGCTGAATCCGTCCTCATTCTCAATAAAAACTGCATATCCAAATTCACATCCAAGCACCCCTCCACCGTAGGCGGCGCTCACCTCACAGCAGGATCTGAGATGGGACTCGCTCCATTGCACACTTCCCCTTATATCCATACATATATTAAACCTTAATTTAGCCCAGGTGTCAAATGAATTTTTTGTTAAAAGCTGGAAATTACTGTTTGAATTTATATAACTTTCAGGATAAAAGTCGAATACGCTTGATTGATAGGCGAGTCGATATCCGAAACGGCTGTAAAAGTTATAAAGCGAGGGATTTGCAGGCTCGAGCACGGAATATAAATCTCCACGGCTTGCAGCATCCTTGAGCGCATATTTTATCAACCCGCTCATCAACCCTCTGCCCCGAAAATTTTCTCGAGTGCCAGCACCCATAAGATAATGTGCCTGTACGGTGTCGCCACCGTTGCTTAGACTGCAAGGCAGAAGATACACAGCCGCCGCAGTCTCACCGTCCACTCGGGCTAAGTAGGCTTTCGCCTTAGACAGAATTTGAGAGAAAATTATATCCGCAGCTTTCTCGTCCTCATCAAAGCAGCTCAGATACAGGGCTTTAAGCTCGGGGGTAGCGACATCGACCGCCAAAAACTCATTCACAACCCTCAAACCTTTCCAAAAGTATATCGGGACGGTACGAAAGCTTTGCCCTTCTCAAGCCCTCAAGCCCCATATCCTCCTCACGGTTGATGTATTTGTACCGTGTGAGAGTTCTGGCAAAATAGCAGTTAATGGCGGTATAGAGACCCTCATAGCCCGAAATCGCCTTTTCAAAGTGGGTGACAAAGGCGAGTGGGCTGATTTCCTCACCTATAGTCATCGCCACCGCCTTGCCGTCTATCCTGATTAATGCGCCCTCAAGCCCTAAAAGCTCAAAATTATCTATGCTCCTTCTTATCGCACAAAACTCCGAGCCTTGTTCGCAGTCCTCGCCGCCGTTATCGGCACACCACTGCATTGCTACCTCGTATGCCTCTTCCTTGTTATCACTACTAATCGGCTCAAAGCTGTAATTGTAGTTTGTCTCGAAACGTTTAAGGTGATTTCTCTTTGAGTGGAGTTTTCTCCCGGGCAATGTGGCAAGCTTCTCGGTTTCGTATATATATTCAGAGTAGTCTCGGCAGCTCGCAAAGGAAAATCGACCGTCGAAAAGGCTGTTGACCACCTCGGTCTGCTCGGCATTCAGCCCTGCCCACAGCAGGGGTATGTTGCTTTCACGGGCATAAGCCTCAATCGCCCTGAGGGCTTTGTTTACATCTCCCGTGCCATACGGAAAAGCAAAGCAAATAATGCCGTCCGGTCTGAAATAAGCCTTGAGTATAAAGTCCTCAAAACGGCAGATTTTAGTTCCGTAGCGCTTACACCAGATATAATTAACGGCAAAGGGAGCGTCCAGGTTGAGTCTCGGCTGAACTGCGTTAGCCTTGGCGGCAAGCTCCCTGTACCAATTCATATCATCAAGCTCAACGCTTTTAAACTCAATCATATATGCCTCTCACTTCTTCTCACTTTTGTCAAATCATAAATTAAGCTTTTCTTTTATTAACTTCAATATTTCCGTGGAAATATCGTCCATACTCCTGAGCTGAGAATTCTCTACACAGTTAACAACCGACCAATTAAGTCTCTGAGCCGAAAAAGCCGCACTCTCGGCACAGTCGGCAAGATACGACAAATTTCGCTCGTGTAAATCCTTTTTGCTCTCGTCGCCATCATAGCGTTTACTCATCAGAGCTTGGGAGATTTCGCTCGGCACATCCAGATATATTACAAAATCAGGCTTCGGTACGCCCAGCTTTTCGTACTCAAGCTCACTAAGCCATTCAAGATAGCTTTCCCTATCTTCTTTTTGCACCTTGGCCATTTGGTAGATAGCGTTTGAGGTGACATAGCGGTCACAGAGGATAACTGCGCCGTCCGCATAATCATTTCCCCAATCCTTTTTAAATGAAGCATATCGGTCAACGGCATAAAACACCGCCGCTGCATAGGCGTTGACATCCTCCGGATTTGTTCCGAACTCTCCGCTCAGATACATTTTAACCAAAGCAGAGGAGGGACTTTGGTAATCGGGAAAGCTTACCTTTCTTACCTTAATTCTCTCTGCCAGTAGTCTGTCGAAGAGTATTTGAGTCTGTGTTGCCTTTCCACTGCCATCGAGCCCCTCTATAACAATTACCTTACCCTTCATCAAGGCTTCTCCTCGTTACAAAGATTTGTAAAATATTCCCTCATCTCCTGCGCTGCGCCGCAGCTGAGCTTGCCCTCGGGGCATCTTCCGCTCATGCAGCTCGGGCCGCTGTTTTTGAACAACGAGGGCGCCGCCTGCTTGCAGAGCTTGAGCATTTGAATTGCCACCTCTCTTATCTCCCACTGTGCTCTCATGCAGCAGCGATGGGCAAAGAAGTTCCACAGCGAGCGGGTATTCATCGTCATAACTATAGCCGTTGTGCAGGCGTTCGGAAGGATAAACCTGGCGTCCTCGTTAGCCTTTTTAATTGCCGCAGAGTAAGCCGACTTATCGAGCTGCTTAAATTCAGCTAACGCAACGACATTATCCTTTGGCAGCTCGGGATATTTTTCTCTGGCTATGCTTGCAGCCAAAGCGTCCCTGATTTTCGCGTAGCTCTCCCCCTGCATGGAAATTATCTTTTCATACTCTGCTAAAGCCTCGGGGCAATCCTGTATAGCCGGCGGCGTTACAAAATCAAAATTCTTGCCGTCAACATACCTCTGGCTCTGCTGGCTGTATGAAGCTATTCTATGCCGCACCAGCTGATGCGAGCAGGCTCTTGAGATTCCTTCAATAGCGAAGGTAAAGCTTGCGTGCTCCATCGGGCTTTCATGCCCCATCTCAGAGAGCATATTTACAAATTTATCGACTTTTTCGGGAGTGAGATCCTTCTGAATCTCATCTACCCCGACCGGTGAATAGCACAGCTTAGCTGCCGCAGCAACCAACTGTTCGGGACAAGGAGTGTGTGAAAGTAAATTTACTTTAATCGCCATAATCATCCCTCTTTCTAATCATAATTATCTTTTTCGACATACACCGCTATTATACCATAGCAGTCAAGCCCTGCAATTTCCATAGAAGAAATATAAACTTTGCTTAACTCTACCGTAAATTTATTTTTTAAATCTTCGCCTACGTGTCAAGCTCGTTTGATCACGCCTGCGACGATTGCAACTGTCGCAGGCGTGCTTTGCTCCTCAGGGTTTCGGTGGGGGATTAAACCTCACCAAAAGACTGAGTGGATACGCCGCCTACTCAGGCGGGGGGGCATCGGCGACTTGGTTATAACCTAAAAAGAGCGCCCAAGCCGGGCGCTCAAAACCGTATTTATAACTATATAAAATTACGAACCCTGTACGGAGCTTTCAAAGATAAACAGAGCCAAATTCTTGCGCTGGGCGTACCAGTCGTTTATAACCACTATCGACTGACCGTCGTCTGTCCAGCCGTACTCAAACAGCTCGTCCTCAGGTACTCTATACTCCTCAAATTCATAGCCGAGATAGGTCATCGAGTTTGCTACCAAAGCTGTAATTTCATCCTTTTTCAGATTGGTAGTGATCATAGGTCCTATTTTAGATACTATCTGTATTATCTGCGTCAGATCGGCTGACTTGAACTCATTTAAAATTGTCTCAAGCAGCTTTCTCTGTCTTGACGTTCTCTCAAAATCATTGCCCGGCATTACAAACTCGGGGTGATTCTCCTCCTCGTAGCCTCTGTTTCTGGCATACCACAGAGCCTGTCTGCCGTTAAGATGAGTAACCCCTGACACCTCGTCGAGCTCATATCTCTCCTCGGTCTGGTTGTTGATATAGCTTTGCCAGTTGATATAGGCAACCTCATCTGCGGTGAGCTCAATATCCACTCCTCCGAGGATATCAATTATCTCCTCAAAAGCGTCAAAGTCAACCACCGCATATCGGTCGATGTTTATACCAAAATTTGTCTCAATAGTCTGGATCGAAAGCTGCGGTCCGCCGTAGGTATAGGCGGAGTTAAGCTTATTTTGACCGTAGCCCGGCACGTTGACGTATACATCTCTCAAAAAGGAGGTCAGCTTGAGCTTCTTGTGGCGGTTATCTATTGAAAGCATTATCATCGTGTCGCTTCTGCCGTGCTCGTCGCCGTTATTGTTATCCTCGCCAAAGAGCATTATATTTAGTATCTGCGGATCATTTAAAAGCTCGTCGCTGTTTAAATCCGTATTCATGCTCCCCGACGCGGTAAGATCCGAGGCGGTGGTGTTGTCATCGGCAATGTATTCATAATTAATGGATGACACAGTGTTGTAAAACATCACCATTCCAACGCCTGCAACCGAAGCAATAATACAGAAAAAAAGCGCCAGCGCCTTCTTCCAGCCAAATACCGGTTTTGCCTTCATCCCTCTTTTCGCTCTCATTACCATTTTCTCCTTTCTGACATTCATATGTCAAAGCCCTGTGAGTTTATTTATATCCCATTAATGCTCTCGTGTCAAGATGTAATTACAACCTCCACTCGAATACGGTTTTAAACGGAGTATTCAAATCCGTCGCAAACACCCTGTGAATATCGTCAACAGACTTTACAGGCTCATCCTCGTAGATTATCGCACCCAATCGACGTCGAGTTTTCTGGCATTTCATCATCTGGGCGGCCTCCAAAAATTCCTCTCTGCCGCTCCTGCTGCAACCGATAAGGGTGAGCCCCTTTTCCAAAACATGTCTGGTATCAATTGCGACGTAGTTTTCACTCACGCCCAAAAGCCCGACGCTGCCCTGGGGTCTGATGTAGTGTATAATATCTCTGATTGCGTCGTAGCAGCCTTCGCCTCCGGCACATTCAAAGGCGTGGTCTATTTTTAAATTATTCGGAATATTATAAGTAAGATAGGTTTCGCTCACAAAGGAAAACCGCGACAGCTTCCTTGTGTTTTTTCCGACAACTATTATTTTGCTTTTCGGCATCTTCTTTTTTAAGGCGCAGGCTATGACGTATGCAACGCTGCCGTCACCCCAGATTCCGATGGTGTCTCTGTACTGATGGGCAATCTTATCCAGCCTGTTAATGGCATGGATTGCCACGGACAAAAGCTCGCACATGGTAGCCGTCTGCATCGGAATACCCGTAACAGGCACAAGTCTGTCGGGCGGCATGGAGACAAATTCACACATAAATCCATCATAGCCGCTCGATAAAAAATGCGAGCCTTCACGATAGTTTTCGTAAATTCCGCTTTGCTCCTTAGTCGGAATATTCGGAATCAGCGCCACATAATCACCGGGCTTAAAGCTTCCGCTTTTATCAGTCAACACTTCACCGCAGCACTCATGTATGAGCGCCATCGGGAGCTTTTCGGATAGGGTCTTTAAATCTCGGTTTCCAAAATAATAGCGCTGGTCAGCCCGGCAAATTGACATATATCTCGGGCGAATGAGAACGTTGCTGTCGATATTGGTATCCTCATATTTGACGGAGATAAACTGCGGATTTACCAGCTGATATATATAATTAATCACTTGCTCTTTCTCCCCCCACAAGCACCTGAGCTATCCTGTAGTCAGTGACCGTGGTTATCTTCATGTTGGATATTTCTCCTTCTACAAGCTTTACCGGTGTGCCCCTCATAACGCAGATTTTACACGCATCGGTAAGTATCGCCTTTTCGCTGGGCTTTAGCTTTGAGTAATGCTCCTTTAACAGCTTGATGTTGAAGCTCTGCGGCGTCTGTCCCTGATACATTATCTTCCTGTCTGGTATTTCGGATATATCCACCCCATCATGTGATTTTACTATCGTATCGGTCGCAGGAACCACCGTATCGCAGGCTCCGAATTTTATCGCCGCCTCAATATTGTCCTCTAAAATTCGCAAGGTGACGAATGGTCTGACTGCGTCGTGGGTGACTATTATATCGTTGTCCTCAATAGCTCCAAAATCTTTTGCAATCTCGTCTATGATATTAAAAATTGTGTCGTTTCTGCTCTCTCCGCCCGGCGCAAGGTGAATCTTGTCCAGATCCAAATCGTACTTCTCCAGCAAATCAGTCATGTGTGACATCCAGCTGGGGTGAATCCCCAAATAAATAGCGTCGAAGCGGGTACAGGTCAGCATTTTTTCCAAAGTGTGAATGATGATAGGCTTTTTATCAAGCGGCAAAAACTGCTTCGGCATTGAGGATATGTGCATCCTCGTTCCGCTGCCGCCGGCAAGTATAGCTCCGTATATCATTGAGATTATACCTCCGTTATTTTAAATTTATTTTATGATTTTATGAATTTATTAATCGGTTTTTGTAGAATATACTGTTTTATTATTTTTGCCGTCGTAAACCCTGCACGGCGTATCCAAATCCAGGTAAGCGAGGTCGTGGTGCGGCACCCTGCAGTTTTTCGGCGGAAGTTTCATGTAATCCCCAAACGCCATTTTCAGGTAATTATCATAGCCTGCGGGAATAGGCATCATCATTCCCTCGAACTCCTTTAAACAGGCAGATTCAAATATCTCCTTCGGATATTCAAGCCCCATATACTTGGGTCCTGCACAGAGTTCAGTAATGCAGTCGCAGTCGTCAATTTTGTATTGCGACATCTTTTTCTCGGCAAAACGCCAGATTTTTGTTCTGAGTTTCCTGCTGTGAAAAACGCCCAGCAGCACTTTGCCGCCCAGCCTCATCACAGCGCCGTGGTTTTGCGGCACTACCTCGGAAAGAAAAAGCCCGTACACCATAGCCCAAATCTTCTGCATTTTTCTTTTAAATCCTTTGGGACAGCCGTCCAAGGGAAACACATCCATCACCAGTCCGTGCGGTACGTCGATATTGACTTGATTTGTCTTTACACAGGTGGAGCTTGTATCGACTATAGTTGTAAATATATTTCCTGTAAAAATCTCATCGTCAGTTTTCAAACAGAGGAAGCGAGGGTCCTTTGAGTATTTTTTCCAAAGCTTCGGAAGTTTTTCGTAATCATCTCGGGGCATGAACACATCAATGTCGTCATCCCAAGGGATAAAACCCTTGTTTCGCAGAGTTCCAATACAGCAGCCTCCGCAAAAGTAGAACAACAACCCGTGCTCATCGCAAAAGCTCTTAAAATATTTCAGCATATCCAGCTGTTTAAGCTGGAGCCGTCGTATTGTGTTTAAATCAAGCTTTATCGGGGGTGATGAGTCCATTATTTTCCCCTTCTTCCTTCATAAGTTTATCCTTTACCCGCTGAATTCCCAGCGGGGATTTTTTTCTTGCATTTATCCTCCAAAACGGCATTTTGATTATACCTACAAGGCTGCCTATTCCGTATGACAGATGTAAAAGAGAAAAGATTACAGGCAGTGCGACGAATTGGAGATATTTTTTTCTGTTTATAAACACCCCCGCCGTAATAGTCAAATCAAAAAAAAGATAGGCACAGCAAAGCAGTACAAGCGGTGCAGCGCAGCCGAGACCCGCCATAACCGAGAACACAATGAGCATAAGCACCAGAGCAAGGGGGGCTAAATGAAACAGGGATATACACCCGGGGCTTACCCCCAGGGTAAGCGCAACCCACAGCCCGTTGCCATATTTTTGCTTCATCATCTTAATCAGCCCGCTTCTGATGTACTGGTAAGACTTTATTTTCGGCTCGCAGCAGATTTTATAGCCTGCTTTCCTGATTCGGTAGTGAAGCTCGTTGTCCTCGGTGCGACCCAGGCACTCATTAAATCCGCCCACCGTGCGGAAAACCTCGCGCCTGTAGGCTGCGTGAAACACCGAATCGACATACCGCCTTTTTTCGCTCTCTCTGCGATAGCATGCAAAGGAGCTGCCAAAAAGCGAATCCTCCGCAGCAAGCAAGGTCATCTGCCACGGGGTTTCCTCCATAGCCTTTGTAGGTCTTCCGCCGCCGCAGACATACTCGCCGCTTTCGATACATCTCACATTTTCGCTGATGAAATTAGCAGGTATGGTGCTGTGGGCGTCTAATCGAATGATAATCTCACCCGCAGAATTTAAAATAGCGGTGTTCCATGCTGCCGCCTGCGATTTCACCCGGCAATCAGCCACCACCACGCTGTGGTAGCTTTTGTATTTATCAGCAAATCCCTGCATCAGCCGCTTTGTACCGTCTGTCGAGCAGTCGTTGACAAAAACAATCTGTGTTTGCGGCTTGGGGTAATTTTGTGCGGCTATATTATCGAACAAGCCCTTAAGCGCCGCCTCCTCGTTATAGGCGATAACACACAGAGAAACTAACATACCGTATCTCCGACCGGGACGGCTAAGCTTTCGGGCATATTTGCGGTAAACGCTTCAGCTCGCTCCTTTTCCTTGCCGAGCTTTATAAGCCACCTTGCACTGTTTGCAAAGCTCACATTGATATAGGGATAGGTATAAAACATCGGAAGAATGAAAAATGACAGCGCAAGCCACGGAATAAAGGATATCACCAGCTTAAAGTACTTGTCATGATTGCCCTTCATATATTTTATTGATGTTCTTATCGGCTCGCTTAGCCGGCGTTTTTCGTCCGAGCCGGCATAGAGATACTGTGACAAAAAGTACTTTGCCGAGATAAATATATAAGCTATTAGCCCTGCGATCAACAACGCAATACCGGCAATATAAAGCAAAACAACACCAAGCTGACCTAAGCTTCGGCTGTAGATTGAGGCAACACCGATACAGATTACGCACGGCAAAATGCATATCACCAGCCAAGCCAGCTTGCGAATATACAAGCCGAGGTTAAAGCAGAGGGTATTTAAAAACTTTCTACGGGTAAAAAAGCACAGAAAATCCTCACAGCTTATTTTCCTGCCGCAGACACAGTCCATGGACATTTTTGCAGTACCGGTGAGCAGCGGCAAGGAAAAAAGGCACACTGTAATAATCAAAAGATGAATTCCCAAAACCACATGCGCCATATACGGAAGCTGTTCAAACAAGCTCATCAGCTCTTTTGCGCTTAAACCGTAAATATTAAAAACCACATAAAAGGTCTCGATAGCGCTTACAAACGCCAAAACAGCTATAACCGCCAAAAAAGCGGCGGAGAAAACTCCCCATTTTCCCCTCAGGCTCTGACGAGCCTGTTTTTTCACAAGAGCATTAGCCTTCATATTTTTCACCCGTTATTCAAAGTTCAGCATATCATACATCGCCTGCAGGCAGATTTTAGCGTGGAGGAAGAATTTCTCTTCGTCGAGCGACTCGTCTGCGTTGTGCATATTGCACTCATCGTCAGGGAACACCGGACCGAAAGCTACTCCCCTGCCGCCGAGTTCACGGGCATAGGTGCCGCCTCCTGTGGAATAAATCCTCGGCTGCTCTCCGGTTATCTTCTCATAAGAGCCCTTAAGCAGGGTGACAAGCTCACTGTCCTCGCTCAAATGCAGAGGTTGGTGATGACACAGCACCTTTACCTTAAGGCCCTCCTTCTCCGCAGCCTTTCTCACTCTATACAGTATAGCTTGGCTGTCCATTGTAACAGGATAACGAATATCAATCGCAGCCCTAGCGGAGTTTTCTAAAATCTCCACCTCGCTCAGGCACAGCGTCAGCGCACCCGAGGAGCTGTCACGCATTTTTATTCCTAGGGAGTTGCCGTTTGTCTCCGTGCTTATGGCAGAATCAATAAAGCCGATTAATGAACCCAAGCCGTTGTAGCCGAAGTTCGCCGTAAGCAAGTCTATTAGCTGAGCTGCGGCGTTCACTCCCTTGTCAGGCTCGCAGGCATGGGCTGCCTTACCGGTGGCAATTATCATCATTCCGTCAATCGTAAATTTAAACTCAAAATCCACCTGCGGTCTTGCGTCGGCAAAGCGGTAAAGCTGGTGCTCATCTGATTCTGAACAGTCGAGCAAAACCCATGCCTTGTCGGGAACTGCATTCAAAGCGTTGCCCGCACGGAACTCATTTAAAAATGTGCCGTCATTACTGTCAGCCTCTACCATTATCTGCAATATACCCTTCTCACAGGTGCAGATTCCGTAATCGCTGTCGGGGGTAAATCCCATATCCGGCATGGGGTGAGAGGCAAAGTAAGCCTTCATATCCTCCATGCCTACCTCCTCCCTTGTGCCGTAAATTGCACGCAGGGTGTTCTTGCCCTTAACTCCCTCATCCTTCAAGGCTTTCAAGCAATAAAGCGCAACTATGGCCGCACCCTTGTCATCGGCTACGCCTCTGCCGTAAAGCCTTCCGTCACGCCGATCCAGAGCAAAGGCGTCGCTGCTCCAGCCGGCTCCTGCTGGGACTACGTCCAGGTGGGTGAGCACTCCGCAGAGCTTTCCTCCCTCACCGTACTGAACATGGGCGGCGATATCATCGACGCACTCGCTATCAAGCCCCATTTCAGCCGCTCTTTGAAGTATAAAGTCCAAAGCCGCCTTTGTCTCCTCCTCAGACTGAGAGGCTACCGAACGTATAGCAACCAGCTTTTCAAGATCTCTTAAAATATCCTCTTTATAATTCAGTATTTTCTCGCCGAATACCATTACCTCATCTCCTAAAACATAAAATATATCTTATATCAATTATATTTTGCTTATATCCGTTTCATCATCTTGCGGGGTGTAAGCTGTATTTACATCACCGTCGTCGGCTTTATTCAGGTTGGATCTCCGCTTAATCCTCACACACCCCTGCCCCAAAGCTCTGCTTTTTTCACGGGACTTCACAAGGAAAACCGCTCGGTGGTCTGCATGCTTGCTTTTGTGTTTTCTTGACAAAATCAGGTACAACACAAACGCCGCTGCGGATAAGGCGGATATTACAATTCCTACCTTCAGCCCCGGGGTTTCATAGGTAAATACTATCTCGTTTACCTCGCCGCCATTGACTCGAACAGCCATAAACCCGACGCTTACCTTCTCGATGTCCACACTCTCGCCGTTTACGGTTGCACTCCATCCGTCCTCATAGGGTACGGAAAAGAACATCAGCGTGTCGCCCTCGTGCTCGGTCAGGTCTGCGGTTGCATTAAATCCCGAATTTGTGTATTCAAACTCAGAGCAGGTAAGCTCATTTCTATCCTCGAAATCGCTTGTATATTCAGAAACCGTGTAGCGGAAGTCCTCGCCGTCAGTAAGGTTGTCGGACACTATATCCGAGTACTTTTCAATCTGCTCATCAGTCAGTACCATAGCTTTGAGCAGGGCAAGGTGGCGGCTGGAGGTTGTAACATCGTAAAAATCATCCTCGGAAATAAACTTATCAAAGTTATATCCCATCGGAATATAATTTTCATTCTCATAAACAGCGTAGCCGTTTTTCATTCCAATATACTTGTATCCGGGCATTGCAGTCTCGCCGTCGGAGTTTTCAAATGATTCGCTGTCCTCAGCATAATCAAAAAGATACTTCACACTGAGAAAACTCCTCAGCCCATAGGTCGAGCAGTCAGGACGGGAGCCGACGTCCCTTGTCACACCGACAGCGGGATAAAACTCCATCACAGAACCCGGCACAATGCTGTGAAATGCCTGAATTGTCGGAATCTGATAGAACATGGCAACATTGTCCATGCACTCGTAAAAGTCGCTCCTCATATTATCCTCATCGGCCATACTCATCTGCTCCTGTTTATTTATTACGTTGGGAATGAGGTAGTTATGAGTGTCATAGCCGTGGGATTTACCCAAGCCGAGCAGATACATGGAATAAACCACGCAAACAACGCCGACCGACACATAGCATGCCCTGACAAAGCTGCGGCGGTTTTTCCTCCAAAGCCTGAGAAGCACAAACAGCACAGCAATACAGATAAGCGCTATCGCCACATAAGCCCAGAACCTGTCGGCATAGGCGTAAAGTCCGTATTCGACGGTTTTCTCCTCGGTCTCGCTGTCGGTGTGGGTTTGCGGCATAAAGCCTATCGCCACAGCGACCCCAACTGTAATAACCGTCGTCCAGCCCAAAGCCCGCTTCCAGTTTATATCAGCGCTGTCGAGCGCCGAAACGGTTGCCAGGCACATTATCAACGTCAGCATATAAAACCAGCGTGCATAGTAGGTTGAATTGAAGCCTTGGAAAGCACTGTTTAATATCGGCACAAAGGCAAATACAATCAACAAAACAAAAAGCTTCTTTATCCAGTTTTTGTAACTTTTCGTCTGTAAAAAGGCTATGGTTCCCGTCATGCCGAACAGCGGCACCCAAGCCGCAATACTCGCCCACTTTGAATTTGAGTCGGGTGTAAAGTTCGGACGGGCGGGTATATCCGGTGGGAAGAACAGGCTTGTGAAAATGTGCATATACCTCTGTACAGGAGTATAAAGCAATGCGCTCCAGCCGTCGGGTGCGTTTGACACCCTTGGATTTTGGATGACCGCCAGCACCGTCGGCACAAGCAGCACCGCCGTAGCGCAAAAGCCTATGAGTATTTCTATTGCGAGGCGGATAAAGCTTCTGAGCGTAACCTTATAACCGCCTGTTAAAACACGCAAAAACCAATAGATAACCACAAAGACTACTTGACCTACGAAGAAGTAATAGTTGAAAAGGCAGGCGGCAAAAACAGCAACCGCAACCACGCCTTTTCTCCCGTTTATCATGTATTCGTCAAAAGCCGCCAGCAGAAACGGGAAAATCAAAATAGCCTCGTGAAAGTGGTTGAAAAAAATGTTGTAAATCGAAAAGCCCGAAAAGGCGTATAGTATGCCTGCAATAACCGCAAGGTCTTTATTTCTGACATAGCGGCGTGTAAAGATATACGCCCCAAGCGAGGCAAAGCTCATCTTCAAAATCAGCAGAGGCGCCATCAAATACGGCACTGCCTGACTTGGAAACAGCAAGGTAATCCAGAAAAACGGACTTCCCAGGTTGTAAAAGCTGTAAGAGCCGATGATATTTGCCCCGAGGTCGGTTGTGTGACTCCAACCGATATTGCCCTCGAGAATTGAGTCGTGAATCATCTGGTAAAACGGAATCTGCTGCACGTTAAAGTCGCCATAGTACAAAAACAGCCCGTCGTCATATATTATAAACAGCAAAAACATTATTGCCGCCATCAACATTGTTATAAAAAAGGCACGGCAGCCGTATTTTTTCTTTAAAGTCGCTCTCGGCTCAAGCCTTGCAGCCTTCAAATCGCAGCCCTCCCTTACCCGAGCTGAATACTTATGACGATATCCGGTTCACGGTCTTTGCCCGGGGAAAATTTTACATTATACCTCATTTTAACTTGTATATTATAGCACAAAAAGTCGCGGTGTTACACTACTTTGAGAATTTTTAACAAATAATTTATTATTGAAAAGCTCAGAGGTTTTAGTGTAAAATGTTGTTGAGATTTAAAATACATGGAGGACGAGATGAAAAATTATACATTTTTTGCAATGCTATCTCGCATGAAATATATAAACCGCTGGGGGCTGATGAACTGCACCCAGCAGGAAAACATAAGCGAGCACAGCTTGGAAACCGCTATAATAGCCCACTGCCTTGCCGTAATAGGAAACAAAAGGCTGAATAAGAATATTGACGCCGAGCACATAGCGGTTTTGGCTATTTTTCACGATTGCAGCGAGATTATCACGGGCGACTTGCCCACTCCGATAAAATACTACAACAGCCAAATCAAGCAAGCATACAGAGAGATCGAATCAGCTGCCGCAGACAAGCTGCTTGCAAGGCTGCCGGAAGATCTCCGGGAGGAGTACGAGCCGATAATAGCAAACGCCGAGGACGACCCAGAAACATACAAATATGTCAAAGCCGCAGATAAGCTCTCGGCTTTAATCAAGTGTACAGAGGAGTTAAAACTTGGGAACAAGGAGTTTCTCACAGCAAGAGATTCCATAAAAGCAGCCATTGAAAAACTCGATCTTGAGGAGGCAAAAATATTTATGGAGGAATTTTTGCCGGCATATTCGCTCACCTTGGACGAGCAGTAAGGCACAGGGCTGCGCCAGTGATATAGCGGCTAGCGCCGCTGTGAAATCTGCGGCAAGCCGCAGGTGAAATATTCGCCAAGGCGAATGTGATATCGCACTGCGTGCGATTTTGGAAAGCCTACGGCTTTAAAATTAAAGTAGTAACTGTGAGACTTTGGCTTTGTGCTCAAAATCCACACAATCTGAAAACGAGCAAAAGTTAAAGTAAGTATAGAATGGTAGAGATGTACACTATAGCTGTGCAGGCGAACGTAGGACGAAAGCGGCATTTGCCGCCGCCAAGGCGAATGTGATATCGTGCCAAAGGCACGGTTGTGGAAGCCGCAAGCGGCCTGGATTTGAAGTAGCTTGTGCGAGACTTGAGTTTGTGACCTGAGTCTCGCGCAATTTTATAACGAGCAGAAGTAAGGGGATTGTCGCATAGTTTTTATTGCGACAATCCCCTTTAATTTTAAACTAAAATTTATCCCAAAACACTTATCAGTACGCCTGCGGCGACAGCCGAGCCAATAACTCCGGATACGTTAGGACCCATTGCGTGCATGAGAAGGAAGTTTCCGGGATTCTCCTGCTGACCGACCTTCTGCGATACTCTGGCAGCCATCGGTACGGCGGATACACCAGCCGAACCAATAAGCGGATTTACCTTTCCGCCTGTAAATTTGTACATCAGCTTGCCGAACAAAACTCCTCCCGCAGTTCCGAACGAGAATGCAGCCAGACCTAAAACTATAATCTTCAGTGTATCGGGGCTTAAGAACACCTCGCCCGTGGCGGTAGCTCCGACTGTAACACCGAGGAAAATCGTGATGATATTCATAAGCTCGTTTTGAGCAGCCTTGCAGATTCTGTCAACCACTCCGCTCTCCTTAAACAGGTTGCCGAGCATCAACATTCCGACGAGCGGCGCAGCGTCCGGCAGGAAAAGAGCGATTAAAATAACAACGATTACAGGGAACATGATCTTTTCAAGCTTTGATACGGGGCGCAGCTGCTCCATTACAACCATTCTCTCCTTCTTGGTTGTTAGCAGCTTCATTATAGGCGGTTGGATTATGGGAACAAGCGCCATATAGGAGTATGCAGCCACGGCAATAGGACCTAACAGGTGGGGAGCCAAAATCGTGGTTGTAAATATAGCCGTGGGACCGTCCGCTCCCCCGATAATTCCGATAGACCCCGCCTCCTGGGGAGTAAAGCCCAAAAGCATAGCTCCGACAAAGGTTACGAATATTCCGAGCTGAGCCGCCGCCCCGAGGATGAAGCTCTTCGGGTTTGCTATAAGCGGTCCGAAATCCGTCATAGCGCCTATTCCAAGGAAGATAAGCGGCGGATAAATACCGAGCTTTACGCCCTGGTACAAATAGTAAAACAGTCCACCATTTTGACCATCAGTCGGCGCAGCCATAATCTGAGGATAGAGGTTTACAAGCAGCATACCGAAGGCTATCGGCAAAAGCAGCAAAGGCTCGAACTCCTTTTTAATCGCCAGATATATAAGTACTATTGACACAGCTATCATTACATAATTCTGCCACGGCAAAGAGGTTATACCGCTGCTTTGCCACAGCCCGACCAGTGCGTCTGCAAATCCGTTGAGTATTTCCATTTGCGTTCATCCTTTCCCTTAAATTAAAACGGTCTCGTATTTTCATAAATACCCGCCATCGACCATGCGGGTCGGGATGAGGGTGTGTTCGACTTTTTGATACTCTTGATCTCAACCGCACCATCGCCATATACAGCCTCCACAGCAGCGGCAATCACAGCCACTATCTCTTCCGTCTCTCCGCTTGATTGTGCCTGGTGCTCCGGCTCGGATTCACTCTCGCCCGGCTGTGCTTTTTCAGCAACCAAAAGCTTTGGGTTCTTTCGCCTCTCAGCAAGCTTCAACCCCTTTGATACAGCCGCACTGTAGATTTTAATAATGCAAATCAGTAAAACAAGCACCGTAAACACAACTACAAGCCCTGTAATTACTACGGTAAGGCACAAGGTAAAATTGTCCATTTTAATCCCCCTATACTGAGCGAAATTTAAATCTTCGCCTACGTGACAAGCTCGTTTAATCACGCCTGCGACGATTGCAACCGTCGCCGGGGAGCTTTGCTCCTCAGAGTTTCGGTGGGGGATTAAACCTCACCGAAAGACTGAATGAAACCCGCCGCCTACTCAGACGGGGGACATCGGCGACTTAGTTATAGAATATCCGCATTTTAATTTCCTAATAATTATAACCCATGAAAAAATGTATTTCAATAAATTGCCGCACAGAGCTAAAACTTTAGCAATATGCACAAAACTCGAGTGTTAACAAGGACACTTCGCCGGATTAGGTAGGATAACCAGTACATTCTTTATAAGCTTTGTGCATATCAAAAGGCTTCATCTCATAGGATTGTTTAGAAACAAATACCCTTGCATTTGTGCGGAAAACCTTTCCACTTATGCGGACAGGTATTGAAAAAAGGAGAGATTAACTTTGGATTACACCCTTGAAAAGAAGTCTGTGCCTGTGCGGGAGGCTGTGTTTGACGGTTGCTTTGAGCAGCCACTGGATCTTGATTTCACTCTGCCCGACTACTGCCCGAGCATTGAAAAAATCCTCAAATGCAGGGTAATACCGCAGATCCACTCAAAAAGTCTCAGCGGAGACAGGCTGACCATTGAGGGCGCGGCGGCAGTCTGCGTACTCTATATCGACGAGGAGAAAAAGTCGCTCAGAAGCTGTGAACACAGCATACCCTACTCGGGCAGCGTAAATGTCAAATCAGACTGCACTGATGCGGTTATCATGGCGTATTCAAAAACCGAGTACGTCAACTGCAGAGCAATAAGCCCTCGCAGGCTCGACATTCACGGAGCTTTTTCAATTTGTGCAAAGATAGACTCGATCAAATCAAAGGAGACAGCGGTAAGCTGTGACAGTGAAGATATTCAGCTTAAAAAGGAGAGCATAAGCTGTTCCAGGCTCTGCGCTCTGTCACAGCAGCAGTTTTCAATAGCCGAGGAGCTGACCCCCGTAAGCGGAAGTCCCGCCGTGCGTTCGATTATAAAAACCGATATGAAAGTGCGACAGACCGAGTGCAGGATTGCAGGAGACAAGGCGATGATAAAGGGAGAGCTCTGTGTACGGGCGCTGTACATCGCAGACAACGAGATAGGCGAGTGCGTGGTGACGGAGTTTGTGATTCCCGTCGGACAGGTAATTGACGCGGCGGGAATAGAAAACGATTCAAAAACCGACTGCCGCCTGCAGCTTCTCTCTGGCGAGTGCAAGCTCAGGGAGGGCGAAAGCGGAAGCATCATCTGCGTTGAGTGCAGACTGTGCGCCTTTGTGGCTGCCTACTGCCCCGATAAAATCGAGTACATCTCAGACGCATTTTCCACAAAATATGAAATTGACAGCGAGTACTCATCTCTAAAATCAGATAAGCTGATCGACATCTGCCGCGAAAACTCAATAATAAAGAGCAGCGCCGATACCGAGACCAACGGAATTTCAAAGGTCATCGACATCTGGGGCGAGGGCTGTACCGCTACGCCCGCCTTTGAAAACGGTACAGCAATAATAAAGGGCAAGCTCAACGCCTGCATCTTAGCCCTTGATAACGACTCTGTACCATTTTATGCAGAGCGCAGCATCGACTACCTCTGCCCTATAA
This sequence comes from uncultured Clostridia bacterium, assembly GCA_946500295.1. Taxonomy (GTDB): domain Bacteria; phylum Bacillota; class Clostridia; order Oscillospirales; family Acutalibacteraceae; genus UBA7067. The sequence goes on along the minus strand of CAMMVF010000004.1, from coordinate 109,127 downwards.
AGCTCAACATAGAGGAGGTCGAGCACACTACCGTTGACTGTGAAGCGAGCGTTGATTCAATCAGCTTTCGTTTAAGCGGAGGCAGCAATATAGATTTGCGCTGTGAGATTACAGTAGAAGCCAGAGCGTTTGAAAACAGCAGCGTGCGCACCCTGACCAAGGCATGCGCCGACGAGGAGCACCGCCGCAGCTGCGACAACGCCGCCTTGACGCTGTATTTTGCCGACAAAGGTGAGAGCGTGTGGAAAATCGCACGCAGCTACAGCGCCGTGCCGGAAGCCATAATGAATGAAAACGACCTGAACGACGATGAACTCGACGACGAGTGCATGCTGCTCATACCGGGGATTAATTGAGGAGGTTGATAGTATGAGGGAGAGAAATATCTACGAGGACATAGCCAGAAGAACCAACGGCGACATATACATAGGCGTCGTCGGACCGGTACGCACGGGAAAATCAACCTTTATCAAGAGGTTCATGGATACCCTGGTCATTCCCAACATTGAAAACGAGAGCCGCCGTGAAAGAGCGGTAGATGAGCTGCCCCAGTCGGCAGGCGGCAGGACAATAATGACTACAGAGCCGAAGTTCATACCCGAGGACGCCGTAGAGGTAACAATAGGCGGAAACGCCAGCTTCAACGTCAGAATGATAGACTGCGTGGGCTATATCGTGCCGGGAGCCGTGGGATATATAGAGGACGAACAGCCGAGAATGGTAAAAACCCCGTGGTTTGAGGACGAAATCCCATTTAACATGGCTGCGGAAATCGGCACGAAAAAGGTAATCACCGACCACTCCACCATAGGTCTTGTAATTACGACAGACGGCTCCGTCACCGATTTACCCCGAGAGGAATACGAGGAAGCCGAGCAGAGGGTAATTGAGGAGCTAAAGGCAATAAACAAGCCCTTTGTGGTTATATTAAACTGCTTATCCCCTGCTTCCCCACAATCCGCCGCCCTCGCCGATGAGCTGAGCCGCCGCTACGGCGTACCTGTTATTCCCGAAAGCTGCATTGATTTGGACGAAAACGAAATCAAGCGCATTTTAGCTTCGGTTTTGTTTGAGTTCCCCGTCAAGGAGATAAAAATAGATATGCCCCGCTGGATATCCACGCTCGAGCGCAACCACTATATCCGCAGCGGGATTTTTTCCTCAATAATAAGCTCCGCCTCCTCCATAAGAAAGATAAGGCAGCTACAACAGGTGATAGACGCCCTGCCGAGCTGCGAGCATATTTCAAGCTGCAAGCTCAGCAACATTGACCTTGGCACAGGCAGTGCAAGGATTGAGCTGAGCGTACAGCCCAGCCTGTTTTACAAGGTGCTCGGGGAAAAAACCGGATTTGATATTCCCGATGAGAAGAGCCTGCTCGAGTGTATGCTGTCTCTGTCTCAAATAAAAAGGGAGTATGAAAAGATAAACGAAGCGTACTCAAACGTAAAGGAAAACGGCTATGGAATCGTTATGCCTACCATGGAGGAGCTGAAGCTTGAAGAGCCGGAGATTATCAAGCAGGGCGGCAAGTACGGAATCCGCCTCAAGGCCTCCGCCCCCTCGGTACACATGATAAAGACAAACATCACGACAGAGGTAACGCCGATAGTCGGCAGCGAACAGCAAAGCGAGGAGCTTGTAATGTACCTGCTCAAGGAGTTCGAGGAAAATCCGTCGAAGATTTGGGAGTCGAACATCTTCGGAAAATCCCTGCACGAGCTTGTCAGCGAGGGCTTGCACAACAAGCTGATGAGAATGCCCGAGGACGCACGCAACAAGATGAGGGATACAATAGAGAGAATAATCAACGAGGGATGCAACGGTCTTATTTGTATAATCTTGTAAGCTCGGCGCTTGCGGCTTTGGAATAAAGTAAATTGTGCGAGGCTTAGGGCCGTACCCCGAGCCTCGCACAATTTTAAAACGAGTATTTAAATCTTCGCCCGCGTGACAAGCTCGTTTGATCACGCCAGCAACGATTGCAACCGTCGCCGAGGAGCTTTGCTCCTCAGGGTTTCGGTGGGGGATTAAACCTCACCGAAAGACTGAATGAAACCCGCCGCCTACAGAGGCGGGGGACATCGGCGACTTGGTTATAGTAAAATTATTTTATAACAAAATTCACTGCACTCTTAACGAGAAAAAGTAACGGAAAGGCAGACGGTTCAGACCGGCACGAAGTTATATAGGGCAGTTCAGTAGCGCTTGGGACAAAAATTTCATTCTCTATTTTCATATTCTCTCATTTCATAAAAACCGAGTGTGATTGTGTGGTTATCTTCTCTTAAAAGTTCATATCTGTAAATGCGGTCGTACCTTTTCAACTCCAAATTCCACAAATCAGTTTCATTATCCTTATTGACAACAACCAGTTTTTTGTACAGGCTCTTATCAAAGTACATATGAATATCGTTGTCATACTCCAGTTCTTTATCGGTAATCTTTTCGCACTCAAGCTTTATCGCAGTATCGTCAATAGCGTATAACTCTGCTCCGCTGTAATATTCGGTGGTTACGACGGGCTCGCAGGGGATTTCTGAAAAGTCCACCTCATAATACTCATCATTCCAAACAAACTCCACTCCGTGAACCGTCTCGGATTTATAATGATAATAATTCTCTTCAAAGGTTACTTCATTCTCGGCAGTGTCAGTTGAATCATCATAAGATGGAGATTCAATTTGTGATGCTATTTTTACACCACTCATTTTGTACATAGAATCCTGAGTGCTTAAAATATCACTTAATCGGTCGTCGGCGCTAAAAACAAGCTCGTCGTCGCTGAATCTGTCGGCACTTCGGTAGTTTACAAACGCAAGCTCGATGTTGCTTAGGCTGTCATCATTAAAAAACGGACTTGCGTCAATGCTTTCAAAGTCCATTGAGCTGTCTGTATATTTGAACACGACATACAAGTTATATTCGTTTTCGCCGAGCAGGTCATCTATACTTTTAATTTTATTGTCAGTATAGTACCAGATTTCGTCCTCAATCTCGCTGTCAACAGCCTTGGGAGCAAATTTGATTTCAATGCTATTCGGAGTATCAACATCAATCACGGACATAACCCGGCTTTCTATGCTGTCAATTAACTCATCTCGATTAAAGTTATCATAGGATTCGCCGCTTGTGACATCTGTCAAAATATCAAATTCCTTGAAATTGTATTGAACACGGGTCTTAACATAGTTGCTGGCGTATGTAGAAGGAAAAACATTATAATACGAAGTATATGTTACACATTCAGAATTTTTGATACTCGCTCCGCTATAATTTTTATCTACATACTCCTTGACAATAGGCTCAGCCGCCCCAACATTTTCCAGAGTCTTCTGCTTTTCGTCATCGCTCATACAACAGGTACATGAGGTGAAAGACAACGAGAGAATAGCCAACAGTAAAATTGCCGATATAACCTTTTTCATATAGTCACCTTCAAAATCAGGAGGCAAAACAACAGCCTTTACCTCAGTATCTTAGTTTTGCCTCTGATATAATATTTCTAGTATTATATTAATGGAAAATTTTCCTGACAATTTTATCACAGCTATGGGATAATGTAAAGCGGTTAGAGCGCAATTTGTAGTATTTTCTATTAAATATCTCCAAATTATAAAGAAATAATATTTTAGTAAATTAAACTGCACAGCGAATTTAAGATTTTATATTATATTAAATATGTTACTATACTCTATTATCTCAAGCACATAAAGGCAGCCATTCCGCCTCTTTTACCCTTTGTCGCACGGTGCGACCACAAAAGCTCGGAATTACAGCAGGTGCAAAGGTCGCTTATGGTTATGTTTTCATTTCTTACTCCTGACTTTATCAGGATTTGGCGGTTGACCTCGAGTAAATCAAGCATATACTTGCCGCCGTCTTTGGTGAAAATAAAAGCTTCGGTGTTTAAATCGTCCATTGCCTTAAAGTGCTGGCAACAGCTCTCGTCAACCTCGTAGCAGCATTTTGAAATTGCGGGACCTATGGCGCAGATAAGCTCGCTCGGGTCAGTACCGTAGCTATCCTTCATGGCATTTACCACCTTCTCGGCTATCCTGCCGGCCGTTCCCCTCCAGCCTGCGTGAGCTAAGGCTATGGCCTTATTCTTTATATCGACAAAGTATATCGGCGTACAATCAGCATAGTAGGTTACAAGGGTAATGCCCCTTTCATCAGTCATAAGGGCGTCCACGCTTTGCATATCTTTCGGTTTGTATATTCCTATTCCCCTCTCATTTACGCCGACCTTGCGCACAAAGGTGTGATGATCCTGAGCTGAGGCTGTCAGGGAGTCAAACTCAAGCCCTGCGCTTTGGCACAGTCTGCGGTAGTTTTCGGTTACGTTTTCGTCGCTGTCTCCCCTGCCGAAGCTCAGGTTCATCGACTCGAACTCCCCTCTGCTTACTCCGCCGAGCCTCGTTGAAAAGCAGTGCTTGATAAAGGAAATTTCATCTAAGGCGTTATATGTAAGGTACGGTACTTCGTCTTTATTATTCAGCGTCATCACATCGCTTGCAAAAATCATTTCCATCACTCCGTTTTTTCTTTACATTATAAATGGAAGAATGATATAATACAAGTGAATATTGACGCTCAAGGACTGATAGAATGTTTAAAAAGCTCTTCGGAAACAACATAGCACCCTCCTGCGAATACTGCGACAACTGTGTAGATGGAGGCGGCGGGGTGCTTATTTGCACCAAAAATAAAGAGATCATACAGGGCAAGTGCAGGGGGTTTAAGTACAACCCCCTGCTAAGAGTACCGAAGTCGGCGCCTCTTCTGCCTAAGTATGATCCCAAGGATTTCGAGCTTTAAGCTCGCTGCTATAAATTTAAATATGCCGTGCAGGATTTCAGACGGGTCAGAGCCCGCTTGATGGTCTTGCTGATGTCGGATTCACTGACCCCATTTTCACGTCCGAGCTGAGCCATGGTCTTGCCCGAGCTGTAGTAGCCTAGCAGATAGCGTCTCTGCTTCTCGGTCAGCTCCAGTCGTATGGCTGTTTTTAAGTAAGTTTTCATTCTGAGGATTTGCGAACGGTTGGTCTCGCCCTCGTTAAACTTTCTCATTCCCTCGGCGGAAATGACAATTTCATCAAGCGCAAGCTTCCTTGACATTCAGCCTTCTCCCCCTTTCCATAAGAATATTTGCAGTATTCTTACAGTCGATGTACATCGAGTTAAGTATCACTATCCTCCTTTTTAACAGGTAAACCCCTTCTTCTCCGCTTTTCAATCTTTCCCTCAGCTCCGCTCGGAGCGAAGTCAGCTTTTTCTTCAGCTTCTCCTGTTCAAGTACATATTCCTGCGCCCATTGAGTATAATCCATTTTCATTCCTCCGATCCGCTTAATCGAACATCTGTTCTATATATAGGATTATAGGCGCAAAAATAAGAGTTTTCAATCATTTTTCGATTACTTGTGAACATTTCAAACAAGCTGTTCCCTTTTTAAAACAGCATCAACTTTTATAATTTTTATAGCAGGACAAAAGTCGGGTATTGCTCAACACTTACACTGAGCGATACCCGACTTTTTATTTTTATAACCAAGTCGCCGATTTAAAATGAATATCCGCCTCTTTCAAGGAAAAACTCCTGTTGAATAATAATATTTGAAAGCGGGTTATAGCATGACCTCTCTATGGAGCGACACAGCCGCACTGCCGAGTTTCCCCTCTCTCGAGGGCGATATCACAACCGATGTACTGATTATTGGCGGAGGAATAGCAGGTATAATGACGGCGTACTTTCTTCATCAGCGCGGCATAAAATATATCCTTGTGGAAAAAAACAGGATTTGCAGCGGAACAACGGGAAATACAACCGCAAAAATCACCTTCCAGCACGGTTTAATTTACGATAAAATTATAAAAAAAGGCGGGATTGAAAAGGGCAGGCTTTATCTGGAAGCTAATAAGTCGGCGTTTGATATGTTTAAAAAGCTGTGCAAAAATATAGACTGCGACTACGAAACGAAGGATAACTTTGTATATTCCACAGACGACCGCCGCTGTATAGAATCAGAGATGGCGGCTCTGGACAAAATCGGCTATGAATCCGAGCTGTGCGACAGCCTGCCCTTGCCGATTGATATTGCGGGCGCAGTCTGTTTTCGCAATCAGGCTCAGTTTCATCCGCTGAAATTTTTATCTCATATCTCAAGGGAGCTTAATATCCGTGAAAACACCTTTGTCAGAGAAATGATAGGCAATACCGCAATTACAAACAGAGGCAGGATAAGAGCTGACGCGGTAGTGGTGACCACTCACTTTCCATTTATCAACAAACACGGAAGCTACTTTTTAAAGCTGTATCAGCACCGCTCTTATGTGACGGCGCTTGAAAACGCCAAAGATGTGGGCGGGATGTATGTGGATAGGTGCAGGTCAGGGCTGTCGTTTAGAAATTATCAAAATCTGCTGCTTTTGGGAGGCGGTGGACACCGCACAGGAAAAAAAGGGGGCAACTGGAAGGAATTGATGCACTTTGCCCGTGAAAAATATCCGAACTCAAGGGAGGTTTACCACTGGGCGGCTCAGGACTGCATGAGTCTTGACGGCCAGCCCTATATCGGACACTATTCCAATCGCACAGCAAAGCTTTACACCGCTTCAGGCTTTAACAAATGGGGAATGACAGGCTCTATGCTCTCCGCTATGCTCTTATCCGACATGGTGACGGACAGGCAAAACAAATTTTCTCATGTATTCTCACCCTCACGCTGTATTCTGACATCTCAGCTTTTTGTAAACGCCCTCGAATCTGCTGCGGGCTTGCTCACAATATCAAACAAGCGTTGTCCACACCTCGGCTGTGCGCTGAAATGGAACAAGGCTGAACACAGCTGGGACTGCCCCTGCCACGGCTCACGGTTTGACGAAGACGGCAAAGTTTTGGATAATCCTGCAAACGGGTAATTCGCTCTGAGGCGGGAATACTGTTTACGAGGTGATATAAATGGCAAAGCAGGGAATGAAACGACCCGAAGTAACCCATACACAGCCGAAAAACGACGTTGCAGCCGTGGCTGAAATTCAGGGCAAGGCAAAGCACGGACACAAGCGGGCTAACCCGATTATAGCCGGCACACATTCGCCCTCTCTTGAGGTATATCACGAAACTCCTCACCCTCGAGAGAACGCAGACAAGCCGATTTCAAACGCTTATCCGGTTATAGATACCGACCTCGGACGGGATAACCTTGAAAACGATATAACCGCAGCGGATTTGCAGGACTTGCAATAAATCAACGCATGGATTTTTTAATCCGCAAAGACAAAGCCGAGGCTGACTTATGTCACAATTAGTCATCCTCGGCATATTTATTCTTTTGACTTTCAAATATCTTCCTCTGCGCTCCACTCTCCTGCTTTTTTTAGCAGGGCAAAAATCTCGTCCTTCTTCTCCTCGGCGTCATGGTAACCGTCCTCGTGCAGCTTTAAAAGCTTGTCCCTGTCCTTTTCAAAGCGGCTGATTTCAACCGGATTTTTGGGACGCACGGCGACAACGCTGCCGCTTTGCTCCTCCCTTTTAATCAGCGCAAGGCTGGAATTATACCCCAAGTGGCGGTTGCGGTTTGCCTCGACAAAATCCGGATACTTTCCGTATTTTATTTTCATCGCACCCATTAACGATGCGGGTCGCTTTACATAACCGTCATGCTGAGTAAGCACGACCAGATTAAAGCGGTTTCCGTTTTTTATACTCTGCCTTATCGGAATCGAGTCTGCTATGCCGCCGTCGAGGTACTTTTTGCCGTCTATCTCCTGAATTTGCGAAATCAGCGGCAAGGACGATGACGCCACAACCTTGCACATATCTTTTTTCAAATCCCGAACGAGCAAATACTCCGCCCTGCCTGTCTCGACATTGGTTACTACTGCATAGAAGTTCGTCTTGCAGGCTTTGAAAGCGTCGTAGTCATATAAATTAAGCTCCTGCGGAATTGTGTAGTAGATAAACTCAACGCCGAATAGGTTGCCTGTCTTTCTCAGTGAATACAAACTGCAATATCGCTTGTCGTTTAGAAAGTCGGTGTTTACCTTTATCGCTCTCCCCCTTTGGTGAGAAAGATGAGAGCAGGCGTGTCCTGCCCCGGCAGAAACCCCGTAGCAGTCCTTGAAATATATATCATTGTCAATTAAAAAATCCAAAACCCCGGTGGTGTATGCTCCACGCATACCTCCGCCCTCTAAAACCAAGCCTGCGTTGTAGTACACGATGATCGACCTCCTTTAAGAAATATTATAGCATTTTTATTATTAAAGTAAAGCGGAGAAACAGTGAAAATCTCCTTTGGCGATCTGTAAGCACCGCAAAGTAAAGTTTTACTCAGGCACAACTTTTTTATCTGGCGAGTAGATACAAAACAGGAAAATAATTGTAATCTGACTTTTGCTATGATAGAATTACGATAGCATTAATTAATAAAATTCAGGAGGTCAGTATGAACATTCAAAACCTATTTGACGAGCTTGCAGCCCTCGAGCAGGTCGAGGCTATAGCTCTTGGAGGCTCACGTGCTACCGGCAAAAATGATGAAAGCTCCGACTACGACATCTACCTTTATATCACAGATAAAATCCCGGATAAAACCCGGCGAGAGGTGCTGTCAAATTACTGCAATGTAATGGAGATCGGCAACCACTACTGGGAATATGAGGATAACTGCACGCTTAAAAACGGGGTAGATATTGACATTCTATACCGAAGTCTCAACGACTTCGCCGCAGGAATAAAAAGCGTTGTTGACGAGGGCAATGCTTCAAACGGCTACACCACCTGTATGTGGCACAATTTGCTCACCTGCAAAATCATAGCGGATAAAAGCGGTAATCTCACGAAGCTCAAGCAAAGCTACACCCGCCCCTACCCCGACAAGCTCAGAGAGAACATAATTACTAAAAACAGGAAGCTTCTCGGCGGGGTTCTTCCCTCCTACAATCACCAGATTAAAAAAGCCGAATCAAGAGGCGACCTTGTCAGCGTAAACCACCGCACCACTGAATTTTTAGCTAGCTACTTCGACATCATCTTTGCCCTCAATCGCCTTACCCACCCGGGCGAAAAACGACTTGTAAGCCTTTGCAAGCAAAACTGCAAAATCCTCCCCAACAAATTTGAGGAAAACCTCAGCGCCCTGTTTTTCAATATGTTTTCAGGTAATATCTCTCCTATAATAGAGGATATCATCTCCTGTCTCGACGAGGTGACGAGGTATTGAATTATTAGCAACCGTTCTGCATCTAAGCTTTGTGCTTAGACGCAGAACGGTTTTTCTCTTTAATACGGCAGATAAGCAGGCAGTATTTGTTTACCCGCATAAGTTTCCGCCAACACTGACATCAAATATTCTCTCAGTAACATAGATGGTTAAAAAGCAAAGGTGAGCATGATATTTCACGGCATCATATAGTCAGAAGGGGTGATGTGTTAATGTACTCGCAAAAACAAAACTCAATATCCTTGTACCTCTGCCTGTCGCTTTGATATCTAAGCTCCCAATTTTCCGATAAATCCAGATTTGAAAAAAACTTTGTCGCAGCCTTTTGTTTGTTGACCTTGGTGATGTAGGCTGTGCTACAATAGGGTAAGAGCTGCTTATATACATCTTCGCCGCCGATAACAAATATTTCATCTGAGTTGAATCCTCTCAGTAAAGCGAAAAGCGAGCTTATGTCCGTGCAAGTAACGCAGTCGGTTCTGCTTACAGAAGTACTTAAAACAATATTTTTCCTATTTGGAAGGGGCATTTGATTTGGCAGCGAAAGCAGAGTATTTTTACCCATTACTACAACCTTGTTTGTAGTTTTTTCTCTAAAATATTTTAAATCGTCAGGGATATGAAAAAGCAGTTGGTTGTCTTTCCCTATTCCCCACCGACTGTCAACGGCGGCAATGCAGTTCATCATTCTTCACCCTGTTTTTTTATACTCTTCAAAAGCTCCATCACATTCATTTTCTTTATCGGATGGATCAAATAAGGCTCTATCTGTGCTAAAGGCTGTAAGACAAAATCCCTCATGTGCATTTCAGGGTGAGGCAGCTTCAGCTCATCGGTGTAAATCACTAAATCATCATACATCAAAATGTCAACATCCAGAGTTCTCTCGCCCCAATGTCTTGTTCTCACTCTGCCGCAAATGGTTTCTGTATCACCGCAAAACCGAAGCAGCTCTCTGGGAGTCAGTATGGTTCTGATTTTTATTGCGCCGTTTAGAAAATCAGGCTGGTCAACAACTCCGTACGGCTTTGTTTCAATATACTCCGACCTGCACACAGGCTGCATATAAGGGTTTTTACAGATTTCATTCCACACCAGGTCAAGATTTTTTTCACGCTGACCTAAATTTGATCCAATTCCGAGGTAGCAATCGTGCCAGGCCCTTGTAACAGTCAACGAAACATCAGAAAAATGCGCAGGAATAGGAGCATGCGGCTTGTGCAGCGTTAAAGTTATCTCTTTGATCAACGGAAATTTCAGCAACACATCCTTTGCAAGCTCATTTGTAAGTGTTTCAATCAAATCGTATTCGGTGTTTTTACAAAAGGAAACTATTTCACAGGTAACATCAGCATAATTCACCGTGTTGTTTAAATCGTCACTGAAGCAAGCTGCGTCTATGGTGAACTCGCAGTCAACGCTGAAAATCTGCCCCAATTCTTTTTCACTCTTCAGCACTCCGTGATAAGCATAAAATTCAATTCCCTCTACCCTTATTTTGTCCATTTTCTCTCCTCCAAAACGGACTTTGCCATTTTTATGGCGTCAAGATTTTCTGAAATATCGTGAACACGGACAAATGACGCACCTTTCATAACTGCAATTACGGTTGTTGCCACTGTGCCTGTTACCCGTTCATTTAATTTCTTATCAAGAGTAAGTCCGATTACCGACTTGCGAGAGGCTGCAACCATTACCGGATAGCCAAGTGCACAAAGCTGCTCAGTGCGGTTTATTACCTGCAAATTTTGCTCATAGCTTTTTGCAAAGCCTACTCCGCCGTCGAGAATTATGTTTTCTTTTTTTATTCCTGCTTTTTCGGCAATCCTAAGACTGTCCTTTATATCAGCTATAAAATCGTCAAAAAAGCTGTTGTATTCGCTATTTTCTCTGTTGTGCATAAGGCAGTAGGGAAGATTGGATTTCGCCACTGTTTCAGCCATTTTGTCGTCATATTTTAATCCCCATATATCGTTTATTAAATCAATATTTCTTAAACTCGCCTTAATTACATCGCTTTTGTAGCTGTCTAGTGAAACAGGTACATCAAAACGCTCTCTAATCCCTCGAAGTATAGGGCAAACACGTTCAATTTCTTCTTGGTCGCTGATTTTCGTATAGCCGGGCCTTGTGGATTCACCGCCCACATCTATAATATCTGCGCCCTGCGCAATCATCTCCTGCGTGCGAAAGAGGGCTTTATCCAGACTGTTGAAGCTGCCTCCGTCAGAAAAGGAATCGGGAGTTACATTTAAAATACCCATTATATACACGTTGTTTTTTACGTCAAATTCTTTTCCCCTGATTTTCATACGGTTACTCCCTTATTTTTTTTGTCATCGCTCCACTTGCATCGACAACTTGCAGGGCAGCAAAAACAGTTACGGCTCAGCTTATCAGCTTTTCTGAGCAAGGCGCAAAGTTCGTTTGGCTGTCCACTGTCGTTATGGTGTAAAATAGCATATACAATTTCATCTGCTTCTGGATTATTAAAATCACAATCAGCCAATACCCTGCGAGCAATTTCTGCGCTATCTTCTGCGTGATCTGTGCCGAAACGATAAGCCCTCGCTCTGCCGATGTCATGAAGCAGCGCCGCTGCGTAGATTATTTCTTTATCAATCTCCATTTTATTTTCATGGGCTATTATCTGCATAATCCTTGCAACACTCAGCAAATGCTCAATATCGTGACCGCAAAAAACACGTTCTTTTTCACACTCGGCTATTTCCTGCATACAATCACAAAATTTGCTGTTGCATATAATTTTATTTACCCTGATCACAGCTGTAACTCCTAAACGTTTTTGAAGTTGACGAAATTTTTCTTGGTCAATCGCGCCTTATCCTTGTATAGAAACACATTAAAAAGCGGGATAGCAGCTGCTATCCCGTTAAAAAGATTTTAAGTAATAATTGTCGGCGGGATGTAAAGCCCGAACCGCAGGAAAAATCCTTTCGTCCTTTTGACAAATCCCCTTTCAAAAGGCACTTCACGCACGGACTTCTTACTCTGTTAACAAAGAAATTATATCACATAATATAAATTTGTCAACAAAACGCAGCGACTAATAGCCGTAAGCTGATATAAAAGGCGGGTGCGCATATTTACGTATGTGCAGATTTTAAACACAAAAAGATCCCAACCTTGCGATTGGGATCTTCCTGCCATGCCATGAAACGGACAATTTGAATTACCAGCCTGTCCACTCTGTGACATTATCTAGCAGATTTTAATCACTAATGAATAGAAATTTCATTAATGAAATTATTTTATTCTGTCAAGCGCTCAAATCAGCCCTTAATAGCTGCCTGTGCTGAACGGTACTCCGGTAGGACTTTTTGGACTACCGCACCGTATCCCTCAAACCGCTTGGCTTATGACCCAAACGATAATTTTCCGCCATTTTTAACGCTTCATATCGGTTTTCAAGAAGCAGAAAAATATCGCAAACAATCGGGAAGTTATCTTCGTAAAAATCAATGGGAAGATTTAACCATTGATGTTTACCTATAATATTGTGCCTATATATTATATAGGAAGAAGTTTTGAAAAACAATCTCTTTTTACATTTGCAGAGCGATTTCTGTCTTTCTATAATAAGAGCATAAGGAGGGCGATACTGTGAGAAACAAAAAATATTATCTCTATCTTGACTATGAGCAAACCCGTATTGTCATTGAGAGTTTGGTACGCCTGAAAAATGCTTTACTTCGTCAAGGCAGATATACCGACTGTGTAGACGAGCTGATTGTAAAGGTTGCCAATGCTCCGGTCAGAAGATAAAACTACATATGACTATCCGAAAAGGCCGTTTATTCCGTAATAGAACAAGCGGCTTTTTTTCATATGCGTACATAGCCGTCTGCCATCGCCGCAGGCGGCTAAATCTATGTAAAGGAGGAAAACCCAAATGGCGAATTGCAAAGTTATCGCGGTGACGAACCAAAAGGGAGGCGTGGGCAAAACTACGACAACCACAAATCTCGGTATCGGGCTGGCGCAGGAAAACAAAAGGGTACTGCTAATCGACGCGGACGCACAGGCTTCTTTGACGCTTTCCCTCGGTTACGCCAAGCCGGACGAACTGCCCGTTACGCTTGCAGATATTATGCAGGAGGTGATTGACGACACCCCGATTCCTGACGGTCGCGGCATTCTGCACCACGGCGAGGGCGTTGACCTGCTGCCTGCAAACATTGAGTTGTCGGGTATGGAAATCCGGCTCATAAACGCTATGAGCCGTGAAAGCGTGCTGCGGACATATATCAATGCGGTAAAGCCCCATTACGACTATATCCTCATTGACTGTATGCCCTCTCTCGGAATGATGCCTATCAATTCGTTGGCCGCAGCCGACAGCGTTATCATTCCGTCGCAGCCATCGTTCCTATCGGCAAAGGGTCTGGATTTGCTTATGCAGTCTATTTCCAAAGTAAAGCGACAGATCAACCCCAAGCTGAAAATCGACGGGATTCTGTTCACTATGGTTGATAGCCGAACCAATGAGGCAAAGGAAATCATTACGTCGCTGCGCTCCCATTACGGCGAGAAAATCAAAGTGTTCGGTACGGAGATACCTTTTTCCGTAAGAGCCGCTGAAACAAGCGGCCGGGGCAAGAGTATCTACGCACACGACAAAAACGGAAAAGTCGCCGCCGCATACCGTGCGCTGACAAAGGAGGTGTTGGAGATTGAGCGTAAAACCGAGAGATTTAGGAATGACGCCGTTAGATGATCTGTTCTCTACCGATGAAAGCCGTGCGGAGGCACAGCTTGAAAAAGTTATCAAGCTGAATCCCGACGAAATCTCCGACTTCCCAAATCACCCTTTTAAGGTCAATCAGGACGATGATATGGCTGAAATGGTCGAGAGTATCAAGAAATACGGCGTTTTAGTTCCTGCTCTCGTCCGACCGAAAGAGGACGGCGGCTATGAAATGGTCGCAGGCCACAGGCGAAAGTTTGCGGCTTCACTGGCAGGCGTTTCGGAAATCCCCTGTATCGTCCGCAGTCTCACCGATGACGAAGCGACTATCGTAATGGTGGACAGCAACCTGCAAAGGGAAAAGATTTTACCGTCCGAAAAAGCATTTGCCTATAAGATGAAGCTGGAGGCTATCAAAAGGCAAGGTCGCCGAACAGATTTAACTTCGGCCCCACTGGAGCCGAAGTTAAAAGGCTCTCGCTCTAACGAGGAATTAGCCGCCAACAGCCCGGACAGCCGTTCCCAAATCCAAAGATATATCCGCCTGACCGAGCTTATCCCGCCCGTTCTGCAAATGGTAGACGACGGGAAGATTGCTTTCCGTCCCGCCGTTGAGCTTTCCTATCTCTCCAAAGAACAGCAAGAATCCCTATACAGCACAATGGAGTGCGAGGACTGCACCCCGTCTTTGGCACAGGCAATCAAAATGAAAGAGTTTAGCAAAGACGGCAAGCTGACAGACGAGGTAATTCTATCCATTATCCAAGAGGAAAAGCCCAACCAACGGGAGCAACTCAAAATACCAAAGGAACGTATCAGCAAGTATTTTGCGCCGGGGACGCCCGCACAGAAGATTGAAGATACCATTATCAAAGCATTGGAGCTCTATCGAAAACGGGAGCGCCAAAGAGATATGGAACGGTAGAACTCTCCTAACAAGGGATAACCATACCTTTTTATAAGGTAGGAATCCGGCGTTCGGCTGTTCCCCCTCTCCACACCTCACCCCCTCAAAACTACCTGTACTACCCGAAAAAAGAGTATTTTCAAATGCTTACGTTCTCTCATACCTTTGCAGAAATTCAGTATTATCCGTACAATGAAGCCGCAAAGGAGGTCGAGAAGAATGAAAAAAGCAATCGGAGTCGCTCTTTTGGCGGCGTTTCTTGTTTCAATGTCTGG
Organism: uncultured Clostridia bacterium; assembly: GCA_946500295.1. GTDB lineage: Bacteria > Bacillota > Clostridia > Oscillospirales > Acutalibacteraceae > UBA7067. Next base: position 94,006 of record CAMMVF010000004.1, on the reverse strand, counting down.
TTGTGCAAATACAGAGAGACAGACCACCGAGGAACGTACCGTGAGTGAATCATCGGCGATGAGTGATGAGGAATCAAGCGGGGCTATGGAAAGCCGAGAGCCAAAGAAAAATCGGACTGTTTCTTTTTCGGACAGTAAAGAAAGTTCCGAGGAATCCACGGCTACGGCAGAAACGGAATCATCTGCGGTTGAAACCGAACAGGCTGCGACAGAGACTATGACGCCTGCGGCGGAGAGCAAAACAACAGAAAGTCAATCGCCGCCCGCCGAAGAAACGAGATCACCGCAAACCGAATCCTCAAAATCCGTTGAAACGCAGACAACGCCACCGCCGCAAACAGAACAGGCAGAAGAAATACCGGCCGAGGCGCCCACGGCGGAAGAAAGCACGCCACCGCCTGCCGAGGAACCCACCGCCCCGGAATTTGACATTCAGACGTGGATTGATTACGCCGCAGAGTATGCCGGGAACGTGGGGCTGAATCTTTCGCCGGACGCTACTGCTTGTTGGGACAACCCGATTACCGCAGGTTCACATAGCTTGTATCTGGAACGGGATATTCAAAGCCGATTGAACCGTTACAGTCGTGACGGTGACATAACCGATGTCTGGATATGGGCGGAGGAACGCTTCGACGGGAGCTATGATTTGTATATCGGCTATGCCTAAAATTTAATATTTCACTTTGAGAACGCACCGAAAAAACGGTGCGTTTTTTCATTTTAAGGAGGATTTCAGATGAAAATGCAAAAAGCCAAACGCTTTATGTCGCTGTTTCTTGCGGCGCTGATGTGCGTTACTACCCTCGTAGGGTTCGGCACGACCGCCAATGCCGCAGAAGAAACCGACGACGTATATCTTGTTTCGTTTCCCCGTAGCGGAGACGCAAACTATAACGGAGAATGGGGACACGGAAGCCACACCTTTATGAACGGCTGGTCGTCCGGCACATCTCGTTTTACAACTGTCCGCGCAATGGGTTCGTATGAGGGGAATATCTGCTATTGCATTGAGGTTGGCGTTCCGCAGGAAACCGGCGACAGCTACACGAAAAAAGGCGAGGATTTTTGGGATAATTACCCCTCGTCCTACAACAACACCCTTTCTCCTGATGATATAAAGCTGTATATCGGTCGAATCTTTCAGTATGGCTATACGGGGACGATTTCGACCTCTTGGCGTTCGCAGAATGAGGGCGGCGATAAACTGGCTCACGCGGTTGCCACACAACTTTTGATTTGGGAAACCGTCATAGGCGAGCGAGACGAGGATTTTAATAAGGTCAGCACAGGAGGTAATGATGCTATCCTCGACCAGATCAGCCCGAACCACCCACTGCGTGACAAAATTATGAGTTACTACAACTCAATAGCGGCGAGCGTTCAGAACCATTCCAAACTGCCGAGCTTCTTTGCAAAATCCACAGGTAAAGCGCAGAATATAGAACTTGAATGGGACGGTGAGAAATACACCGCCACGCTGACCGATCAGAACAATGTCCTTTCTGACTATTCATTTTCAGCAAGCGATTCGGGAATCCATTTTTCCGTTAATGGCAATAAGCTGACGATTACCGCCGAGAAAGCGCCGAGTGATACCGTTACCATCACCGCCGAGAAAACTGCTCAAAGACGAGGAATCATCACTTGGACGGACGGCGTTTACGGCCCTGACGGTGGGATTCAGGACACCGTGACTTACGCACAGACGGTCAACGACCCCGTAAAAGGCTATCTAAATATCAAGGTAAGCTACGGCAGTGCCAAAATTGTGAAAACCAGCGAGGACGGCAAGGTTGAGGGAATCACCTTTACGGTTACGGGAAATGGCGTGAATCAGACTGTGCAGACCGGCCCCAACGGTGAAATCCAAATCGACAACCTCACCCCCGGCGTTTATACCGTCACCGAACAAAGCTACGACAAATACGAGCCGCAGGAGGTTCGCCGTGTTACCGTCGTCAGCGGACAGGTCGCAACGGTGAATTTCAATAACGTGCTGAAACGGGGCGACCTCACCGTTACCAAAACCTCGGAGGACGGCTTGAATGAGGGCGTTACGTTCCGCTTGTCCGGCACTTCTCTTTCGGGTCTTGCAGTCGATGAATACGCCGTGACCGACAGTTCAGGCGTTGCCCGTTTTGACAATGTGCTGATCGGTACGGGCTATGTTCTGGAAGAAGTTGATACCGCTATCCGCTACGTCGTTCCTGAAAATCAGACAGCGGCGGTCGAGTGGAACACCGTTACCAATAAGAGCTTTCACAATGTTTTGAAAAAATGGAATCTCACCGTCACCAAAAGCGACAATGAAACCGGCACGCCGCAGGGCGACGCTTCTCTTGCAGGAGCCACCTACGGGATTTATAAAGGCGAACAGCTTATCGACACCTACACCACTAATGAGAACGGACAGTTCGTGACGAAATATTATGTCTGCGGCGATGACTGGTCGCTGCGTGAAATTGAGCCAAGCGAGGGCTATCTACTTGATGAATCCGTCCACCACATCGGCGCCGAAGCCAAAAACTACACCGTGGAATACAACGCCATCGCAAGCGATGTAGGCGAACAAATCATCAAAGGCAGAATTGCCCTGATTAAGCACACCGATGACGGCGACACCGGCCTTGAAACGCCGGAGGCCGGAGCCGAATTTGAGGTGTTTTTGAAAGCGGCAGGCAGCTACGACGCCGCCAAAGATACCGAGCGTGATTATCTCATCTGCGATGAAAACGGCTTTGCTGAAACAAAGGATTTGCCATATGGTATTTACACCGTCCATCAAGTAAAAGGTTGGGACGGTCGTGAACTTCTGCCCGATTTTGATGTGTATATCGCCAAAAACGGCGAGATTTACCGCCACCTTGCCAATAATGCTAATTTTGAATCGTATATCAAGATCATTAAAGTGGACGCCGAAACCGGCAAAATTATTCCCTATGCAGGAGCAGGCTTTCAGCTTTACCGCCCGGACGGAACATTGATTACGCAGAGTTTCACCTATCCGGAACCTGTTACCATCGACACCTTTTATACCAATGACGAGGGCTGGTTAATCACTCCCGAAAAGCTGGAATACGGCACGGGGTATTCGCTGGTCGAGGTCTATGCTCCCTACGGGTACGTTGTGAACAGCGAGCCGGTGTATTTTGATGTGGTTCAGGACGCTTCTACCGACGAGGGCGGTATTGCCGTGATTGAGGTTATCAAGGAAAACGTCGCACAGAAAGGCATTATCAAGATCAGCAAGACCGGCGAGGTATTTTCTTCTGTTACGGAAAGCGAGGGCGTATATCAACCCGTCTATTCCGTACAGGGGCTTGCGGGCGCAGTTTATGAAATTACTGCCGCCGAGGATATTTACACGCTGGACGGTACGCTGCGCTATACTGCCGGCGAAGTGGTTGACACTATAACGACGGACAACACAGGGCTTGCCAAGAGCAAACCGCTTTATCTTGGAAAATATGAAATCCGTGAAATTACTGCCCCCTATGGAATGGTTCTGAATGGAGAAACCCACACCGCAGAACTCACCTATGCGGGACAGGAAATCGAGATTACCGAAACAGCCGCCAGCTTCTATAATGAGCGACAGAAAGCAGCCGTTACCCTCGACAAGATTTTAGAGCAAAATGAACAGTTCGGTATCGGCGCAAACGGCGAGATTACCGCCGTTACCTTTGGCTTGTTTGCCGCCGAAGATGTGACCGCAGCAGACGGCTCGGTTATTCCTGCGGACGGGCTGCTTGAAATCCTCTCCGTAGATGAAAGCGGCTACGCCGTTTGCAAGACCGACCTGCCGTTTGGCAGTTTTTATTTCAAGGAGCTTTCTACCGACGAGCACTATATACTCTCCGACAAAAAGTACCCGTTTGAGTTCTCTTATATGGGACAGGACACCGCCATTGTGGAAATCAAAGCAAATGACGGCGCAGCAATCAGCAACAATCTGATTTACGGTGAAATTCACGGGATGAAAAAAGACGAGAACGGAAACGCCCTCGGCGGCGCCATCATCGGCCTTTTCAAACCGGATTGCACCGAGTTCATCACCGAAAATGCGATTGTGACCGCCATCTCTGCCGAGGACGGCAGCTTTTCGTTTGCAAATGTGCCTTACGGAAACTGGGTCGTGTGTGAAATCGAAGCCCCGACCGGCTTTGTGCTTTCGGAAGAATCCTTTGCCGTCACTATTGATAAGGACGGCGCCATCATTGAGGTGGAAATCGAAAACACGCTGATTCGAGGGAATGTGCAGCTCACCAAAACCGACAAGGACTATCCCGAAAACAAACTGACGGGCGCAAAGTTTGCCGTCTACCGTGACAGTAATGGCGATAAGGCTTTTGACGAGAACGACGAAAAAATCGGCGAACTCTCCGAAGTCAGCACAGGCGTTTATGAAATGCACGACCTCACCTACGGCGGCTATTTTGTAAAAGAACAGCAAGCGCCGGAGGGCTTCTATCTGGACGAGAACACCTATTATTTTGAAATCACCGAACACGGCAAGACCATCACCGTCGAAAATGAAACGGGCAAAGGATTTGTCAACACCTCGCAGGTCGGCTCTCTGAAAATCGTCAAGACTTCCTCGGACGGCAAGGTGGAGGGATTCTCGTTCCGAGTGACCGGCTCAAATGGTTATTCCGAGGTCTTTGTTACCGATGAAAACGGGGAAATCTTCATCGAAAATCTCCGCATTGGCGATTACACCGTATCCGAAGTTTCGGACGGGGCTTCTGCCGCCTATGTACTCCCTGCGGATAAGACAGCCAGCGTATTTGAGGGTGCTGTTACCACAGTAGAAATGCACAACGAACTCCGAGACACCCCGAAAACAGGCGACGACAGGAATTCTGCCCTTTGGCTCTCCCTGCTCGGCATTTCTGCGGCCGGCGCTGCGGTTCTCGGTGTGATCGGTTTGAAGAAAAAATCTAAAAAGGAGGACGCTGAATAATGGACGTGAAAACAATCGTTGCTATCGGCTTGGTCGTTTTCATTATAGGCGCTTTGATTTTCCTGAAGATCAGAAGCCGTAAAAAATAACGACCGAGGGCGGCCAATGCAGCCGCCCTCTTTACATACCCGAAAAAATATAAGGAGGATTCGACTATGGTTCACTATTTCCATTCTGACATAGCGCAGAAGTACGGTATCAATGCGGCCGTGCTTGCGGCGTTCATTTGGGAATGTATCGAGGGCAAGAGCATACGGCAGCCGCAGTTACACGAGGGCAAGGTTTGGTTTCGCTGCTCGGTGCAGATGTTGACGGGGTTCTTTCCGTACCTTTCCTATGACGAAATCCGTTATGCGCTGAAACGGCTGATAAAAGAGCGTGTTCTTATTAAGGGGCATTTCAACGAAAGCCGCTTTGACCGCACGAACTGGTACGCATTTACCGAGTTGGGGCAATATTTGATGACGGAAAGCGAGGGCGATTACAATGAATGACGGCAGACACGTTATTTGGAGCAACGACCTTGACTATGACGACTGGAAAGACGATTTGGAGGAACAGTACCCGGAACTATCCGAAAACGAGCGTGTTACTCTGATGTATGAGATCAACGGCGACTATCTGGACGACGAGCGGAGCAATCTGGATATTCAGCTATCACGCCCCATTCTCGTTATCGGGGACTTGGGACTTTGGAACGGCCGCCGTATGGGATATAAGGAAATCCAAAGCGGCAATATCCGTGACTGCCTGTATTCGGACACGGACTATGTAACTTGGTTTGTAGATAGGAACGGCGATTTTCGCTGCGACGCTATCCATCACGACGGGACAAACCACTATCTCTACCGTGTTTATAAAGACGGTGTTTCAGAAACGCAGATTGACAACCTGAAAGAAAAAATCTATTATGGCAAGGCCACTCGTGCGGATATTGTGCGAGTGACCCGCAGGCTCGGCGATGATATTGCCAAAGTGTACGGGTTCCCAATTCCACGCCAAAGGCAGGCTGTCCTACCAGAACGGTAAGGAGGCGATAGAATGAATAATCTGTCTGATTCAAGGGATTGCGCTTTTAAGGCGTTCATTACTAATTTAGGCAAATACAACGAGGGAGAGCTCGTCGGTGAATGGGTTAAATTCCCCATTACTAACGACGAAATGCAGGAGGCATTTAAGAGAATCGGAATAGGCCGCCGCTATGAGGAATGGTTTATCACCGATTACGAATGTCCCGAACCCGGCATTTACGACACACTCGGCGAGTACGAAAGTTTAAGCGAACTAAACTATCTTGCAGGGCAAATGCTGGACTTGGACGAAAACGAAGAATTTTGGCAAGCTGTTTTAGAATTGGGAGAATACACCGACAGCGTGCAGGACTTAATCAATCTCACCGAAAATATGGACTGCTTTGACTATTTTCCGGGTGTTACCGATGATTCTGACCTCGGTTATTATTGGATTGAAGAAAGCGGCTGCTATGATACAACGGCAATGGGCGTTCTTTCAAACTATATCGACTATGAGAGCTTTGGCCGAGATATTCGGCTTAACGAAATCGGACAGTTTACCGATAACGGTTATGTCCGGCTCAACAAAAGCAGCTTCGTTGAAATTTACGACGGCAACATTGAAAACATACCCGAAGAATACCGTATTCAAAGCCCGAATGTTTATACCCGCGCCATACCCGTTAAAGCCGAAGTAAACAAAGATGTTGCCCGTTGATAAAGGGGCAGGTCTTTTCAGACTTGCCCCTTACATTTTAATAGAGTATGATTTTATTGATCGGCGATCTTGCGGAGATGAGCGTCACGGCGTAGCGTTTCTTTGGTTGCTGAAGCCATATCACGGATTATGCGAATCTCGTATTCATCGCAATCCTCTAATATGAGTGCAATATCCTTTTCAAACTGAACCTTTGCCTTTACCACATTATCGCAAAGCAGGTCGTCACTTGTTATATGCAAAGCATTGGCAATGCTGATAATAGCATTCAGACTGACCCTTGTTGTCCCTGTTTCAATATTGCTTAAATGCGTGGGCGAAACGCCTACCATTTCAGAAAGTTTTTCTTGGGTTAAATCGGCTTTAATACGGGCAATCTTGATACGCTTGCCTATTGCTTTGTAATCAAGTTCCATACTGCACCCCCTTTGCTTTAAGAAATTAGCCAAATATATTGTAACCACGGGCGGGGTGCATTATAATAATTTATATCCGTATTGTACGGACATAGTTCATTTTTCTAAAAATAAAACATAATTCTGGTCGGCGTATGGGGAAGCAAGTGGTTTCGTACCTTTGATATTGTTTCGCCTGTTGGGTATAGTATAATAAAAAAGCGAGGAAGTGATTTTATGAGCGAAAGCAGTTCATATTTTGATTTAGCCGGACGTTTGGAAGAATCTTTTGCTGAAATTGAGGACGCCATCACCGTTGATCTGCGGGAGAATGACGAGAACTACCGTTCTTTATATCAAAGCATATCCGATTTGAAAGCAAAGTACCCTTTTATCCAAACGGTTATAGAGGGTGCGGGCGGGCTCACCCTATCAGCCGAAGAACACGAAATCTTGGCAAACTATTTCAAGCTGCAATTCCGGCTTGAAAGTATGGAACGGCAGCAAATCTATTTTCGAGGACATACCGATTGCTTTTCCTACCTCAAAAAGATTGGAGCATTTTGATCGGCGGCGGCACGGGATTTTCCTGTGCCGCTTTTCCGTATCTGCATATTTCATTTTACTTTCTGCATACAGTGCGACTGTTTATATGCAGTAAATCTGACCGACCACTTGATTTTCTGCATATAATATGGTATGTTTATATGCAGAAAGGACGGTGCTATATGAGGAAATTTGATTATTCTTTTTTGAACAACGGATTGCTGCCTGCAAATCTTGTAAATCTTACGGCGAATATATCTGCTCTCAAAACAATGGCTGGTGTACGCAAAGAGGAATATGCACAAATCTTTACGGAGTTAGAGGCTGTTGCAAAAGTACAGTCTATCAAAAGTTCAAATGCGATTGAGGGGATTGTGACAAGCGATGAGCGTATCGCTGCGATTGTCAATCAAAACAGCGCCCCGTTAAATCATAACGAGGCGGAAATCGCCGGTTATAGGGACGCCTTAAATGAAATTCATTTGGGCTTTGAACATATTGATTTCAGAGAGCGTGATATTTTACGCTTGCACGAAATAATGATGTCCTTTGCCGGATATGAATACGGCGGTCAATACAAAACCGATGACAATGTGATTTTGGAGATCGACGCTGACGGCAACAGACGGGTTCGTTTTCGTCCTACACCGGCCGATGAAACGCCAAAGGCAATGGAACAATTAGAACTGGCTTATATGGAAGCTCGCAGCGACGCCAATATCAACCAGCTTTTGCTGATTCCCTGCGTGATTTTGGATTTCCTTTGCATACACCCATTTCGGGACGGAAACGGCAGAATGTCGCGGTTGCTCTCTCTGCTGCTTCTTTATAAAAACGGGTTCGACGCAGGAAAGTATGTGTCCTTTGAGGAACAGATCAATAACTACAAAGCCTATTATTATGAATCTCTCCGTCAATCCTCGATCGGTTGGGAAACAAACGAAAACAGCTATTTCCCATTTATCGAAAATTTCTTGTCCACCCTTTATATGTGCTATAAGGAACTCGATAAGCGTTTCGCTGTTGTTCACGGAAAGAAGATCACAAAGAAAGCCCGTGTGGAGGCTACGATATTAAACAGCTTGACGCCGCTTTCCAAAGCGGAGATATGCAAGATTCTACCCGATGTCAGCCCGACCACTGTTGAAGCTGTCCTCGGTGCTATGGTAAAAAGCGGTACGATAAAACGTATCGGCTCGTCGAGATCGACACGATATATAAAGGTATAATACAGGGTGAATAAAATGGATGTGTTTTCATTCAGAACGGAAATAAGGCAACTAATAGAATTACGGCAAGAAGGGGAATATTGGGATTTCAAAAAAGAGTGGTATCAAAACAAGTCTGACTTATTACACGATATTATATGTATGGCGAATAATCTTTCTAATCACGACGGGCTTATTATCGTTGGTGTTGATGAAGAAACCGATTATTCTATTTGTGATGTTATAAACGACCAAAATAGAAGAAAAACGCAAGATATTGTTGCGTTTTTGCGAGAGAAAAAATTTGCCGGAGGTATTCGCCCAACGGCATATGTCCAACCACTCACTTTTGGAAAAAAGATAATAGATGTTATTGTTATTCGTAACGATCGCAATACCCCTTACTATTTAACAGATCAATATCAAGGTGTATTTGCTAATAACATTTATGCTCGGATAATGGACACAAACACTCCAAAAAATGCGTCAGCAGATATAAATGTCATAGAGAAACTATGGAAAAAGCGATTTGGAATTGATGCGACAGCTCTGGATCGCGCCTTGCTGTTTTTGCAAAAACCTTACGATTGGGTAGATTCTGATAACGGCAAAAAGTTTTATAAGTATGCCCCTGAATTTACACTCGAAGATATTCAAGCAGAGGATGGTAGAGATGGTTATGAATTTTATCTGTTCAATCAGTGCGATTCTCGTCCTCGGTGGTATGATATAAATATTTACTATCATCAAACCTTATTATATTCTTTGGGTGGGGCTGCTTTGGATGGCGGACGATGTTTTACCTCCACGCCTCGAACCGACGGGATTTCTTTATACAAAGAGAGCTATCACCACTGGGATATTTCATATAAGTATTTCATTAAAGGTTCAATCGAATATACAGTTCATCTGTTTTATATTACCGATGATATAGACGAGGAATTAACTGCACGACAAAGATTTTTGGAATGTGTACTTGTTTTTGAATCTGAATTTGAAAGGACGAAATTCAATGATTTTGTCATAGCCAATTATGAAAAATACAATGTTGACGCATTCAGCGATCGACTACCCCATTTTCCTGATTTAGAGGGTTATAATATGGACGCATTCAAAAAAGACTACTTACAATCTCAACTTTTGCAACAAATGTTAAAGGATTTCAGAAGTTAAAGGAGGCTATGTTTATGAGCGAATCATTTATTCCAACAGCGGAATTTGAAACAGCGAATAACGCTGTCAATAATATTTTAGGACAGCCTGTTGAAGAAATAGAAATTACAGACATATTGCCCCCGCTTAACGATATAGCTGATTCAAATAAAGTGTTTAAGGGAAAACTTTCCGTTCTATTTGTAGATATGAGAAAATCCACTGATTTGACAGATGAATTGAAATCTAAAAAAATGGTGAAAGTTTATCGTTCATTTATTCGTATCGTTATTCAAGCGATTCGGTATTCGGGCGGATATACACGACAGTTTGCCGGTGACGGAATTATGGGTATCTTTCAGGATAGTAATGTGGACGATCAGATTATTTCTTCGTCTTATAAAGCCACAAAGGCAGCAAGATACATACATACTTTGATTGATTATTGCTTAAATCCTGCTTTGAAAAAATCAATGGATATTTGTATTGGCTGCGGTATCGGTATTTGTACTGGCACAATTATGATTACAAAGGTCGGAATGCGCGGAAAAGAAAGTGATGAAACGGCCGAAAATGAAACAGGTATAGTTTGGGTTGGCTCAACAACAAATTACGCTAACCGCTATTGTGGTCTGGCACACCCTTGTGAAATATTTATTGATGAAAACACATATTCAGAAATTGAGGATTCAGAAGTATGGACTAAAACAAGCCGAACAAAGGGCAGTAAAGTTTTTGAAGGATATACTGTCAGCGACTATTATCTATCACTACCGAAAGAGATCACAGCAGAAGCAGTTAAGGCAGATAAAGAGAATTATTCTGAAACTTCATTTATACAAGAAATTTTTACTGAAACACAGGAAAAAGCTCTGTTGCTCGTTGATGAGATCAGCAAAAAATCCGCAGAGTTATCAGTTGCGTTAGAGAAAATCAAGCAACGGGAAAATCAAGTGATTGCCCGCGATAATGATTCCCGCAAGGAAAATATTAGATTGCAGCAATGGCAAAGTAGATTGAATGCCAAGCAGGCAGATATTGATCGTAAAGAGCAAGAAAATAAAGAACAGGCTTATTCCTTATACGAAAGTATATTTTCAAAAACATACTGTAAAAATGGTCTAATCAAAGAGTATGGGAAGGACTATTGGCTTGGACTGATTCAAAAGATGTATGAATTAGGCGAAAAAATTGGAAAATCAAAACTTCAAGTTGAAATAGACTTAGATTGTTATCTCATTGGAATCTATCGCTGTTTTGCTATGTACGAAGAAGCGTATGAGATTTTATGTGTTCAAGCCCAAAATTCAACTTGGTTAAGTGCATATGTTCTTGAAGATGTTGTAAAGCAGTCAAAACACTGGATAAAATTAAAAGGTATCCTTGAAAAACGAGTTTACGAGGGAAAAGATTACCGAGAATGTTTAGATAAATTAAAATCAATGGGATATTAGGAGGGGTATCGTGGAAAGCAAAAGAACACGAGAAGAATTGAAAGAAATTCTTGATAGAAATACGGCATGGATAGAAAATTGCGATTCTAAAACATCTATCATTTTGGGGAGTTTTGGTGTTATTGCGGGAATTTTTCTTGCCACCGATTATGTTTCAAAATTTAAGAGTATATTTTGCCATATGACAAGCAATGTCAGTTTTTGGACGATAATATATATCATATTTTGCATTTTTTCAATAAGTCTTATACTTGCTGGTTGTGTATGCTGGATTGCTGCGTTATTTGCAAGAGTAAATCTAAATGAATTTTCTGATAGAGGTATTAAATCAAATTCGCTTATCTTCTTTTCATCAATAGCAAAACACAAATCATTATCATCATATAAACAGAATTTGGAGAAATGCGAAACATCGCAAATGGAAGAAGATTTAATATCTCAAATATATATTTGTTCAATAATTTGTGATAAGAAATTCAAATATTACAAGCTGGGATTGTTCCTTGTTTCAATAGGTTCACTACTCTTTGTAACGCTATTTGTTATCGGGATAATTGTCATATAGAGAATAAATTTTTTTACATAGCCGAGAGGTTTTCTTTTTGAAAGCCCCTCGGCTTTTTTTATTTCAGAATGGAGGTGAGAAAATGCCATATATCCCGCCGGAAGTCGTGGAAAAAGCCCGTGAAATGGACTTGCTGACCTACCTTAAAAACTATGAGCCGCAGGAGCTTGTTCATTTCGGCGGCAACACCTATTGTACCCGTGAGCACGACAGCTTGAAAATTTCCAACGGAAAATGGTGCTGGTTTTCCCGTGGAATCGGCGGCTACTCTGCTCTTGATTATCTTATCAAGGTAAAAGAAATGCCGTTTACGGAGGCGGTCGAGACAATTATGGGAAACGTGGCGGTATCGCCGCCGACCTATACCCCCGCCCCAAAGGAAGAAAAGCCGAAAGTTTTGCTATTGCCAAAGGCGAGCCGCTGCGCCACCCACGCCGTGGAATATCTGCACCGCAGAGGTATCGACTGTGATCTGATAAATTTTTGTATCAGCACGGGACGGCTCTATGAAAGCTATCCTTATCATAACGTCGTATTTGTCGGTATGGATAGGGACGGCAAAGCCCGCTATGCAAACCTGCGTGGGATAGGCTCGGATTTCATCGGGGACGCAACCGGCAGTGACAAGCATTATTCTTTTGGGATTCCCGCAGCAGAAGAAAGCGACCGGCTGCATTTGTTTGAATCGGCGGTTGATCTGCTTTCCTATGGAACGCTTTTGAAACTGTACGGCAAAGACTGGCGAAGCGATAACCTGCTCTCTCTTGCCGGTGTTTACCGCCCGAAAAAAGAGATTTCAGAAAGCACCCTGCCCGCCGCCCTTGTACGGTATCTGGAAGATCACCCACATATCCGCAAGGTGGTTTTGCGGTTGGATAATGACCTGACGGGCAAACAGGCCGCCGAAACAATCAAAGCCCTGCTGCCGAAAAAATATGCTGTTGACGTTTCGGTTCGGCTCTCGCCACAAGGCAAGGATTACAACGACTGTTTATGTATGCGGCTCGGACTTCCCATTACCAAACGAAAGGAGCGAGCAAAGGAGCGATAGCCAATGACGGAACTATTGAATACGGGAAAAAGAATCCGGCGGTTTCGTATTCTGCGGGGTATGACGCTGAAAGCGTTAGGTATGGCCGTGGGCTTTTCTGCGGAAAGCGCCGACATACGAATTGCACAGTACGAATCCGGCACGAGAACGCCTAAACGAAGTATGATCTGCCTGCTGGCACAGGCGCTTGGCGTTTCTCCCTCGACGCTTGCCGTTCCCCGTATACAAAGCGCCGAGGAATTGTGTTCTTTATTGATTGCATTGGAAGATGAATGCGGTATCAAGTTGTCCCCGCAATCCGATAACGCCGCAGCAATTTTTGAATCCTACGAAGAAAGGAGCAAAACAATGAAAACTTACGAGGTTACAATTACCGAAACCCTGCAAAAAACGGTTGAGGTCGAGGCGGCTTCACGAGAACAGGCGCAGGAACTTGTTGAGCAGAAATGGAATGACAGCGAATATATCCTCGACGCCGAGGCTTTTGTGGGCGTAGATTTCAACGCAAGAACAAAAGAACGAAGCCGTGACTATGAACGCTGATCTATTTTCGGCTGGTGGCAAAATGTTCGGCCGCAGGGACGAACCCTATGCGATATACCAGCAAGCATCGCCTTTGTGATACCACAAAGGCACTTGTTAGGGGCGAGCCCCTAAAACCCCTGCTCTTTCATCGCTCCCTTTTAAGAAGGCGGGCGATATTTCTATTATATAAGGTATATAAGGAAAGGAAGATTACGCTATGTTTGCATTTCTCTTTTTCATCATCGGATTTCTGATCGGCGGACTTGTCGGCATTACGGTTATGAGCCTGTTGCAAATAGGCCGCCTTCGAGGAAAGGTTGATGACGAATGAACCCAATAACCTTTTTAGATTTTTTTAGCGGTGTCGGCGGTTTCCGCAAGGGCTTTGAGCTTTGCGGTATGGTCTGCAAAGGCCATTGTGAAATTGATAAATTCGCAGACCGCAGCTACCGCGCCATACACGATATAAAGGAGGACGAATGGTATGCAGAAGATATTACCAAAGTCGCCCCCGCCGACCTGCCGAGGGTCAACCTATGGGCGGGAGGATTCCCGTGTCAGGACATTTCTGTTTCTGGCCGACAAAGAGGGCTTGCCGGAGAACGAAGCTCTCTCTTTTTTGAAATTGTTAGACTGCTCAAAGGCACGCCTGCCGAAGATCAACCCGAATGGATTGTCCTTGAAAATGTTAAAAATCTGCTCTCCGTTAATCGAGGGTGGGACTTTACGACCGTTCTCTGTGCGCTGGCCGAAATCGGCTATCATCTCGAATACGGACTTCTTAATTCACGATTCCACGGCGTTCCGCAAAACCGGGAAAGAATCTACCTTGTCGCTTATCGACATTTTAGAGCCGGAGGTGGACGAAAAGTATTTCCTGTCACAGCGAGCGATGGAAAGGCTCTTATCCAACTAATCGGCGGCACACAGGGCAAGCGTGTTTACGACCCTGCGGGTATAAGCTGTACGCTGATGAGCGAGGGCGGTGGCTTTGCGGGCAGAACGGGAATGTATTTTATCGACCTGTGCAAAGGCAATCCGAAGATTACCGAGAACGCCCGCTGCCTGAAAGCAAGATACGACGGCGGCGTTACCAACCGAAGCTGCGACAATTCCGGCGTGCTTTGTTTGGGCAGCCAATGCCCGGACCGCACCGAGGAAACGGCGCTGGTTCCGCTGAAACGAGGTGAAGCAAAAATTCAGCCGCAGGACTATACCAAGTGCCTGACCGCCGGATATAGCAAAATGGGTATCAGCAACCGGGGCGAAAGCTCCGGCGTTTTTTATGGCTGCCGTGCTGTCCTTACTCCCGACCGGGAAAAGAAAAGGCAGAGCGGCCGCCGTTTCAAAGAGTGCGGAGAGCCCGCCTTTTGCCTGAACACGCAGGACAGACACGGCGTATATCTCTGTGCCTGCGATTCCTGCGAGAAAGCTATGCCGGTCAAGAGCGCCACAAAAGAGGGTCATCAACTCGCCAAGTGCGGCGATTCCGTCAATCTTGCTTTTCCTGAAAGTAAGACCCGCCGCGGGCGTGTCGGGAAAGAAATCGCCCAAACCCTCGACACTTCCTGTAATCAGGGTACGCCTTTTGTCGGCTGCGGACGAATCCGAAAGCTGACGCCCCGTGAGTGCTGGCGGTTACAGGGATTTTCCGACGATATGTTTGATAAGGCGGCCGCCGTCAACTCTGACGCGCAGCTATACAAACAGGCGGGAAACGGCGTGACGATTCCCGTTGTATATGCGGTCGGGAAACGGATTGCTGAAATTCAAAACGAGCTGAACAAGGAGGCGATGAATCTATGAGAAAACGAAATGTTCACATTCAATTCTGGCTGGATAAAAAGGAGGCCGAGACGCTTCAAAAGAGGGTCAAGAAAAGCGGTCTGTCCCGTGAGGCGTATTTGCGGCACTTGGTAAATGGACTTATTCCGCAGGACGCCCCACCGCCCGACTATTTTTCAATGATGAGGGAGCTCCACGGTATCGGCAACAACCTCAATCAGATTGCCGTCAAAGCCCATACCTTGAATGTCCTTGATGTGCAAAGGTATGATGAGGCTTGCCGAAAACTCGATGTTGCCGTTAAAAAGATCACCGAGGCGGTTATCCTGCCCCGTTCGATGAAATAATGGCAACCACTTCAATCTGGCGGGTGAAAGGCTGGCTCGGCAAAGTGGTGATCTATGTGGAGAATCCCGATAAAACCGCAAACCCTCAATTTTATACGCAGGAAGATATGACCGAGCAGGACGGTCAAAACCTGTCTGATGTTATCCGCTATGCCGTCAATTCCGAAAAGACACAGCAGACCCACAACGAGGATTGTACGGTAGTTCACCGCTTTGTAAGCGGAATCAACTGCTCTCCATCGACCGCCCGTGATGAAATGCTTGCTGTAAAAAAGCGGTTCGGGAAAGAAAGCGGGACGGTGGCCTATCACGGCTATCAATCTTTTGCCCCCGGCGAGGCCACCCCCGAAATAGCGCACGAGATCGGCAAAAAGCTGGCTGCCCGCTTGTGGGGCGACCGTTATCAAGTCATTGTCGCCACACACCTTGACAAAGAAAATCACCTGCACAATCATTTCGTGCTGAACACCGTTTCTTTCGTTGACGGTATCAAATACCACCGCACGAAAAAGGACTATCACGATATGCAAACAGTTTCCGACAAACTCTGCCGGGAATATGGCTTGTCGGTAATCGAGCACCCGCAGCGTGGAAAATCAAAGCACTACGGCGAATGGCGTGCGGAACAGGAGCAGCGCCCCACTTGGCGGGGGCTGATACGAGCCGATATTGACGAAGCTATCCGGCAATCTATGACCGAACGGCAGTTTTTTGAAAATCTGCGGAAAAAGGGCTATGAGATAAAAACCGGCAAGGATATTTCCGTTCGGCCGCCGGGAAAAGAACGGTTTGTGCGGCTGATACGCAATTTCGGTGACGATTATTCCATCGAAGCAATCCGCAGGAGGATTCTCGCACAGAGCTGCCCCGAACGGCCGACGCCTGAACCGTCCCGTAAGATACGGCAATACCGGGTAAACGGCAGTTTGCAAACTGCCCGTAAGATCACAGGCTTTCGGGCGCTTTATCTTTACTACTGCTATTTACTCGGTATCTTCCCGAAAGACAAAACACGGGCGAGCCCGAAACGGCTTCACTTCCTGCTGCGGGAGGATTTGCGTAAACTGGACGCTATATCCGAAGAAACAAAACTGCTTATACGAAACCGCATTGACACCGCCGAGCAGCTTTTTTCATACCGCAGCGAAATCGAGCAAAAAATGGAATCCCTTGTTACCAGCCGGAAAGAACTGTATCGGCTATCCCGGACGGCAGCAGTAAAAGCCGACGAGGGCAAGACCGCAGAAATCAAATCACGCATTGCCGCTATTTCCAAAGAGCTTGCAGGTCTGCGGAAAGAACTTGCCCTGTGCAACGGTATCGCCGTTCGGTCTGGTATTATCAAAGAAAAAATCAAAACCGTCCGTGAGGACGAGAATCAAAGAAAGGAGAATCGTGAGAATGAACACATCAGGCGACGCAGCAGAACAAATCGTTAGGTTGAGTTTAGAGGGTACGGAAGTTGCCTTAAAGCTGACCGGCTCTGCGGCAAAGAATATCGCCGCTATGATTTACGCTGTCCTGAAAAACAGGGATAAAAACAAAACCAAAGGCAGGCAGCGCCTAACGGCTATGCTGAAAAGCGGCAAGGAATTAAAGGTCTTTACCGTCAGCGAGGAGCATTTGAAACAGTTTGCAACCGAAGCCAAGCGGTACGGCGTTGTTTACTGTGCTTTGCGGGGTAAGGGCAAATCGGCGGACGGTATGGTTGACGTTATGGTTCGCGCCGAGGACGCTTCTAAAATCAACCGTATTGTAGAACGGTTCAAGCTGGCTACGGTCGATACTGTTTCTATCAAACGGGACATTGAGCAGACCAAAGCCGAAAATGCCAAGACAACCGCCCCCTCTGCTCCTGAACAGGCACAGCCGGATAAAGCCGAGGACGACCGGCTGCTTGATGATTTAATGGGCGCTCCCGTGAGAAAGGAGGAAAATGCGCCCCCAAACCCCGAAGCGGCAAAGACGGAGAAATCCCGTCCGTCCGAGCCTACCTCAAAGAAGCAAAGCAGAACCGCCGAGGGTACTGTTAAATCTCCCGAAGAACGCCCATCTGTCCGTGAGGAATTGCGGGAAATCCGGGAGAACCGGCAGAAAGAAGCGGATTCCTCGGCTGCTCCCGAACCCACCGTATCAAAAAAGCCCCAAAAGCAGCAGACGACTACCCACAAGCAGCCGTCCCGAAAAAAGAGTAAGAAATCAAAGGAGAGATAATTTATGAGCAATTTTGATGATCTTTTCGACCCCGCCCCGCAAAATGAAGATTTTGACAAAGAGGCGTGGGCGGCCAAGAAAAAGGCCGAGCGCGACGAGGTTTACGCCCTTGCGGACACCACCGCCGAAGAAATCTGCACAGACGGCGGCAAATTCCGTGACTATCTCGATGTACAAGCGAATTTCCGTCATTATTCCGCAACCAACGCCCTTTTGATTCTGGCGACAAAGCCGGACGCCCGCAGGCTCGGCGACAAGGAGTTTTGGAGAGATCAGGGTGTGTATATCAAGCGGCAGGAGTTTAGCCGCCCGATCAAGATTATTGAATCGAACGGCGAATACACCCGTGATGACGGCAGTATCGGCGTTTCGTACAACATTAAAAGAGTGTACGATATTTCGCAGACCACTTCCCGTATGCGGGCACAGCCGCCCATCTCCTACGACCAAAGAGCTTTGCTGAATGCCTTGATCTACAAACGCCCCGTACCAATTCAATCCGTCGATGAACTGCCCGGAGGTATGGCCGCTTTGTACGACCACGACCAACAGGCTATTTTTGTCTGCCGTGGAATGAACGCTAATGATTTATTCTGCGAATTGTCAAAGGCTCTGGCACAAGCGGAGCTTGCTTTGACAGGCGATGAATATATCCCGGAAAACGCCGGCTTTAAGGCACATTGCGTTTCATATATTCTCGGTAAAGAGTTCAGAGCAGATGTGAGCGATTACAGATTTGAAAATCCGTCTGATTTTTTGAGAACCGACGACCCGCAGGAGATTCGCGCCGAACTTTCCGAAATCCGAGATACCGCCTATGATATTTCTGCAAGAATGGCTCGGTCGCTGGAAAAAAACAAAGCGCCCCGGCAGAATGAACAGGAGCGTTGAGTATGGAAAAACAGAAAAAACGGGTTTTAACCCTTGACCGATACGAGCACGGCGTTGTTATTAACGCCCTCAATGAAATGCGAAACGATCTGCTGGAAGAAGAACGCCCTACCGATATTGTGGACGAAGTTCTCTTAAAAGCGATTGAAGCCCCGACAAAAAAAGTAAGGTGCAGGGACGATGAAGCGCGGGAATAGCCCTCTCGTCCTCTGCCTGTTTGGGATTCTCCCCGTTGTGTGGCTTGGGCTGCTCATTGCCCCCGCCGCACACGGGGGCTTGCCTGAAATTGTTGCCCGGTTTCCTGCGGCGATGAGCGACCCGTTTCATATTGAACTTTGCAAGGACAGCTTAAAGACTGTCCTTTTTTTGTTGTGCGTTTACGGGCTTGCTATCGGGATATTCCTTTCAAGCCGCCGCAACTACCGCAGGGGCGAAGAACACGGCTCGGCGAAATGGGGTAGCGCCAAAACCGTGAACAAGAAATACCGGGCGGCAAAATTCGAGGACAATAAAATCTTTACGCAAAATGTCCGTATGGGGTTAGACGGCCGAAAGCACCGCCGTTCATTGAATACGGTTGTGGTCGGGGGCAGCGGAGCCGGCAAAACGAGGTTCTATGCAAAACCGAATCTCTGTCAGGCCAACACCAGCTATGTTGTTCTGGACCCCAAAGGCGAACTTTTACGAGACACCGGCTATCTGCTCACACAAAAGGGATATGAGATGCGTGTCCTTGATCTTCTGAATATGGAACGCAGCCATTGCTACAACCCTTTTATCTATCTTCGGGACGACAATGATGTGCAGCGTTTGGTTACAAACCTGTTCAAATCCACGACGCCCAAAGGTTCGCAATCAAACGACCCGTTTTGGGACACCGCCGCTTCTATGCTTCTATTAGCACTCATTTTCTACTTGAAATATGAAGCACCGCCGGAAGAACAGAATTTTCCTATGGTAATGGAAATGCTGCGGGCGGCTGATGTGCGGGAAGATATGGACGGATACACCTCACCCCTTGATGAACTGTTTGAACGGCTTGAAATGAGGAATCCCGACCATATCGCCGTGAAGTATTACAAGGACTATCATTCTGGCTCTGCAAAAACACTCAAATCCATTCAGATCACATTGGCGGCAAGGCTGGAAAAGTTCAACTTGTCCTCTCTGGCGGCTCTGACCGCTACGGACGAACTGGATTTGCCGTCCCTCGGTGAAAAGAAAGTGGCGCTCTTTGCACTCATACCCGATAACGATACGAGTTTCAATTTCCTCGTCAGTATTTTATACACGCAGCTTTTTCAGCAGTTATTTTATCTTGCCGACCACAAATACGGCGGCGCTTTGCCCGTCCCTGTTCACTTTTTAATGGACGAGTTCAGCAATGTTTCGCTGCCGGAAGATTTTTCAAAAATTTTGGCCGTGATGAGATCAAGACAGGTGTTCGTTTCCATTATCCTGCAAAATATAGCGGCCTTGAAAGCGTTATTTGAAAAGGAATGGGAATCGATACTCGGCAACTGCGATGAGTTTCTTTACCTCGGTGGCAACGAAACCTCTACCCACAAGCTGATCTCCGAATCCTATCTCGGCAAGGCGACCATCGACACCAACACCTACGGTAAATCGTCGGGGCGTAACGGGAATTACAGTACGAATTATCAGATTACAGGCCGTGAATTGATGACGCCTGACGAGGTTCGTATGCTGGATAACCGCTACGCCCTTTTATTTATCCGTGGCGAACCGCCCATTATGGACGAAAAATTTGATATTCTGAAACACCCGAACGTGGCGCTTACCACAGACGGAAAAGCAAAACCTTATCAGCACGGCGGGACAGAAAACGCCGTGGCAACTCTCTCCCTTGTCGGGACGGCTCCTGCGGACATTCCCGATATAGAAGAAATCGAAACCGATTACGAGCTTCTTTCCGACGAGGATATAGAAGCTCTATTTTTCAATTAAGGAGGATATGCGAAATGAAGAACTCTACCAAAAACAAGCCCACGAAGAAACTGCCTATGCCCGTCAAGGCGAAAAAGGGATTCCGCTTCTACTGCTTGGCGGTGCTGACCCTGACCTTTACGATTGGCTGCTCTGTAACGGCTTTTGCCGCCAGCGACCCGATCACCGTTGTAAATAATTTGAGTGATTTTATTTTTGGGCTTATCCGTGCGGTCGGATTGATTCTGCTCGGTTGGGGCGTTGTGCAGATTGGTCTGTCCTTTCAATCCCACGACCCAAGCCA
Organism: uncultured Clostridia bacterium; assembly: GCA_946500295.1. GTDB lineage: Bacteria > Bacillota > Clostridia > Oscillospirales > Acutalibacteraceae > UBA7067. The sequence goes on along the minus strand of CAMMVF010000004.1, from coordinate 72,925 downwards.
GCGTTCACAGGGATTTCTGACGCTGGCGGGCGGCGTTGTCATCACATTTGCCAAAGAGATTCTTACCCTGATTACCGGCTGAAAGGAGGACAATTCCAAATGGAAAAATGCGAGTGCTATATCCACTCTCTAAAACAGGGAGAAAAACACGTCCTCGGTGAAGCGACGATTCTCAAACGCTTGGGCGATAACGACTATCTGGCCGATGTGGGCGGCGTGAAATGCCACGCCATATTTAACCCCTTTGTCGGGCGCTACTTTGTGGACGACATTTACGGAATCATTCATACCCCGCCAGATCGGGACGCCCGATAATCAAAAAACGGCAAGGAGGGGCAGGCCGAATAAACGGCCTGCTCTAATCTGCCTGAAAGGAGGAATCTGTTTTGAGTGATAACTGGGTTGTACAGAATCTCGAAAATGCGTTGGAAACGTGGAACCAAAAGTTAGCCGAGATATGGCAGCTTATCACGCAATCGCCGGAGCAATTCAAAGGCGGGACGATTTGGAGCGTCATTGTCAATATTCACGGTGCGGTGCAGGCGATTGGTCTTGCCCTGCTTGTGCTGTTTTTTGTCATTGGCGTAATGAAAACTTGCGGTTCGTTCGCAGAACTGAAAAAGCCGGAGCACGCTCTAAAACTTTTCATTCGCTTTGCTTTGGCAAAAGCCGCAGTCACATATGGTTTGGAATTGATGATGGCCTTATTCAATATCGTACAAGGACTAATCAGCACCATAATGACCGCCGCAGGCTTCGGCTCGGCTGCACAGACCGTTTTGCCGGCTGAAATCGTAACCGCCATTGAAAGCTGCGGATTCTTTGAATCCATACCGCTATGGGCGGTGACGCTGATCGGCGGTCTGTTCATTACGATACTATCGTTCATTATGATTATGACGGTCTACGGTCGTTTTTTCAAACTTTACCTTTATACCGCTATTGCCCCCGTCCCTCTCTCGGCTTTTGCGGGAGAACCGACGCAGAATGTGGGAAAATCATTCATCAAATCTTATGCGGCGGTATGTTTGGAGGGTGCGATTATCGTCCTCGGCTGTATCATTTTCTCCCTCTTTGCTTCGGCTCCACCCGTGGTTGACCCGAACGCTGCGGCCGTTACGCAGGTGTGGAGCTATATTGGCGAACTTATTTTTAATATGCTTGTGTTAGTCGGCGCTGTGAAAATGTCCGACCGTGTTGTTCGTGAAATGATGGGATTGTAAGACTTCTTGCACAGATTCGCAAGAAGCTATTTTTTTATGTTAAAGGAGCGATATGTTATGAACTCATACGAAGAAAAGAAACAACGAAGAATCGACTACTACAACGAGAAAGCCGACAAACTGGAACAGGAAAGCAACCGTCTTTCGCAGGAATCAAGCAAGATGATTGACGCTATCCCTATGGGGCAGCCGCTTTTGGTCGATCACTATTCCTATAAATCAGACAAAAATTATCGTGACCGTGCGTGGGGTAAAATGGAAAAATCCGTGGAAGTTGGTAAGAAAGCGGACTACTATCGCAGTAAAGCGGAGGCCGCCGAGAATAATACCGCTATCTCCAGCGATGACCCCGAAGCGGTTACGAAGCTGAAAGAAAAGCTGGAAAAACTGCAAAACTCCCAAAGCTATATGAAAAAAGTCAACGCCTACTATCGCAAAAACGGTACGATGAAAGGCTTTGAGGGTATTTCCGATGAAAAAGCGGCAGAGATTGACGAAGCTGTGAAAAACAGCTACTCGTGGATAACCGCCCCCTATGCCCCTTATCAGTTATCAAACAACAACGCCGAAATCAACCGCCTAAAAAAGCGTATTGCCACTTTGGAACGCCGTGCGGAGGTAGGATTTGTCGGCTGGAAATTCGAGGGCGGCGAGGCCGTTGCCAACAGGGAAGAAAATCGGTTACAGCTTCTTTTCGATGAAAAGCCAAGCGAGGAACAACGGAGCAAGTTGAAAAGTTGGGGCTTTCGATGGTCGCCCTCAAATAAGGCGTGGCAGAGACAGTTAAACGGCAATGCGATTTATGCGGCCGGACAGATTGATTTTATCAAACCGCTTGACGGCCGGACCCCTCGTGAACTCCAACCGAAACCCAAAAGCAAAGACGAACAGGAACGATAACGGGAGGTGCAAAATTTGGAAGTAAAGATCAACCGTGAAATACGCAACTATACAGAATCCGTTTTTTTCGGATTGTCCTTGCGGCAATTCATTTTCGCTATTTTAGCGGTTGCTGTCGCCGTTGGGCTGTATTTTCTCTTAAAGCCCTATGTTGGGACGGAAACCGTGAGTTGGGTTTGTATTCTCGGTGCGGCGCCGTTCGCCGCTATGGGATTTGTGACCTACCACGGAATGAAGGCCGAACAGTTTTTATGGGCGTGGCTGCGTTCTGAAATGCTGGAACCGCGGGAAATCCGTTTTGAGCCGGTCAATTACTATTATGAAATGCTCAAACCGATTATTGAAAAACACGAAAAGGAGGGTTAAGCCAATATGATGAAAACATTAAAACAAGCGTTTACGCAGGACAAGGAACGATACCGTGTCCCCCGCAAGGTGCAGGACGTTATTCCTATCCGACGTATCTGGGAGGACGGGATTTTTCAGGTCGGCAACCGTTTCGCAAAGACGTATAAATTCTCGGATATAAACTATCTTGTCGCAAGCCCCGAAGATAAAAAGTCAATGTTCCTGACCTATTCCGAACTTCTCAACAGCTTTGACAGCGGAGCGACAACAAAAATCACAATCAACAACCGCAGACTGAACCGCAAAGATTTTGAACAGGAGATTCTATTGCCTATGCGGGAGGACGGCTTGGACCGATACCGCCGTGAATACAACGATGTGCTGCTTGCAAAAGCAACGGCCGGCAACGGTATCTTGCAGGAGAAATATATCACGATCTCTGTAACAAAAAAGGATATAGAGCAGGCCCGGTCCTATTTTGCCCGTGTGGGTTCGGATTTGACTTCCCACTTTGCCGCCCTTGGTTCTAAATGTACCGAACTGGGCGCTACCGATAAACTGCGAGTGCTTCACGACTTCTATCGCCCCGGCGAGGAAGCCGTTTTTCATTTTGACGCCAAAGAAATGATGAAACGAGGACACGATTTCAAGGATTATATCTGCCCTGACAGCGTGGAAAAGCACAGCGATTATCTGAAGCTCGGCGAGAAATACGCAAGGGTTATCTTCTTGAAAGATTACGCTTCGTATGTAAAAGACGATATGGTTACGGAACTTACCGACCTTGATCGAAATATGATGTTGTCTATTGACGTTATACCTGTGCCGACCGACGAGGCGGTGCGTGAAGTCGAACGAATCCTATTAGGGATTGAAACGAATATTACCAACTGGCAAAGGCGGCAGAACGCCAATCAAAATTTTTCTTCCATCGTTCCGTATGATATGGAGCAACAGCGAAGCGAGCTTCGGGAATTTCTGAATGACCTGACGACAAGAGATCAGCGAATGATGTTTGCCGTTATTACGCTGGTCCACGTTGCCGACACCAAAGAACAGCTTGACAGCGACACCGAGGCGATTTTGGCGACTGCCCGAAAACATATGTGCCAGCTTGCCGTGATGAAGTACCAGCAGCTTGACGGGCTGAATACGGCTCTCCCGATTGGTCTGCGAAAGATCAATACCCTGCGCACCTTAACGACCGAAAGCCTTGCGGTGTTTATGCCGTTTAAGGTTCAGGAGATTCGGGAGCCGGGAGGTATCTTCTTTGGAGAAAATGCCATCTCCCACAATCTGATTCTCTGCAATATGTCAAACCTTTTGAATCAGTCGATGTTCCTGCTCGGAATCCCCGGCTCCGGCAAGTCGTTTTTTGCTAAATTGCTCATTATCTTTCTGGCACTTGCCACCGAGGACGATATTATCATCTGCGACCCGGAGGGAGAATACACGCCACTTGTGCAGGCCATCGGAAAGGACGCTTCGGTGATTCATATTGCAGCAGGCGGCCGTGACCGTATCAATGCTATGGATATGGTCGAGGGCTACGGCGACAACAACCCGATTGTCGATAAGGCGCAGTTTATTATGTCGCTGGTTGAACAGATCGACCCAAACGGCGTAGGAGCTCATCATAAATCCATTATCGACCGTTGTACCGACGCTGTTTATAGGGAGCAGGCGCAGACTGGCAAAGTTTCTACGCTCTGTACCCTGCGTGAAAAGCTGCTGGAACAGCCAGAACAGGAGGCGCACGACCTCGCCCTTGCTTTGGAGCTGTTCACTTCCGGCTCTCTTGACGTATTCGCCCACGAAACTAACGTAGATACTTCGAGCCGCATTATCTCCTATGATATTCACGACCTCGGCGCACAGTTAAAGCCTGCCGGACTTCTGACGATCACCGACGCTATGCTCAACCGTGTTACGACAAACTGGAAAAAGGGAAAGCGTACCCATCTGTTTATCGACGAGTTTCACGTTGTTTATGAAAATGAGTACAGCGCCAACTTTTTCAATTCGGCGTGGCGGCAGTTCCGTAAAAGGAACACCCACCCCTGCGCCATTACGCAGAATGTCGAATATTTGCTGGATTCGGTACAGGCAAGTACGATGTTATCCAACTCGGAGTTTGTGGTGATGTTGAATCAGGCGGCTTCTGATCGCGCCAAACTTGCCGATCTGTTGAATATCTCCACCGAGCAGATGAGCTATATCACCAATGCGGACGCAGGCTGCGGTTTGATGAAATACGGTGCTTCTCTCGTCCCGTTCGTGAATAAGTTTCCCAAAAACACCGAGCTTTACAGGCTCATTACCACCAAGCCCGGTGAGGGCGTTATGGGAGGTGCAGTAAATGGAATCTCAAACAATTAGTTTGAACGTCCACCCGCAAATCCTCGATTTATACGAAGTGTTGGAGAAAAACGGGCTGCACAAGCAGAAAGAGGACGTACAATCCCTTGTGGGATATGTCGAGAGTATGGAATACAATCTGTCCGTGATGATGAATGAAATTCAGGAAATGCACGCAGAAGTAAAACGGCTGCACGACCGGGGAATCCGTAACCAATGCGGCAAGATCATTTCAAAGGCAGAAGATAAAATTCATCAGGCTAAAACAATGGTTTCCGTAATAAAGGTACGGCTGATCGACGCCGCCGGAAATGCGGTGAAAACCTGTAAGGAAAAAGGAAAATCGGCGCTGATACGGGCGGTGGAAGCTATGCGGGTTTCCACCGCTCTTTCCAAAATCAAAAGCGGATTCTCTCATATGTCACAATCTATGCGCCAAAGCGCTGGTCAGATTGACGTAATTCGCGGGGAACTGCACGAAGTCGGCGGGCATATGAAAAATGCAGGTCGCGCCCTTTTAGGCAGGTCGGCGAAACAGGCTGGTAATCTGGAAACAGACAAAGGTGTGCTTGCCAAGCTGCGGGGCTTTCTGGAATCCTGCGGCGACACGTTTTCCAAAATGGAGCGAAATGCGGATAAGCTGATTGATAAAATCCAGCAGAGCGAAGAACAGACAAAGCAAAAACAGTCGGTAAAATCTGATCTGCGCCAGCTTAAAACGGAACGCCTTGAAAAATCCAAAGCGCCGGTTATCAAAGAGCAGGCGAGATAAAACAGGAGGACTATCTATGAAAAGAAAACTGATACTTGCGGGGGCGGCGTTTTGCACCGCCCTTTTCCTTTTCTCCGGCTTTATGCTCTGCCGGCAGTATATTGATGACAAAAAGAGTGCCGAAACCTTTGAAACCATTTCTGCATTGGTCGAGGAAGAAACACCGGAGGCTGCCCCGCAAGAATCCGAAACGGAAACCACCGCACAAACCGCCTATGAGAAATATGCGGCGGTGTATGAACAGAACAACGATTTTGTGGGCTGGATTTCCATTGAGGGAACAAATATCGACTATCCCGTTATGCAGACCATCGACGAACCAAATTACTATCTGAAACGAGGATTTGACAAGCAGTACAGCGCCTACGGCGTTCCCTATGTGCAGGAAAACTGCGACCTCGGAATTTCTGACAACTGCGTGCTCTACGGTCATCATATGAGCAATGGCTCGATGTTCTCCGATCTCTGCAAATATGCCGATGAAAATTTTTACCGGGAACACAAAATTATCCGTTTTGATACCCTGTCCGATTTCGGAGAATATGAAGTGATCGCAGCGTTCAAAACCACCGCCTATTCAGAACAGGGATTTAAGTATTATCATTTTACCCTTGCCGATTCTGCGGAGGACTTTGACGCCTATATCTCCAAATGTAAGGAACTTTCTATCTATGATACGGGTGTGAGTGCCGAATACGGCGACAAGCTAATTACGCTTTCCACTTGCGAATACAGCAGAACAAACGGCAGAATGGTCGTCGTAGCAAAACAGGTCGCCGCCCCTGACGGGGAGGTGGGCGGTGGTGAAACCTGAAAAATATGTCCTTTCTCTTTCGGGCGGTAAAGATTCAACTGCTATGCTCCTGCGTCTCTTGGAAGAAAACCGCCCTGTTGATCTGATTCTGTTTTGTGATACAGGGATTGAATTTCCGCAGATGTATGAACACATCAACCGTTTAGAGGCGTATATCAACAGACCGATTATCCGGCTGCAAGCGGAGCACGATTTTGAATACTATTTTAACGAATACTCTCCGAAAAGAAAAAATCCTGCTTTGGCGCAGTACCGGGGTATGAGTTGGGCAGGCCCACGAAACCGTTGGTGTACGGGTATGTTAAAAATCCGTGTTATCGACACCTATTTGAAAAAGCTGAAAGAAAACTATACGCTCATTCAATATGTGGGGATTGCCGCCGATGAAACAGATCGGTTAAAAGACAAATGCTATCCGCTTGTCGAATGGGGCATGACCGAAAAGGACTGCCTTGCCTACTGTTATGCAAAAGGATTCGATTGGGGCGGCCTGTATCGCATTTTCAGCCGTGTTTCCTGTTGGTGCTGTCCGTTGCAGGGGCTTAATGAATTACGAAAACTCTATCGGTATTTTCCTGATTTATGGAAACGTCTTGAAGAATGGGACGAGAACACTTGGAGATCATTTCGCAAAGACTATTCCGTCCGTCAGCTTGCTGTACGTTTTGATTTTGAGAAAAAGTGGCAGGCAGCAGGCGGAAATATTCGCAGCAGGGCGTTTTACTCTGCTCTGCGTGATGAACTGGCTCGGCTCGGATTGGAGGTGAAGCTATGCCCGACATAAAAACGAGAGATGTTGTAAAGGGTACAGTTAAGACGATTGACAAATCGGCAGTTGCCGCCGAACGAATGAAAGACGCCTATATCCGTACCAAAGATAAAGCGGAACACGGTCTCTATTCTGCGGATAATTCGCCGAATGAATATGCCGCAGACCGTATCACGGGAGGCGCCGAGAGCGTCACCCGTGAAGCCGTCCATCAATTTGACAAGCAAGGCCGCCGTGGGATTCGTACAACCAAAGAGAACATCTCCAAAGCGAAAGAACACTTCCGGCAGAAAAAGGCGGACATTCCGAAAAAGCAGGTGCAGAAGAAAACCGCAAACGGACTGCGCCACTCTGCCGACACCGCTAATAAATCCATCAAGACACTTGAGCGTAGCGGAAAGAATATCAAGCAGACGGCAAAATCCACAGGAAAAGTTACTATTAAATCGGCAAAAGGTTCGGTGAAAACAGCGCAGAAAACCATTAAGACCGCCGAACAGACCGCCAAAACCGCCATCAAGACCACACAGCAGGCGGCAAAAGTCGCCCAAAAGACGGCGCAGGCCACAGCGAGAGCAGCGAGGGCGGCGGCTCACGCTGCTCGTGCCGCCGCCAAAGCTGCCATAGTTACCGCAAAAGCGGTTGCCAAAGCCATAGCCCTTGCGGTCAAGGCAATTATAGCCGGGACAAAGGCGCTGATTGCTGCCATCGCTGCCGGTGGCTGGATTGCCGTTTTAGTAATTATCATTATTTGTTTAATTGCTCTGCTGATCGGCTCCTGCTTTGGTATTTTCTTTTCAAATGAGGACAACGGTTCTGGGTTGACTATGCAGAATGTGGTGCAGGAAATCAACACCGACTATCAAACACAGATTGACACTACAAAGGCGAATATCTCCTATGATGTTTTGGAAATGTCCGGCTCCCGTGCCGTCTGGCCGGAAGTGCTTTCTGTCTATGCGGTCAAAACCACTACCGACCCCGATAATGCACAGGAGGTCGCCACCATAGACGATTCCAAGAAAGCCATTCTCAAAGACATTTTTTGGCAAATGAATGAAATATCTTCACGAACCGAAACCAAGACCGAGGAAATCATCATCGAAACCGATGACGGCCACGGCAATATTGTTGAAACAGTTACTACCGTAACTCGCACCTATTTGTATATCACGGTGAACCATAAGACCGCCGAAGATATGGCGAATCAGTACGGGTTTAATGAAGATCAACGAGAACAACTTGCCGAATTACTTGCCGAAGAAAACCGCAGTATGTGGAGCTCGGTTCTATACGGTATTTATACCGAGGACGACGAAATTGTTTCTGTCGCTTTGTCACAGGTCGGCAATGTCGGCGGCGAACCTTATTGGTCGTGGTACGGTTTTTCAAGCCGTGTGGAATGGTGTGCTTGCTTTGTCTCGTGGGCTGCGAACGAGTGCGGTTATATCGACGCCGGTATTATCCCGAAGTTTGCGGGCTGTATTCAAGGCTCTAATTGGTTCAAGGAACGTGGTCTTTGGCAGGACGGCAGCTTTACCCCGTCCGCAGGCCAGATCATTTTCTTTGACTGGGAGGGCGACGGTCTAACCGACCATGTTGGAATTGTTGAGCGTGTAGAAAACGGCACGGTCTACACCGTCGAGGGTAATTCCGGCGACGAGTGCCGGCAGAACAGCTACCCCATCGGCAGCAGCGTGATTTATGGTTACGGCTGTCCGGCTTATTAAAAAAGTGCAAAAGAATACCAGAGGTTTATTATTCCTCTGGCTCTTTTGCTTTACATATCGCTTTGGCCGTTCCCTCAATAATCGTGAGTTCTTTATCTCCGAATGTATCAAGGATTGAATCAATCTGTCGGCGTAAAGTTGTTTTCTCCGTCTGCTTATCTGAAAATATGTACTGGTCCACCGATATATCAAACATTGTAACAAGACGGATAAACAACGGAAAGCTCGGATATTGCCCCTCGTTCTCAATAGACTGTATATGTCTTGGTGCAACATCAAGAATTTCCGCTAACTGCTCCCTCGTCATTTCCTTTGCTTCACGGGCTTTTTTAATGGCTTGTCCCAACGCCATAAAGTCAAATGTTTCACTCATTCACTCACCGCCTATGCTTGTTAGAATTGATATATCTATTATACAGAGACGATAGTTCCTATAAAACGATGTGTGATTTCTTGTATTGAGAGATTTAATATCTTATATATAGAAATGCCGGTTTAATTTGCATAGTTGATATTGTTCGTTTGACCGACTATAATATGAATATTAGTGAATATTGGAGGTCAACTATGTTTGATTATATGACGGTGCAGGAAGCCGCAAAATTATGGGAATTATCTGAACGCCGGATACAGAAACTATGTAAAGAAAATCGTATTGACGGCGCTATAAATTTGAGCCGCATATGGCTGATTCCGAAAGCGGCTCAAAAACCTGTGGACGCAAGAAGAAAAGAAAACAAAAAAGGTTCACTGTAACATTTCACGGACATTTGCCTGATATACTACCTATAAAAAGTAAAGGAAATGAGGATATGAAACACATTTTAGTTGTTGAGGACGACAGCTTTTTGAATAAAATGCTTTCCTATAATCTGACAGCAGACGGTTATGAAATAACCTCTGTGCTGAACGCAAGAACGGCTGCAGAAGCCCTGCGCTCACGAGAATTTGATTTAGTCCTGCTTGATACTAACCTGCCGGACGGGAACGGGTATGACTTATGCAAGCTGATTAAGCCGGAACACCCTGATACTATCGTGATTTTTCTGACTGCAAACGATCAGGAAAGCGACCAGATACGAGGCTATGAAGTAGGTGCGGTAGATTACATTACCAAGCCCTTTGTTATAGGAGCTTTGCAAAGAAAGATCAAAGCGATGTTTTCTATGCTGGAACATCATAAACCTGCAAGGGATATTTACGATGACGGCAGGTTATTTCTTGATTTTTCGGAGCAAACAGCTTCTTTGAACGGAAAACCTCTGACTCTCTCTCCAATGGAATATAAAATGCTGAATCTGTTTCGCAAAAATCCCAAACAGGTTTTAACCCGCGGACAGCTTTTAGAAAAGCTATGGGACGTAGACGAGAAATTTGTCGATGAACATACGCTGACAACGACGATCAGCCGTATTCGCAGCAAAATCGAATCAGACGGCGGTACGCCCTACATTAAGACTATTTACGGTATGGGCTATCAATGGACGGGAGGCGAAGCAAAATGAAAAACATCTCTGTTAAGCGCCTGTTCCGATGGATTTGCATAGGGACTTTGCTTTCTATGGTAATCATTACCCTTACCCTATTTGTAATAACGCTTGAAATTGCAGTATTAGCAGCCGGAGGCGCACTCATTCTTTGCGCTCTCATATGGTTTTTTATACTTACACAGACTTTTGCAAAACGGCTCTCCCTATTTACTTCTGACTTATGCCAAACGCTGGATAATATGATTGACGGCGACAAAGAACCCAAACGGGCGGACGACAGCGAAACCCTCTTTGCCCGTATCAGCCACCGCCTGACCCGTCTTTATCAGATTATGCAGGAGAACCGACGCAAAGTTGATGAAGAACGGCAAGAATTACAAGCCCTTGTATCAGACATTTCCCATCAGGTAAAAACGCCGGTTAGCAATCTAAAAATGGTAACGGACACTTTGCTTACAAGGTCGGTTTCTGAAGCAGAACGCACCGACTTTATCCGTGGAATCCGGGCACAAACGGACAAGCTGGATTTTCTCTTTCAGTCTCTTGTTAAGACTTCACGACTGGAAACCGGCGTAATACGCTTGGAAAAGAAAACAGGACGAATATATGATACCGTGGCACAAGCTATGAGTGGGATTGTTTATACCGCCGAGAATAAACAGATTAGCGTTTCAATAGATTGCCCCGAAGATCTGGCGGTCGCTCACGACAGCAAATGGACAGCCGAAGCTCTTTTTAACTTATTGGATAACGCAGTAAAGTACACACCCGCAGGCGGTAAAATCGACGTGACCGTAGAACAGTGGGAAATGTATCTCGAAATAAAAGTAACCGATACTGGCAAAGGCATTTCCGAAAGCAATCAAGCTGCTATCTTCCGTCGTTTTTATCGGGAAGAAGAAGTCCACGAACAACCGGGCGTTGGTATCGGTTTGTATTTGGCTCGTGAGATTATCACACAGCAAGGCGGTTACATCAAAGTGGTATCGGAATCAGGGAAAGGCTCTGCCTTTTCTATTATGCTTCCTTTGCGTTAAGCTGATAGCGGACAGCTTCAAAATGCTGTCCGCCACAATTTTTGGGAAATGTCCGAGCGTTGTAACATTTCACCCCGATTTTCATTAAAATTTTTGAGCCGCTGTAACATTTCGCGGACATTTGGGCTTTACAATATCCTTATCAACCAGAAAGGAGGTGCGTTCTATGATTGAGCAAAAACAGTATGTTTGCCCGTGGTGCGGGGGCAAAGATGTTGTTGAGGGGATTCAATCCACTTATGCAAAAGTTCAGCCCAATAAAACTTTGACATTTAAAGGCGAAAATTTGGTTCATGTAATTTGTAAAAATTGTGGTACGGTAGTTCGCTCTTATGTAAAAAACCCTCAAGTTCTTGAATAAGGCAGAATGGGGCTGTCGCACTAATCACTTAGTGTGACAGCTCCATTACACTGATTATGTTAATCGGTTTACTGGTATATGATTACTATTCATAAATCAACAAAAATGAACGAATAACAGTTGGCGACCACCGGCGCAACAGCGTTCCGCATTTACAACAAACAAAGAAAGGATTGAATTTTATGAGCATTTTACAGACGATTGACCTCAAAAAATATTATGGTGAAGAACCAAACATCACCCGTGCTCTCGATGGCGTAAATTTTACCGTGGACGAGGGCGAGTTTGTGGCCGTTGTCGGTACGTCCGGCAGCGGAAAGTCTACCTTGCTTCATATGATGGGCGGTCTTGACACGCCTACAAGCGGAACCGTAATTGTCAGAGGCGAGGAATTGGCGAAAAAGAATGACGAACAGCTTACCATCTTTCGCCGTCGTAACATCGGCTTTATCTTTCAGAACTATAATCTTGTTCCCATTCTGAATGTGTATGAAAATATCGTATTGCCAGTGGAACTGGACGGCGATACGGTAGATCAGCGTTTTATGGATAATGTTGTAAAAATGCTCGGACTGGATGACAAACTGAAAAATATGCCGAATAATCTTTCTGGCGGTCAGCAGCAACGAGTAGCGATTGCACGCGCCTTGATTACCAAACCGGCGATTATTCTTGCCGATGAACCTACCGGCAACCTTGACAGCAAGACCAGCGCTGACGTGCTCGGCCTTATCAAACGTACCAGCGCCGAATTTCATCAGACCGTTGTAATGATAACCCACAACAACGATATTGCCCGCCTTGCTGATCGGATTGTCCGCATTGAGGACGGAAAAATTGCAGGTTAAGGAGGTGAAACGCTATGACATGGCCTTTTGAGAATGATACCAGCGCCGTTGTGAAACGCCTATCAAATAGAAATGTAGCAGCGAATCGAAAAAGAAATATATTTACTATTTTGACGATTGCGCTTGCGACTGCTCTATTATCCGCTATTATGCTTTATGGTTTCGGTGTACCACAAGAAACAAAAAACCTTAATAAAAATACCGCACAAATTGTTTTTCACGCTATTTCCGAGCAACAGGGACAGGAACTATATAATCAAGAAGAAATTGCGTGGGTTGGAGAATTTTCTAACGCATTCTCTGAACAGATAAATCATTCAACCGTTAATTTTACCTATGCAAATGCAGATATGCTAAAATCGCAAAATATGTCTTATTCGGGAGACTTACCAACTGCGGAAGATGAAATTTTAGTGCAAAAATCCTTTTTAGATAGCTTGGGCTATTCAAATGAACTGGGACAAACAATCAAAATTCCATTTTCCGACGGAACTACCCGTGATTTCAAATTAACGGGAATCTTGAAAATGAAAACAGGCGATATTGGGCTCTATACAGCCATTATATCAAAAGAATTAGTAGAGCAGCAGTATGGAAATAATATAATGATGGATTATTATATTGGCTTAAAGGACGCTCAAAATATGAGCGAAGAAGAAGCCACCAGCTATGCAAACACTCTTGCACAACAATTAGAAATCTCCGATGATAATGTTATCGTCCGCTCCACATATTTTAACTTAAAAAGCGAAAATCGTGGAAGTGATATGCTGTTCTATTTCTTGATCGGCTTTATAACTTTCGTTGGCTCCGGTATTGTTATTTACTCGATTTTTTATATTTCAGTAGCAAGCAATATCCGTAATTACGGGCAGCTTCGCACTATTGGAACGACCAAACGGCAAATCAAAAAGATGGTTTATCGAGAGGGAAAATTACTCGCCGCTATTGGTATTCCCATAGGTTTAATTGTCGGAAACATTATTGGTTATTTTTTGATTCCTGACGGTTGGTACTGGCTGACAGCTTTATGTGTAACGATTGGGGTTGGACTTTTCGCTTTCATCATTGTAATGTTTTCCATTCGTACACCTGTAAAAAAAGCAGCTACGGTATCTCCGATGGAAGCATTGCGATATTCGGATTATCAAGAGAAACTGAAACAAAGCTCTGTGCTGCACCGCAAAATATCGCCTATATCCCTTGCAAAAATGAATTTGTCCAGACAGAAAGCAAAATCTACGCTGACAATACTTTCTCTTTCACTTGGTGGGGTTTTGGTGGTGCTGATCTCAACGATGTTATTTTCATATGACGGTCTCGCAGAAGCCCAAAGCAGGGATTTTCCCGTCGGTGAATTTAACATTGAACTCAATGCAAATCAATCGTGGGACACCGCCGATGTTTCTTTAGCTGGATTACAGCAAAAGGATTTGATGAACGATGATTTTGTGAATGCAGTGGAATCTATTGATGGCGTTACAGGAACCAAACGCTGGTACTACACGGACGCGGAATATCATGTGAATGGTTACGATAACGACTGGATTCAAGGATTTGCAAAAGAAGATGTTTCCGCATTGGAGGACAACTTAATTGCCGGAACCGTTGATTACGATGAATTAGTATCGCAAAATGGCATTATTCTCATAAATGATACAGCGGAAAACTTATCGCTATCTGCACAACTCGGCGATGTTGTTGAGGTTGATTTTCTAACGAAGTCGGGACAGATAATGACCCATCATTATACGATTATGGGAATTGTCAGCGATTTCAGCCACCCGGCGTTTAATATGTGTTTTGCTATGCCGACGGAGCTTATGAATGAAGCGTGCGGAATGGATTGTACTGGAACTGTATCGGTAATGACTGAAACGGATAAATCTGATACGATTGAAGCTGCATTATATCAACTCATAGACGGGAATAGCGATTTTGTTTTAGACACCTTGGAGGAAAGCGTGGCCTACTATAATACGAATCAGCACACCGTCTTTGGCGCAATGTTGATAGTAGCTATTGTGGTCGTATGTTTTTCTCTAATCAACCTTGTTAATACAACGATTACCAACTTTTTATCAAGAAAGCAGGAAATCGGTATGTTACAGGCGATTGGTTTAAGCAAAAAGCAGTTAATCAAAATGTTGCGTTACGAGGGATTGCTATACTCTCTCTTTGCTACGCTTGTAACATTATTTTTAGGTACGGGGCTTGGTTTTATATGTGTGCAGGCGGCCAAATCAGCAAATCCGTACTTCTTCTATTCGTTCCCGTGGCCGGTAATATTGCTATATTTGGCGATTCTTCTGATCGTTCAGATGATATTGATTTCTTATACCACCGGCAGCTTAAAAAAACACTCTCTTGTAGAGCAAATCAGAGTGACAGAATAACCTTTGATTAGTGGAACCGGGGCGGCTATAAACTGCCCCGGTTCGCTTTATGCTTCTGATTTTAAAAAACTTCTTGAAAATCATTTTAATTGGGGTTACGATTGATTTGACATCGATGTACTTTATAAGATTGGAGATAATATTTTTGATGTTTTATATCAGCGCAATACAAGAAAAAATACCGCCATCGGAAGTAATTTATATGAGAAGTACTGGTGCTTATGGTATTGAAAATTACAAACTGATGGCTACATTCAAGGAATGGCTCAAAGAGAATGATTTATATAACGAAGATACCGTAATATATGCAATACCTATGGATAATCCTGAAATAGTACCGCCTTGCCAGTGTCGTTATGATGTCTGTATCACCAAACCAGAGACCGCAACCTTGGCATTCAATCAAGTTGAATGTAGGAACTTGGAAAGCGGGAAGTATTTAGTTTTTTTAATTTCCCACACAACAGATGCAGTCCAAACTGCGTGGGAAATGTGTTTTTCTGAATTGGAGAAATTGGGGCATTTATTAGATAAAAGCCGACCTGTGATAGAGCGTTACAAGAAGTCCCTTGTAGACAGGCACCTATGCGAATTGTGTGTTCCTATTCAATAATTCTTACCAAATAGGGTGGTATCATCTTTGCCACCTATGTAATTTCAGACGGTTGCTTATTTGACAAAAGCTTCAAGCAAAATAATATCAATGTCACGGAAGTAGAGCCGATAAATAGATTGTTGGCTTTCGCTTCTTCATAATGGCGGAAAACTGCGCTGTTTCTATCATTTCTCACTTTTGCGGAATGTATAAAGAAAATGAAAAAAGAGTTCTTGACAAAATACTGACGCTTCGGTATAATACAAACAGACCGACGGTTTGTTTGTAAGGGGGTGTTAGATTTTGGGGAGAAATAAGTACCCAGAAGAAACTGTAAATTTAATCATAGAAGTAGCCACTAAATTATTCACTGAAAAGGGATATGACCATACCTCTTTGCAGGATATAATTTCGGAAACCAAACTTTCAAAAGGAGCTATTTATCATCACTTTTCTTCAAAAGAGGAAATTTTTGAAGCAATGTATCGTCGGATCGGTAACGAAAATTCCGAGGCACTTGCCAAAATCAGAGATGATAAAAAACTGAATGGTTATCAGAAATTAAAGGCTATATTTAAGGCGGCTCTAACCAATCCCAATCAAGGGATAATGATGACTGCTACTCCATGTTTATTGGAAAATACTCGTTTTTTAGCAATGCAAATACGGCAGATTTATGATATTGTATCCCCTGATTTTATTCTTCCCATTTTAGAAGAAGGTAACAGAGACGGTTCAATTCATGCGGAAAACCCCAAGGAATTGGCGGAAGCCATGATGATATTGGCAAATGTATGGCTTAATCCTCTGGTTCGTGATGTCAGCGTTGAGGATATGCGTAATAAATGTATTGTATATGGAAAAATCTTTTCTGAACTCGGCGTTAACTTGATGGACGATGAAATGATTGAGGGATATATAAACTGTTGTCTGCAAGTTCAGAAACACAATCAATAGTGAAAAAACTGCTCTTTTGTGAGCAGTTTATTTCAGACAATATATAAACCGACGGTCGGTTTATTAAAGGAGGCTTTTTATGAAGAACACACAAATTTTCAAACGTGATTTTACTATGGTTGTTATTGGGCAAATCATCTCCCTTTTTGGAAACGCGATTCTTCGTTTTGCTCTACCACTCTATTTATTGAGGGAAACAGATTCATCATCGCTTTTTGGGGCAGTAACTGCCTGCTCATTTATTCCTATGGTTATTTTTTCTTTCTTGGGAGGGGTGATTGCTGACAGAGTAAACAAGAGAAACATAATGGTTGCTCTCGATTTTTTTACTGCAATTATTATCGTAGTCTTTTACTTTGCATTAGGACAAATACCGCTTGTTCCCTTGATGATTGTTATGCTTATGCTTTTATATGGAATTTCCGGAGCTTATCAACCCTCGGTGCAAGCAAGTATTCCCTTGTTAGTGGATTATGAGGCTTTAGCAAAAGGAAATGCCATTATCAATATGGTTAGCACATTATCTAACCTTTTAGGCCCTGCCATCGGAGGCGTATTGTTTGGAGCTTTCGGCCTTACTCCGATTTTGGTTATAAGTATTGTTTGCTTTATAATTTCAGCGATTATGGAAATATTTATACATATTCCATATCAAAAGAGAGATAAAGGAAAGGGTATATTTGCAACTGTTCGTAATGATCTGATAGAGAGTTTCTATTTTGTTAAGAGAGAAAAGCCTATTTTTTTATCGGTCGTCGGTATATTGGCAATATTTAATTTAGTCTTATCCGCAGCAATGATTGTAGGTATTCCAGTAATGGTAGTACAAGTTCTTGGTATGTCAGACGCAGATTTGGGTATTGCCCAAGGTGCATTAGGTCTTGGCGGCTTGATCGGCGGTTTATTAGCAGGCACAAGCACCCAAAAACTTAAAATACGGTACAATTACATCTATTTGTTGATATGCTCGTCTACTGCACTAATTATGGGGATTTCCCTTATGTCCGCTATTCCCACTTCCATAGGTTTTTGGCTCATTACAATTATGAGTTTTGTTACAATGTGTGTTTCTACTATGTTTACTATTTCAATTTTTACGGTAGTTCAGCAACAGACACCTATTCATTTGCTTGGTAAAGTTATGGCTACTATCATTGCTGTATCAAGTTGTTTCCAACCAATCGGACAGGCGATTTATGGAGAACTATTTGAAAATTTAGAAACTATATCGTGGGTAATTATGGTAGGAGCCGCTATTGTTTCGTTTGGTGTTTCTATTTTATCAAAAAGAATTTTTTATCGTTTAGAAAAAGGAGAGTAACAAATGGTAGAAAACAAATGGGTGCTTTGTCCTGTTTGTGGTGCAAAAACCCGTGACAGAATCCGAGAAGATACTGTTTTACTAAACTATCCTCTTTATTGCCCGAAGTGCAAGCAAGAAACGCTTATAGAAGCAAAAAAATTGCAAATAATCATTATTAAAGAGCCGGACGCATAGACGCAGAGCCGATGATTTTGTGAGTTTTCTCACAGATCATCGGCTCTCTCGTTTCTACGGCCAAAAAATTTTTGAAATCTCCGTATTTTGTAACATTTCAGCCTGTTTTTCTGTCGAAATTTGGGATTGCACGGACATTTCTGTGACATTTCTATTGTACGATTTCAGCATAAATCCCTAAAAGGCTCATATGCAGGAGGTGTTCCGATGAAATCCATTTTACTCGTAGACGACGACGGTCTATTTCGGGAATTAGTGGCAGATTTGATAAAAAAACAAAGTATCTCTGTCTTGGAAGCCGATGGCGTAATATCGGCAAAACAATTTCTCGAAACTCAAAATGTGGACGTAATATGTTCAGATATGAATATGGGAGATGGCACTGGTTTGGAACTTTATAAACAAGTTCATCTCAAATATCCTCAAATTGGATTTATCTTACTCACACACGATGTAAAGTTTTCTGTGCAAAAACAAGCTGACTTATATAATATCCCACTTATATCAAAGTCTACAAGTGATTTAATTGCGAAGATTATTGAAATGATAAACGCTTGATTACAGTAATAGGTTAGCACAGAACATATCAAACAAAGTGTAACCCCGCCAATAAAAAAAACGAGGTTTTGGCGGGGTGTATTGTCACGCTTACCGAATCCCTCCAAACCCGTTTTGAGTTTGGAGGGATTTTTATGTGCTGGTCCGCTGTGACCGCCCTGCTGCTTATCAGAAGCAGCAATTACTTACATAGCGCCACGCAGTCGCGGAGATAATTTGTTAAAAAAATCCTTGGCTGTTCGTGGCATTCTTATGCTCCAAAAGTAGAACTCAAATCTCTACATAATAGAGTTTGTTTTTCCCATATCCGCAATGGCTTGACGGTCTTTGCGGATTTTTTTGCGTCGTTTTTTGTCAGAACGCAGGACAAGCCTGCTTTTGGCGTTGGCTGTCGTAGCCCCCCGACAATCTGAATTTCTCTCGAAATTCAGATTGATCGGAGGTAAACGACTATGGACGAGAAACGTCCAAAACGAAGAAAAGACAAATATAACCCCTACACCCTTACCAAAATCAAGGACAAGCATATTCTTTCCTTTCGGGACGGACAAGGGGTATTACAGGAAATCACGATAGATAGAGAGCTATTCGAGCTTCTGGACCGCTTTGAACTTGACGACCTTTCTTATCTCAACGAGGTAGATCGGCATTACGAACATTCGGAGCTCACTGAAATCTCTCTTTATAACCGAGCTACCGCACTCCCCGAATCCGTGGAGGACGCCGTTTTGAGAAATCTTCAATATGAAGCCCTATATAACGCCATTTGGAAACTGCCCGAAGCACAAAGGCGCAGGCTTATATTCTACTACTTCGGAGGGCTTACATACGCCCAAATTGCAGATATGGAGGGGTGCAAATATCAGACGGTACAGGAATCCATCTATGCCGCCTTGAAAAATCTAAAAAGTTTTTTGAAATAGACCCTGTGTTTTAGACTTTGAGTGAGGAAACAGGTGGAGAGGTAAAAGTCTCTGCCTGTTTTCTGCTTTGTGCGGTGAATGGGCTTGTCCTTTGACAACTAAATACCCATTCATCAAGCACATTCCTATTGCTATTGTGATGAGCATAAGCCACATTAGCGGCTGCGCCACGATCTGCGGAAATCAAAAGCAACGAGATTACACTTTATGATTTGGTCTTTGGCTTTCTGTTTTCCGACAAGGAGCGAGAATCAGCCGGCTATCAATATCGGGCGGCTCCCGATACGGCGACGACAGGCAATAGGGACAATGATACTCCTGTTTAGTCACAGGTCGAGCGTGATAAAACCGTCGCAACCAATGAGGGCAGCCGGTAGAGAACCTACCGGGGGTGAGATTCCCGTGGAGCTGGTAAGCCGCCAGTCGCTTGATGACTTCCCGAAACAAAGAACAATCCGGGGTGTCGAGGACAAATAGGATTGTCTGAAAATACAAGGTCAAACGGTTGGACGGGTCTTTGAAACGTGGATATGTTTGCATTTCCCCGACCTTAATTCTGTTCTCCGTTTGACCTCTACATAGGCGGTATACCGCCTAAAAATTCAAGGGAGGTCTTAATATTATGAACCGCACATATTTAAGGGGCGATATGTATTACGCTGATTTAGGCCACGGTATCGGCTCGGAGCAGGAGGGCTATCGCCCTGTTGTTATTATTCAAAACGATGTAGGCAACAAGCACAGCCCAACGGTAATAATCGCTTCTATCACAAGCAAAAAGGACGCCAAGCCAAAATTACCTACTCACTATTATATCGGTATAGAAGCCGGTCTGGAACTCCCCTCTATCGTTCTTTTGGAACAGCTACGCACCGTTGATAAACGCCGGTTGAGCGAGTTTATCGGTCATCTGCCCGAAAAGCATATACAAGGTATCAACCACGCTCTGGCTATCAGTATCGGTCTGATCGACAGCGTACCGAAAAAGTTAATCCTTTGCCTTTGCAGCACTTGTGCCAACAATTTTTATGGTTCAGGTGCTTTTGCTTTGCGGCGGGTCGACCCGGCACAAACCGAAAAAGATACCTGCACTTATTGCAATAGCAGAAAGGGCTTTGATTATGAGATCATTCCAAAAGTTAAATAGGGAGGTCTGCTATGGTTCAAAATATCAAAATTGATAATGAGTATATGGCTGTATTCCTAATTGAAATCCTCTTTGAAAAGGGGCTCGTAAACAGACAGACTTTTATAAATGTGAGAAAACGGCTAAATTCGCACATTTCACAAACCGTCTGATTGTAAGTACAATAGAGATACCAAATCAAAGGAGGTAATCATTATGTATCAGACAAATACAGCTTTTAGGATTCCAAACACTTTTATTTTGGATAGGAACAGGGAAAGAAAAGCCGTATTTTACGGTCGTGTTTCTACTGAACACGAAGCACAATTAGCGGCTTTGGAAAATCAAATGCAGTGGTATGACGATCAAGCAAAATATCACCCGAACTGGACTATCCTAAACAAATATATAGACGAGGGAATCACTGGCACGCAAGCAAAAAAGCGCCCTGCTTTTATGCAAATGATTGAGGACGCTAAGCAAGGGGACTTTGATTTAATTGTTACCCGTGAAGTCTGCCGTTTTGCTCGTAACACGGTTGATACGCTCGTAATGACACGAGAATTAAAAAACTACGGTGTAGAAGTCTATTTTGTGGAGGACAATATTTGGACGATGGACGGTGACGGAGAACTCCGTCTCACTATTATGGCTACTCTCGCCCAAGAAGAAAGCCGTAAAATTTCAGAACGTGTCCGTGCAGGTCAAAAAATCAGTCGTGATAACGGTGTTCTCTATGGCAGCGGAAACATTATTGGATATGACCGGGTAAATGGCACTTATGTTATCAATGAAGATCAGGCCGAAACGGTACGAATGATATTTGACCTTTATTTGGAGGGGCTCGGAGAAACAAAAATCTGCAAAGAGCTTTGCAGACGGCAGAGAAAAGACGGCCACGGAAATGTGAGCTGGAGCGTTTCAAAAATCAGCCGTATTCTCCGTAATGCAACCTATATGGGGTATAAATGCTATTTGAAGTCATACAGCAATAACTATTTGGAACAAAAACGGATAAAGAATCTCGATGAAAGTACCTACCTTTATGTAAAAGGTGACTTTGAGCCAATCATTTCCGAAGAAGTCTTTAAGCGTTGCGAGGAAATCCGCAAAAGCCGGACTACCAAAATGATTGTCAATAAAGGAGAACGCACCTACGGAAAAAAGGCTTCACAAGATGTATGGCTGCGGAAACTGCGTTGTGCCTGCGGTTCTACTTTTCGAAAAAACAAATGGAGAACAAACCAAAGGGGCGACACCGTATATGGCTATCAATGCTATAACCAAGTAAATAACGGCAGTAAATCATTCCGTGAAAAAAATGGCCTTGATACAGAGGGCTATTGCGACATTCGTATGATCGGCGACTGGAAACTTGATTTAATGGCAAAAAAGATTTTTGAAACCATTTGGACGGATAGAAAAAGTGCTGTCACGGAAGCGTATAAGCTACTTCAAGAGTGCTATCAATCCGACGCCAATAAAAACAGAGCCACCATTTCGGCTATTCAAGGGAAACTATCCCGTGCAACGGCGAGAATGGATAACTTGGTTGCTATGCGCGCTGACGGTGAAATTTCCAAGGAGCAATTTCAAAGTTTACGCCACAAAGCAGAAATCGAAATTGCTGCTTTGAACGAAGAACTTGCCGAATTAAATGCCGTTTCTGATGAAGCAGCACAGGCGCTTGATATGGACGCTATCGAAGCAGCACTGAATGAAGTCCTTGACTTTTCAAAACCTAAAATCAGCGAAAGCGTGATTGATAAATTTGTTTCCCGCATTACGCCGATTGATAACGGACATTATCGTTGGGATTTGAACTTTGCACCGGGGCCAAAACAAGCTATCATCGGCTGCATTGAGGGACGTAAAGGCAAGGCAACCGTCGAGATAAAAGAATACGGTGAGAATGACGAGCATTCTCACCGTACATATAATAGGTCTATTCAGTTTTCCTCTAACGGGACGATAGCCTACTTTTGTTTAATAGCAGCCTGTGCTGCTGCGAGACGAGCAATCGGAACTCTGAACGGTGAGCAGGATACATAGTCAAGACCGATGCTGTTGCAGAACTCTACAGAGCTCGGGTCTCCGCCATGCTCGCCGCAGATACCTACGTGCAGGTTCGGGTTAACCGGCTTTCCAAGCTCGATAGCCATCTTCATCAGCTTGCCTACGCCGTCCTGGTCGAGCTTAGCAAACGGATCGTTCTCGAAGATCTTAGCGTCATAGTAAGCATCGAGGAACTTACCTGCATCGTCACGAGAGAAGCCGTAGGTCATCTGAGTAAGGTCGTTTGTACCGAAGCAGAAGAAGTCAGCCTCTTTTGCGATCTCGTCAGCTGTAAGAGCAGCTCTCGGGATCTCGATCATTGTACCAACCTCATATTTCAGGTCGCTGCCTGCTGCTGCGATCTCAGCGTCAGCTGTCTCAACAACAAACTTCTTAACATATTTCAGCTCTTTCACGTCTCCTACAAGCGGGATCATGATCTCCGGAACGATGTTCCAGTCCGGATGAGCCTTCTTCACATTGATAGCCGCGCGGATAACAGCCTTTGTCTGCATCTTAGCGATCTCCGGATATGTGACTGCCAGACGGCATCCACGGTGACCCATCATCGGGTTGAACTCATGCAGGCTGTCGATGATCGCTTTGATCTGCTCAACTGTCTTGCCCTGAGCGTCAGCCAGTTTCTTGATGTCCTCTTCCTCTGTCGGAACGAACTCGTGAAGCGGCGGATCAAGGAAACGGATCGTTACCGGGTTGCCCTCGAGAGCCTCATACAGAGCCTCGAAGTCTCCCTGCTGATACGGAAGGACTTTCTCAAGAGCTGTCTCTCTCTCTTCCTCTGTCTCAGCACAGATCATCTCACGGAAAGCGTCGATCCTTCCCTCGCCGAAGAACATATGCTCTGTACGGCAAAGTCCGATACCCTCAGCGCCAAGCTCAACAGCTTTCTTAGCGTCTTCCGGTGTATCAGCGTTTGTGCGGACTTTCATAGTTCTGTACTTGTCAGCCCAGTCCATGATACGTCCGAACTCACCGGCGATCGTAGCGTCTACTGTCGGGATGATTCCGTCGTAGATGTTACCTGTTGTACCATCGATAGAGATTGCATCTCCCTCGTGGAACTCTTTTCCGCCAAGAGTGAATTTCTTGTTAGCCTCGTCCATAACGATGTCACCGCATCCGGATACGCAGCACTCACCCATACCACGTGCAACAACGGCTGCGTGAGATGTCATACCACCGCGGACTGTCAGGATACCCTGAGCAGACTTCATGCCTGTGATATCCTCAGGTGATGTCTCAAGACGAACAAGGATAACCTTCTCGCCTCTTTCTGCCCACTCTACAGCGTCGTCAGCTGTGAATACTACCTTACCGCAAGCAGCTCCCGGTGAAGCGCCGAGTCCTTTGCCCATCGGAGTAGCAGCCTTCAGTGCAGCAGCGTCAAACTGCGGGTGAAGCAGTGTATCGAGGTTACGAGGATCGATCATAGCAACAGCTTCTTCTTCTGTTCTCATGCCCTCGTCAACAAGGTCGCAGGCAATCTTCAGAGCAGCCTGTGCTGTTCTCTTACCGTTACGAGTCTGAAGCATATAAAGCTTACCGTGCTCTACAGTGAACTCCATATCCTGCATATCTCTGTAGTGGTTTTCCAAGATCTGGCAAACTTCCTTGAACTGCTTGAATGCCTCGGGGAATTTCTCCTCCATCTCGGAAATGTGCATTGGAGTACGAACGCCGGCAACAACGTCCTCGCCCTGTGCGTTTGTAAGGAACTCACCGAAAAGTCCGTTTTCACCTGTAGCCGGGTCACGTGTAAATGCAACGCCTGTACCGCAGTCGTCGCCCATGTTACCGAATGCCATCATCTGTACGTTGACAGCTGTTCCCCATGAATACGGGATATCGTTGTCACGACGATATACGTTTGCTCTGGGGTTGTCCCATGAACGGAATACAGCCTTAACGGCTCCGATAAGCTGCTCTTTTGCATCTGACGGGAAGTCAGAGCCGATCTTCTCCTTGTACTCAGCCTTGAACTGGCCTGCCAAAGTTTTCAGATCCTCTGCTGTAAGCTCTACGTCCTGCTTTACGCCCTTTTCCTCTTTCATCTTGTCGATGAGCTCTTCAAAGTACTTCTTGCCGACTTCCATAACTACGTCGGAATACATCTGGATAAATCTTCTGTAGCAGTCCCAAGCCCAGCGCGGATTACCGGATGCCTCTGCCAAAGTCTCAACAACTTCCTCATTCAGACCAAGGTTCAAAATTGTATCCATCATACCGGGCATAGAGGCACGTGCTCCAGAACGAACGGAAACCAAAAGCGGATTATCTTTGTCTCCAAACTTCTTTCCTGTGATCTCCTCGAGCTTTGTCATAGCTTCCATGATCTGAGCCATGATCTCGTCGTTGACCTGTCTGCCATCCTCATAATACTGTGTGCAGGCCTCTGTTGAAATTGTGAAGCCCTGAGGTACCGGCAAACCGAGGTTTGTCATCTCAGCAAGGTTAGCACCCTTACCGCCGAGAAGCTCTCTCATTGTTCCGTTACCCTCTTTGAACAAATAAACATATTTTTTGCCCATTGGAATTACCTCCTGTAATTTTGTGCATCAATACACACAATCAAATTATTGACCTCTTCAGTCTATCCAGTATTATAACAAATATTTGGAAATTTGGCTACACCTTTTTAAAGTTTTTTGCAGATTTTTCCGACAAAAACCACTGAAATTAAACTGTCTATTATAAACAATTATCGCAAAAATGTATGAAAATGACGAAAGCGCCAATTTGACTCTTGAAAAAATCTGCATATGTGAGATAATAAGACTATCTTTAAAGTGATAAAATGTTATTTTTGCGGTCTCAGACCGCTTGATAAAAGGAGAGCTTTACTAAATGGGCAATCTCAGCGCCGTTATCCTCGCCGCCGGCGAGGGAAAGCGAATGAAATCCGACAAACCCAAGCCGCTGTCCGAAGTTTTGGGCAAACCGATTTTAAGCTGGGTTTTAGACTCACTTAAATCAGCGGGGATAGACAATATATGCGTTGTCACCGGCTACAAAAGGGAGTGCATCGAGCAGTATCTGAGCACTTTGCCGTTTAAGGTTGAAACCACGGTTCAAGCTCAGCGTCTCGGCACAGGGCACGCCGTAATGACGGCGGAAGCTTTTTTAAAGAAAAACGGTGGCGACGTAATCATATTAAACGGCGACGCACCGTTTATGGACTGCGACACCATAAAGTCATCTTTAAAGCAACACATAAGTGATAATAACAGTGCGACAGTAATCTCTGCAAAAGTTTGTGACCCTTCGGGCTACGGAAGAATATTAAGGGACTCAAACGGCAGTTTGCAGGCAATAGTCGAGCACAAAGACTGCACACAGCAGCAGCTTATGATTGACGAAATAAACTCAGGCGGATACTGGTTTAATTGCGCAGACCTTTTAAGCGTTTTGGGACAGATTAAATCCAACAATCAGGCAGGGGAATATTACCTGACCGACGCCATAGAGCTTTTACTCAGCAGCGGTAAAAACGCAGGCGCTTACACTGCAAAAAGCTCCGACACGGTGCTCGGAGCCAACGACCCGCAGCAGCTCGAGCAGCTTAACATAATAGCCCGGCAGCGCTTAAGTCAATGATTTTAGTTAATTTTAGCCAATTAAAGCAATATGCTTAAAATATACAGGGGGTAAAAAGAAAATGAATTTCCACGGAAAGGACATCAAAATCTTCACCGGCAACTCTAACAAGGAGCTTGCTCAGGGTATAGCGGGCTGTTTGGGTCTGCCTCTTGGCAAGTCGGATTGTTCAACCTTCAGTGACGGAGAAATCTCCGTTTCGCTGCACGAATCCGTCAGAGGAAGCGAGTGCTTCATCGTACAATCTACCTGCTCACCGGTAAACGACAACCTCATGGAGCTGCTCATAATGATGGACGCCATGAAGCGCGCCTCAGCCGCAAGAATAACAGCAGTTATTCCCTACTTTGGCTATGCAAGACAGGACAGAAAGGCAAAGGCAAGAGATCCGATCTCCGCTAAGCTTTGCGCTGATTTGCTAACCTGCGCCGGCGCTGACCGAATTTTGACAATGGATCTGCACTGCGCTCAGATTCAGGGCTTTTTCAATCTGCCCGTTGACCATCTTCTCGGCGCTCCGTTGCTTGCCAATCATCTCAAAGAGCAGATAGGTGCAGATACCGACGACTATGTAGTTGTATCTCCTGACCTCGGCTCTGTTACCAGAGCCAGGAACTTCGCCGCTAAGCTCGGCTGCCCCCTTGCCATTATTGATAAACGCCGCCAAAGAGCCAACGTATCCGAGGTTATGAATATCATTGGTGAGGTAAAGAACAAAAAGGCAATTATTGTTGACGATATGATCGACACTGCAGGTACTCTTTGCAACGCAGCAAACGCTATAGTTGAAAAGGGCGGAGCCACCAGCGTCGTTGCCTGCGCTACCCACAGCGTGCTCTCGGGTCCCGCTATTGAGAGAATTCAAAAGAGCGTTATTAAGGAAGTCATCATCCTCGACACCGTTCCCGTTCCCGAGGAGAAAATGCTCGACAAGTTCACAATTCTCCCCACAGCCCCGGTATTTGCAGAGGCTATCGAGAGAATTTACGCCGACAAGCCCGTTTCCCCGATGTTCGGCTGATTTAACTATTTCACAAAACTTATATTGACTAAGGTGCGATAATTCCCCTTGAGGTATTATCGCATTTTTGTCGTTTAAAAAGGAGGAGCCATGATTAATCCTTTTAAGAAAACCGGAGGAGTAGAGTTTATAATTGTCGGGCTTGGAAACCCCGGCATAAAATACGAAAACACTCGACACAACGCCGGGTTTGCTGCTATTGACAAGCTCGCAGAAAATAATTCCATAGAGATAAAACGTCTCAAGCACCACGCTCTCACCGCAACAACCGCTATCTCGGGTAAAAAAGTGCTTTTGATGAAGCCTCAGACCTATATGAACAAAAGCGGCGACGCTGTGTATGATGCAATGAAATTTTACAAATTACCACCCGAAAATGTTGTTATAATATCTGATGATATCTCGCTTGAACCCGGCAGGCTGCGAATCAGACGCAAGGGCAGCGACGGCGGTCAAAAGGGGCTGAGGAGCATCTTTGAGCGCTGCGGAAGCCAAAATTTTCCGAGGATAAAGCTCGGCGTCGGTCAAAAGCCCGAGCATTTTGATTTAGCCGACTGGGTATTGTCGAAATTTACTCAGGAAGAGCTTAAAAGCTTTTCCGATGCCGCAAACCGAGCATGCAAGGCGGCGGAATTAATAGTCAGCGGAGAAATAGACCGAGCGATGAATCTATTTAATTCGTAATTAAACTTATCATTAACTCATAGACAGGTGAAAGATGAAATTTATTGAAAAAACCACGGCGGCTTTACGGGAGTACCGTTCACTAAAATCGGCATTAAAGCTTCCCTATGCCACAGCGGTGGCTGCCGGGCTGTCCACAAACCTAAAATCTAATATTATCCACACTCTACGCTCGGATTTCGGCTCTAAGGCCTTTATCCTAGTACCTGACGAGGTTCAAGCTCAGATACTGGCAAACGACCTCGCCGCAATGGGCGAAGTCCCCTTAGTTTACCCCGTAAGGGACTTTAATTTCCGCAATATGCAAAGTATTTCAAAGGAGTACGAGCACAGCCGATTAAACGTGCTGTGTAAAATGCTCCGAGGTGAGTACACGGCTGTAATCGCCTGCATAGACGCTGCTGCTCAGTACACCATACCTCCCTCCGCTTTAAAAAAGGCAAACCTCATTCTCGAAAGCGGAACGCAAATCAGCAGCGAAGAAATAGTCACCGCCCTTACACTTGCAGGATATGAAAGATGCTCGCAGGTAGAGGGCGCAGGCCAGTTCGCAGTCAGGGGCGGCATTATCGACTTTTTCATGCCCGACAGCGAAAATCCTGTGAGAGTGGAACTGTGGGGCGATGAAATTGACACCATAAACTACTTCGACGTCGAAACTCAGCGCAGAACAGATTATATAGAGAGCCTCACCCTCACCCCCTCTGCAGAGATTCTGGTAGAAAACCGCAACGAGCTTTCCGATAAAATCCTGCACAAAGCAGAGCTTTTAAAGGGCAAAAACGCGCCTAAGGCGAGGGAAACCCTCTACCGTGAGGCTGATGCGATAAGAAACGGTCTATTCACCTCCTCTATGGATAAATTCATTTCCCTTGTTTACGACCATCCTGCAACATTATTCGACTATGCAGACGAAAACACGATTTTCTTTCTCTCCGAGGGCGTCAAGACCAGAGAAAGACTGAGAAGCTACGACAGGCTTTTTGAAGAGGAACTTAAAGAGTGCTTTGCTCAGGGGATTTTGTGCAGGGGTTTTGAAACCTATTCCATAGACAAGCACGAGATCAACTCTATACTTGAGAAAAACCGCTTTATCTACCTCGAAAATTTCGCAAGCTCGGGCTACGAGCTGAGAATAAACGATATAGTCACCTTCTCCATTAAGCAGCTCTCGCTTTGGAGTGGTTCGGTTCGTGTGCTCATGGACGATTTGCAGGAGCTTCACTCAAGCTCGAGCAGCATTGTTGTTTTGGCGGGAACTGAAAAGGCGGCCGCCTCGCTGGCTGCGGAGCTGAACGACAAGGGATTTTCCTGCACCTACACTGAGGACGTTGACTCCCCCGCTCCCGGTCAGATATATATCCTCCCCGGGGCGTTGTCGGCGGGCTTTGAATATACAGCCTTAAAATTTATTCTGATCTCCCACGGACTTTCCTTTAAATCCAAGAAGAAACGCCACAAACGGGACAAAAATTCCAAGCAGATTTATTCCCTGTCTGAGCTCAACAGCGGAGACTACGTTGTTCACTCCAGCCACGGAATAGGAATATTTAAGGGAATACATAAAATTGAGCTTCAGGGCATAGTTAAGGACTATATTAAGATTGAATACGCCAAGGGCGATATCCTCTATGTGCCCGTAACCCAGCTCGATTTGATTTCAAAGTACATCGGCCCGAGCGAAAATTCGGCGGTTAAAATAAACCGTCTCGGCTCAGGCGACTGGCAAAAGGCAAAGGCGAGAGTTCGCCGCAATGTAAAGGACATAGCTGCAGAACTTACACGGCTGTATGCCGAGAGAATGGCTGCTCCGGGTCATGCTTTTCCGCCGGACGGCGAGTGGCAGAGGGACTTTGAGGCAAGCTTTGAATATGAGGAAACCGACGACCAGTTGCGCTGCATAGATGAAATAAAATCCGACATGGAGCGCACAGCTCCCATGGACAGACTGCTGTGCGGAGACGTAGGCTTTGGCAAAACCGAGGTGGCGCTCAGGGCGGCGTTTAAGTGCGTTACGGATTCAAAACAATGCGTTCTGCTCTGCCCCACCACCATACTTGCCTGGCAGCATTATCAAACGGCATTGAACCGCTTTGAGGGTTTTCCCGTGAGGATAGAGCTCCTTAGCCGTTTTCGTAGCCCTAAGCAGCAGCAGGAGATACTCAAAAAGCTCAAAACAGGCGAGATAGACATGGTTATAGGCACTCACAGAGTGGTGCAAAAGGACGTTATCTTCCACGATTTGGGGCTTGTAATAATCGACGAGGAACAACGCTTCGGCGTGGCTCAAAAGGAAAGGTTCAAGGAGGTCTGCAAAAACGTAGACGTGCTGACGCTCTCGGCAACTCCTATCCCCAGAACCCTCAACATGGCTATGAGCGGAATAAGGGACATGAGCACCCTCGACGAAGCTCCTCAGGACAGACACCCTGTTCAAACCTATGTACTTGAACACGATGACGGAATTATAGCCGAGGCTATTCGCCGTGAGCTGCGGCGAGGCGGTCAGGTGTTTTACCTGCACAACAGAGTGGAATCTATCGAGCGCTGCGCCGCCCATTTAAACGCATTGGTACCCGAGGCAAAGATAGCTGTAGCTCACGGAAAGATGAGCGAAAACGAGCTTTCGGACATCTGGCAGAGTATGCTTGAGCAGGAGATAAACCTGCTCGTCTGCACCACTATAATCGAAACGGGAATCGACCTGCCCAACGCCAACACCCTTATTATTGAAAACGCCGACCACATGGGGCTTTCCCAGCTTCACCAGCTCAGAGGAAGAGTCGGCAGGAGCGCCCGCCGAGCTTACGCCTACTTCACCTTCCGACCGCAGAAGGTGCTCACCGAAATATCTCAAAAAAGGCTTAGCGCTATCAGAGAGTTTACCGAGTTTGGCTCCGGATTTAAAATCGCTATGAGAGATTTGGAGCTGAGAGGAGCCGGAAATGTACTGGGCGCCGCTCAGCACGGACACATGGAGGACGTCGGGTACGATATGTACTTAAAGCTCCTTGACGAAGCTTTGAAGGAGGCAAAGGGCGAAAAGCCGGACGAAAATGCCGAGCTTGAATGTCTCGTAGATGTTCAGATTCAGGCTCACATTCCCGAAAGCTATATAGAATCCTTCGGTCAGCGACTCGACATATACAAGCGGATTTCCGACATACGCACCGAACAGGACGCAAGAGACGTGACAGACGAGCTTATAGACCGCTTCGGAGATGTTCCCAAGTCTGTACTCGGGCTTATCGACGTAGCCCTCACCCGCTCCACCGCCGCTTCACACGGGATATACGAGATAAAGCAAAACGGAACCAGTATGCTGCTGTATATGAACAACATCAAAAACCCCTTTGTCGGCGAGCTGATAGCGCGCTTCAAAGGCAGCGCCTTCCTAAACGCAATGAACAAGCCCTACGTTTCAATCAAATTCCAGCCGGGACTCAAGCCCAATGAGATGCTCAAAAAAATATTCTTTGAGGGAAATATTTCGCCGAGCCAACAGTGAATGTTAGAAGGAGTTAAGAAATGCCTAAAAGGAAAGATGAAATAACTATCCGTTCAAGCGCTGCTGAATATCTTATATATATCGCTTCTGTAGGAGAAATGGAAAACAGCATTGATATGCGTTATGAGGACGAAAATATATGGCTGACACAAAAGATGATGGCAAATCTTTATGATGTTGACGTTCGTACAATTAATTATCACATTAAAAAAATCTTCAAGGACAGTGAACTGCAAGAAAATTCAGTTATCCGAAAATTTCGGATAACTGCTGATGACGGTAAGAGCTACAACACAAACCATTATTCTTTGGAGGTGATTATTGCCGTTGGTTTTAAGGTAAATTCCGAGCGAGCAGTTCAATTTAGAAAATGGGTAAACCAAATTGCAAAGGATTATACCATTAAAGGCTGGGTAATGGATGTTGAGCGTATTAAAAGCGGTACTTATTTAACAGAAAAATACTTTGAAGAGCAGCTGGAACGCATCCGTGAAATTCGTGCAAGCGAACGAAAATTTTATCAAAAAGTTACTGACCTGTATGCCACCGCTATAGACTATGATAAAAATTCTGCTTCCACCAAACGCTTTTATGCGACAGTGCAGAACAAAATGCACTTTGCAGTACACGGCCATACCGCCGCCGAGCTAATAATACAAAGAGCAGGCCACCAGAAGGAGCACATGGGTTTAACCACTTGGGCAGACGCTCCGGACGGAAAAATCAAAAAGAGTGATGTGACGGTTGCAAAAAATTATTTGTCCGAATTTGAAATGGGACAGTTAAACCGTATGGTATCTGCTTATCTTGATTTTGCTGAAAGTATGACTTTGCGACATATACCGCTGACAATGCAGGATTGGGAAACCCGGCTAAACAGTTTCATTAAAATGTTTGAGTACGGTCTTTTAAAAGACGCCGGAAAGGTGTCAGCTGAAATAGCAAAACTTCATGCAGAAACAGAGTTTGAAAAATACCGTATCATCCAAGATAAACTTTTCATGTCTGATTTTGATAAATATATGATTGAGCTTGAACAAGCGGCAAAAACCACAAAAGACCAAACAAATAACTCGCAGTAAGCCTTCACAAATGTTTGGGCATTAACAACAACTCTACACTTCAATCAAATTCCAGCCGGGACTCAAGCCCAATGAGATGCTCAAAAAATATTCTTTGAGGGAAATGATAAACCCGCTCGGTAGTGACTTTAAATGTGAATTTGTTTTGAAAAGCGGAAAAAACATATAGACAGAATGGTTAAAAAAGAGTATAATATTATCGTTTTTTACTGGTGAAAGGACGGATAACGGAAATGAAAATAGCAAAAAAAGCTGTCGCAGCGCTGCTTGCGACGGGAATTTTGGCAACAGCCACTGGCTGCTCGGATATGAGTTGGTCATTTAAAGATGACAAAAATACACTCTCTATCGGCACTTATATCTACTATATGGCAGGAGCGTACAGCTATGCTCAGTCAGAGGCACAGTCGAACTCGACAACCGAGGCAGCCACTACCGCAGACGGTGCAACAGAGGCCACAGAGCCAATAGATGTACTCGGAGCAACAATCAGCGACGAGGACGGCAATGAAATTACCGGTAGGGACTACATCCTGAACACCGCCGAGCAAAGCTGTAAGACACTGATTTACACACTTGAAAAATTCGACGAGCTCGGACTTTCACTTTCCTCCGGCGAGCAGGCTGAGATTGATAATCTGGCAACTCAGGGCTGGAGCTACAGCGGCTCAGCTTACGAAACTCTCGGCGTTTCCGAGGATTCCTACTCTCTCGCCTACGCTGAATTCAGCGCTAAGTACGAGGCTGTTTTTAAGGCTCTTTACGGCGAGGGCGGCGAGATGGAGGTTACTGATGATGAGCTCGAAGAATACTACACCTCAAACTATGTTGATTACTCCTACATTCCGATAAACCTCTATAAAACAGTCGAGTCCACCGACGATGATTCGGATTCCTCATCCTCAACCACCGAGGCTCTATCGGACGACGAGATAAAAGAGATCCAAGATCAGATGGACGAGTACAGTGAACAACTCAGCAATGGAGAACAAACCTTTGATGAGGTTGACGAAGCGTTCATGGAATGGCAGTCTCTCGATTCAAGCACAGCCACAACTGCTCAGGAGCTTCTCGACAATTCATCTGCTCCTCAGGACATAATTGACGCTGTAAAGGAACTCGAGAACAACAAAGCCACGGTAATCACGGTTGGCGAGGATGACACCGCTATTATGTACCTTGTATATAGAGGCGATATTAACGAATACACCTCAAATCTCGATGACGAGAATACAAGATACTCTGTACTCACCAACATGAAGAAGGACGAGTACAACGACTACATGGACGAGCAGGGCAGCAAGCTTGAGGTAGAGGTAAATGAAGCCGCTCTCGGCAGATACACCCCCGAAGAACTTGAGAATAAGATGAAAGAGCTTGAAGCTCAGAGTGCCTCGTCAGAAGCATAATCACATTAATATCAACTGAAAAGGCTACACTTCAAAACGGAGTGTAGCCTTTTTATTTTAATTTGTTTTACATATCGTCTTTAGGCTTTCGCTAATCCTTAATAAACTCCGCAATATCCCCCAGCCTACAATTCAGCGCAGCGCAAAGCTTGTCGAGTGTTTTGGTTTCCATGTTTTCATTCGCTTTAAGGCGGCGCACCGTCTTGCTGTCAATCCCACATTTTTCACGCGGGCGAAGATTTAAATACTTTGGTCAATCAAGCTCAGTCGATAATTACACCACAACTTCTCCATCTTAGAACCACTCCACTATAGCTTTCCCCCTTTTTCATCACGAAGGATTTAATGCCGAGTGAAAAAATCAGCTTGTGAATAAAGCATTGGAATAAATACTTTCTCTTCCGCTTATTAACCAGATTGCTTTGACCTGTAGTTGTTTCAACATTGTAGTTCTTAACTTCAATACTATGACCTGATTTGTATAATTCTGGTCTTGTACTTCCTTTTGTACCATATGGCACTTCAACACCATCTTTAAAAGACTTTTGC
Organism: uncultured Clostridia bacterium; assembly: GCA_946500295.1. GTDB lineage: Bacteria > Bacillota > Clostridia > Oscillospirales > Acutalibacteraceae > UBA7067. Next base: position 38,299 of record CAMMVF010000004.1, on the reverse strand, counting down.
GGTTCATAATCCGGATATTCTTTTTGAACATCTAGTTCAGACTGTCTCCATGATGGACGTTTTGGTACTTGGTCTAACATTTGCGCTGTATCCGCAACGTCATCAATTTGATTAAGAGTTTTTACGGAGCTTGAAACAGCGTTGTCTATAGAATTAAGCGCCTTGCCGGTTTTGCTTCCGCTGAGTATGCCTGTTCCAAGTCCTGCTAAACGGCTGAGGTTTGCATCGCCTGTAAGATTCATCACAAGACTGCCTGCTTTTGAGCTTGCCGCTCCTACCAGCGCATCCTGCGCTACTTCCTTTACTGCGCTCTTTCCTACCGTTCCGATTAGGGTTTTGCCTGTTTGACCCACGGCTTTCGCCGCCGTGTATGTTTGTCCCACGGGTACTATCAACCCTGCTACCGTTGTGCTTATTCCTCCCCAAAGGTCATACGCTTCCTGGTTCCCCATGAATATCGTATCTCTTATCAGGTTAAACGCAACAGTCTTCTATATCATTACATTGAATAATGTGAATTTTGTAATAGAAATATTAATTTCTATATGGAGCAATCTTTAAAATACGATCTATTTCTTGTTTGCATTTTTCAGCAAACCTTTCGTTAATTTTGCCTAATAATTCTAGCTGTTTTTCCCATAATTGTTTTCTGGAGTCTTCACCAATTCTTCTATGGCTAGCTTCATATTCAGAAGCCAACGAAAATGTAATGCTTTCAAATATAGTATAAATTATATCATCTATCTCTACACTCTCAATAATTTTATTGATTTTGCCTCTCTCCATTACGACATAATGATATCCTGTATTATCTACATAAACAGAAGGACCATCATTAAACACTTGCTCACTTTCAGAAAAAAAAGGATATAACTTTGAATTTTTTTCTAAACCTATTTTTGTCCCAAGCTTATAAATATAATTTTTTACTTCTTCTATATTCATCGCTTTTATCACCTCGCGCATATCCTATAGCGCCATAGTTATACCATGCTTAAACATTATATTCATAATAACACCCCATGTTTAAATGCAACATGGAGTGTTATATAAGTAATAGAATAAGAATTTTAGTCAGACTACATACCTATTCGACCTACCAATTGTGTAATTAGCTCGATGTGCTCACGAATTTTTACTATTTTTAGATTTTCTACTCTTTCGCTTCCTCCCAATCCCAGTAAAGGAACATATCCAAAACATTCATCAAATTTTAAAGTTCCTATTTTTTCTACTGCTTCATTATACTTTTGTATTTCAAAATATTTTTCATTAAATACATTTGCTTCTAAGTCTTCCCAAAAAAAATCGAATCCAGAAGCCATTCCCTTGAAAACGCCATTTTTATATTTTACAATACGGATATATCTATTTTCTTCCCAAGTCAATATATCACCAAAAGCAGTGGCAAAAATCGGAACAGAAATATTTCCTCTAAAGTAAGTTTCGATTAACAAATCTGTATATTCTTCTGGATTTATAACCTTTAAATATCCGTCCAAAAAACTCCCAAATCCATACTCCTGCCAAATTTTTATTAAATCTGCTGGAACTCGAGATGCGTATTTTTGGCAAATTTCTTGACTTACTTCCTTCTCTTTTAAATAATTTTCAAATAATAATTTAAACATATAATCCTCCTTAATACGTTAATTTAACATTTAAATATGTGGAATTTCGTTCTGCATCTGTCATATACTCCGTTAATTTTTTTATTTGTTCATCAACTGCATCAATTCTATATTTCCACTGTGAACCAATCGATGAATTAATTCCTTTATCTCCTACTCCATCAACATTATCTGCTCTGCCTCCAGCTACTTGATCCGGGTTATGCAAAGCTGCCTTCGTTTCCAACCAAACTCTAGCTTGTTCTTCAGCCTCCTCTATCGACAGACCGCTTTTTCTTAATTTATTCACTTTATCCAAATATGCATTTTCTCTCGCGACCTGTTGTGCGGCATTGCTTTCTGTGGATCTTCCTTGCTCAATGTATTTTTGTCTATTGTCTAAATATTCTTGTACAGTAAGTTTATTCATTCCATTCTGTTGATCTGCTAACTGTCGTGCAAACTCACTCTCATCATATTTAGAATTATAATTAAAAGTCACTTCAATCTCATCTAACCTAGCAGGTTCATCAATAGAAACATTATTTCTCCGCAACTGAAGAACATCATCATAATTAACTTTATTAAGTGCAATAGCTTCATCAACCTTTTGAAATGCTTTAAGCTCAGATTGTGTAAAACTTGCGGAACTTCCATTCTTTAGGAATGTATTGTATTTGGCTGCATCCTCTGGTGACATAAGTTCGGACAAGGATTTTATAGGCTTAGCACTATCCGCAACACCATCAAACGCCTTAGTAACATCCGCAACGTCATCAATATGATTAAGAGTTTTTACGGAGCTTGAAACTGCGTTGTCTATAGAATTAAGCGCCTTGCCGGTTTTGCTTCCGCTGAGTATGCCTGTTCCAAGTCCTGCTAAACGGCTGAGGTTTGCATCGCCTGTAAGATTCATCACAAGACTGCCTGCTTTTGAGCTTGCCGCTCCTACCAGCGCATCCTGCGCTACTTCCTTTACTGCGCTCTTTCCTACCGTTCCGATTAGGGTTTTGCCTGTTTGACCCACGGCTTTCGCCGCTGTGTTTGCTTATTTATGCTCTGTGTACCGGACATCACTGCACCGCTTATCGCAGATATTCCTGCTACTACAAACGGCGTTGCTGTGCCCGCCGTACACACTATCGCTACCGCTGATGCTACTACGCAAACCCCTGTCACTATCCAGTTTTCGCCGCTGTGTATGTTTGTCCCACGGGCACAAACTTCAAGTCCTGCTATAATATAGCAGGACTTTATAATATCATTTTATCTGTTCATTTAAATATTTATCTAAAATTTTTCGCCTAAAACTTCCCTCTTTAGGTATTAAATTAAAGGTTTCATACGCCCAAACTACTTCTCTAGAAACTTGGCTAGTACCATTTACTATCTTGTTATATAAATATTCAATATTAAATCTGCCTTTATTATCTATAGATAGACTTATTTGGTCCCACGCCTCTTGTTTCTCATCCACGAAACAATCATATATTTTTAACATCACTTCATCTAATTCCCTTAACAACTGGTTATAGATTTTTTCTGAAACGCCGTATATATCAGGAATACTATGTGACCTTATGAATTTATTTGTATTACTTTCTTCAAAATAAAACACAGAAGACCAACTTAATCTACTTTTTTCAACTTCACCTAAATAGTATATTTTTTCCCAATCAGTTGGAATCATAGATACTAATTTTTCTCCTAATTCCAAATAAAATTCAGACAATTTATTTTCCATAATTATAACCCTTTCAAATTTTATTATATTATTGATTTATTATAGTTTTTATATATTGTTCTCCATCAATCCAATATTTTACTTGATATCTTTCTGGGCGCATAGAATTATCACTATATATCGGCTCTATATCTACTTTTACCGTCATATTATTTTTTAATGCATCCGCCCAGTCTCTTTCCATTGCATACCATTCACCGCCAGCTCTATTTATATTACTACTCTGGGGAAGTAAATTATCTATTTCACCAGATCCATTAAATTGGGTAGCAATTAAGTGACCTCCATCATCAGTTGGCAATCTATCATCACCGCCAACCGTTCGTTGTGCATATGGATTTCTTTTGCCTGTACCTAATTGTAATTGTCCTTCAACATGTGATATTCTTCCCACACCATCAGTCCTATATTTATAACCATTAGAATCTGTATATTCAACATTTGACTTTAGCCTTTTACTCCTACCTAGCTTACTAAACTGATCGCCATAATTTACAACAGTTATATTATCTGTTAATTTCACTGTACCTGATACATCATCAAACGCATTAGTAACATTAGCAACATCGTCCAACTGCCTAACGCTTTTAACTGTACTTGAAACAGCATTGTCTATAGAATTAAGCGCCTTGCCGGTTTTGCTTCCACTGAGTATGCCTGTTCCAAGTCCTGCTAAACGGCTGAGGTTTGCATCGCCTGTAAGATTCATCACAAGACTGCCTGCTTTTGAGCTTGCCGCTCCTACCAGCGCATCCTGCGCTACTTCCTTTACTGCGCTCTTTCCTACCGTTCCGATTAGGGTTTTGCCTGTTTGACCCACGGCTTTCGCCGCCGTGTATGTTTGTCCCACGGGTACTATCAACCCTGCTACCGTTGTGCTTATTCCTCCCCAAAGGTCATACGCTTCCTGGTTCCCCATGAATATCGTATCTCTTATCGGGTTAAACGCAACAGTATGTGCGTCTCCTATAGAGCCGTAGTATATATCCTGCGACGCTTCTATCAGGTTTGACGTTCCATAGGCTATAGTACTGCCTCCTGCTATCGCCGCCGTTACTACTATAGGCGTTGCCGCTCCTGCCGTACACACTATCGCCACTGTACCAATCACTATTGTACCAACCGCCAGCACGGCGTTCCACCAGCCCTCTTCTTCCCTCTTTTGGGCGGCTTCCTCCTCCAATAGCTTCGCTCGGTTGCTTTCGTGCTCATAAGCCAGCTCCAGCTCGTCCGCTCTCTGCTCCAGCTGCTCTGCCAGCGCTGTGTTAGCTATGTACAACGCCGCGTAGGTCTTGCTGTTTGCCAGCTTTTCCGGCGTATATTCCACCAGATATTCTTTTGTGTTTTGAAGCTGTTCTTTTATAAACGTCTTCAGCGTTTCTATCATTTCCTCCGTTGCGCTGAAGTCGTTGTTTAAATGTGTGTTTTCCAGCGTCGATATGTCGCTTTCCAAATTCAGCAGGTCTGTGCTGATTTTTTGGTACATCTCCTCCATATCGTCTTTGCTTCTTAAATTAGTATAAATTATATCGTTTACGCTTGTCAATGCGTTTTTGATATTTGTGTTCACTGTCCACATTGACGTCCGCTTTGTCCCGAGATTCTTTCTTATATCGAACAGCTCATCGCTTTGTATGACTGCGTGCAGGGACGTATCTATATTAGTCTGATAGTCGCTTTTGTATTTTAACAAATACGATGAATGGCTCTGCAATATCATAGCCAGCGACTGCATTATTGACAAATGCACGCTTTGCAGGTAGCTTTTTATGTTTTCTGCTCCCTTTCCTGTCATATCGCTGCTCTGCACCACTGCGGATATTCCGCTGCTCACTGCGTCCAGCGATTCCGCCCACGTATTCACCTGGCTGCTTATGCTCACGCACAGCGTATCCAGCGCGTCAAAATCTACTTTGTAGCCCATTATACCCTTCCTTTTTCCTTGTTCATCTGATACGGATCGCCCTTTTCAAGCCCTCTTTTATCTCTGAACTCGTTTATCGCTTCCACCATTATCTTGTCGTCTTCATCGCTGTAGCCTTCAAACACCGTCTTTAATATTCCGTCATGGTTAAAATATGCTATCTCGTCTCCTGACAAGCCTTCGGGATACTGAACTCCGCCGTAATCGAAGAATTTTTCTTCTCCGTCGAGTTTTACTGCAAGCCCTCTTGCGATTATCATAAGCTTTTTTACTCCGCCCTTTAAGCGCACTACGCTGCCCAACGGCAAATATTCTGTTCTGTTTTCTGTACTGTTCATCTTTTTTTACCTCCTGATTTAAAACGGCAATGCCAAATTGTCTATATTTCCAGCTATAAGCCGGTCCATGGTGCTGACGGCATTCTGCATTTCTTTTATGTCATCTGCATCCTTGCTTATCAACTGCTTGTAAAGAGACAACAGCTCCGCTATCTGCTTGTGCTGCTGTATGTATTTCATGCTTGTAACAAGAGTATCCACACCGTCCGAGCTAACCCCGGAGGTGCTTACGTCTATGTCGTTACCCGAGGTTTTCATTATTTCCAGCTGGTAGGCAAGACCCTCTTTATTCACCTTGATTTCAGACATGATAAGCCTCCTCAGTTAAATAAATTTTCTATAGAATTACACAAGCTGTTCCACCATGACTGCAGCTGACCGAGGAAGCCCTCGTTGCTGTATATTCGGTTTTCAAGCTCTGTAATCTTGTCGTTGACAGCGTCCAACACATCGTCTATTGAATTGTAGTAGCTGTTATTATCCTCTTTCAAGTACGAGCCGTTGGATTTAAACTTGTCATATGTATCTCCTTTCCACTCATAGCCTTCATCTATGATTTGTTCCACAGATTTTTTTATATCATCAAAATCCCCCTTTTCTGTTTTAATTATCTCCTTGACCTGATAGAGCCTGTCTATCTGCTCGTTAAGCAGACGGTTTTCATTTTGTACGCTGCTTATTTGGCTTTCTGTACTGCTCTTTTGATTATTCAGGTTGTTGTATTGATCCCAATCAATCTCTTTACTGCTCATTGTTATCCTCCTTGTTTTTGAACATTCTTATATATTTTTATTTAATAAAAAGTATAAATCCTCTCACCCTCAGTGGCGACCTCAGGCAGGTTTTCTACGCCTAATAGCTTTAAGTAAGAATTATAGCAATAATCTTCACTCGCAGTATCGTAGTCCGGATTTTCTTTTATCCATTGTTCAAGCTCCAGCTCATCCTCCGCTGTTAAATACAGTATATCTTTATCTTTAAATTCATGTCCGTTACTTTCACGGTATAATATATATCCTGTTGTTATTCCTTCCACATATATATCATATATTTCAGAACCGCTCATGGCTCCCGGCTTCTCACCATAGAGATACCAGTTGTAAAAATCCTCAAACGCCTCCTGCTTTGGGCTTTTATTCAGATACAAGTCGGTTAAGTCGTATTCGTTTAAAACCAAATCACCTTCTGTTGCCAAGTTATATAAATGAGTTTTTACTTTTATTTTATATAAGCTAATCATGGTCTCGTTATCCGTCAATATCATATGATCTGCATACCAGTTACGCATTTTATATTCATCCTGAAGTTTCTCTGGACTATTAATAAGAACACTAACCCTCTCTAATTTTTTTATAAATTCAGTTGTATAATCCTCGCTTTTTGTTTCTATGTTTTCATTATTACTTATTTGGCAACTGCACATGGCTAAGCTCATAACAATAACAATTATTAAATAAATAGATTTTTTCACTTTCCCTCTCACTCTTTCACTTAATAAAAAGTATAAATCCTCTCACCCTCAGTGGCGACCTCAGGCAGGTTTTCTACGCCTAAAATTTCTAACAAAAAATAATAGTTAGGTTCTTCACTAGCGAGCTCATAATCAGGATTTTCTTTTATCCACTGTTCAAGCTCTATTTCTTCCTGCAAAGTAAATTTGGAAAAATCTTTATCCAAATATTTTTTGTTATTAACTTTTTCATATAATCCATATCCTTTAGACAACCCGTTATAATAGCTCCTATACTTTGTACTACCATTATTTAAAAACCAATAATGAAATTCATCAAACTCCTTTTGTATTTTATCATTCGAAACTGAGTATAAATCTACAATCTGTTCACCTGTCAATGTCAATTTTTTATTTTCAATTAAATTATAAGCATGAATTTTTGAATTCAATACATATAAACTAACTGTAATTTCTTCACCTGGCAAAGTAACCATATCCCTATACCACTTGTACTCAAAATCACTTTCATCAAGAACACTTACATTTATAATGGCGTTTATTCTATCAAGTCTTTCTAAATAACTCTCTTGATAGTCCTCTTGTATAGCCAATGTTTCATTATTACTTAGCTGGCAACTGCATATGGCTAAGCTCATAACAATAACAATTATTAAATAAATAGCTTTTTTCACTTTCCCTCTCACTCTTTCACTTAATAAACAACATAAATGCTCTCACCCTCAGTAGCGACCTCAGGCAGGTTTTCTACTCCTAATAAGTCCAAAAGAAAATTGTACTCATAATCTTCACTCGCAGTATCGTAGTCCGGATTTTCTTTTATCCATTGTTCAAGCTCAGAATTTTCCTCTGCTGTCAGATACCATATATCTTTATCTTTAAATTCATGTCCGATGCTTTCACGGTATAGTCTATATCCTGTTGCCATTCCCTTATAGTAGTTATCATATTTTTCATTCCCATTTTCACTGTCAGATTTCGTACCATAGAGATGCCAATGGTAAAAGTCTTCAAACTCCTCCTGCTTCGGGCTTTTATTTAAATACAAGTCGGTCAGGTCATATTCGTTTAAAACCAAATCACCTTCCGTCACCAGATTATACAAATGAGTTTTTACTTTTACCAAATACATACTAACCATTGTTTCGTTATCCGGCAATATTATATAATCCGCATACCACTTCTCGCTCTTCTCGTCCTCTTCTATGGCATCAGGATTATTAATCAGCACATCCATTCTCTTTAATTTTTTTATAAATTCAGTTGTATAATCCTCGCTTGCTGTTTCCATACTTTCATTATTACTTAGCTGGCAGCTGCATATGGCTAAGCTCATAACAATAACAATTATTAAATAAATAGCTTTTTTCACTTTCCCTCTCACTCTTTCACTTAATAAAAAGTATAAATCCTCTCACCCTCAGTGGCGACCTCAGGCAGGTTTTCTACGCCTAAAATTTCTAACAAAAAATAATAGTTAGGTTCTTCACTAGCGAGCTCATAATCAGGATTTTCTTTTATCCACTGTTCAAGCTCAAAGCTCTCTTCTGCTGTTAAATATTTTATTTCCTTATCTTTAAAATTGCTTCCATTTATGTCTCTGTATAATCTATAGCCTATCGCTATCCCCTTATAATAATAATTATATTTTTGATACCCATTTTCACTGTCCGATTGCGTACCAAAAAGATACCAATTGTAAAAATCCTCAAACTCGTTCTGCTTCGGGCTTTTATTCAGATACAAATCGGTCAGGTCATATTCGTTTAAAACCAAATCACCCTCTGTCACCAGATTATACAAATGAGTTTTTATTTTTACCAAATACATACTAACTATTGTTTTGTTGTCAGGCAAAATCATATGATCCACATACCAATTAGAACTTTTATATTCCTGATTTTCATCATTAGTAGTTTCAGAGCTGTCTTTAGGATTATCAATCAGCACATCCATTCTATTCAACTTTTTTATAAATTCGGTTGTATAATCCTCGCTTTTTGTTTCTATGTTTTCATTATTACTTATTTGGCAACTGCACATGGCTAAGCTCATAACAATAACAATTATTAAATAAATAGATTTTTTCACTTTCCCTCTCACTCTTTCACTTAATAAAAAGTATAAATCCTCTCACCCTCAGTGGCGACCTCAGGCAGGTTTTCTACGCCTAAAATTTCTAACAAAAAATAATAGTTAGGTTCTTCACTAGCGAGCTCATAATCAGGATTTTCTTTTATCCACTGTTCAAGCTCAAAGCTCTCTTCTGCTGTTAAATATTTTATTTTCTTATCTTTAAAATTGCTTCCATTCATATCCCTATATGATTTATGTCCTAACGCAATGCCTCTGTAATATTTCTCATATTTTGAGCTTCCTGTTTTTATATCCATTTCAGTACCAAAAACATACCAATTATAAAAACTTTCAAACTTTTCCTGCTTCGAGCTTTTATTAAGATACAAATCGGTTAGGTCGTATTCGTTTAAAACCAAGTTGCTTTCTGTTGTTAAATTATATAAATGTGTCTTTAATTTAATTTCATTTAAACTAACCATGGTTTTATTATCTGGCAAAATCATATGTTCTTGATACCAACTGCTGTCTTTATATTCAGGTTTAAGTGTATCTGGATTTTTTATAATCACCTCCATCCTGTCCAACTTTTTTATATACTGAGCCACATAATCCTCGCTTGCTGTTTCTGCCTTTTCATTATTACTTATCTGGCAACTGCATAAGGCTAAACACAAAACCATGATAACTATTGAATAGACAAACCTTTTCATTCTTATGTCTCCTCTCCAAAATAATACTTTGTAACACCTGACCCGTTTTCTGTGCAATACCATTCGAGAAATTCGTCCATCTTCTCCAGCTCATACAGCTCTCCGCATTTTATCTTTTCAACAACATCATCTGCATTGTAAGCGACACTGATACCTTTATCTATTTGCCAGCTTTCCAACCTATTATTGAGTATTTTTTTATCTATTTTAAAGCAACTTATCGTATAGGTTCCGTCATCGCAAAAGCTAAAGCTTGCGTTCATTGCAAGAGCGTTGTAGGCATTTGCATCCGTTAGCAGAGACTGTATTTTATCCACAGTTTCATTTGTAATTTTATTATTGTAATTCTCTTCGACAGCACCTATTATTATATCTTTGACGGCATCTCCCGCCGTTAATACATTTGATGCTTTTAAAGACATATCTACAAAATTAAAGCCAAGATCCTTTATTATTCCTGCAACGGCTTTCGCATTGTCTAAATTTTCATCTTCCCTCAGGCTTTCCGTCAAATCAATGGCATAGTTATCGAAAATTGCGTCAACATTTGTACCATTCCTCATTTCATAGGTTTTAATAGACATTTCACTCAAATCCAGCAATCCCATATCGTTACTTACTTTTTTCGAGCCGTTGAAGGTGATTGTATAATCGTACATATCGTTTTCCGGGTTTGTTTTTTCAATTTTTATGTCTATGTCATCAATATGCCGAGAGCCAAACGTATTACTCCCTACGACATAAACGCTATCTGCCTGATAAGCTATAGCGTTCAAAATATTATAATCGGATAGAATTTTTTTCGTCTTGCTATCATCCGAATCCTGTACACTGCTTATGAGCTGACCATAAACAGACGTCATGGATTTAAAAACTTCGCTGATATGATACACATTTTTCCCGCTGCCGTCTTTCCATGAAAGGAACCCACCGACAAAATAGGAGCTTTCTATAAACTTTTCCTTTTGACTTGTGTTCATCTTATTAAACACTTTTATCAACGCCAGATACATCTCAGGCGAGACATCCTCGGGCTGTTGGGACATTATCTCATTTATATATTCATAATCATAATCCCCATTGTCGGTTTTTATTTTTCCCGTGTAATAATCTACCATTGACATGAATAGACTTTCCTCTTTTTGCTTCATACTTTGCTCAACAAAATCAAGGGTAAAATTATCAACAGCCGGATCTATGCACTCCGCCAGAGCCTTTATGTAGTCGATTTGCTCCTGAATGGTCTGCCTGCTATTTTCAAATATTTTTGCATATGACGAATCAAGTGCAGCTACATTTTCAAATATTGTGTTTATCTGCTCTTCGGTTGTATTATTTTTATCTACTACCTTTTTGTGATAAGAGTCTAAATCGTCCAAATAGTCCTCAATATTCAGACCCCAGCAGAATAAATCGCCTAAAAAATCAGTCCAGCCAAACCACTGTTCCTCATTAACTTCATCAATTAAGCTAATCAGCTTTGTTTTTGCGCTGTCTGAAAAATCCCTTTTCATCACTTATCCTCCTAAATTCATAGACTCCGATATCCCGCTGTCGGTCTCGTCGGCTTGCTGCGACAGCCCCTGCATATATGAAATTGTCTTGTCATACAAATCCACTATTGCATTTTTCATCTCGTCATACAGAGCTTCTATTTCCTCTAATTTATCAGCGGAAGAGCCGCTTCCCTTTTTAACGCACTTTGTGGGAGAATAGGATGTCAGCTCACCTTTTTTATCATTCAGCTTTTCAATTAATCCATTTAAAGTTTCCGTGTTGATTTTTATTGTTTTGCCCATATGTAAATTACCCCTAATATAGATATTGATCTTTTTCGTCCACTTCTTCAATAAACGCACATGCCGATGTATTTATTTCACTGCCAATCTCTGCTATAGAATTGTTAAGTTTGGAAGCATACTGTATAAACGCCTCGAGCGTATCCGAAATTTCACCCGAGTTTACAGCCTCGGAAGCGATTTCGTTCATTATACTCAAATAATCATCTAAAGCCGATTCAAGCCTTAATGAAAAGCTTTTCATATAACTGCCTATATCCTTTACATTCTGATCCTCAATTATCAGTTCCGCCATCACTTTACCTCCATTATTACTCCGTCGGAAGGCTATACAATTCATGATACAAACAATCCATCAGATTTTGTAAATTATACGCCTGCGCTTGCTTTCGGGCTATTTCCTGCTGCAATTCGTAAATTTTATCTTCTACGTTTCGCCTTGCCGAAACCAAGCCGCTTGCTACCCGGGAAAACTCGTTGCCCGACAGCAAATTATTCATTCCGTCGCAGTAGCCCTCAGTAATTCTCTTGTTGATACTGAGGCGCCCTATCTTCTTTGTGGAATTAATCCTATTAGCCTGACATTCATTGAAACGGTTGTCCATTCGTCTTAGTTGCAGTGATAATTCCTCAAGCTTTTTCACTTGATTACGCAGGCTTATAAGTTCATCATTACAAATATCAATTTGATTATTGTAGTTCAATATTTGATTTTTAATTTCCAGCTCTTTTGACATCACAATCACCCATTCAATGATTTTTTAATCTTCGCCTGCATGACAAGCTCGTTTGATTACGCCTGAGACGATTGCAACCGTCGCCAGGGAGCTTTGCTCCTCAGGGGTTCGGTGGGGGATTAAACCTCACCGAAAGACTGAATATCCCCCGCCGCCTACTCAGGCGGGGACATCGCCTACTTGGTTATATTATGGTGCAACCGCTCCATAGCGTAAAAATTGTTATCAGCTTAAACCCGTATGCTGTTTTCAATTTCCTGAAATGCTACCAGCAAGTCGTTTAACTCATCGCTGATGCTTTGAAGGGAATCATTATATTCGCCTTCAATTCTTTTCACCTCTTCAAATATTTTATTTATGCTCTCGGCGCTCTCGTTGTTAATATCTATGAGCTTTCTGTAATACTCGTTCAAACTATTATTATCCTCAGGAAATCCAAGACCTCCGAGAATATCCTCAAGCTTGTACCATACCTCCCATTTAGTGATATCCCACCATTTCTCTTCCTCCGTCTCCTTAACGAGGTTCAACAGCTCCTGCCTACAATTATCGGAAAAATCTCTGACTCTCGAATTGTACACTTCAGCCACAGTCGATATACCGCTTTGTACAAGTGAAACCAGAGCGGTACTGAATATATTGCTGAAAATATTGTTGCCAAGCAGTTTTTTTATAAAAGCGTCAGTGATTAACTTGATGATATTATCATCCAATTCAACCGTATTAAGATAACCCGCAGTAAGCGAAGCGAGGTTTTCTATAAATCCGTCCGGCATATCGTCAAAATCAAAATTATATTCATGACTGCTATCCAGGCTGTAGCAAGTATCGCCCTCTAATTGGTGCATTATCAGATGGCATAAATATTCCCAATCCTCTTCATCCATATACCGCTCATAATATCTGAACATATCGCCCAGTGCGCATAAAAACTCGTTTTGCGAGGTTTCGTCTCCCAGTCCGTCTAAATTTCCGTCTTCATCATAGCTGAACATGGTAATTGGCGAATGTTGTTTTAATACCGAACCCAGAAAATCATTTACCAGATCACCAAGATCTGTGTTGGATGAAACATACCTTGTTTCTCCTGCTATAGGATTCAGCAAAACATTTATGTAATCAAATTCATTACATATATTCGTTATTTTATCTGCATATATATCTATTTCATCCTGATACCTGTTGACAAACGCACGACTGAAGCCCTGACCGTCAAATGAATATACATGTTCTATTTCGCTTCCGCGAAGAACACCGACATACTGAGCTTTATTTCCGCCTTTTGAGTGACCGCTGACATAAATATTTTTGCCCTCGCCGTAGGTTTCCACCATTCTATCAAAATAATCAAGCGCCTCATTCTGCACTACAGTACCGGTCACGTTGGCATGAGCACCCACGCCGTTGTCATTCCATTCGTATCCATCGCCTGTCCCCTGATAAATGACGTACATATTGTTTTTATCGTCGGTTATTGTTACGCTTCGGGCTTCATATTTGGTTTCTACGTTTCTTATAGTTAGGTTATCGTATATATCCGGGTTATCTAGTACTGTCTTTTTTACATCTTCCCATTGCTCTGGGGATAATATGTCCGTGGAGTATCCCACTATACTTTCATCTATATATTTTATTGTATTATATATACTTTGTTTTTCAGCGTTTTCAAACACACCATTTACATATATTAGGGTATTTAAAACCAATAATGTATCTTCCATTTTCTAACACCATCTTACTCTAGAATTTCAGTAACTTTAGTTTTTTATTAGCGTTTCCAATATTCTTTTACTTCGCAAAACGCATAATCGGTATTAAAACTACTCTCTTGATCTTTAACTTCAGTTTTATAATTTTTTTCTGTATAGCCGAAGACAAATAGATTTCCTTCTGCAACGTTTGCTTTTACAATTTTATATAAAGCGTCTGCCGTCTGTTTCATTTCATCCTCATTGACAGCAGGAACATAAACTTGAATATTTACACTAACTTTATCGTTAATATATTCTTTGAACTCACTAAAAGAAATTTCTGTAGTCAAGCTACTTTCCTCTTTTAACGGACACTTAAAATATATTTCACTTCTATACTCAGGAAAATAATCGTCTATCAACCCATCTATAAACTCTTTATATTCATCTTTTTTAGCAAATACTAAATATTGATCCACAAAGTAAACATCACCATTATCTTTCGTATATCTGTATATATCAAATGTATCCTCAGGGTCACCGCCCTTAGGGTATGCCCGCATTTCCTCCCAATCTCGCCCCCAAGTTTGATACCATATATCTGCAACCTCAAATTCCATATTGTACTTATCCTCTATGTAGTCAAGCATCTGCTGCTTGACTTCTTCTTTTGTATATTTTTGAGTATTATTGCTACACATACTGCACCCTCCTAAGCTCAGCGCTATTATTAACATTAAACTGATGATTGATATACTGTGTTTTTTCATCTATGCTTTTTCCTTTCGTTTCATCAAACATTGTCATCATCGTTTTTACAGAATCAGCCTTGCTATTTTGAATAAACTGTCACGTTGGCATGAGCGCCCACGCCGTTGTCATTCCATTCGCGTCCATCTCCTGTCCCCTGATAAATGACATACATATTGTTTTTGTCGTCGGTTATTGTTACGCTTCGGGCTTCATATTTGGTTTCTACGCTTCTTATCGTTAGGTTATCGTATATATCCGGGTTATCTAGTACTGTATTTTTTACATCTTCCCATTGCTCTGGGGATAAAACATCGGATGAATAACTTACTGGATAATCACTGCTATTTTGGGAAATGTTTAATATAATATCATAAATCGAATCATCCTCATGATATTCGCTATTAAACACCCCATTCACATACATAATAGTGTTAAGAATAAGTAGTTGATTTTCTATATTTTCTTTCATAACATACCTCTTATTGATTGTCATTATCCCATCTTTGCTCTAATTTAAAAACAGAATTTTCGCTATTGTATTCACTATCACTTTCAGCACTCTTTATATCAGATTGATAGTAATAATCACTAAAACCAAATACGTACAAATGTCCTTGTGGAATATTCTGCGATAATTCTTTGCACAATGCCTCAAAACAAGATTCGGCTGTGCTCTCTGACTCTTCATTTACATACAAATAAATTGTCAAATAGAGATTTTCGTCTGCGTATTCCTTAAATTCGCTGAAACTAATATTTTGAGTAAGATCATTCTTTTCTCCAACCGACCACGAGAAAGAAATCTTGCATCCATATTCAGTAAAATATTCATCCGCGAAACTTTCAATATATTTTTTATATTCATCTCGTTTTGCAAAGATTAAATAATTGTCAACATAGTAAACATCACCATTATCTTTCGTATATCTGTATATATCAAATGTATCCTCGGGATCTCCGCCCTTAGGGTATGCCCGCATTTCCTCCCAATCTCGCCCCCAAGTTTGATACCATATATCTGCAACCTCAAATTCCATATTGTACTTATCCTCTATGTAGTCAAGCATCTGCTGCTTGACTTCTTCTTTTGTATATTTTTGAGTATTATTGCTACACATACTGCATCCGCCCAAACCCGTGCTTATTACTAAGATTAGAATAAAGATGGATATACTGTATTTTTTCAACCTCGTGCCTCCGTTAATTTGAATCAAACTCTTCTTTTTTATGCTTGTCGAGCATCACAAAGCCGTCAATAGTCAATTCAAGAAATTCACCTGTTTTATAGATTATATTTGACATAACTTGCAGAATTTTCTCCGCTTCATCAAACATAGCCATCATCGTTTTAACAGAATCAGCCTTGCTCCTTGAAAAAACATTTTTAAACGAGTACTCTGTTTGTGATATATTTTCATACAACTCTGTCAATTCATTTTGAATTATTTCCAGCTCGTCTTCTTTTATAACTATTTTACCCATAAATTCACCCTCTTAATATATAAAGCTGTCGGCATCATCTATATTGGATATAAAATTTGCACCCATATCCTCTATGGTATCCATTAAGCTTTGAATTTTAGGAAGGAGCAGCTCCATACTCTCATTGAGCTTTGCTATTTTCAGCGCAACATCGCTGTCATCCATCTTGTATGTAAGAAGTTGATTCATGATACGGATGTACTTCTCGGTATATAGCTCAATAGATGTAAAATATGAATACAAGCATTTCTCAGCATAAATATATTCATCGTCACAGATAGTCAGATCGCTCATTATCACCCCTCCTTTAAACTGTTCATTTTTATTTTTAAGTCGGACATCGTATTTTCACAGCTGTCAATCCGCTGTTCCAGACTTACAATTTGATTCTCCAGAAACTCAATTTGATCAGCTATAGCTTGCTTTCCGTGCACAAAATTCTGACAAATCAAGCTTTTTTTATTCCCGTTCAAAACGCTTGTCATCATACTTTGATACGATTTCAAGGTCGCACACTCTTCCGAACGAATATTAACATTTGTTATGTGTCTGCTTCTTTTGTTTATCTCATCGTCAAACTCATTTGACATATTTGCAAACTTAAAATAAAATTCTTCCAAATCCTGTATTCTTTCTCTTTTTTGATTTATCAATTCCTGTAAATCAAAAATCCCATTTTGATATTTATTTATCATCGAAATCAGCGTATATTCATCCATAAAAATTCTCCTGTCACAGTTTTATCCTTGACGCTATTTCTTCATCCTTTTCCTGCATTTCAAGCATTGTCTGTTTGATTTGCAAATAGATACTGTTTATGAGATTTTTAGTCTGCTCAAAAGAGGGCTTGAGCCGCTCAAATTGCTCGGCATATGCTACCGCCGCCCTGCCTTCCCATGAGCTTTGCAGGGAATCTATTACGCGCTCCATCTCATTTATGCACTCGCCAAAGACTTCCTCCTGATTTTTCAACCGGCTTGCCTCAAACTCCAATTGCCCATATTCAAGCTTTATCTGCATGGTTGTCTCCTACTTTCTTTATTATTCATTCTATTTATAAATCCGTAAATATACAGCTTCCAGCCGTCTTAGCAATAATACTAAGACGACTGTTTTTATTTCACGCTTATTTTTCAATAAATGGAATCTTAATATTTTTAATGCTTCCACGGAAATATAAAAATCCTTTTTCGACCTGAGGCTTGTATCCGCGCATGGGCGGGAACATGAACAAATTCTGCTCCGAGGGATTTCCAAGCACCACTCCGCTTTGAGTGTCTTTGATAAGCTTAGTTATATTATCAAAACCTCTCAATTTACCCGGCATTGCAGTGGTAATAATCGTGACCCCGAAGCTTATCGCCGCATGTAAAGCCTCTTCAACACGCTTCGCCGCTGACTTGGTAAGCTCTATAAAATTATCTCCGTCATCAATAAGGATAATTACCGGCGGCTGACTCTCGCAAAAGTCCTTGAGCCTTACTCTTCCGTTTTCAGCAAGATACCTCTCCTCCCTTGCCTGCACCTCAGCTTCAAGCTCTGATATAAACTTCTCAAGCTGAGCCGCTGCAGACATATAGACAATATTACTGTCATCCGCATAATCCGCCATATCCATTGTCCGAGAATCAGAGATAAAAATTTTGCTCTCTGAAAATTCTTTGCAAACAAGCTTTAAAATATTGGTTTTGCCGGTTTGCGCCGCTCCCACAATAAGATGGGTAGAAAGATTCAAATCGAGGTATTGAATCTTAACCTCCTCCGTATCAAGTCCAACGGTAAGTTTTTTGTTGTTTGTCAGCTCCGGTGAATATATGTCGTTATATGTGACAAATTCAGGAAGCATGGGTATCCCCTGAGGCAGTTTAGCTGTATTTTTATCGGCTATGGACTTTATAGTCTGTGCTATTCTGTCTGCGTATTCTTCGTCGTTTTTATACTCTACCGGCAAGTAGCACTGCATTACGCAGACATCATTGAGCTTGACCAAGGCTCTGCCCTTGATTTCAGGCAGGCTGTATTTGCTCCTGCCTATAACCGCTACATAGTCCGATGAGTCAAACATATACTGACAAAGCTTATTCTTAAAATTGCTTATAATAGAATACTTGACTGCGCTTGACCTTGTCGCGTCAATAACCGTATATATACCTACAGCTACTCCGTCGCGGGTAAGCTTAGTGATGATGCTTTCAAACTCCATACCGATTTCACGCACAACGTCGTAGTTATCGATAAAGGTAATGATTGCAGGTAGCTTGCTCTCCGCTATGTTATTGTACATTTTAAAATTCATGGCATTATTTGCGGCGAACAATGACTTTCTCCGTTTGATTTCGTCGGTAATCAGCTTTACAAATTTTTCAAGCTTCTCACCCTCGTCAAAGGTAATGTAGTCGGCTGTATGCGGCAGCCCCTTTAATTGGATTAACGATGAAGTTCCGAAGTCGAGGATATAATAATTTAGCCTTTCAGGTGAGTTTTTACACGCAAGCTCCAGAGCCATGTTCATCTCGGCAGTGGATTTGCCAAAGCCCGACGAACCAAAGACCGCAAAATTTCCGTCCTTGATAAAGTCATGGCAATATTCCTGCTGCATCTGATTTTCAGGTATATCTACCATACCAAGGGTAACCTTCAAATCATAATCCTGATATAAGCCAACGTCTTTATCCGCCTTGATATAAGGTGAAACCATTTGAGCACTAAGAGGCGGCAACCACGGCTTTTCCACGCTTTTGCAATTTTGACCGTCGTACAAAGCTCTGATGTAATCAACCACTACATCAAGCTGTGTTTCCTTTATTCCCTGCTCTGTTTCACCTTCGCTCAAATCCTCATTCAAAAGCTCGCCCTGTCCTAATTTATTGATTTTATATACTCGGTTATCATAGCCTTTTTCTACAACTGTTTCACTGTATTCAGCTCCGCTCCATGCAGACTGAAAAAGCTCATATACCTCGTTGTTTCCAACCTGCAAATAAGCTCTTCCCGGCTGAGTAATCCTCGCAGCGTCAGGAGTTTTTATGACCTCGTTACTGTCGGACTCGTTTTGCACCTTGAGCGCAAGCTTAAATTTCGAGTTACTCCAAATTTGATCATCGACCACGCCCGAGGGCTTCTGAGTAGCTAAAATAAGGTGAACACCCAAGCTTCTGCCTATTCGTGCGGCGCTTACAAGCTCGCTCATAAAATCAGGCTGTTCCTTTTTCAGCTCTGCAAATTCATCGGATATCAGAAACAAATGGGGCATCGGCTGCGCAGCCTTGCCTGACTTAAATAGTTTCGTATATTGGTTGATATTATTTACATCATGCTCATTGAAAATTCTCTGACGCCGCGCAAGCTCGCTTTTTATCGAAGCGAGAGCTCTCATGCTTTCACTGCCGTCAAGGTTGGTTATTGTACCGAGCAAATGCGGCAGCTTTTCAAACAGATTTGCCATTCCGCCGCCCTTATAGTCGATGAGCAAAAATCCAACGTCATACGGATGAAAATTGATAGCCAAAGACAGAATATACGACTGTACTATTTCGGATTTACCCGAGCCTGTAGTTCCTGCAACAAGCCCGTGAGGTCCGTGCGCTTTTTCATGGAGATTGAGGTAAACGACGTCGTCTTTTGCCCTTACTCCAAGCGGTACCGCAAGGGATTTATAGCATTTATTTTCATTCCAAAGCCTCTGTATTGGTATTTCACTCGGCTTGCTCACCTTATACAGCTCAAAAAATGTGATGTTCTCCGGAATCTGAGTTGATACTCCTTTATTGTGTACAATGGGAGCCAATTTCCTTGACATCTTTTCAAAATCAACCTCGTCGGTGTCGTAGAGCTTTACCTTCTTATTGACGAGCTGACCGTTATTCATAAGCAGCGTTCCCTCGCAATGACCTTCAATATTAAAAATCGTGTGCACATTATCAGGCAGGTTCGCCCTGATGTTGGTCGTATAAATAAGGCTGAATCCAAGGTTCATTGTCTGAAGCTGAAGGTACTCCATTATACTGTGGTTTATTATCAGCTTTGGATTGTCTATGATAAACACATAGTGGGGCAAAAACAGGCTTTCCTGCTTGGAATCGTCCTGCTTTTGCTTCCTTTCCTTCAGTATCTGGGCGATATTTCCCAGCACCTGGTCACGTTGATTTTCGGCAGAAACAAGACCGGAAATATTTATGCTCTTCACCTTGCAGTGAGGATACCATTTTATCCAGTCAAAGAGTTTTTCGTCCTTATCGTCAACAAGGGTTATCAGTTCAATATCATGATAGCTCTGGTGGAAGCAAAGCTGGGTGATAATAGCCGTAAGCATTTTATGTATGTTTTTAGCTTCGCCTACAAGCCCAAGATGCGCCTGCTTCAGATCCACGACAACAGGCATATCTGGAATAAGGCTGTCTGAACCAATTACATCGTACATCTCCTTCTCCAAGGCATCCTCGACCTCGCCTATGGTTTCTTTTGGGCTTTTGATTTTAAAGCTTGCGGGCTGAGGCGCAGTTCCGAGTGAAAAGGTCAGAAAGTCGCTGTCGTTTGCCGCTCTTTCATAAATTCTGGACGAATAGTTTTCAACCATTTTTTCTATTTCTTTTATATCCGGGTTGTGATATAAAAGGGCGTCGCTCTGAGCTAAATACAGCGAGTTTATTTCTTTACGCTTTGATAAAAGATAAGCTGTATATGCCCTTTCTCTTTTTTCGGCTTTTGTTTTCCTTTCTTTTCTGTCAGAGACAAAGGTAACTACGGAAAACACAAGAGTCATCGCCGTCGTTGCAACTCCTAAAAGCATCATTATTCCTCTGCCGACAAACACTCCTATTGCAATCGTAAGGAAAAGCGTCACAAGCGGCGGCACTATGGTCTTGGCAAGCTTATTGGCGCTTTTTGAAATTTTCTCAGGCGGCTGAATATCGACACTATCGTTTGGGAGCGTTTTTATTATTCTGGGTGAACGCTTATACACGGGAAATTCTTCGCTTATTTCACTGTTTGACCATTCCAGCTTCATCTTGCAATCAAAGCCGATACCTGAGCAGAGAATGGAATTTTTTCGCAAAGTGAGCTTAGTATTGTCTATAAGAATACAGTCTCCCTGAGAAATTTCATAGCTTCCAGGCTCTGTCTTTTTTCCGTTCAGATACAACTCTCCGCTGAGCAGATCAATTTTATCCTCATAAATCGACAGACAAATATCTGAATTGCCGGGCACGATATCGGAATTGGAGGTTTTCCCGACAATTACGGGATACTCAAAAACATGAGCGTGAATTTCATTTTCATCATCAAACAAAACCGCTTCTATATCTTCTACAACCTCTATCCGTTCAAAAGACTTTAACGGCTTGTCCGCCAAACGAATTTCACCGTTATCTTCAGACAGACAGATCTCCCCACCGTTATCGGGAAGCAGTTCCCAGTTTAATCTGATATCCGACCCGAGCGGAATTTCAGCATATCTGCCTCCTTTAAAAATCATTACATTTTTCAACCGTAATTTCCCCTTTATTCCTTATAGTCAGTCCAGCAGCGCTTATAAATTTACTCCTGAGCGCTTGCAACGCTGTCGGTTATCGTCGATATCTTTTCGTCAATTTCATTAAGCTGTTCTGTTTTGGCTTCGCCGGAAATACTGCTGTCGCTTTCCAAATTAGAGCGCTGTTTGATAAGCGCATAGAGCAAAAGCTCGTCATCGCCTATTTTCTGAGCCTGGTCTATTGCATCGTCAAAATCAAGACGACCGACATAAATCCAATAATCCATTACCACTTCATTTGTATTCATTGTAATTCCCTCAAGCACATTTTCCTTTTGATCCTGAGTCATACTTTCCGAGGATACATATGAGCGTGAAAGAATATACTTTTGAGCAAAAGGCAGCTCGTCAACAGAGATATCCGCCAACGCCTCCTGAACCTCAATATAGTTACCGGAAAAATACTCCTCGTCTGCATCCAGCAATTCGATCTTAAAAGGTATCATTTTAAAATATGCAAAGGACGCGAGTACCCCCAACGCCACTGCCAGAACTATAAGTATCGGCACACAAACCTTTATAGCGGTTTTATGTTTTCTATTAACAAGCACCTTATTCTCTCTCTGATTATCAACATAAGCCATGTATGAGTTTAATAAATATTCCCTTAACTCTTCAACATCCTTACATTCCATTACCGCAGAAAGCTCGGAGTTCTTTCTGAATAAATCCTCCCCTCCGTTGAGGTAGTCCTCATATGTAAATCTAGGACAAAGCACACAGGCGACAAGAGATTTGTATTTGTGCAGGAAATCCTCCCGATAATCAGGATTTATACATTTATCCCTGACAAGCACCCTGGGACACAGGTTGATATCGCACATCAAATTATTCGGCTTCAATGCAAATTCAAATTCGCCGCATAATTCATACAACTCGGAACAGTTCGCCAGAAAGCGGTATTTTTCATCCCTGTCAAAATTCTCTTTATCGCAAAAATCAAGCCGGGCAATATCAAACTCAAAAGAAACCTCCTCTTCGTCTGAGTGCACCAGGCACGGTGCAAGGAATTTGTTTTTATAAGACAAAAAATTAATTTCCTCAGCAACAGCATTAAGCTCAGTTTTTTTCTTAGTTATTGTAAATTTTTCTTCGCTCATTTTATCCTCTCCCCTTGTATTTCGTGTTAATTTATTAACTTATAATGCAATGCTCTTTAATATATAATCGCTTCAAGAACGTCGCCGCTGTATATTTCTGACTGCTCAAAGGTACTGTAAGCGCTGACGATTCTTTTATTTTCATGAGATTTATAAAACAATGGAAATACCTTACAACTCAACCCAAGCCCCTCATTTAAAATCTCCAGCAGTACATATATTTTTTGTCTGTTGTCAATTTTTATATCAAATTCTTCATCTCTTATTTTGACTGTTATTGTAATGTACATATTAAGCTTCCTTTTTTGCTTTTATTTTAAAAAATATTCTGGCTCCCAAGAAGCCGACAACCGCGGCCGCGCTAATTAAAAGTGCATAGCTCAAATACAATGAACTGTCGTCCTGTTTTTCATAGTCAGCATTGTTAATATAGTATTTTACGCTTGAAAACAGCTTCAACTCATCAGCCTTTTCACTAACGGTTTTATCGTCGTTTATACTAATATTTTTGACGAACAATGAATCCTGAAGTCGGGCTAAGCTTGAACTTCTTTCCTCTTTTTTTTGTTTAAAAACATTTTCATCGGCGCTTTCAAACATATCAACGTCGTATATCCCGGTTATTCCCTCGTTTTCATATTCCTTTTCACGTATCGTTTGAGAATCCAGCCTTATATCAGTGTTTACTGCGGCGTTTGCTGAAAATGCAAACAGTGCAGTCAGCGTTATAAGTATTAAAAAACGCAATATAAATTTTTTCATTTAAACCACCAATCAAATTAAATTAAAAATCCCATACCCATCCAATGGGCATGGGATTTAAAATTAAACGCTGAACTTTGATGCAATTTCCTGATCCAGACTTTCCAGCGCCTCTGCTGTAGCGTCACACTGACCGCCAATATCGTCTATCAAATTGCGAACCTCGATAAAGGAAGGCTTCAATGCTTCAAACTGGTCTGCAAACTTTCTGCTTGCTTCACCCTCCCACTCTTCCTGTAGAGTATTGATGAGGTTTTGCATCTTTGTAATTACATCTTCAAAGTTCTGACCCTCCGTTCTGAATTCAGAGGCTCTGGTTCTCATCTGATCCGGTGTAATACGAATCTGTCCTGCCATAAAATAACAACTCCTTTAAATTTTATATATAACAAGCCGATAAGCAATCGGTCATTATACCGAATACTTTACTTTTCTCGCTCGTCTTGAATCCCTTCTGTACAGCACTAAAATGATCAATAACGCTATCGGCAGCAGGGGAGCGACAATAATAATTATCCAGCCGTATAGATCCAGCCTTTTTTCCTGTTGTGAAATATCAAACTGTGAATTTGCCCTTACTTCTCCTGAGGCGAAATCGACAGGCGAAATCATGAAATTCACAAGCTCCTTATTAACTACAGAATTCACCCTGCTGTTGGGCAGTTTCTCGGAAAAATCTTCGAGAAGCTCTTTGTTCTCGGCGCTTGTAGCTTCTTTAGCCTGATAGAAAATGTCCAAGGTATCATCTAAATCATTTTCCTTATTCACATACGCAGTATCAGCGTCAGAGCGAAGTGTAGTAACATAAGAGTTATAGCTGTTATACGCCTGAGTCAATAAATTGTTATTAGAACTCATGTTGCTTTTCAATCTTGAATCAACCGTAATAAGATTTGAAGCATACATATCTACAACCGAATCTACCCTGGACTTTGTATCTTCGGTAAGATAATTAGTCGGTATGTATTTTGCAGATTCTCCAACTATCGCCTCACAGCTGCTGATAAAAGTTTCGGGCACTTGGGGCAAGCTGTCTTCAAGATATTTTGGTTCTTCGGTTTCAAGCAGTGGAATATCTCCGCCACTGAATATAGGCGCCTGTTCTTCAAACGCAGCAACATTTTCTACTATTCCGGCATCGGAAATTGAAGTGTCATAAACTACATAATCGCTCTCCTCCGGAATTCCTTCATATGCATCATCCCACTGAGTAAAATCGGGATTTACATAACTGTCAAAAACGCTTGTATCTACCGTACCTATAATGCCGTCTTCTGAAATCTGAGAATAGTCAGGCTTTGCAGGAGAGACTATACTACTTCCTGTGGATACCAGATTTTGATAATCAGTTTCCAGCTGAACTTTAGTTGAATCTACCGGATCCATCTTATCTTGTTTATAGCTATTAACTATAGTCTGCTCGCTGTCTATATTAGATCTAATCGCCTCGAAGTCAAAATTATTCACTCCGCTTGCATTAGAAGCGCTGTCAGGATTGAACACCGGCTGCTGAATCTGTGTGTTGCCCATATAATACTGCTGCCAATAAAAATTAACCATATGTGAATATGAGATTGAATAGTTGTACAAAGATGTTTTATATGTATTAAGAGCGTTTTCATAATCAAGCAGTTGACTGTAATAGCTGTTGATGTCACCTACTAAACCATTGTTATTCTCGTCGTTTTCGTCGCCGAAGAATATACTGTTTAATTCCTCATGATAGCCTTTGAGCGGTTCAAAATAATTTGAATATACGCTGGAGGCATATGCGTCTATACTGCCCTGATATGAACTCAACTCATTGTTATAGGTATCCACATCGGCAATATAAGCATTATCAACCAAAACCTTCTGATTATAATCCTCAATATAAATTCTCAAGTCTCCCAAATACTCTCCGACGTTGTCAGCGTAATCGGTATATTGCTTAGACCAGTCGGCGGTACTTGTCAGATAGTGATTATACATATCGTTAGAACAGGTGCTTACAGCATCCTTATATGAGTTTATACTGTTTTGATATAAATCCATGTCGGCTTTAAATAAATCGCCCCAAATATCCATATCATTTTTCCATGTTATTACGTTTGCCTGCCAGGACTCAAGTCGCCCTAAATAACCGGCTATATCTCCACTCCAGAGATTGGTACTTTCGTTCCACACAGAGACATCATTGCTCCAATCGGCAACGTCGTCCCTATAGCTCATAACAGAGGTCGCATAGTTTGTAACTCTGCCTTCTCTGTCGTTTACAGATTCATACCAGCTTAAGCCGTCTTCAGATACTGTTTGAGCCATAGAAGAAAATCCTGACTGGAATTGTTCATAATCAGCCTGAGCGACTTCATAGCTGTCCACATATTTCTCTGACATATCGTCAGCATATCCCTGAACAGTAGATACAAATTCCTCAAAATCAATTTCCTTCGGCTCAAAGTTGACCTGTGGTATATCAGACCAGTCCACGTCAAGTCTGAAATCATGAAGTTTAACCTCCTCAAGAGCCGTCATATCATCTTCATCATTTTTAAATATCTCCTTGACCTCGTCCTGCGCATTGTGCAGTTCCTCATACACCGAGGAAACATACAGATAGGAAATAGTCTCGTTGATATCGTTTTGCAAATCCAAAACCTTCAGGTATGTACCAATATAATCGCTTTCCGTCAGAGAAGGATTTACTGAAAACTCTATTTTGGGAGATTGCAGGGTTGATTCATTAATTGAATAAACGCTGCTTGATAAATCGGACGGAAATATAACCATCGCCGAATAGTCGCCGCTGTTTATTCCGTCTTGAGCCTCCTTATATGAAACAACCTTATAGTCGCTGTTTAAAGAAGCAATAAACGCCTCGGAATAATTGACGTTTCCGGACTCGTTTTTTACGCCCGTGTCCTGATTTACTACTGCAATGGTACTATTGATATTGCTGTCATAATTATTTTGCTTATTCAGTTGTTCAATATCAATTTTTGTTCCTATCCAAATGCCTACCATTACAAGCAATACAGCACAGGGTACCAACAATAAAAGACATCGTTTTTTCATAATTTTTGTCTCATCAGAAATATTCTGTATAGACATAACCTCCTATTTGTTGCAATATTATACTTTTTGTGTTAACATACCCCCCTCGCATATACAATTATGCCAAAAATTTATAATTCAACTAATTTTGGCAATTTATTACTTCACTATAATAAAATATATTTAATATGTTGTCAAGACTAAATTTTATAAGTGTAAATTCCCCTAATAAAAGAAGCTGCACCTAAACAGGTACAGCTTCTTAAAGAATTATTTATTTTTATCATTTATCCTTCCGATCAGCCAGATTTATATAAGCTCTGTGCGGCTGAACGTTCATATAGGCCGGACGTATAATCTTGCTGGAGTTTATGAGCTCCTCGATTCTGTGTGCGCTCCAGCCTGAAATTCTCGCTATGGCAAACAGAGGGGTGAACAGCTCCTGCGGCAAATCAAGCATTGTATAAACAAAGCCGCTGTAAAAATCAACATTGGCGCTTACGCCCTTGTAAACCTTGCGCTCCTGAGCTATCTTTTCGGCGGCAACCTTTGCGACCGTATTGTACAGGTGGAACTCATCCTCCCTGCCCTTCTCCTTTGAAAGCCGCTCTACAAAGCGCTTAAATACCCTTGCTCTTGGGTCGGATACGGAATAGATGGCGTGACCTATACCGTAAACTAAACCGCTGCGGTCAAAGGCCTCTTTATGTAGAATCTTGGTTATATAATTGCCTATCTCTTCCTCGTCGTAGTAATCTTTGACATGCGCCTTGATATCCTCAAACATACGAGCTACCTTGATATTAGCTCCGCCGTGCTTGGGTCCTTTGAGCGAGCCCAAAGCCGCCGCAATAGCCGAATATGTGTCAGTTCCCGAGGAGCTTACAACGTGGGTCGTAAAGGTGGAGTTGTTGCCGCCGCCGTGCTCTGCGTGCAAAACCAAAGCCATATCCAAAAGCTTCGCCTCAAGCTTGGTGTACTTACAATCGGAGCGCAGCATATAAAGGATATTCTCCGCTGTAGAAAGCTCCGGTTGGGGATTGTGAATAAACAGGCTCTTATTCTCATGGAAATATCCGTACGCCTGAAAGCTGTACACCGACAAAATCGGGAACAGCGAAATAAGCTGAATACACTGTCTTAAAACATTAGGCAGCGAGGTGTCGTCGGGGTTATTGTCATAGGAATAAAGCGTTAGCACGCTGCGAGCCAGCGAATTCATTATATCCTTGCTCGGCATCTTCATAATAATATCCCTGACAAAGCTCATCGGTAAAGAGCGGTAGTAAGCGATCAAGCTTTTAAACTCCTCAAGCTGTTGCTCATCCGGCAACTGACCGAAAAGCAGCAGGTATGTAACCTCCTCAAAACCGAAGCGGTCATCCTTAATAAATCCGTCAACTATGTCCTCGACATTATATCCGCGATAATAAAGGTTGCCGTCAATCGGAATTCTTTCACCGTTTTCCAGCTCCTTAAAAGCGCAAACATCCGAAATCTCGGTAAGTCCTGTCAGTACGCCCTTACCGTTTAAGTCGCGCAGTCCCCTTTTTACATCGTACTTCGTATAGAGGTCGGGATCAATGTTGCTGTTCTGGTAGCAGAGTTCACTCATCTTCATTATTTCCGGAGTGATCTCGCTGAACTCTCTCATATGCTCCAATTAACTCACTTCCTTTTAAAAAATATATTTTGTCGAACACATCGGCCGACGCTAAACTGATATATTCAACCGGCAAGTTGTATTATAACACATTTTGGATCAAAAAACAAATTTTTGCATAATCAGGGGTTGAATTATTCATTCATAGTGCTTTTATCTGTATCCACACCGTACTTGCGAATCAGATGATACTCTATTGATTCCGCCAGCGCTATGCGACTGGCCTCGACAACGTCTCCGGAAACTCCGACCGTAGTCCAAACATTCCTGCCGTCTGTAGAGGTTATTAAAACCCTTACAGTAGCCGCTGTAGCGGACTTCGGATCCATTACACGTACCTTGTAGTCTATGAGCCTGACATTCCTCAGCGTCGGATAAAACACCTCAAGCGCACGACGAAGCGCACGGTCCATTGCGCTGATAGGGCCGTTGCCCTCTGCAACCATCAGTTGATCCTTTCCGTCAACGCTCACCTTTACGGTGGCGGTTGCGCTGCAATCATCATTTTCACAGGGTCTGCCTGAGATTATCTTGTAGTTTTTCAGCTCGAAAAACGGCTTGTACTTGCCGAGGTTGCGACGGATAAGCATTTCAAGGCTGCTGTCCGCACCCTCATACTGATAACCCTGCTGTTCCATTCGCTTGAGCGCCTCCAAAATAGCGGAGGTCTCCTCGCTGTTTTTCTGTATGCTCGGGTCTATCTTCCGTATTCTTTCAAGTACTGCTCCCCTGCCCGAAATCTCGCTCATCAAAAAGCGTCTGGTGTTACCGAAAGTCTCGGGAGGTACGTGCTCAAATGAGCGAGGGAGCTTGAGCACCCCGTCGGCGTGCATACCCGCCTTGTGGGCAAAGGCGCTGATACCGATAAACGGCTCTCCCCTTTTTATCGAGGTGTTTGAAATCTCGGCAAGTTCACGGGCAGTGGCAGTTACCTCTTTAAGCTTATCCTCAGGAATACATGAATAACCTGCCAAGGTCAAATCGGGAATTATGGTCGAGAGGTTTGCATTGCCGCAACGCTCTCCGTAGCCGAGATAAGTACCCTGCACCTGCACCGCACCCGCCTTTACTGCCATTACCGAGTTTGCAACTGCCATTCCTCTGTCATTATGCGCATGGATGGATATTTTTACATCAGGGAAATGATTGCGTACATCAGAAACTATGTCGTACATCTCGTCCGGGAAGCTGCCCCCGTTGGTGTCGCACAGTGCAAGACACTCGGCTCCACCGTTCACCGCACTTTGAAGCGCCTTTAAAGCAAACTCACGGTCATTCTTGTAGCCGTCAAAAAAGTGCTCGGCGTCAAAGGTTACTCTCTTTCCGTTGTCGCAGAGATATTTGCAGGTGTCATATATCATGTTGAGGTTTTCTTCCACTGTTGTATTTATTATCTCGGTGACGTGAAGCTTCCAGCACTTGCCGAAAACCGCTACATACTCAGTTCCCGCTCCTATCAGAGCGGCAAGATTGCTGTCCTGCTGCGCAGTTATGCCCTTCCTCCTCGTGCTGCCGAAGGCTACAAGCTTTGAGTGTTTTAGCTCCAAACGAGAGGCCTTCTCGAAAAACTCCAAATCCTTCGGGTTTGAACCGGGGTTTCCCGCCTCAATATACTTCACTCCCAAATCATCGAGCAGGCGCACTATATCGAGCTTATCCTGAACCGAAAAGGATATTCCCTCTCCCTGAGCTCCATCACGGAGAGTAGAATCAAAAATTTCAATTTCCTTTAATTTTGTATCCATAGCCATACCTCTTTTACAAAACAGTTATTCAAACCTGAAAATTAGTCAAGCTCCATTATCATATCCTCTGCCGTTTTTCCCGGGGGAATCATCGGCAGTACGTTTTCATCGGGGGATATATGAAAGTCGATTACAACAGGGGCATTTAAGCTGTAAGCCTCCTTGAGCACAGGCTCTATCTGCTCCGGTCGAGTTACTGTAAAGCCCTTTACTCCGAACCCCTCTGCCACTGCGGCAAAGTCGGTAGCCCTGTGAGGATCTGTCTGAGAAAAGCGGTGGCCGTAAAAGAGTTTTTGCCACTGTCTGACCATTCCCAAAACCATATTGTTCATTACACAGACTACAACGGGAAGATTGTAGCTTTTCAAGGTGACAAGCTCATTTAAATTCATGTGGAAGCTGCCGTCGCCTGTTATCAGTGTAACTCTGCTTTTATCACAGCCGATTGAGGCACCTATGGCCGCTCCCATTCCAAAGCCCATAGTCCCAAGTCCGCCCGAGGTCAAAAATGTTCTCGGCTTATTAAAGGAGCAAAGCTGAGCAGTCCACATCTGGTGCTGACCGACATCTGTTGTAATTATGTCATTGTCATCTTTCATTTCGTTCACCACACCTAGAATCTGCTGCGGCGTCGGGTAATCGCTGCCGGAATATACATCGTCGTTTTTCTGCCACTGCCTGAGCTGATTTAGCCACTGCCTATGTTCGAGCTGTTCAATTGATGCGGTAAGTTCTGCAAGGGTTGACTTGATATCTCCTATTATAGCGCAGTCGGTCTTGACATTTTTGTCGATTTCGTTTTCATCAATATCAAAATGGATGATTGTGGCGTTCTCACCGAAGCGCTCTCGGTCTCCTGCCACACGGTCGGAAAATCTCGCTCCCAAGGCTATTATGCAGTCTGCGTTCAGCGTCGCCATGCCCGTGGAGTACATTCCGTGCATACCGAGGTTGCCGAAATAGAGCTCGTGGTCAGCCGGCATACCGCCTATGCCCATCAACGAGCAGCAAACGGGTGCGTCAATTTTTTCGGCAAAAGCCAGAAGCTCATCGGCGGCATTGCTGCTAATTATTCCGCCTCCTGCGTAAATAAAGGGGCGGGATGAATTTCTCAAAAGCTCACAGGCTTTTTGTATATCATTATTCGGTTTTACATACGGCTTATCGGAAACAGGCTTCGCACTATCATACTCGGTAACAGCCGCCGTTATATCCTTGGGAACATCTATGAGCACCGGACCCTTTCTGCCGGAATTTGCTATATGGAAAGCTTCCCTGATTGTATCGGCAAGCTCCTCGATACTCATAACCTGAAAGCTCTTCTTAGTTACCGGCGCTGCAATGGACTTGATGTCCACCTCCTGGAAGCTGTCACGCCCCAAACAATCCCTCGTCACATTCCCGACTATGGCTACAACGGGAGAGCTGTCCATCTTCGCTGTGGCAAGCCCTGTAATCAGATTAGTAGCGCCAGGGCCGGAGGTAGCTATCACCACTCCTGTTTTTCCGGTAGCTCTGGCATAGCCGTCGGCTGCGTGTGATGCTCCCTGCTCGTGCGCCGTGAGAATATGCTTGATTTTATCGCTGTACTTGTACAGAGCGTCGTAAATATTCAGCACCGCCCCTCCGGGATAGCCGAACACCGTATCTACTCCCTGTTCGAGCAAACACTCTGCAATAATATCAGACCCATTTAACTTCATTTTAATCCCTGCCCTTTTAATTTGAATTACACACAATACCACTTACTGCCAACGGGCAATAAAAAAGCCCTTGCAATCTAACGATTGCAAAGGCGAAATATACTTCCGTGGTACCACTTTGCTTGCTCATTTGAGCCGCTCACAGCATCGGGCATAAGCCGAATGCCTTCCCCTGTAACGGTGGGACTCCGTTCACGCCTACGATTACACTTCAGCGGACAACTCAAGGGTGATTTTCCTTTGGGGCTATACTGCCTCACACCGACCGGCAGCTCTCTTAAAAAGCTTATCCTCCGTACTCTTCCCTGTCAAAGCCTTTGAAAATATTTAACTGATATTAATTTTAGCTCCCAAATTCAAATTTGTCAATATATAAAAATTTGCATAACTAAAATATTGCAGCAAAACTTGCCTCAGAAGTTGTAAACTTACTGTAAACTGTTCAAAACTCTGAAATTTATCAAGAAGATTCGATATTATTTTCATTTGTCAAAATTTAATTTTCAGCATGTTGACAAGAAACGTAAAATATGGGTAGAAATTGCATCTTGACACTGTGTTGAAAAAGGTGCATAATTATCGGGATGATGTAAATTTAATTATAGAAAAGAATTAAAACAGCGGTCATATATAATATAATAACACATTGGAATAAGTATAAACAGACTTAGGCATCTTTAGGAGGGATCACCCTTGCGAATCGGCTTGGATATAGGCTCAACAACAGTAAAATGTGTTGCATTGGACGAAAACAACAAAATTATTTACAGCACATACGAAAGGCATTACTCACAGATAACCAGCAAGATTGCGGAAATTTTAACCCGCGTCAGAAAAGAGATTGACGGTGTGGAAAATGCGCTTGTAGCCATTTCAGGCTCGGCGGGCATGGGTGTTGCGGATAAATGCGGGATTGACTTTGTTCAGGAGGTATATGCCACCAGAGTAGCGGCGAACACCTTCATTCCCGGCACTGACGTAATCATAGAGCTTGGCGGAGAGGACGCAAAGATACTCTTCCTCACAGGAGGTATGGAGGTCAGGATGAACGGCTCTTGCGCAGGCGGCACCGGAGCGTTTATCGACCAGATGGCGACATTGCTGGACGTGCCGCTCGAGCAGATGGACGAGCTCGCCGCCCAGAGCGAAAAAACCTACACCATAGCCAGCCGCTGCGGCGTTTTTGCAAAAACCGATATCCAGCCACTACTGAATCAGGGCGCAAGAAAGAGCGACATAGCCGAGAGTATTTTCGCCGCTGTGGTAAACCAGACTGTTGCCGGTCTTGCTCAGGGACGTGAAATTGAGGGAAAGGTTGTTTACCTCGGCGGTCCTCTGACCTTTATGAGCAGGCTGCGCAGAAGGTTTGACATGGTGCTGGGCACCGAGGGTATCTGCCCCGAAAATTCACTTTACTTTGTCGCCTCGGGCGCTGCGCTGTGCGCTGAGAACACGATTGATTTTAACAAGGTGATAGAAGCTGTAAGCCACTACAGTGGAAGCGGAAACTTCGCCTTTAACAAGCCGCTTTTTGAAAACGAAGAGGAATACGAGCATTTCACCCGCCGCCACAGCCGCGCATCGGTTGATATGGGTAAGCTTGAGGGCTACAAGGGCAGAGCCTATATAGGCACGGACGCAGGCTCGACAACTGTTAAGAGCGTTGTAATGGGAGAAAGCGGCGAAATTCTCTACTCCAAGTACCAGCCTAACTCTGGAAACCCCGTACCTCTTATAAAGGAATTTTTAGAGGAAATCTACTCGATAGCTCCCGATTTGGATATTGCCGCCTGCGCCGCAACAGGCTATGGCGAGGAAATCATCAAAAACGCCTTCTGCTACGACTACGGCATTGTAGAGACTATCGCCCACCTGACAGCGGCTAAAAAGTTCATGCCTGACGTGGAGTTTGTAATCGACATAGGCGGGCAGGATATAAAATGCTTTAAGATTCACAACGGAGCGATAGATAATCTGTTTTTAAACGAGGCTTGCTCCTCCGGCTGCGGCTCGTTTTTACAGACCTTTGCAAACGCCCTCGGCTACTCAATGGAGGATTTTGCAAAGCTCGGACTGTTTGCAAAGCAGCCTGTTGATCTCGGCTCCCGCTGTACTGTATTTATGAACAGCTCGGTAAAGCAGGCTCAAAAAGACGGAGCGACCATAGAGGACATATCGGCAGGTCTTTCTATAAGCGTAGTCAAAAATGCGCTTTATAAAGTAATCAGAGCCTCCTCACCCTCAGAGCTGGGACGGAAGATAGTGGTACAGGGAGGTACATTCTTAAACGACGCTGTTTTGAGAGCCTTTGAAAAGGAAATGGATACTCAGGTAGTCCGCCCGACCATATCGGGATTGATGGGAGCCTATGGCGCTGCGCTGTACGCAAAGTCGAGAAAGGGAGTACAAAAGAGCAGCATACTTAAGACTGACGACCTTAAAAACTTTAAGCATGAAATCACGGTGGTTAACTGCGGACTTTGCCAAAACAACTGCCGACTGACCGTAAATAAATTTGCAGACGGAAGGAAGTTCATCGGCGGCAACCGCTGTGAACGCCCGATAACAAAGCGCACTCCCGACAAGACGCTTAATATCTACGACTACAAGCTGGAGCTTTTAAAAAGCTACAAGCCCATACCCGGAAAAAGAGGCAAAATCGGAGTTCCGATGGCTCTTAATATGTACGAGCTTCTGCCGTTTTGGCACAGCTTTTTCACCAGCCTAGGCTTTGAGCTGGTCGCCTCCCCCATCTCCGACCGCAAGCTTTACGCTAAGGGTCAGCAGACAATACCCTCGGACACCGTTTGCTATCCTGCCAAGCTTGTACACGGTCACATACAGACTTTAATAGACAGCGGAATTGATACAATATTCTACCCCTGTATGTCCTACAACCTGGATGAAAAGCTCGGTGACAACCACTATAACTGCCCCGTAGTCGCCTACTACCCCGAGGTTATCGGCGCAAACATGAAGGACATTAAAAAGGTTACGTTTATAAAGGAATACCTCGGAATCCACCGCAAGAAGGACTTCCCCAAAAAAGCCCATGAGATGTTGTGCAAATATTTCGATGGCATCAGCCTGAAGGAAGTCAAGGCTGCCGCAAAGGCGGCTTACGCCGAATACGACAGGCACATGGCAAAAATCAGGGACAGAGGCGAGAAGATAATTGCCGAAGCAGAAGCAAAGGGCAAGGAGATCATTGTTCTTGCCGGCAGGCCCTACCACGTTGACCCCGAGATAAACAAGGGCATTGACAAGCTGATTTCCGGTTTTAACTGTGCAATAGTTTCGGAGGACGTTGTCAGCTGCCGAGTAGAGAAATTCCCCACCACTGTCTTGAATCAATGGACCTACCACTCCCGTCTTTATGCAGCCGCTAAGTATATAGCCGGCAGAGAGGACATGAATCTGGTACAGCTGGTTTCCTTCGGCTGCGGAGTTGACGCTATCACAACCGACGAGGTCAGGGGAATACTCGAGAGCGAGGGCAAGATTTACACTCAAATAAAGATTGACGAAATTACAAACCTCGGCGCAGTCAAAATCAGGATAAGAAGCCTGCTGGCGGCTGTGGCTGAACAGAGAGAGAATAAATAACCGCAACTCATAGCTTCAAAGGAAGGATATCAATGGCAAAATTAGAATACGATAAAAGCGGCAGACTTCTCTTCACAAAGGAGATGAAGGAGGAATACACCATACTCCTGCCGATGATGGCGCCGATTCAGTTTCGGCTGATGAGAAACGTATTTGATATGTACGGCTATAAGACCGAGCTTTTGGACACCGAAGGTCCTGAAATTGCTCAGGTCGGGCTAAAATACGTACACAACGACACCTGTTACCCGGCTTTGCTTGTAATCGGACAATTTATCCATGCGCTTCAAAGCGGCAAGTACGACGTGCACAAGACCGCGTTGATGATAACCCAGACGGGCGGCGGATGCCGCGCTTCAAACTACATTCATCTGCTGAGAAAGGGGCTTAAAAAAGCCGGGCTGGAATTTGTTCCGGTTATTTCGCTCAACCTCTCCGGTCTTGAGAAAAACAGCGGCTTTTCCCTCACTCTGCCGATGATAAGAAGGCTTGTAGCCGCCTTGGTATACGGCGACACCCTGATGTGTCTTAGCAACCAGACTAAGCCCTACGAGGTAAACAAGGGCGAGAGCATGAAGCTGGTTGATTCCTGGAGCGACAAGCTGACGGAGATGTTTAAAAACGGAAACGGCTTCGCCGCTAAGGAGCAAAAGGGCATACTTGAGCAAATAGCAAAGGATTTCAGCGAGCTGAAGCTCAACCGCGTACCAAAGGTAAAGGTCGGGGTAGTCGGCGAGATTTATGTAAAATACGCCAGACTTGGCAACAATAATCTGGAGCAATTTTTAGCCGATCAGGACTGCGAGGTCTGCGTTCCGGGAATTATGGGCTTTGCCCTGTTCAAGGTTGACAACCGCTTGGAGGATATAAAGCTCTACGGCGGCAGTAAGATAAAATATAAGGTTATAAAGGTGCTCTATGATTATCTTGAGAGCATGGAAACCATGATGATAGAGGCTACCAAAAAATATGGCTTCACCCCGCCCGGTCAGTACAAGCACACCAAGGAGCTTGTCAAGGGCGTAATCGGCTACGGCAGCAAGATGGGTGAAGGCTGGCTTTTGACTGCCGAGATGCTCGAGCTGACAGAGACAGGCTACCCGAACATTGTCTGCACCCAGCCCTTCGGCTGTCTGCCTAACCACATCTGCGGCAAGGGCATGATAAGGAAGATAAAATCAATAGACGACAGGGCGAATATCGTAGCCATAGACTACGACCCCGGCGCACCGAGGGTAAACCAGGAAAACAGAATAAAGCTAATGCTCGCAGTGGCTAAGGAAAATCTTGAAAAAGAGATTAAGGAATCAAACAGCCAAGCATAACAATATTTATAAATTACAAAAATGGGACTGTCGCAATTAGTAACTTGCGACAATCCCCTTTTATGGGGAAGCCTCTCTTGCAGGCTTCCCCCTCTTGTTCGGCAAAGCCGAACAATTCACCCCCTGCCGAGCGCTTAAACGCAAGGGGATTTCGCCGTCTGCGGACGGCGACCAAAGGCTCTGCCTTTGGAAACCGCAAGCCTTTAAAAAGGCTTGAGCTAAACTTTAACAACCTACGTTTTACTGCCCTGTGTTTGTTATAATCAGTTCCAAGCTAAAATTTGAGAACTTTTCAGTTACTTATCGGCTTTTTAATGCGACAGCCCCTTTTTTCTGTCTATTAAGATTTCGGCAGTCTGCGCCTGATGTTTATTCATTGACGGCATCGAGAAATTCCTCAGCCGTGAGGTTACTGCATTTATTGATAGTAGAATCAACTTCAGGATTTGAATCCTTCATCTTTTCTGCGTCCCACTGAACATAGAGGTCTTCGCCGACAATATAGAAATTGCAATAAGAGTCGGGCTGATTCGCTCCGCTTTGGTCAACAAGGCGCATTGAGTAATCCGGCTCGTCCTTTGAGATTGTTACCGCATCAGACGAGCTTATGGTTGCAGCATCGAGCAAAAGCCTTGCCTTTTCCTCATCGTCCTCGGGCTCAAGCTGCAAAACAATTTCGTCTGTCTTGCAGTCGGTCACATATATTGTCGATTTATAATCCTTGCCACCGCCACAGCCCGTAAAGGCAAGTGCGATTACGAGCAGAAGGCTAGGAACTAAAAACAGTTTTTTCATATCTTACACCTTTTATATTTTTCACTTTATATTATATCTTCATTATACTTGAATATATAGTTTTGTCAATATATAACCTTAAGTTATATTAATAAATTTGCTAACATTATATCAATCAACCGCACTTTTATTTTTTAGCTCCTCTAAAATCGAATATGCCTGCCCATTAGTTAAATTTAGTAATTATTGCTTTGCCATAATATAATTTATTTTCTATAAAAACAATCGAAAAAGGTCAGGCTCAAAGCTGAGTCTGACCTTTTATCATTAATCAATTCTGTAAGAATTTATTCTATCTCCTGCTCTTTGTCGTCGAATAAATCGCTGTCAAAAAATTCACGTACAGATATATCTAATCCATCGCAGATTTTCTTGATTGACACCACGCCGGGATTTTTGCTCTTTTGATTGAGCATACTGTAGATAGTCGAGGGAGGTACTCCTGATATATTAGCTAAAGCATTAACGGCAATTTTGCGCTGATTACAAAGCTCAATTATTCTCGCCGCAATAGCTTCCTTTGTTCTCACCAAATCCCTCCTTCAGATTTATCGTACGAGTTTATTCTATTAAAATTCACGATAAATCGTGTGGGATATATAGTTAAAGAGGGTTGCCGCAATTAGTAACTTGCGACAATTCCCTTTTATGGGGAAGCCTCTCTTGCAGGCTTCCCCCTCTTGTTCGGCAAAGCCG